>JAWLDF010000043.1:0-24508 GCA_041686735.1 Bacilli bacterium
CACCGTATTCTCCTGCAGATGACTGTACAAAATATGGTGAAGTTCCGCACGACCCAGAGCGAGGACACGGATATCACCGAGGGACACCTCACTGCGATCGATGGAAGAAATCAGCCTGCCGTCGCTCGTTTTCAGCTTGACCTGATCCACCCATTTCCCCGCCCGGATCACATCCTGGTCGACGCCGATTTGCGCCAGAGCTTTGAGGGCATTTTGACCCAGCACAATGCCCGCCCCCGCCGATTTGACCTCCGGGTAGCTCTCATAAATTTTCACGTTAAATCCCTGTTTCTGCAGCGCGATCCCTGTCGTCAGTCCGGCAACGCCTGCGCCCGTGATGATAAAATTTTTTCCCATGTTTGCTCTCCCTTTCTTCTTTCGTCTTATGGCTTCAAACCATTCCAAATCACATCAAAATGTTCTCGGAAGATGGCGGACAATCGGGTACTTTCATTCGAAGAAATAGCCACCATCAGCGTGTGAAAGTAAATGCTGATCAAAGTTGAAGCAGCGGTCTGCGGGTTTAACGCAGCCGACAATTGCCCCTGCTCCTTCGCTTCAGCCAGCATGGCGGCGAGTGAGCGGGTAAAGTGGTTGATCGTTTCCAGTTCCTGCCCGGAAATGAGGTTGGTCCGCAGAATTTCCGAAACAGCCAGACTCATCAACTCCCACTCTTTTTCAAAAGCCACAAAAAGACTGCTGAAAATCTTTTCGATTTTTTCTTTGATGTCTGTGTCAGGACGACATTCCTCCAGACTGGCGCTGAACACGTCCATCTGTGAAAGCCCCAGATGGAGCAAAACATGTTCCTTCTTGGGAAAATAATTATAGAAGGTTCCCTTGGCAATCCCGCATTCCCGGGTGATTTCATCGACTGTCACGTTGTCATACCCCTTTTCTTTAAACAGGCGCAGGGACTGGCGAAAGATCTCTTCCTTTAATTCCTCTTTTCTTTTTTGCCTGAGTGACACGGCTCAAGATCACCTCACACATATAAAAAATGACCATGTTCATAAAATGACTATGGTCATTTTTAATATAACCTGCTTTCGAAATCAAAGCAAGATGTTGATCCCCAACTTTCCATTTTTTTATGGTTGCATCTTTTTTCCCTGTTCGCATATACTATGTAATACGAACGTATGTTCTCATAAATTCCAACGGAAAAAACAGCGCGCAAAAATTTGCAAAAGCGAGGATGACGGTTGCATGAAAGAGAAGATCATTTTTCTGGCGGATATGCAAAGTTTTTATGCTTCGGTGGAAAAAGCGGACCGGCCTGAGCTCCGGGACCGCCCGCTGATCGTGTCGGGAGATCCGGAGCGACGCAGCGGGATTATTCTCGCCGCCTGTCCGATCGCCAAATCGTGGGGGGTGGAGACGGCAGAGCCGCTGTGGCAGGCACAGCAAAAATGTCCCCATGCCGTGGTGGTTCGTCCCCGGATGCAGCGTTACCTTGATGTTTCCTGCCAGATTACTGAGATTTTCGAATCCTTCACCGACTTGGTGGAACCGTACAGCATCGATGAACAGTTCCTCGACGTCACCGGCAGCCGGCACCTGTTCGGCCCCCCGCTTGAGATGGCCCAAAAAATTCAACAGCGCATCATGGAGGAAACGGGAGTGTTTGCCCGCGTCGGCATCGGCCCCAACAAAGTGATGGCCAAGATGGCCTGCGACAATTTTGCCAAGAAGGCGGAGGACGGGATTTTCTGGTTGACGCGGGAGCGCTTGAAGACCCATCTGTGGCCGCTCCCTGTGGAAAAAATGTTCGGTGTGGGCCGCCGCATGAAGCGGCACCTGCACAACATGGGCATCCGCACGATCGGCCAGCTCGCCGCGTTTCCGCTGTCGCGCCTGCAACAAAAATGGGGCATTCCCGGCCATGTCCTCTGGATGACGGCCAACGGGCTTGATGCCAGTCCAGTGACGCCTTCCACCCACGACACGCAAAAGGGGATCGGGCACCAGATGACGCTGCCGCGGGATTATGGAGATGAACGGGAAATCAAGGTGGTGCTGCTCGAACTGGCGGAGGAAGTGGCGCGCCGGGCCCGGGCCAAAGGATATGCCGGAACCACAGTGGCCACCGGCTGTCGCGGAGCTGATTTTGACAGGCCCAGCGGTTTTTATCGTCAGCATAAGCTGGATCAACCGACCAACGATGCGATGGACATTTATCGTGAAGCGAGCCGGTTGTTTGATCGTTTTTGGGATCGCCTGCCGGTGCGGCAGGTGGGGGTGACCCTGTCGGGATTGCAACCGGAGACCCCTTTTCAAATGACGCTGTTTGGAGATGAGTGGCGCAAGCGATGTCTTGGGGAGGCGATGGATGCGATTCGCAACAAATACGGAAGCACCGCGATCGTCCGTGCCGTATCGTTGCTTCCGGAAGGGCAGACGCTCTACCGCGCCCATAAAATCGGGGGGCATGACAAATGAAGGATCATTTTTTGAAGCGGGGCAATTTGCTGTGGGAATCCTCCCGCATGATGTTGCCGGAACATCGTGAACAGTTGCTGGATCACAGGTCTCAGCAAAAGAAAAAAGTACGCCCCCGGCTGGCGGATGATGAGCTGGAACTGCTGGCCCGTGAACTGACGAATGCCTATCAGGAAGGGTACGTGGCCCGTGTCACGGAGTTTGATGAATGGGAGGACCGGGTGTACGAGGGGCGGATCACCAGAATTGATCAGGCGTTGCGTCGTATCAAAATCGAACAGGAAAAGGAGGAGGACGGGCCGATCTGGCTCCCCCTTGACGGGATCATAAAAATGGAAAAAGCGGAATAATGTATATGATGGATGCCAATTGGAGAGAATAGGTGTAAAATACTGGCCTTCCGAACGGCCATTTTACACACGAAGCAGTAATTTTTGTTGGTGAAAAAGGGGTTTTAATCATGTCCGACAAGCATTCCATCATTCGAAAAAGATACAAACCGCTCATTTGGACGATGCTGCTGATGGGGATCCTGTTTGCCGGGGGTTTCTGGTACTGGCTTGATACAGCAGCAACGCCGTCGGCACCGCCCACGTCATCGCAGGAGCAGCAAGAACTGCAGGGGCTGGGTGCAGCGGGTGCACAGACGACGGAAACGGGCAGTGACGATTCCGCTCAGTCTTTGGTCACAGATGTTGAAGGCGCAGCGGGTGTTCGTGACGAAGTGAGTGTTGGCGGGGAAAGCGGGGATCGTCCCGAACAACGGGAAGTCCTTTTGCGAAAAATTTATATCTGCGGAGTGGAAAGTGAGAAAACGGTAACTGAAGATGTCATGTTAAGCCCGGAGGAACTGGCCCGCAAGTATAAGGGGTGGCAGCTGATTTTTGAAGATGAAACGGGGGCAGTGGATGTCGGCAGCGGCGGAGGGAGCGACGGTCGCTGGGTGTTGCAACAGTATGTTGATGACATTTCCCCGTTATGTAAGGAAAACGGATATTTCGGGCTGACTCCAGATGCCATGCTGGCCCTGTTTAACGGGCCGCCGCAGGAGCAAAACATCATCCAGACCTTTTACTACCTTGACACTGAAAAATTAGAGTCCCGTCTGCCACAGAACGAGATTGATTTTTTATATAAAGGAATCCGCATTCGCAATGTAGCCGAGTATCACAGTGTTCTTTCAACCTATGGAGAATATATGAGGCCCGGGGAAGGGTAAGAAGTTTTGAATCCTTTCGCGGGCCTCGAATTTGAATTATTATATTCAGGCTGGATATAACGAACATTTTGTTCCCTATTTTCCCGTTTTTCCTCCAAATCGAGAAACTAACGAACTTTTTGTTCGTTAAACCTAATCAAATTTCATCATACCGAAAACAATCGGTGGTGTGATCCATCACCATCCCCGTCGCCTGCATAAACGCATAACAGATCGTCGAGCCCACAAAAGAAAATCCGCGTTTTTTCAAATCCTTGCTCATGGCATCCGACAACGGTGTGCGGGCGGGCACTTCTTCCAGCCTGCGCCAGTGATTGATGATCGGTTTCCCATCCACAAATGACCAGATATAATCACGGAACGAACCGAATTCCTCCCGCACCTGTAAAAAGGCACGGGCGTTTTTCACAGCGGCGCGAATCTTCAGTTGATTGCGGACAATACCGGGATTAGCCAGCAACTGTCCGACTTTTTCCTCGTCATAGGCAGCGATCAGGTGAGGGTCGAACCCGTCGAACGCCTCGCGATATGCCTCCCTCTTTTTCAAAATGGTAATCCAGCTCAACCCCGCCTGCGCCCCTTCCAGAATCAAAAACTCAAACAGGCGTCGATCGTCATACACGGGTACCCCCCACTCTTCATCGTGATACCGTATGTACAGCGGATCTTCCGTCACCCAGCCACAACGCACTTTTTCCATCATTAAACCCACCCTTTCCATAAACCTGCTCACATCACGAGCCATAACTCCCGCGCTTGTTAATCAAAGGTCTTCAAACTCACCTTTACCAGAATTTTACCACACCCCCACCCCCCTGCCCACGAAAAAATGAAAATGTATGTTCGTATCCACCGATTTGTTGTACAATGTTTTTAGAAGCGAAAAGTGGAAATGAGATGTGAGAAGCGAGAAGTGGGATCTTGTTGAAATCGGCCATGCCGATTTCTTCCAATCCAACCTCCAGCTTCCCACCTCATATCCAGACAGGGGGCGGTTCCTTGATCATCATCGGAATTGACCCGGGGATTGCAATTGTAGGATTCGGTATTATTCAACAAAAAGGAAGCCGACTGCACCCGGTTCAATATGGCAGTATTCAGACAAAAGCGGGACTGGAAACGGCCACACGCCTGAGGCAGGTGTATGAGGCCACGCAGGAGTTGCTGCAAACCTACTGTCCCGATGTGATGGCAATTGAAAAACTGTATTTCAATCGAAATGTCACCACCGCTTTTACGGTGGGGCAGGCGCGGGGGGTCATGATGCTGGCCGCGGAACAGGCGGGTATTCCGATTGCGGAATATACCCCTCTGCAAGTGAAACAGGCCACCGTCGGATACGGCAAGGCGGAAAAAAAGCAGGTGCAGGAATTGGTGCGCATGCTCCTGAATCTCACTGAAATTCCAAAACCGGATGATGTGGCCGACGCACTGGGAGTGGCCATCACCCATGCCCACTCCGCCAAATTGAATGACGTCATCTTAAAAGATCAGCGGTAGTTAGGAGATCTCAACTTATGATAGACTTTATCGAAGGAAAAATTGCTTATACGGAACTGGACCATGTGGTGATCGATACCGGTCACGGCGTGGGATATCGTATTTTTTGCGGCAATCCCTTTCAGTTTGAATCCCTCCTTCACCAGGCGGACAATAACAACAGCGACAACACGTCGACCATCCGCCTGTTTACCCATTACTACGTGAGGGAAGACGCCACGCATCTGTACGGATTTGCCACCCGCGAGGAAAGGGAATTATTTCGCATGTTGCTGGATGTTTCAGGGATCGGGCCCAAAGGGGCGCTCGCCATTGTATCCGCCGCCGCGCCACAGCAGATCGCTGCGGCCATCCAGCAGGAGGACGTTACTTTTCTCACCCGTTTTCCGGGCATCGGCAAAAAAACGGCCCAGCGCATTGTGCTGGACTTAAAGGATAAAATCGAAGCCTTCGCCAGCGCCCATGCACTCAACGCTGCAGGCACCGCCGCCGGCAAAAGCGGAGCAACGGACAGCCTTTCCGTTTCCGGTCAGGGTTGGACACCGCAGTTGAAGGAAGCGGTTGAAGCCCTCAAGGCCCTGGGATACCATGATAAAGAGATCGCTTCAATCAAAGACCGGCTGGCGGATGAAATGCAAGAGCAGGAATGGACGACGGATCAGGCGATCCGCCGGGCACTGCAACTTTTAACCACGAAGTAAGGAGAGATGGATGGTGGATGATCGCATAATCTCCGCATACATACAGGATGAAGATGAGGGCATGGAATACAGCCTGCGCCCTCGTTATCTGTCAGAGTATATCGGACAGACTCAGGTAAAAGAAAATTTAAAAGTGTTTATTGAAGCCACCAAGCTTCGCAAAGAAGCCCTTGACCATGTACTGCTCTATGGACCGCCGGGACTGGGGAAAACGACGCTGTCCAACATCATCGCCAATGAACTGGGCGTCAATCTGCGGACCACATCGGGACCGGCCATTGAGCGTCCGGGGGATTTAGCGGCCATCCTCACCAATTTACAGGAAGGGGATGTCCTGTTCATTGATGAAATCCATCGTCTCAACCGCAGCGTGGAAGAGGTGCTCTACCCGGCAATGGAAGACTTTTGCCTCGACATCATCATCGGGAAAGGGCCCAGTGCCCGATCGGTCAGGCTCGATCTTCCTCCTTTTACCCTGATCGGCGCGACCACCCGCGCGGGACTGCTGTCTTCGCCCCTGCGTGACCGGTTCGGCGTCGTCAGTCGCCTTGAGTATTATACACCGGAAGAACTGGAAGTGATTGTCACCCGGGCAGCGGAGATTCTCAATGTGGAGATTCGCGGCAACGGAGCGAGGGAAATTGCCGACCGTTCCAGAGGCACCCCGCGGGTGGCCAATCGTCTCCTCAAACGGGTGCGTGATTTTGCCCAGGTGGAAGGGGACGGGATCATTACGGAGGAATTGGCGCGGGAGTCTTTGCAAAAAATACAGGTGGACCCGCTCGGACTCGATCACATTGATCATAAAATGTTAAGGACGATCATTGAAAAATTCGGCGGCGGGCCCGTCGGACTGGAAACGATAGCGGCTACCATCGGCGAAGAGGCCCATACCATTGAAGATGTGTATGAACCTTACCTGTTGCAGATCGGATTTTTGCAACGCACCCCGAGGGGAAGGATGGTGACGCCACTGGTCTATCAACACTTCGGGTTGGAGGTGCCTGAATCATCATGAATCCTGTAGCGAAAGCACTGGTTATTGTAGGTGTTTTGCTGGTCATCGCCGGACTTTTGTGGCAGGTGGGCGGCAAGTTTTTGAATCTGGGACGCCTGCCGGGAGACATTGTCGTAGAAAAAGAGAATGTCCGTTTTTATTTTCCGATCGTGACCAGCATCATCATCAGTATCGTACTATCCCTGTTATTTTCCCTGTTTCGCTTCTTTCGCTGATGGACGACCCGCGATTGAAAGCCGGAATCCAGCGACGTTTTTATTAACGGATCACAATATACGTCGATAAATATTCTTTGATTAAAATCCGGCGATACTGTTCCTCGGAGATGGTTCCTTCCTTCACCATCTCCTGTATTTTTCCGGAATGAATCGTTAACACATCCTGAAAAAGATTGGGCGGAAGCACCCGACTCGCTTCCGTCACGTCGAAGTCCCGGCGCTGAACACGCTGTTGCAAGTGGACAGCCTGTTGTTCATTAATCGGGACTTTTTCCAGCCCCCTTTCCTCCATATAGGTGATTAACTCCTGCTTTAACTGTTTTTCTTCGTCTTCCAGCTCCTTTTTTTGTTTGCGAATCCGATCCAGCCGGATCGCAGCCTCCGCAAATTGTTGCTCGTCCATTCCTCCCATTCGCATTTCACACTCCCTTATCTATCAACATCTATACCCATCTCTATGAGAAGTCTCTTAACAAAATACCCGCGTCTTCCCTTCCAATGACGGCAGGAAAAAGGGGAACAATGTCGAATCATATTACGAATGGGATTAAGGACAAACGTGGGGGGAAGAACACATGCAACAAAAGAAAAGAAGCATCAGCGCAGCGATTGTCGCTTTTTTTATGTTGTTTTTTATGATCCCGCTTGAGCAGGTGAATGTTCGGGCGGAAAGCGGTCAGAGTGACGCACAAACCATTCGTGTGGCGTTATTTGTTGATACAGGACAGTATTATCGTCAAACCGTTCCCACGGTCACCTTATCCAGTAACAGCGGGATGGATGTCTATGCCGGCGAAAACTTCAAACATCCGCTTCAACAGGTGGAGCCGTCCGATGAACTGCGATTCAGTCCTGACGGTTATTACATACTGGCCGGAGAAACCCCGCAGCAAACAAAGGCGCAGCAACTTGCGCAACAATTAAGCAAAGCAGGAATCAAGGCGGAAATCCGTCTTTCCATAAAAAAAGGAGAAGCCATTTTCCAGGTGATTTCCGGGATCGATCCGAACCGGTCACGCATCGAAGAAATGGCACAAAAAGCGGCGAAAGAAGCCGGCATCCACGGGGAGATCAAAGGACCTTACCGGGTGGAAACCGGTGTTTTTTCCAAACAATCGGAGGCGGATAATCAGGTCGGACAGTTAATGAATGCCGGCTATGATGCTTATCTGGTGAAGGCTTTAAACCCGGACGGCAGTTTGGTGTACCGGGTGTGGGTGGGAAATGAATCTTCCGCAACGGCTCGGGATGCTCTGGCCCAGTCTATCCCAAAAAACCTCGGCATCCAGACGGCCCCAGCCCCCGAGGATCTTCAATCTTATGTGATCGAGCAATATGACGCCATCCTCGGCGGAGGCAGTCAGGTTGAGTTTGTCAAACATATCGTGTTTTCACCCCGGGGCGGGCTGTCCGTCATACCCCGGGAATCCGCCAATGGACCGGCTCTTATTAAAGTAAGTGAAAAAGGGGATCGTCGTTATCGCGGCACCATGGAAATGGCGGTCTACAAAAACGCCTTTACCTTGGTCAATGAACTGCCGCTTGAACAATACCTTTACGGCGTCGTCGGCTCGGAAATGGCTGCGGGATGGCCGCTGGAGGCATTGAAAGCCCAGGCGGTGCTTGCGAGAACCTATGTACTCGGGCTCGGCAACAAATACGGCATCGCCCATACCTCCGATTCCGTCTATGAACAGGCATACAAAGGCTTTAACATGGAAAAAGACGATATTCGTCGTGCCGCAGACGAGACGGCGGGCCAGGTCATCTGGTATAATAATAAGCTGGCCGAGGCCTACTATTATTCCAATGCCGGGGGGATGACCGCCGACGGGAGTGAAGTCTGGGGCAATCGCGTTCCTTACCTTCAGCCGGTAGCCAGTGTGGATGACATTCCGCAGCGGATGTCGGAGGATTGGTATTGTGTGGCTTTATCGGACGGGGACATCGGATATGTTCATTCCGATTACATCACCGTCACGGGTGGGAAAAACAGCCTCGGACTTTCCTACGGAGTAGTAAACACCGATGATCTCAATTTCAGATCGGCACCGAGCCGTCAGAAAACAACCCATATTCGTTCCCTCGCCCGCGGAATGACGGTGATCATTCTCGATACGGTGAAGGAAAACAATTCGTATCAGTGGATTCGCGGACCCTACAGCGGGGAGAAAATGCGCGAGATGTTAAATGAAAGTCAAAAACTTTACGGCGGTTCCACATGGGCTGCCCCGATCGCCTCCCTCAGGGTGACGGAAAGGGGTCCGTCCGGACGGGTGATGGAAGTGGAGGCTGACGGCAAAAAGGTAACATCAAGAACCCCGGACAGTTATCGTTCTGTTTTTCGTGATGGGGATTCCTCCCTGCGCAGTACCCTTTTTGAAATTGAAGAAATGGGCAGCTATACCGTACTCGGGGCCGATGGCAAAAAGGTGACCTATCCCCAATCGACAAGCGGAAATCGTCTCTATGCCGTGTCCGGATCGGGCAAAAATCAACTGGTGACGGACAGGCTGAACGGATACAGCGAGTACTTCGTGATCCTTAATGCACAAAATCAGTTGCGTGTGGCCAGCAAGGATCCCGCCTTTCGCTTCATCGGAAAGGGGTATGGTCACGGGTTGGGCATGTCGCAGTACGGCGCCAGAGCCATGGCCGAGGAAGGGTATGATTACAGGGAAATACTGGAACACTACTATCAGGGAGTTCGCATCGCACCATACAGTAAGTAATTGAAGGATGAGATGACAATCATGGACGTTCAAGAATTTGACTTTGATTTACCGGAAGAATTAATCGCACAAACGCCGCCCGAGAGGCGGACCGATTCGCGGCTCCTCGTTCTCGACAAGCATACGGGGGCGATGGAACATCGTTATTTTACCGATTTGATCCGTTACTTACGAAAAGGAGATACCCTCGTACTCAACGATACACGGGTAATGCCGGCCCGCCTGCTGGGTGTCAAACCGGACACCGGTGCTAGAATCGAGGTGCTTTTGCTGAAATCCCTTTATGATGACCGCTGGGAGACCCTTGTCAAACCGGGAAAAAGAGTGAAACCGGGAACGCGGCTGGTGTTCGGAAACGGGGAACTGACCGCGGAGTGTGAGGATGTCACTCCGGCAGGCGGACGTATCATCCGTTTCCGCTATGAAGGTATTTTTCAGCAGGTATTGGATAAACTGGGAGAGATGCCTCTCCCGCCCTACATCCGGCAACGGCTCGACGATCAGGAACGGTATCAGACGGTTTACAGCCGCAACTGGGGTTCGGCGGCAGCACCGACAGCAGGGCTGCATTTTACCGAAGAATATCTGCAACAGATTCGCGAGCACGGAATCGGGCTCGCTTTTATCACCCTTCATGTCGGGCTGGGGACTTTTCGCCCGGTGACAACAGAAAAAGTTGAAGATCATCAGATGCACAGCGAGTATTATCGCATCGATGAGGAAAATGCGCGGATCATTAATGAAACGAAAGAACGCGGCGGACGTATTATATCGGTGGGGACAACCTCCACCCGCGCTCTGGAAAACGTGGCCCGTAAATATGACGGGCAGGTCCGGGCAGAGGACGGATGGACGGATATTTTTATCTATCCCGGCTATCGGTTTGCCATCGTCGATCATCTTTTGACCAATTTTCATCTGCCCAAATCCACTCTGGTGATGCTGGTGAGCGCCCTCGCCGGAAAAGAACACACCCTCAACGCATACCGGGAAGCGGTAAAAGAACGCTATCGTTTTTTTAGCTTCGGAGATGCGATGTTCATCACGGAATTAGCATAAACTTTGTTTCATTCCACCGGTCTCTATTGTATAATGGTAAAATGAGCATTGAACCAATAGCAGTTTTGTCAAAAAGGAGTATTCAGCTGAAACCATGGCCATTACATATGAATTGATCAAGACCTGCAAACAATCCGGCGCCCGTCTGGGGAAAATTCATACACCCCACGGAACGATCGAGACCCCCGTTTTCATGCCGGTGGGCACACAGGCCACCGTGAAGACGATGAGTCCGGAAGAGCTGAAAGAGATGGGTTCACAGATTATTTTGAGTAATACCTATCATCTGTGGCTCAGACCCGGTCATGATATTGTAAAAGAAGCCGGCGGGTTGCACGGTTTTATGAACTGGGACCGCCCCATCTTAACGGACAGCGGCGGGTTTCAGGTGTTCAGCTTAAGCGATCTGCGGCAGATCACCGAGGAAGGTGTTTATTTTCGCAATCATTTAAACGGGGAAAAATTGTTTCTCAGTCCGGAAAAGGCGACGGAGATTCAAAATGCCCTCGGTGCGGATATCATTATGGCGTTTGATGAATGTCCGCCCCATCCCGCCAGTTATGAATATGTGAAGCAATCCCTGGAACGGACCACCCGCTGGGCAGCTCGTTGTCTTGAGGCCCATCAGCGGAAGGACGAGCAGGCACTGTTCGGCATCGTCCAGGGCGGGATGTACCGCGATCTGCGGGAACAGAGTGTCCGTGAGCTGCTGCAACTTGATTTTCCCGGCTATGCCATCGGTGGTCTGAGTGTAGGTGAATCCAAAGAAACGATGTATGAAGTGCTGGATTACACCACACCACTTTTGCCGGAAAACAAGCCGCGATATCTGATGGGTGTGGGGGCTCCCGAGGATCTGATTGAAGGGGTCATCCGCGGGGTGGACATGTTTGACTGTGTGTTGCCCACCCGCATCGCGCGCAACGGAACATGCATGACCAGTGTGGGGAAAGTGGTCATTCGCAATGCGCAGTATGCCCGGGATTATTCACCGCTGGACCCGAACTGTGATTGTTATACCTGTCGTAATTATACACGCGCTTATATCCGTCATCTGATTAAAGCCGATGAAATTTTCGGTCTGCGCCTGACGACGTATCATAATCTTTATTTCCTGTTGCGCCTGATGGAGAACATCAGGGATGCGATTCGAGAAGACCGGCTGTTAGCGTTTAAAGAGACGTTTTTTGCCCAATATGGGTTAAAAAATAAATAACCAAAACACGGAATACGATAAGGAGGGTTACAGTACATATGGAAGGAAATTTTTTAACATCCGGTTTTCTGCCGCTTATTTTAATGTTTGCCATCTTCTACTTTTTGTTGATCCGTCCCCAGCAAAAACGGCAGAAACAGCGTAATGCCATGCTGTCAGCATTGAAAAAGGGTGATCAGGTGATTACCATCGGAGGGATTCATGGTACCATCGCCGATCTCGACGAAGATACGGTTACACTTCGCGTATCGGAAAATGTCAAGCTGAAGTTTGACCGCAATGCGATTAATAGTGTGAGAGAAAGTGAATAAGAAACCGCATGACGATGAAAAAAGAACCTGATCTGTCGGTTGGACACAGGTTCTTTTTTTATCTTACATCCAGCGCTGCTTTTTGATTGTCTCGGTTTGCATGGAATATGTGCCGGCCGGAACGCTTTCGGCCACTCGTACGGCAACCGTGCTGATAAACATCGCCATCATCGTACCGGCAGCCATATCGGATAGCCAGTGAATACCAAGGTAAAAGATGGAGAAAATAATGACGCCGGCACTGATCGTTGCGATCCGTGCGAATCGGGGATTGTTGGAACGCATCGCAATGGCAGCCATCGTGATGGACAGGGATGTATGCAGACTGGGAAAACAATTATCGATCCCCGATAAATTACGGTATCCCGTTTCAAACTGGGGATAAACGTCAAGAATTAAGAAGCGGACGTCCGGATGATAGTACCAGACTTCAAGCACCGGAAAAAACAGAAAAAACGGAATAGCCAGCATGTAATTCATCATCACGCCGTAAAAAAGGGCATAGAAAGAATGAAAGTCTCGTCCGTAATGATAAATAAACAGGGATGCGATCAACAGAGACGTAAAGACAACCACATAGAAATAAGTGAAAAAATAGGTCAGGACATCATTCTCAAGATATTTCTGGATCATGTAAACAAAATCGCCTTCGAACTGATAGATTACGTGGGTAAAATCTCCCTTGATGTCGATCAAACGCTCGACCCACAATTCGATTTTATTGAAAAATAGGATGGCCAGCATTGCAAGAAAATGAATCATCACTTTCCGATTCGCAAAAAAATCACGCAAAAAATGGGTGAGTACCTGAAAGGGATTGGTCCGTAAAGTATACCAGACGATGACAAACGTCGTTAAAAAGGTTGACAGCATAATCATATATGAAGACTGAAACATAACGGCTCCACCCGTCTCCTCGAAGTTAATATCAAATAATTGGCAATCACATTAGATTATAACAAAAAAGCTTCCTGTTTGGAAGCGGTCATTAATGAAATATTTTTAAGAGGATTTGTGTGCATTGACTCCGAGAATGCCGCCCGCGGAACCGCATAATAAGGCTCCCAGTAAGTATAGGAATGAACGGCTGTGGATGGCGGTATCAAATGCAAGGAAGCCGACGAGGGCCATGATCACAAAAAACAACAGTCCCGTTAAGGCGCCGTAATACCATCCTTTAAAACCTATTTTTTTTCCGGCAAACCATCCGCCCGTACCGACTCCGATTGCGTTGATGGCATAGGCAAATGCGGGCATTTTTGTTTCTGAAATCGAGGTAAAATGAAACATAAATGCTGTCAGGAATGAACCTGCAAACACGATGATCATGGTGACAAGTAAAGCGGATAATAATGGTGCGGATACGGGTCTGCCTCCATTGCCGCCGGTTGTTGTAACGTTCCCTTTCATCGAACAAGACCTCCCCCCATAAGTTGGTACATTTTATGACGGCATTCGGACAAATATGCTTTTTATCTCTTCTACATCAGGTGATAGTTTGATACAATAATTGAGGTATGGTACATGATCAGTTTCAACAAGAAACAAGGTGGTGAATCTGTTTGAAAATTACATCAATGACAATCAGAATTGAAGAAGATGATATCGATTCGTACGAGAACCTGCTTTTGAACATGGGATGGAAACAGGTGGTCCCCCGGATCTATCGTAAAACATTCGGCAACACACAGGTAGAGATTCGTGAACATTTGCCGGCATTCAGCAATCATCTGGAACTGGTTGCCTCCTTTAATAATCCGGAAGGATGCAGTGGTGACATGATCAACCGCTTGCTGGAGGAACTTAAAAATGCCGATACTACACCGGATAAAGACAAATAATCCATATTCAGCAATAAATATGAACAGGGGAGGGAGGGAAGTTAGGAGGATTACATCCTTTCTAACAGATAAAAATGTTTCTCTCAGATGTAATTGGCGACATGATAGAGCATGCAGAACCGTTCTACTTTTTATTTGAACTGGCATTGATTGTTTTTGCGATTAAAGTGATGGGGCAACTCAGTATCAAAATCGGACAGCCTTCGGTATTCGGAAAGTTGCTGGTCGGGGTCATCCTCGGACCCTCTTTGCTTAACATTATTCACCCCAATATGTTGATCAAGGAAATTGCGGAAATCGGGGTCATCCTGCTGATGTTTTTGGCAGGTCTGGAGACCGACATTAAGGAATTTAAAAAAGTTGCCTTCGGTTCAACCACTGTGGCGGTGGGCGGGGTGATTTTGCCGTTTATCGGAGGAATTATCGTTGCTTCGCTGTATGGATTTGAGTCTTCCGTCAGCATATTTGTGGGAACCCTGCTGGTAGCCACCAGTGTGAGCATATCGGTGCAAACCTTAAGGGAACTGGGAAGACTGAAATCGAAGGAAGGAACGACTATATTGGGGGCAGCCGTACTGGATGATGTGCTGGGAATCATTATTCTTTCCGTTGTTCTCGGTTTTGTGGCCGGTGGCGGTGCAGGGGCCGGCGGCGTCACCGATTTGTTATGGTTGCTGTTTAGAATCGTGTTGTTCTTCGGTCTGGCAGTGGCGATCGGATATTATGTTCTGCCCAGACTGTTGAAATGGTTCAGTTTCCTGCAAACGACAGAGACAATGCTTGCATTCGGGATCATCGCAGCTCTCATTTATGGATACGGCGCAGAATTATTCGGAGTAGCAGGAATTGTCGGATCCTATGTCTGTGGACTAATGCTCAGTTTGACACCCTACAGGGAAGAATTGTCGCATAAGGTGGAATCCTTCAGCTTCCCGTTTTTTGTACCGGTCTTTTTTGTCAACATCGGACTTGTTGCCAATTTTAAAGAGATGAGTGTGGAAATTCTCTGGTTGAGTCTCATTCTGACGGTTGTGGCCGTGTTGACCAAAATGATCGGCTGTGGCCTTGGCGCGAGAATTGCCCGCTTTAACAAACAGAGTTCGATGATTATCGGTGCCGGGATGATTGCCCGGGGAGAGGTTGGTTTGATTGTGGCGATGATCGGTGTAGAAAGGGGAATTATCGGTACCGACCTTTTCGGGTCGATGGTCATTGTCGCTATAGCAACCACGCTGGTCACACCGCCTTTGCTGAAATACTTCATTAAACGGGGCGAACAACAACAAACGTCTCCGTAATGGACATCCATTAATAAAGCAGGAAGCCTTTTTGACAGGAAAGTTTCGGAACGCGAATCGTATGACTGCCCTACCAGGTTCTTTTTATCGGGGCTTGTTCATACAGTGTAACAAGGAAATTCGCATGGCTGCCGGAGCGATACTGCTCATCAGGGCTTCTCTTTTTTTGGCGCACCGGTCCGGTTAACGTGCGTATACGCAGGAGGTCCAGCGTGGAACATACCGTCAGCGACGATGTTATGATATCTCCTTACATCGCCCTTTTTATTTTTATACTGACCTATATCCTGATTGTAACGGAAAAAAGGAATCGGGCAGTTGTCACCATGACAGGCGGCTTATCCATGTTGCTATTCGGACTGGTTGAGATGGAACGGGCGTTTCAAGAACATATTGAATGGGGGACGATCACGCTTCTCATCAGTATGATGATGATGGTCTCCATTGCCAATTGGAGCGGAGTTTTTCATTATCTGGCCGTGAAAATTGCCCGCAGAACCCGGGGAGAACCGTTGCGGTTATTTGTTGTATTTTCCCTTTTTACCTCTGCCGGATCGGCTTTGTTAGATAATGTGACCACGGTGATGCTGATTGTACCCATCATTTTGTCGATCATGAAACTGCTCCATGCGACTCCCTTTCCCTACCTGATTGCAGTTATCCTGTTCAGCAACATCGGCGGGATGGCAACATTGATCGGTGATCCGCCCAATATCATGATTGGCGGTGCCAATCCCCATTTGACTTTTAATGATTTTCTCGTTCATTTGTTTCCCGTTTCGCTTATGGTGATTTTGGTAACATTGTTTTATTTGTATCGCGTTTTTCATGATCAACTTCATATTCCCCGCGAGCAACGGACACAATTAATGAAACTGGATGAGCGTCATTATATCCGTGATCCCGTTTTAATGAAAAAATCTTTGATTGTGATGGGATTGACCTTAATCGGCTTTATTCTCCATGATCAGTTGCATATCGAAGCCCCCGTCGTTGCGGCCATGGGAGCGGTGATGTTAATGTTCTGGGCTGTGGACGATGAAGGGATTGAAAGGGCGCTGGCATCGGTGGAATGGGTAACCATCTTTTTCTTCGTGGGACTGTTTGTAGTGGTGGGAGGTCTGGTGGACAACGGCTGGATGAATGCACTCGCGACTCTGACGCTGGAAGTGACCGGCGGGAACATCCCCCTTTCCGCCTCCGTAATATTGTGGGTGTCCGGCATTGCATCAGCGGTGGTGGATAACATCCCTTACGTGGCCACGATGATTCCGTTCGTGCAGGATATGGGATACCGGCTTGGACTGGATCCGTCCTCTCTGGAAATGAATGTGTTGTGGTGGTCGCTGGCCATGGGGGCATGCCTCGGCGGGAACGGAACGTTGATCGGATCCTCCGCCAATGTAATTGTCGCCGGGCTTGCGGTGCGGGGTGGCTTTGATTTTTCATTTAAAGATTTTATCAAAATCGGCATTCCGGTTACTCTGATTTCACTGTTTACGGCTCAATTGTATGTATATTTTCGATATATTGTTGCACTGTAGGGTTGATGTGACATATTATAATAAAATGGTTCTATTCTAACCGGGGAGGTGAGGTTCATGATTCAATCCATGAGTGAAAAAGAGATCCTTCTTTTTGTCATTAAGTACTTAAAAGAGATGAAAAAGCAAGAGTTCAACGAACTCATGGACGAACTGCAACCTTACGACATGGCGAGACTGTATCAACAACTTCCGGAGAAACATCGCCATAAATTCTTGTCTTTTCTCGAGGTCAAACAGATTGCGACATTGATACAAGAACTGGAACAAGAAGAACAGTTATCCATTTTATATAAACTGGGCAAAGAAAAATCTTCTCAGGTCATGGATATCATGGAGAATGACAATCTGGCCGACTTGTTTCACGGACTGTCTGAAGAGAAACTGGAACAATTTTTATCCTCCATGAAAAAAGAAGAGTCGCAAAGCGTCCAGAGCTTGATGAGCTATCCCCCCGATACGGCGGGCGGGATCATGACCAACCGCTATGTGTGGATCCGCAATTATTACACCGTGCGCGAAGCGATAGAAAAGTTAAGGACATTTGCCGAGATGGCGGAAAACATCTATTACCTTTATGTATTGGACGAGCACAAAAAACTGGTGGGGGTTGTCTCTTACCGTGATTTGCTCCTGGCAGATATGAATGAGTTAATTGAAGAAATTATGTTTACCCGTGTCATTTCGGTATCCGCCCATGCCGACCAGGAGGAAGTTGCCCGCCTCATTGAACGGTATGACTTTATAGCCGTTCCCGTTGTCGATGAGGAGCAGCATCTGGTGGGAATCGTCACCGTTGACGACATTCTGGATGTCGTGATCCAGGAGGCGAACGAGGATATCGGCAGGCTGTCGGCGACCGGTGCTGCCATCGATTTTGATACGACGTCCTGGCAGGCGGCGCTGCGCAGGCTACCCTGGCTGATATTATTGTTATTTATCGGGATCGTTTCCGGAAAAATTATCAGCGGATTTGAAGAGACGTTACAAAAAGTGGTGGCCCTCGCCTTCTTCATGCCGATGATTGCGGGGATGACGGGAAATACGGGAACCCAGTCCCTCGCCGTGGTCGTTCGCGGTCTGGTCTCCAATGAACTGGAACGCGGCACGGTGATGCGTCTCATTCGCCGGGAACTGGGGGTCGGATTGATCATCGGGATCGTCTGCGGCATTTTAATTTTTTTCATCGCCTATTTCTGGCGGCAAAGCCTGGTGCTGGCCCTGGTTGTCGGAAGTTCCCTGTTGATTACGTTAATTATCGGAACCCTGGCGGGAACGATCATTCCGCTTACGCTGTACTGGTTAAAAGTGGATCCTGCCGTGGCCTCCGGTCCATTGATCACCACATTGAATGATATCTTCTCTTTAACCGTATATTTCGGGACAGCATCGTTGTTTATTTCTCATCTCATATAAAAAAGTGCCATATAGAGAAAATTCGTGCGGTGGGTAGAACTGCCATCCATGCTGCCGTATAGAAACAATCCCGCCTTCAGACAATAAGGCTGACTATGAACAGGCGGGAGGTTACAGCATGGAATATTCAACCATGATCTTTCGCACGTTTTTTCTCTATTTTTTTCTTCTGATCGTTGTTCGTTTAATGGGAAAGCGGGAAATCGGAAAACTATCCGTCATTGATCTGGTCGTGTCGATCATGATTGCCGAGATAGCGGTTCTTGCCATTGAAGAACCCTCCAAACCCCTTTTGTTTGAACTGATTCCGATCGTCATTTTAATGGCGATTCAAGTTTTAATGGCGTGGATCTCATTAAAGAGCAGCCGGATGCGTCGGATCCTTGACGGAACACCGACGGTCGTCATCGAGAGGGGGAAGATCAATGACCGCGAAATGGCCAGGTTGCGATACAATATCGATGATTTACTGACTCAATTGCGTGAAAAGAATATTTCCAATGTGGCCGACGTAGAGTTTGCCATTCTGGAGACATCGGGGAAATTGTCCGTTTTTCCAAAGGAATCGAAACAAACGGTGACAAAAGAAGATATCGATATCCCGATCAATCGAAATGCGGAGATTGCCTATCCCACCCCGCTCATTGTGGACGGAAAAGTGATTGATGATCATTTAAAAAAAATCGGAAAAACCCGTTTTTGGTTAAAAAACGAGATCCAGAAACACGGACATAAAGATTTTAAAAAAATTATTTTTTGCAGCATCGATTCCAGAGGAGAACTTTACATCGACCTCAAAGACGGGAAGAAGAAGTAGATTCCCCTTTTATCTCCGCGGGAAAAAGGGGGCGAAGTATCCCCCGACCCAGGGAATACGGGCGATATCCTGCTGCCCCAGCACCCGTGCAATCACCAGCAACAGAATGTAACAGACGGAAGCGGCAGCAATGGATGTAATCAGGGAAACCATCGGTTCAAAATTGTGCGCAATCAAAAATTGATAAACGTATGAAGCAAACATGGCCATGATCACCATGATCACCCCGACCTTGGCGAAATCTTTGAGATCAAGGGCAAATCCCACCAGTTTCACCACGCTGAAAAAGTGCAGGAGAGTAACAATCACCACGCCGATATTGATCGCCATGGCCACCCCGTCAATCGCCAGCTGTGGCTGGGATGCCAGTGCAAAAATGGCAATCGATTTGATGACCGCGCCGAACACCGAGTTTTTCATGGCGGCACCTGCGTGATCAAGCCCCTGCAGTACGGCGGCCAAAGGCCCCTGAAAATAGAGAAAAAGAAAGAGCGGCGCCATGATCTTCAACATTCTCCCCACATCTTTATTTCCATAGAAAAAATAACCCAGAGGATCGGCAAATACATAGAACAGCACGGTACACGGCGCCCCAATAATGAGGGCGATGCGCAGCGATTGATAAATGCGGCGCCGGATCATCTGCCGGTTTTTTTTGGCGGACACTTCGGCGATGGCAGGAACAAGCGATACCGAAAGCGAATACGTAAAGAATGTTGGAAATGTCAAAAGCGGAATCGCCATTCCGGCCAGTTGTCCGTAAAGAGAGGTAGAAAGGGCAGCCGTCAGTCCTGCCAGTGCCAGACTCTGCGCCACGATCACCGGTTCCAGTGCATAGGTGACGGATCCTATGAAACGGCTGGCGGTGACAGGCACCGCGATCCGTATGATTTCCTGAAAGGTTTTTTTCGCTTTTTTGACGGCCTGTACCGGTTGGCGGCGACCACCCAGTACTTTTTTTACATTCACCTTGCGAAAATTATAGAGGAGCACGAGCATCCCGAATAACTCACCGATCACAATGCCGATCATCGCCCCCGCCGCCGCGAATTCGGTCCCGTATGGGAGGAGCATGGTGGCAAAAACAAATACGGTGACGATACGCACGGCCTGTTCCGTGATCTGTGAGGTCGCGGTGGGAATCATATTTTGACGTCCCTGAAAATAACCCCGCAGGATGGAGGATACAGCAACAATCGGCACGATCGGAGCGATGCTGATCAGAGAATAGTATGCCCGCTGATCGGTCAGCAGGTACCTTGAAATCAGGGGTGCGCCGATGACCATCAATGTAGTGAATATGATGCTCAGTACGGTGACGATGGCAAGGGATACACGCAGAATATTTTTCACTTTCGCGGCATCTTTTTTTGTTTCCGCTTCGGCCACCATTTTGGAAATGGCGATGGGCAGCCCGAATGTCGACAGGGTGATCACGAGGTATAATGTAGGTACGGCCATCTGATAAAGGCCGATCCCTTCAGCCCCGATCACACGCGACAGGACGATACGGTTGACGAAACCCAGTATTTTTGTAGCCAGACCGGCGGCTACCAGAATCAGTGTTCCTTGAAAAAAAGTTTGCCTGGACACGCGTTGCTCCTTCTTTCATCGTAAAATAATCGTGATTTAATACAAGCTTATGCATGTACACCGACACTGCATGACAACCGATTTGCAATGTGACGAGGAGGAGATACTGGTGGAACAGATTTTAAATTTTTTATCCGGTTTGCCTGATGAGTGGATTGTGGTCATCATCAGCAGCCTGCCTTTTATTGAATTGCGCGGGGCGCTTCCCGTGGGGATGTCCCTGTTTCATATGGGATTCTGGGAGGCCTTTATGCTAAGTGTGGCGGGGAACATCCTTCCCGTATTGCCGCTCTTGATCTTGTTTCGTCCGATGAGCCGCTGGATGATGCGTTTTTCCTGGTATGAAAAATTTTATGACTGGCTGTACCATCGCACCCTGAAGAAAAGCGAGAGTGTGGAAAAATACGGTGCGCTGGGGCTGATCCTCTTTACCGCCGTTCCGCTTCCCACCACGGGAGCCTGGACAGCGTGTGTTGCCGCCAGTCTGTTTGATATAAAAATAAAATATTCTTTTCCTGCGATCAGTCTGGGTGTGGTTATCGCCGGCTTTCTGGTCGGGGGATTGAGCAAGTCCATTTTCGGATAAGCATGTAAAACCGAATCCTGAGGAGGAGAAACGTTCATCATGGAGGAGCAAAAAAATCAAGTGGAAGAGTTGAATCGTCAGATTGAGTGCCTGTGTAACAGCAAAGCGGATGAATTTCGTATGCTGGGCTACGAGAATGTCAGCGGGGAAGATATCTGGGAGTGCGTGTCTGCGAACTATACGGACCAGTTACCACCGATGCACCGACTGGTCAATGACATTTTGTCTCTTAGGGTGAATGAGTATATGAACTGGATGACGATGAGAGTTTACAAAGGGGAAGATCTGTAAAAAAATGAGCAGAGGAAGAATCTGTGCCATTTTTGACAAGCCCGACGCCGAGTGAGATAATGAAAAAGCATGCGTAGAAACGATTGAGCAAACAGGAAGGAGCAAGGGGATTACATGGTCAAATGGAGTAAAATACTTATTTTTATCATCTTGATCGGGATTACATTCGGTTACATGGGAGTTACGACCAATGATGTTGTGGATGAGATCACCCTTGGCCTCGATCTGCAGGGTGGATTTGAAATTCTATATGAAGTATCGCCTCTGGATGAAAATCAGCAGATGAATGAGCAGACGCTGAAGGATGCCGTGGCGGCGATTATCAAACGGATTGACATCCTCGGCGTGAGCGAACCCGAGGTGGATATTGAAGGAGATAACCGGATCCGTATCCGTCTTGCCGGTGTCCACGATCAGGATGCAGCACGGCAGGTGATCGGCGAACCGGCCAAATTGACTTTTCGCGACGAGACCGGAAAAGTGTTGATGACCGGGAATGATTTGAAAGAAGGCGGAGCCGGAGTCGGGTTTGATGAGTTTAACCGTCCGGTGGTGACGCTAGAGTTGAAGGATGCGTCGAAATTTTATCAAATTACGCGTGAATATGAGGATCGACATATTGCCATCTATCTTGATGAAACGTTGTTGACCAATCCGGTGGTTAATGAGCCGATTCCCGGTGGCACAGCCCAGATCGACGGACAGCGCACGATCGAAGAAGCCAAGCAGCTGGCCGATCTCTTGAATGCGGGAGCGCTGCCGGTAGCGATGAAGGAAATTTCATCATTTTCGGTGGGAGCGAAGCTGGGAGAGTTATCGTTGAATAACGCGGTAAAAGCGGGAGTGCTCGGTATATCTCTCGTGATTCTTTACATGATCTTTTTTTACCGTGTCCCGGGGATTGTGGCTTCGATCACACTGCTCGTTTATATGTACATGGTGTTGCTGGTATTGACCTGGATGGACGCAACCCTTACGTTACCGGGAATAGCCGCATTTATCCTCGGAGTGGGGATGGCGGTGGATGCCAATATTTTGACCTATGAACGGATTAAAGAAGAACTGCGTACGGGAAAAACGTTGCTGTCAGCGTTCCGCGCGGGATCACGCCGCTCGCTGGCCACGATTCTGGACGCCAACATCACCACGATCATCGCCGGTATCGTTTTGTTCTATTACGGCAACTATTCCATTCAGGGATTTGCGGTGATGTTGATTACCAGTATTGTTGTCAGCATGATCGCAGTCGTGTTCGGAGCGCGTTTACTGATGTATTTGATCGTGACCTCCAATGCGTTTAAAAAGTTATGGTATTACGGCGTCAAGGAGAGTGAAATCAGTGAACTTTAAACAAATCGACTTCGTCAAACACCGCAAAAAATATTTTTTGATTACCGGAATCATGTTTGTGCTGGGAATCCTGTCACTCTCCATCATGGGGTTGAATCTCGGTGTCGACTTTGAAAGCGGGACCCGCCTTGATATTTTGATCGGGCAGACATTTGCTGAAGAAGACATTACAGCTGAACTGGATAAATTGGGGATTAAGGGAGGTTCGGTGACCACGGCCGGTGCCGATCAGGATACGGCTGTGATCCGGTTTCCCGATACCCTGAATAAGGATGAACTGGCGCAGGTACGTACTGCATTTCAGGACAGGTACGGTGAGCAGGTGGACCTGCAGTCAAGTACAGTAGAGCCAACCGTCAGCCGCGATCTGGCTCAAAAGGCCCTGTATGCGGTACTGCTTGCTTCGGTGTTCATCATTATCTATGTGACGATCCGGTTTGAGTTCCGCTTTGCCATATCGGCCATCATTGCGCTGTTACACGATGCCTTTTTTGTCATCGCGCTGTTCTCTATTCTGCGGATTGAAGTCGATCTTCCGTTTATCGCCGCTGTGCTGACGATTGTCGGATATTCGATCAATGATACCATCGTTGTCTTCGACCGGATTCGCGAAAACTTGAAAAAGGCAAAAGTGAAGCGGATGTCGGATCTGGAGGATGTGGTCAATGACAGTGTACGGCAGACCATCGTCCGTTCTATCAATACCTCATTGACCGTCGTGGTTGCGGCACTGGCTCTGGTTCTCCTCGGCGGTGAAAGTCTGCGTAATTTCTCGCTGGCGATTCTCGTGGGGCTGATTGCCGGTACGTACTCGTCGATATTTATCGCCAGTCAGATCTGGCTGGAATGGAAGGGCCGCGCCGTGGAAAAACAGCGCTTTGATGCTGCCAATAATGAGGTTTGATTTGAGGTGCGGGATGATAATGTTGAAGGATTTGACTTGTTAACATGCGGCACCGTACAATAGCGAACATTTTTTCCGTGAATATTTGAATCGGGGTTTAATTCGTGAAAATAGCGACAAAAATTGTCCTTATCTGGCGTTGAATGCTTCGTATAACATGATTCGGGGTTTAATAGCGAACTTTCCGTTCCTTATTTTCGGGCATTGAAGGATTTTCTGCGAAATAAGGTACAAATGTGTCGCTATTTTAAGGGCCGATTGCCATGGCCGAGGGTCAACGATCATCGGTCGGCCATCGTGAGAAACATCCTTCCCTAAATAAGGCGAAAAAATCGTCTTAATCCTGCAATGTAAGATGACGTACAATAGTTTGTGTATTGAGAAAAATGTGCACATTTTCTCGCCAAATAGGAAAAAGTAGGGTATCCTCGGAATTGACTAGATCCCAAAAG
>JAWLDF010000044.1:0-23625 GCA_041686735.1 Bacilli bacterium
AGTACTTTCTACATTCTTAAAATCAAAGCGTGCAAATATTCAACCACAATCCGTCGGATTACCAGCGGGTACCCGGAGAAGAACACCTGGCCTGAGAAGAGAGGAAGTGGCTCAGTTAGCAGGAGTAAGTACCACCTGGTATACTTGGCTGGAGCAAGGTCGGGATATTAGAGTTTCTTCATCCGTGCTGGATTCTATTGCAACGGCTCTTCAATTAAATAATGATGAAAGAAAATACCTGTATGATCTTGCTTTAGAAGTAAATACAAACATGTCTCCTCAAGAAGTCTTGCAGACCAAAATCCCCTCTTCCCTAGAAAAGATTTTAGCGGAGCTTAAATATTGTCCGACGCTTGTCACAGATCGGCATTTCCATATTGTTGGCTGGAATCGTGCGGCAGCCCATGTTTTTTTGGATTTTGAACAGGTTCCTGTTGAGGAGAGGAACTTGATTCGTTTAGTGTTTACAAGAAAAGAATTGAGGTCGTTGGCTGTTAATTGGGAGCATTTTGTTAAAGGGTTCCTTGCCATTTTTCGGGCTTATTACGGAAAATACGTAGGTGATGACTGGTACGACCAATTTCTCGCAGACATGACGAATCTCCATCCGGAGTTTCAATCCTTGTGGCAAGAAAACAAAGTAAGCATGGCTCCGGAAGTGCTAATTGAATTCAGACATGCCAAAGCAGGAAAAATGCTTTATAATTTAACCTCCTTTCAGGTTCAGGGTAATAACGATTTATGGTGCAGTGTGTATACCCCGGTAGAGGAATCATCTACTGAAGTGAAGTTAAAGCGATTGATGGAAAAAAGCGAGAGAGCTTAAAAGAAGTTATCTCGCTCCACCTTACTAATTCTTACACCATATCGTTGATACCATTCCGTCTTTCCCTTTTCCTGTGCAACTCTATGCATTGAGTGATCTTTCCAATTTTTTATGGCGTCTAAGGACTCCCAGTAGGAAACAGTTATCCCTATTCCTTCTTCATCCCGCACGCTTTCTATTCCTAAAAACCCGGGTTGTTTTGAAGCCAGTTCTACCATCTTATTTCCCATCTCTCCATAGCCATTATCTCCCTCAGTTCGTTCCGATGTGAAAATGACAGCGTAATAGGGTGGTTGTGGTGTTTTTGCAATTGGGCTCATTGTGTTCACCTCCTTACAAAAGGGCAAAAAGAAGATTACAGATCTTTTGACATTCCAATCAGTTAATCGTCTTCAGATTCCACTTCAATCCCATGGCGGATAAACAGGGCAGCAGTGACTCCGACTCCCTGTTTTTTTGTGCCGGAAAAAGAACCGTCATAAATCAGTCTGCTGCCGCAGGAAGGGCTTCGTTCCTTCAAAATCGCCCGTGTCGCTCCCGCGGCAGTGGCGATTCGCAGGGCCTGATGGGCGCCGTCAATAAACATATGCGTCACATCTTCACCGCGATCATTGATCACCTTCGCTTTACCGTCCAGCACATCAAATCCATCCCCTCCGACAATCTCCGCCGGCGGGCGCGGTGTGGACAGACCGCCGAGTTGTTCCGGACAGACAGGGATCGCTTTTCCGTCGCGGACCAGTTGTTCTACATCCGCGTCGAGAGCCGATTTTTTATCATAACGGCATTCGCATCCCATCAGACAGGCGCTTACAATCTTCATCTCGTCAGTTCACTCCTTTTCAATCCTATGTTATCACAGGTGATTTTAAACAACCAATCGGTCGAACAATATCGGTCAATGTCGGTGACAGGCACCGCATGATTTGGCTTATCCCATCATATATATTTATCGGCAACATCATGATACTGATCTATTATCGTTCATATTTTGTTCATATAATTTTTATTGCAAGCATATACTACAGGGGGTATTATGAAACCGCAATATAATAATAATTATAAAAAAGGAGTGATTATCAAATGAGTGAGGTTTTAAATCAAAATCAACTAAAATCCGAGGAACCAAGAGCTTTACCTCGCATCGGTTCCAAAGCACCGCAGTTTGAAGCAGTCACAACCCACGGTACCATTCGTCTTGAAGACTACAAAGGATCCTGGCTGGTATTATTTTCTCACCCGGCCGATTTTACTCCGGTTTGTACCACTGAATTTGTTGCATTCCAGAGCATTTATCCCAAATTAAGAGAAATGAACACCGAATTGCTGGGACTAAGTATTGACAGCGTCTACTCCCACATCGCATGGGTACGTACCATTGAAGAAAAACTGGGCGTGAAAATCGAATTCCCGATCATCGCCGACCTGGACAAAGAAGTGGCCACAAAATACGGTATGTTAATGCCGGAAGAAAGTAAAACCGAGGCCGTTCGTGCGGTATTCGTGATCGATGATAAACAAACCGTGCGTGCTATTATCTACTATCCGATGACTGCCGGACGGAACATGGACGAAATCGTGCGACTGATCCAGGCCCTGCAAACTTCTGATGAAAAAGGAGTTGCCACTCCGGCCAACTGGCGTCCGGGAGATAAGGTGATTGTACCTCCTCCGGCGACACAGGAAATGGCCGAGGAACGTGTGAAAGACAACGGCGTAGAGTGCATTGACTGGTTCCTGTGCAAGAAAGATATCTGATGGGTGGGCTAAAAAATGGCTTGCATTGATGATAAAGGAAATCTGACACCAACCGCCAGATCCATACTCACCACCATTCGATCCGAAGCGAAAACGATTGAAGAGATCGCGGGGGAGGCAGGACAACCTTTGTTCAAGGTTCGCAGCAGCCTGCGCGATATGAAAAGCATGGGATTTGTCAAAGAAGTCGCTGACAACCAATTCATTATGGAAGAAAAAGTGAGTAAATTACTTAACAAATAACCAACCAAACCAACCCAAACCAACCTGAAACCGAACCTGATTACCCTCTAGGTATGAAAAAAGCCGTTGTCCCAATCATCGGGACAGCGGCTTATTTATATCCAGCGGCTCCGACAGGTAATCCAGCAGGTCATTTTTTAACGATGTGAAGCGGGCGGAAGTACTGCTGCGCACATTGCGCGGGCGCGGAAGATTCACTTCGACTTCCGCCACGACCCGGCCGGGCCGCGCTGAAAATACATAAATCCGGTCTGATAATAAGATGGCTTCATCGATATTATGGGTCACAAAGATGATCGAACGGCGGAATTTTTGCCAGATCTCCATCAGCCAGTCGTGCATGCGCATGCGCGTGATTTCATCCAGACTGGCAAAGGGTTCATCCAGCAACATCACCTCTTTTTTATCGAGATAGGTTCGCAAAAAAGAGGCCCGTTGCCGCATCCCCCCCGACAGTACAGAGGGATAACTTTCTGCGAATCCGTCCAGTCCGAAAAGAGGTAAAAGCTCAAGTGCTTCCCTGCGCGCATCCTTTCGGCGGATCCCCTGTACCTCGAGGGGAACAATGACATTGTCCAGCACCGTTCGCCACGGAAAAAGGGCATCCTTTTGCGGCATATAGGAGACCTGTCCCCGTTGACCCACAATCGAGCGGCCGTTTAACAGGATATCCCCTTCGTCCGGAAGAGAGAGGCCGGAAATCATATTGAGCAGCGTACTTTTCCCGCAACCGCTCGGCCCCAGCAAACTGACGAACTCCCCTTCATCAACATGAAGGGAAACATCCTGCAGGGCCACCACGGTATCGTCGGCAAAAGTTTTTATGATCTGCCGCACGTCCAATTTCATCATGATCACTCATTCCCTGTATGTTTATTTTTATTTCCCGGGTAAGAATTCCGTGGTGAAGGCTTTGTCCGCTTCAATCATCTTCGGAATCAGTTCGCGTTCGTACATCCAGCGGGCGTAGCGCTCCCATACCTCTTTTTCCTGCCAACCCCATTGAGAGGCATCGGCCTGATATTGCTCACTTAACCATTTTTGGCTGGCGTGAACGAGATCACCATTTAATTCAGGGGCATGCTTCAGCAGGATGTCCGCGGATTCAGCCGGATTCTGAATCGCAAATTCATATCCTTTGGCCGTTGCAGCCATAAACTTTTTCACCAATTCCGGTTGCTCCGCAATCTGCTTTTCGCCGGTAATAATGACCGGAGTATAGTAATCCAGAGCCGGGTCGAGGTCCTTAAGCATCAAGAGATTGAGTTCAATCCCGCGCCTTTCTGCTTCCACACCGTCCCAACCATAGTAAATCCACTGAAAATCGGAATCGCGTCCGATGGAGTTAAAGAAATCCGTCGCGCCGAGGGTGACGATGTTTAATTTGCTGAAATCGGCACCTTCGTTTTCCATAACCGCTTTTAGAACAGCCTCTTCTACGGGAGATCCCCATCCTCCGTAAGTTTTCCCTTCAAAATCTTTCACCGACTCGATCCCGTCTTCTTTTAATGAGGCGAAACCGGAAGTGTTATGCTGGATGATGGCGGCAATGGAGACCAGCGGAATGTCATTGGCACGGGCCTGGGTCACCGATTCCTGAGCGGCAATGGCAAAATGGGCTTTACCGGCAGCCACCAGTTGTTCTCCGGTGTTTCCTTCACCCGGTTGCACGATTTCTACTTCCAGACCCTGTTCCTCGTAAAACCCTTTTTCAGCGGCAACATATAAACCGGTGTGGTTGGTATTGGGATACCAGTCCAGCATGACCGTCACTTTTTCCGCTGCCGTTTCATTCCCGGTCTTTTCATTTTCCGAAACGGGTTCTGCGGAATTTTGTCCGCATCCTGCAGCCAATACGGTGAATGCCAGTACGAGGCTTACAAGTAAAATCAGGTTTCGATTCTTATATTTTTTCATGTTTCATTCTCCTCTCCGATTCTATCAATTGATTAAATTTTTTTGCCTGGCATGCCAGGGCATCGATAATCTTGCCAGTCCTTCAATGAGAGCAAAAATAATCAGACTGAGCAGGGTGATCACAATAATTCCGGCAAATAACCGGTCCGTCATAAAGGACTGCTGGGAGCGCGTGAGAAAAATACCGAGCCCGCGGCTGGCTCCGAGCCACTCTCCGATCACCGCTCCCATCACACTGTACGTTCCGGCGATGCGAAGACCGGAAAAAAGTGAAGGCATGGCGGCGGGCCATTTCACCATACGAAAAATTTGCATCCGGCTCGCCCCCATGGAGAGCATCAACCGGATCATATCGCGGTCTGCCATGCGGTAGCCCTCCACCAGATTGATCGTCACCGGAAAAAAGCAGACAAGAGCAACCACCGCCACTTTCGATTGCATTCCATAGCCCAGCCAGATCAGCAGCAGGGGCGCCAGAGCGATGATGGGAATGGTCTGGGAAACTATCAATAACGGATAAACGGAACGGCGAATCCCCGGCGATTGATCAATAATCGTTGCGACCAGAACTGCGATGACGACAGCGAGGGTAAATCCGATGATCGTTTCCGTGATTGTCTGAACCCCGTGATGCCATAGCAACTCCCGCGCTTCCCACAGCGATTGAAAAATGAGCGTGGGAGCGGGAAGCAGCCACTTTTCCACGCGGGTGAGATAGACCGCCATTTCCCAAATGATCAGGACCCCCAACAGCGTAAATGCGGGTAAAAAGATACTTAGCCAGCGTCCCGAGGGGCCCTTGTGCTCCCTACGCTTATCGGTACTTTTCCATTTTTTCATCCATCGAGACTCCTTCGGGGCGATAGTGTATTTTTACAAAAGTCATGACTTCCCGTGCTCCCGCCTTGATGCAGGCTTCCTGCGCCTGTTTGACAATCTCCATCAACTCATCCAGTTCACCTTCCATTACCGTTTCCATCGGGCAAACCTCGTGTTTCACGCCGGATTTTTGTACTACGGCAATGGCTTCATCTACAATTCTGTAGGTGTTGCCTTCCGCTTTGGGTAAGACTTGAAACCCTACGTTGACGACAGGCATGTTCCTTCTCCCCTCCTTGATCAGCATTGACTTCGTTGTGGTGACACATAAAAAAGCTGCCCTGTTGGGCAGCCGTCAGTTTTATCAGGAGTTTTCAATTGTTGAGGCAGGTGAATGGTTGAACGGATTTCTCCGTGAAATCAAAATGCGTTCATTCCGCATTCAGTCGGAAACATTTTGATTACCGTTTGTTCACCTGATATCTCCATGTAAACTCCCTACGCTGGCATTACCCAGATCAGGTTCGTGGGTCGGTACGGGATCAGCACCCTCTCAGCCAGTACCCCTGGCTCCCCAGATACAATCATGGAATTGTCTGCTTTCCGCCTTTCATTATAACAATGGCGGTTTTCTTTGTAAACCGTCGAAGATGTCGGAATAAGACGGTCGTCATTTAGAAAAAATAGATAGAAAAACATGTCGATTTTGATAACCGAGTTAAAGGAGATGTTTGATGATGAACCTGTGGTTTTGGGTGGCGATTCTGTTTGTGGGCCATCTTGCTCTTTACTATTATCTTGGAACGGAAAACTGGGTGCTGACCGCAACTCTTGCAACATCGGTGTGGGCAGGGGTGCTGATGTTGATTCGTTTAATGTATCGCCGCAGGCGGGAAGAAGAGATTTAAACTTATGATAGAAGAGGAACGGGCGATCTTTTTATGAATCGCCCGATTTTTTTGTCGATCAAACATGTTACAATAAGTATAATATGGCGACAGAACAGAAGAAAGGAAATATTGCAGATGGAATCTTTGAACAACCAGTATCATCAGTGGGAACAAAAATTTTGTGAAAATGAGGATATGTTTGGTGACACACCGAGCCAATCGGCTCAGCAAGCAGCCGTTGTTTTTCTAAATGAGGGCGTGAAGCATATCCTTGAACTGGGCGGCGGGCAGGGGCGCGATACCCTGTTTTTTGCGGAGCAGGGTTTCCAGGTCACCGTCATCGACTACACGGAGCAGGGGGTTGAACGGATCCGGGAGAAAGCCCGTGCCCGTGGTCTTGAAAACCGTGTGACAGCCATTCGGCATGATGTACGTACCCCGTTTCCTTTTACCGAGGGAATGTTCGATGCCTGTTATTCTCACATGCTGTATTGTATGGCACTGACCACAGAACAATTGATGCATTTGACAAAGGAAATTCATCGTGTGTTGAAACCCGGGGGATTGAATGTTTACACGGTCAGACACAAGGGGGATGCCCACTACGGCAACGGCGTTCATCACGGCGAGGATCTGTATGAAGTGGGGGGCTTTATCGTCCACTTTTTTGACAGGAAAAAAATTGAGCATCTCGCCTCAACACTTTTTGATATCGTTGATATATCGGAATTCGAAGAAGGCGGGCTTCCCCGTAGATTATATCGGGTAACCAAACGCAAGATCTAATGTTATTAGCTTGAGGGGTGGAAAGCAGATGGTTCGTGTATTGTTTGTTTGTCTGGGTAATATCTGCCGCTCTCCCATGGCGGAAGCGGTTTTTAGAAAAATGGTAACGGATGCCGGCCTGCAGGATCAAATCAAAGTTGATTCTGCCGGTACGGGTCACTGGCATGTGGGGGAAGCGCCCCATCACGGGACCCGTGCCATACTTGAACAGAACAATATTGAATATGAAGGAATCCGTGCCCGTCAGGTACGACAGGACGATTTACAGCGTTTCCAATATATCATTGCCATGGATGGGGATAATTTGGAGAACATGCATCGGATTGCGGGGAAACAATACCAGGGATACCTGGCCCGTTTACTCGACCTTGTCCCGGAGGACCGCCGTGATGATGTACCGGATCCCTATTATACCGGGAATTTTGATGAAGTTTATCACCTGGTGCAGGAAGGATGTCGCCGACTTCTCGACTTTATCCGGGAGCGTGAAGGGCTGTGATTTCAGGGAAGGAGAGGGAGCAGATTGCGCAGGCAATACAAGCTGCCGGCGATCCCGCGCCCCTCGAATCGATTCATCCGGTGTCCGGCGGAAGTATCAGCCGGACTTTTCGTGTTGAGACGAATAACCGACGCTACATGATCAAAATGCATGAAACGGCCCCGGCCGATTTTTTTCAAAAAGAGGCGGAAGGGTTGCGTTTACTGAAACACGCGGGAGAACTGGGAGTCCCTCACGTTTTTTACGTGGATAAACATTCGATCGTGATGGAATGGGTCGAAGGATTGCGTGCACCGGATACCGACGAAAAACTGGGGCGGGGTCTTGCCCGACTGCACCGGGATCACACATCTTCTCAGGGGTTCGGTCTATCCTTTGATAATTATATCGGGCAACTGCCGCAACCGAACGGCTGGCAGGATGACTGGCTCACATTTTTACGGGAAAAAAGGCTGGGCTTTCAGGCTGAGCTGGCTGTGAAACAGGGCTGTTTTTCAAGGGAGCGCGGCAAAAAAATGGAACGGTTGTTGCAGTCCCTTGATCAGTGGATTGATCCGCAACAGGTTCGTCCCTCATTACTGCACGGGGACCTGTGGGGAGGCAACTGGATCTGTGGTCCTGATGGGGTGCCATATCTGATCGATCCCGCCGTTTTTTATGGTGACCGCGAGTTTGATCTGGCTTTCAGCGAGATGTTCGGGGGTTTTTCCTCCGCATTTTATCAGGCTTACCGTGAAGAATATCCGCTTTCCCCGGGATATGAAGAACGAAAACCTTTATATCAACTCTACTATTTGCTGGTGCACTTAAATCTGTTCGGGGAATCATACGGTCCCTCCGTCGATCGGATTTTGCGGCGGTATGGTGGTTGAGCCTTACGGATGTGAAAAATCGATCATACTAATTAAGACGAAAAAATCGTCTTATTTTCCGCCATCCAACTGGAGGGCCGATTCAACACACAAATAAAAAGGAAAATCGGGCACCGGCCCGATTCTTTTCTTTGAAAAACAAAGGTATTGGCAGCAAAGACGGCGAATTATAAATGATATGATAAAAAATCACACTTTTCTGAAATCCGATTCACGTAATTGTTGATAAAATTAAATGGTTCCGGCCAGCCGGATGTCCCGTTTTACGCCGGGCATGCCGGGAACCCAGTTTGCGGGAACACCGAGACCGGTTTTGCGTCCGAATTGAATCGCCTCTAACAGACGTACAATTTCGGGAATGTTACGTCCCACTTCCTCTGGATATACCAGTTTAGACACAATCACTCCTTCCGGATCGATCAGGATCGTGGCCCGCATGGTGGCACCGCTTTCTTCATCAAGCACACGATAAGCACGGCTGATCCGCTGATTGCGATCGCTCAGCAACGGATATTGCACGCGTCGGGCAAGGGGAGAAACATCCTTAAACACCTTATGGGAAAATACACTGTCGGTGCTTATTGCCCAGACAACGGCACCCAGTTTTTTGAGTTGCGGATAAACGGCAGCGACCGCTGCCAATTCAGTCGGTCAAACAAAAGTAAAATCACTGGCATAGAAAAAAAGAATCACCCATTTTCCCCGTTGATCTTTCAAGCAAAATTCCTTCACATCCCCGTTGATATATCCCTCTGCGGTAAAAAGCGGAGCGATATCATCCCGGGTTGCACAAAAGGGGAGAGGGCATTCAGCGGCAAGCTTGGTTACATCAGGTGTATGTCTGCAGTCATCCACGGAAACTGACAACTCCTTTTTCAGGTCTTTCTTTACACTATGCTTTAGGCGGTTGTCCCGGTGATATGAAGTGGCACCGTTTTACATATTGAGAGTTTTTAAAGATAGAGTACCTGTATGGGAAGGGGAAGATGTCATGGGAAATACCTATTTTTTTACGGGATTTCCGGGGTTCATCGCAGGTCGTTTGATTCGCCACCTGTTGCTACAGGAACCACAGGCTCATTTTGAGCTGTTGGTCCATCCTGATCAGATGGAACGGGCACGTCGTGAAGTGGGCTGGCTGGTCCATAACGGTTATGGAAGGGAACATCAATTTGTCCTGATCCGCGGGGATATCTGTGAACCCGATCTGGGCATCAGTGAATCCGAACTGGCCGATATCCGGGATAAAATCACCTATGTTTTTCATCTTGCTGCGATCTATGATCTGGCTGTTCCGGAGGATATCGCCTACCGGGTGAATGTTCAGGGGACGAAGCATGTCAGTGAATGGGTACTTCAGCTACCCCGACTGCGACGCTACGTTTACTTCAGTACGGCCTACGTCTCAGGACTGCGCACGGGTTGGATCAAGGAAGATGAGCTGGAACATCAGCAATTATTTAAAAACCATTATGAATCTACGAAATATGAAGCGGAGCGTTGTGTGCAACGGATGTTCAAGAGAGTGCCCGTCACCATCATCCGCCCCGGTGTGGTTGTGGGTGACTCGCAAACTGGAGAGACCGTTAAATTCGACGGCCCTTATTTTATCCTGCGCTTTCTCGATCGTTTCCGTCATCTGCCCATTCCCTACATCGGCCGCAGCCATGTACCGATTAATCTCGTTCCCATTGATTACATTGTAAAAGCGACGGTATTTCTCTCCCAGATCGACACTGCTGCGGGCAAAGTGTATCATCTTACTGATCCTTCCCCCTATCCGGTGCGGGAAGTTTATGAAAAAATGTGCGAAGAGTTGTTAAACAAAAAACCGGGCTGGACCATCCCCAAGTCGGTGGTGGCCGCCCTGCTTTCACTGCCTTTTTTTCGGCGCTGGGTCGGTGTGGAAAAAGAAACGCTGGACTACTTTTCTTGCGAAGCTTTTTATGACAACAGCCGGGCACAGCAGGATTTAAGCGGTTCGGGCATCGCCTGCCCCGATTTGATGGATTATCTGCCACAGATCATAGAATATTATAAATTGCACCGCCGCGATCAGGAAAAGATTATTCCGGTTTAATAAAGGAGGGATTCATCATGAGCCCGACAGGGTTGACGGGCCACCGGCAGACCCGGGATCATGCCGCCGTGGCTGTGGTCTGTGATAAAGCGCGACAGGCTTTTCAAAAATGGCGTTCACTCAGTGTCAGTGAGCGTGTCCGATACTTAAGGAAGTTACGCTTATATATGGTCCAACATCTGGAGCATCTGGCTGAAGAAATTTGCCGAGATACGGGAAAGGTTCCGGTTGAAGCGATTACCGCTGACATTTTGACGGTGCTGGATGCCTTGCGTCATACGGAAAAACATGCGGTACACGTTTTGTCAGAGAGGTCGATGCCGACACCCATCCTCTTATTCGGGAAAAAATCCTATGTGGAATATCAGCCGCGCGGGGTGGTGCTGGTCATTTCCCCGTGGAATTATCCGCTGCAACTGGCGGTGATTCCGGTGATCAGTGCACTGGCTGCGGGCAACAGCGTGATTTTGAAACCGTCGGAAGTGACTCCCGGAGTAGGGCACTTAATCGAAAAACTGTTTTTTGAAGCAGGATTCCCGCAGGATGTCGTTCAGGTCGTCCACGGGGACGGGAAAACCGGAGCGGCGCTGGTAGCGCAAAAACCCGATTATATCTTTTTTACCGGTTCCGTCAGCACCGGCAAGAAGATTCAGCAGGAAGCGGCAAAACACCTCATTCCGACAACGCTGGAATTGGGAGGCAAAGATCCGATGATTGTGTGTGAGGATGCCCCGCTGGAACGGGCGGTGCACGGGGCGATCTGGGGAGGAATCACCAATTCCGGTCAGGTTTGCATGTCGGTGGAACGGATCTATGTCCATCGCTCTCATTATCAGTCTTTTGTGGAACGGTTGGTAGAAGAGGTGAACAAGCTTCAAGAGGGAAGGGACGGAGATGATGACGTGGGCAGGATGACCTCTTCCGCTCAAATTGAGATTGTACGGGAGCATGTGCAGGAAGCCCTCGATCGCGGGGCGCGGATGCTTGCGGGACGTCCGCCGCTGGAATGGGAGGGAGAGCGAATTCCGCCGATTGTTCTGGTCGACGTGACCCGGGATATGAAAATCATGCGGGAAGAAACCTTCGGGCCTGTTCTTCCGGTCATGCCCTTTGATTCGGAGGAGGAGGCGGTGCGTCTCGCCAATGATTCGCCGTACGGACTCAGCGCCAGTGTGTGGAGCCGTGACCTTTCACGTGCAAAAAAACTGGCATCCCGCATCGAAGCGGGAAATGTGGTGATCAACGATGTGATCATCACCGTTGCCAATCATCACTTACCCTTCGGTGGTATCAAAGAAAGCGGCATCGGCCGTTATCACGGGTCAGCGGGATTACAGACCTTTTGTCATCAAAAATCGGTGATGGTGGACCGGGGCAGACGCTCAAAAGAAGTGAACTGGTACCCTTACCGCGGAAAGTTTCCTCTGTTTAAACGCCTGCTGCAACAATATTTCGGGGAACGAACCTACTGGTTCGGTCTGGTCCGGTCGTATCTTCAATTATTAAGAAAATCCCGCTAAAATTGTGCGACGATCCGTAACATATCGCTTTTACAGGCGGCCAGCTTTTGTTCGGCCGCCTCTTGATTTTGCGTGACGGCGCTGAAGTAAAATTTAATTTTCGGTTCCGTACCGGAGGGGCGAATGGCCACCCAGCCTCCGTCTTTCAGATGGAACTTTAACACATCGGCCCTGGGAAGATCTCTGATTCTGCTAAGATAATCTTCCATATTCGTTACCGCCGAACCGCCGATCTGCTCTAAAGGACGACGGCGCAACTCTTCCATCATCGCTGTGATTTTTTCTTGCCCTTCTTTTCCTTCAAAAGTGAAAGAAATAAGATCTTCAACATAATAGCCATGCTTTTGATAGATTTGTTCGAGAACCTGATCGAGAGTCATCCCGCCCCCGGCCGGTGACTGATAGAATGCAGCCATTTCACAGATCAGCATGCCGGCCTGAATCGCGTCTTTGTCGCGGACAAACGGTCCGATCAGATAGCCGTAACTTTCTTCGTATCCAAACAGGAACTGATGCGTTCCGTTTTCCTCGAACTCACGGATTTTTTCCCCGATAAACTTGAAACCGGTCAGGGTTTCCATCGTATGAATGCCGTATGAAGAAGCAATTGCCTTTCCCAGGTCGGAGGTGACAATCGTTTTTAACATCACCCCGTTGTGTGGCAATTCCGCTGCGGCCTTTTTTTGCGATAACAGGTAGTGGAGCATCAGCGCACCGATTTGATTACCATTGAGGAATTGATAGTTCCCGCTGCGGTCTTTGAACACAATCCCGACTCGGTCGGCATCCGGATCCGTTGCCAGGAGAAGTTGGGCATCCACTTTTTTACCCAGCTCAATCGCCTTTTCAAAGGCCTGCTTCTCTTCGGGATTGGGAGCGGAGACCGTCGGAAAATCAGGATCGGGATGTTCCTGCTCTTTCACAATATGGACCCGCGTAAAACCCATCGCCTTTAACACGCGGCGCAGCGGTTCGTTTCCCGTGCCGTGCAGGGGGCTGTAAACGATATTCAGATGCGCTCCCTGTTCGCGTACGATCTGCGGATGCAGGGATAATGAAAGCAGCCGGTCAGTATAGAGACGGTCCATCTCTTCTCCGAGAAGATGAATCAGTCCCCCGTTTTTCGCTTCTTCATAGGGAAGGATGGCGACTGTCAACTCATTTTCCACCCCTTCGATTTCTTGAAAAATGGCATCGGCGGTCGCCGGAGGAATCTGTCCCCCGTCGGGACCGTACACCTTATATCCATTATACTGCGGCGGATTGTGACTGGCCGTGATCACAATTCCGGCGGCAGCCCCTTTTTCACGGACGGCAAAAGAAAGCATCGGAGTAGGACGCAATTTTTCAAACAGATAGACATGAATCCCGTGTTGTGCCAGTACGCCTGCTGCTTCACGCGCAAAATCCTCCGACATATGGCGGGAATCAAAGGCGATTGCAACACCTTTTTTGCGGGCGTCGGCATCTGTTTTCAAGAGATAACGGGCCAGTCCCTCCGTGGCCCGGCGAATTACATAACGATTGATACGGTTGGTGCCGGCTCCGATCACTCCGCGCAAACCGCCGGTTCCGAAGGCAAGGTGACGATAAAAACGGTCCTCGATTTCTTTTTCAGCGGAGATCGAAGCAAGCTCCTGTTTCAGAGAAGGTTCCAGATTGGAAAAATTCATCCATTTTTGATATGCTTTTCGATAATCGTTCAATGGTAACACTCCTGTTGACAAATTATTGACCGGGAGGATCGGACATCCTTGCAAAAGGTTGCTATATTATACGAAATGATTGCGCTTGTTGTACTATGTTATCAGTATATAAGGACTGGCTGAAAATTTCCAATTTTGTTCAACAGTAAGGGATGGAATGGAGTCGATTGTCATGAAAAAAATCGGTATTTTTACCGTTATACTGTTTTCTGTATTGTCTACAGGTTTGTTTATTTACGGGTTTGGCTCCGCAATCAATGAGGTGCTCGATCCCTCCCGGGTCGTTGAAGCCCCTGCGGAAGCCGGTACCGGGGAAAATGAGGAGGACGTGCAGCCCGAGCGGGATGAGTATTCTGTTTTTCAGGTGGTGGCCCTAGGGGATTCGTTGACCCGCGGGATCGGTGATTCCCGGGGACTGGGTTACGTCGGGCGGCTCAAACAGTATTTACAGGAGACCGTCGATGAACAGGTATCGGTCAGTAATCTGGCGGTGAGCGGCGCGGAAACGGCGGATCTGCTCGAACAACTGGAGAAAAAAGGAGTGCAGTACATGCTGGAACAGGCGGATATCATCGTGATGACGATCGGCGGAAATGACCTCAATCCGGGATGGGACCAACTCGATCAGGTCGATTTTGCGCATTATGGAGAAAATATCGGGGGATTGAGGGGAAACGCAGTCAAAATCCTTGAGAAAATTCGTGCGATCAATCAGCATGCCCCGATCTACTGGATCGGTCTCTATTCTCCTTTTGAAAAAATATCCGGTCTTGAAGAAAGCTCAAGCGTGGTGACGGAATGGAACGCCACCTTGCAGAAGGTCCTGCTGGAACAGGATGACCGTGCTTACCTCATTCCTATGTTTGATCTGTTCCAGCATCGCACCGATGAATTGTTGTACTCCGACTACTTTCATCCCAACAGCGACGGTTACGAGGCGATCACAGCACGCCTGATTCAGCGCCTGTCTGTGGATGGCTTCGGAAGCAACGATGATGGAAAAGGGGGGTCCTCACAATGAATCGATTAATAAATCCGGTAGCGGAGGATACTGCCATCGATCCGTCCGCCGTGCTGTCGGTACGGAATTTATGCAAGAGGATCGGGAAAAAAACGCTGGTGGAGAACATTTCCTTTGATGTTTACGAAGGGGAAGTGTTTGGCTTTCTCGGACCGAACGGAGCGGGAAAGACGACGACGATCCGGATGCTGGTCGGACTGATCAAGCCGACCAGGGGACAGGTGGTCATCGGCGGCCATGATGTGAGGACGTCATTTCGCCGGGCGATGCGCCAGGTGGGAAGCATTGTTGAAAATCCTGAGCTCTACGGATTTTTAACGGGATGGGAAAATTTAAAACAGTTTGCCCGGATGGTGGGGAATGTTCCTGATGAGCGTCTGCATGAATTGGTCGGGATGGTGAATCTGGAACAACGGATTCATGATAAGGTCAAAAATTACTCTCTCGGGATGAAACAGCGGCTCGGCATTGCCCAGGCGCTGTTGAGCCGTCCCAAACTGTTGATTCTCGATGAACCTACGAACGGACTTGATCCTGCGGGGATCCGCGAGATGAGAGGGTTTATACGCAGGCTGGTTGACAGGGAAAAAATCAGTGTGTTCATCTCGAGCCACTTGTTAAGTGAAGTGCAAATGCTGTGTGACCGGGTGGCGATCATTCAGCACGGAAAAATGTTGACAGTGTCACGGGTGGATGAATTGATATCCTCCTCGGTGGATAAGGTGGAATGGACAGTCACGCCGATGGACACTGCCGAACTTCTTTTAAAACAGGATGAAGAAGTGAAAGAACTGGTTGTTACAGATGATGGCCGCCGTTTAACCTGTCGCATGCCGCTTGATCGGATCAGCATCCTGACGAGGGTGCTGGTACAAAGCGGAGTGGACGTGCACGGGGTGCGCCCGGTGGTTGTCACTTTGGAAGATTTATTTATGGAATTAACGGGCGGTGAGGGCATTGGCTGAGTTCATGCGACTTTTATTTAACGAATTGGAAAAAATCTATCGGCGCAAACGGATTGCGATTGTGATCGGGATTCTCGTGATTTTGATTCCGATGTTTGTCTATGCCCAGTTTCGTGAAGTTCAGACGACGGTGGAGCGGCTCGGTACCGCAGACTGGCGTGTGGCGCTGCAGCAGCAGATCATCGATTCCCAGAACCGCTTGAACAGTTCTCGCATTCCCGATGAATGGAGGGACTGGCTGCAGGTGCGGGTGGAACAATTACAATATTATCTCGATCATGACGTCAATCCCAATGCCCCCGGCGCACCGACTTTTGTGAGGGGCTTTATGGAAAACGGGATTCAATTGTTTATCCCGCTCCTTGTATTAATCGTATCGATTGATATTGTTTCCGGCGAACGCAGTGAAGGAACGATCAAACTCTTGCTCACCCGGCCGGTGAAACGATGGAAAGTCTTATTAAGCAAGTATGTGGCGATGGGGCTTCTCGTCTCCCTGCTGATTTTGCTGGTCGGCATTCTTTCCTATGTGATCGCGGGGGTCGTATTTGGATATCGGGGATGGAATATTCCGGTCTTATCCGGTTTTGTCATTGAAAACGGATCGCTCAATACCCGCTATGTTCACCTGCTTCCCCAGTGGAAATACATTTTAATGGCCTATGGTCTGGGCTGGTTCGTCAGTCTTGTAGTCGGTACGATTGCTTTTATGGTATCGGTATTGATTCGAAGCACCGCCGCGGCCATGGGAGTAATGCTGGCCAGTCTGATTGCCGGCGGAATCCTCAGCAGTTTTGCCACTTCATGGACGGATGCGAAATATCTTTATAGTGTGAACTTGGAATTGACCGATTATCTGGCCGGGCAGATGCCGATCGTTGAAGGTCTGACCATGGGATTTTCTCTGGTGAACCTGACAGTGTGGGCACTTGCCGCTCTGGTGATCTCCTTTGTAGTTTTTATACGGCAGGATATGTTACAGTAAAATAAAAGCAGTCAGCAATACCAGTTTTTACACTTTGGCAAAGGAGGGACGGTCATGTTTCAAATCATTCGCTCGAATGAACGCTACCACTTTGAGGGAGACTGGCTTTCGACGTACTGGCACTTTTCCTTTGATCATTACTATGATCCGCAGAATCTGCAATTCGGACCGTTACGAGTGTTTAACGATGATTATATTCAACCCCGTTCCGGTTTTCCCATGCATCCTCACCGGGAAATGGAGATTGTCACCTATGTGATTGAAGGGGAATTGACCCATGAAGACAGCCTGGGAAATAAAGGGACGATTCGTGCCGGCGAGGTACAAAGAATGTCGGCGGGACGGGGGATTGTTCACTCAGAGTATAATCATTCCGACGAGATCGTTCATCTCCTGCAAATCTGGGTGGTTCCGGGAGAAAGCAAGCTGGAGCCCTCCTGGGAGCAGAAACAATTCACCCCCGGGCAGAGACAGGGGAGATTGTTGCCGATCGTTTCCGGGGATGGTGATAAAAAAGGAGACGCCATTCATATTCACCAGGATGCCACTTTTTATGTATCCTCCCTTGCACAGGGGGATGAGGTGGAACATACCGTTTCAGAGGGACGCAGGGCATACCTGTTTATCATCGACGGTGAGGTGGATGCATCCGGTCATACCCTGGCAAAAGGGGATCAGGCCCGTATTACAGACAGTGGTACACTGAAGATCAAGGCCGGTAAGGCAAGTGAATTGATTTTAATTGATCTGCCTTAAAAAGCAGCAGAGGTAACGAGAAGGATTAAAGAATACCGGGTTGGGGGCGAGAGACGGTGCAGGGCAAAACATTATTCTATAACGCACGGTTTATTACGCTGGATCCACAACTTCCTCAAGTGGAAGCGGTTTATGTGGAAAACGGCAAAATCGCAGCGCTGGGGACGCGTGAGAATATGTTTCTTCAATTCGGACGGGATGACGTGAAACGGGTTGATCTCGAGGGGGCTTTCGCCATTCCGGGACTGGTTGACAATCATTTGCATTTACCAGCCCATGGCATGAAACTTTCCATGCTCGACTTTTCAGAGGTGACCTCCAAACAGGAAATGCTTAATTTATTACGGGAGCGGGTCCGTAAAACGCCGGAGGGTGAATGGATCCAGGGATTGAACTGGAATGAAAACCGGTTTGAGGATCGTGCGATTCCCACATTGGCGGAACTGGATGAAATTGCTCCCAATCACCCGCTTTTTTTGACGAGGATCTGTTACCATACATTCCTGGTCAACAGCAGAGCGTATAAATCAGCCGGGATTGGGGCGAATACGCCCGATCCGGAACAGGGTGCCTTCGGTCGGGATGGGAGCGGGCGCTTAAATGGTCTCGTCTATGAAAATGCGTCTCAAATTTTTATAGAGATACAGCCCCAGCCTTCATATGATGAATTAAAGGAGTACGTTCGACTCGGGATGGAAGATGCTCTGAAAAAAGGACTGACCGGGGTGCATACCGAGGATCTGCGCTATATTCTCCGCCTCGACTGGCTGGAGCAAATATATCGTGAGCTTGTCGAGGAAGGATACCATCTTCGTTCCCATCATTTAATCTATCATCCTTTTCTCGATGAATTAAAAGAAAGGGGAATGCACACTGGTTACGGAGATGAGTGGTGGCGTATCGGTGCCGTCAAGATATTTTCCGACGGATCGATCGGGGGAAGGACAGCCTATCTGTCCCGTCCATATCATGATCAGCCGCAGACCTTGGGAATGCCCATTCACAGTCAGGAAGAGTTAAATGAGATCATCCTGAAAGCACGTTGTCAGAAGATGCCGGTCGCCGTCCACGCCATCGGTGACGGCGCTGCGGAACTGGTCATCACAGCGATGGAAACAAATCCGGCAGAAAAATTCGTACCGGAGCCATACCGCGACCGTCTCATTCATGCTCAGGTGATGCGCCCCGATTTAATCGAACGTCTGAAACGATTGAGGGCAGTGGTTGATATTCAGCCGCGTTTCACAGTAAGTGACTTTCCCTGGGTGAAAGAAAGGCTGGGAGTGGAGAGGTTGGATCATGCTTATGCCTGGAAAACGCTGATTGATGCAGGATTAAAGTGTGGCGGCGGAAGTGATGCGCCCATCGAGCCGATTGAGCCGTTGTGGGGAATTCATGCAACCGTGACCCGGCGTCTTCCGGGGGAGCAACATGAAGGGTATCTGGCGGAGCAAAAGCTGACGATGCAACAGGCACTGCAATTGTTTACCCTTGGAAGTGCTTATACCGCCGGTGAAGAGCGGAGCCGCGGATCACTGACCCCCGGAAAGTACGCTGATATCACGGTGCTGGACCGGAACATTCTGGATGAATCATTCGATCCTGACGATCTGTATAAAACTGAAGTATGTATGACGATTACAAATGGATATATTGCCTGTCAGAAGTAAACTCTTTTTTGACATCGGTAATCGAGGTGTTTTTTACGGATTCGACGTACCATTGATGATTTTTTTGATGGCGCAGTGTGATGCGATAAAAACGATTTTCCACCCATGCCGTACATGTGAAGGTCTCTTTTACATAGGAATAGGCGGGGTGAGATAGTTTCAGTTCGGATGACTCTTCGATATAACCGTGACTTTGCAACCACTTTTCAATAACCGGATGAATGTTAAAGATCTCTGCGAATTGATCCACGAGCACGGGATCCAGTTGACTGCCTTTGACGTTTTGTAGTTCTGCAATAGCTTCTTCGAGATACATATAACGACGATAAGGGCGTGTGGTGGTCATCGCGTCGAAAGCATCACAAACGGCCACGATGCGGGCATAGGGATGTATCTCATCTCCCTTTAGTTGATCGGGATATCCTTTACCGTCAATCCGTTCATGGTGATGGCGGATGACGGGCAAAAATTCTTTTAACTCTTCAATATGGGAGACGATTTGTTCGCCGATGATCGTATGTTTTTTCATTTCTTCAAACTCTTCCGCTGTCAGGCGGTCCACTTTTTTCAGTACGTCGTCGCCAATCCCGATTTTTCCCACATCATGCAGGACGACGGCTTCATAAAAGCGAAGTAATTTATGGCGGGGCATTCCCCACTTTTTTGCCAGTTCCGTCGCATAATTGGCGACGTTGATGGAGTGGATTTTGGTATAGTTATCCCGGGCATTGATGGCATTTACCATTCCGATAATATGAGATAAAAACACCGAGTCCTTTTGATAGAACCTTTGAGTGATTTGCCTGCTGATAAAAAACGACAGGGAATAGAGTGTCACGATCATAAGCACAATGCCGAGATTAATCAGAAGCAACTCATTTTGCAACTGATCTTCCGGAAGATTGGCACGATAAACCATCTGATGCAGTTCTACATAAGAAAATATAACCACGAGCGAACTGACAGCCAGTGATGAAATAAGTAACAGGGTGTATGTGTTTTTCTGATTGCGTTGATGATATCTGCTCAGTTTGAACATGGTTCCTCCTGGTGTAAGGAAAGAATTCCTAAATCACTTCTATTTTAATCGAAAATCGAATCATTGTCTGCAAATTTCGACAATTATTTTTGGATCAATGGGATGGGGGAGTAAAATGAATAAATGGATTAACTTTGATTTTGGCAGTGCTGCCGGTTTTATCGATCAGTCAGAATTGTCTGCGATGAAAAAAGAAATTAACGCAGCCCACCAAATCCTTCATGAGAAAAAAGGGAGGGGTGCCGAATTTACCGGCTGGCTCCATCTTCCGCAACAGATTGATCGTGAAGAACTTTCACGGATTCAGCAATCAGCCGACCACATTCGCAGTACGTCAGATACCTTTGTGGTGATCGGAGTGGGCGGATCTTATCTCGGAGCACGGGCTGTAATCGAGATGTTATCTCATACTTTTTACAATGAGATTCCTGACGGCAAACGAAACGGTCCGCGCATTTATTTTGTGGGACATCATGTCAGCCCGGATTACATGCAGGATTTGCTGGACGTTTTGCAGGACCGCGAAGTATCCGTCAACGTCATTTCAAAATCGGGGACTACGACTGAACCCGCGGTGGCGTTTCGGATCATGCGACGATTTTTACAGGAAAAATACGGGGTGGAGGGTGCCCGACGCCGCATTTATGTGACAACGGACCGTACCCGTGGTGCATTGAAAAAAATGGCTGACGAAGAGGGGTATACTCAATTTGTCATCCCCGATGACATCGGCGGACGTTATTCCGTGCTGACCCCGGTGGGACTATTACCGATCGCCGTCGCCGGAATTGATCTTGAAGCACTGCTGGATGGAGCGGCAGAGGCGGCCCGGCTTTATGCCACTCCTGATTTTCATGAGAACAATTGTTATCAGTACGCCGCTGTCCGACAGTATCTTTATCGTTCAGGGAAGAAAATAGAGTTATTTGTACACAATGACCCGTGGCTTCATTATTTTGCGGAATGGTGGAAGCAGTTGTACGGGGAAAGTGAGGGGAAAGAGGGCAAAGGACTTTTTCCCGCCTCCGTTCAATTTACGACGGACCTTCACTCACTGGGTCAGTATATCCAGGAAGGTGAACGGCTGATGTTTGAAACGGTCGTACAATTTGGAAAACCGGAGCGTGACCCTGTCATTCCCGAGGAAGAAAATAACGAAGACGGTTTAAATTATCTGGCGGGACAATCGATGAATTATGTGAACAAAAAGGCGATGGAGGGCACGCTGCTGGCCCATGCCGACGGAGATGTCCCGGGATTGGTCATCACGGTGCCGGAACGATCCCCCTACTTTGCCGGCGGTCTCATCTACTTTTTTGAAAAAGCATGTGCCATCAGCGGATATATGATGGGAGTCAATCCATTCGATCAGCCGGGGGTCGAATCATACAAAAAAAATATGTTTGCGCTTCTGGGGAAACCCGGATATGAACAGGAAAAACAGGTGTTATTACAGCGTCTCAAACGTTAGAATCAAGGGAGTCGATCCCGTGTTCGGATTGACTCCTTTCCACTACATCAATTACAGGAAATTATGTCTAAACATTGACATTATTCTGACAAATTTTTGACAAAATGATTGACAACGACAACTTTTAGATTGTATGGTACAGGGGGAGGGGGATATTTAAATCTCCCGGTTTCGGTTTTTTTCAGGTATGGGGGTTGGTAGATTAAATTTAATAGGAGGGATGTATTACATGGCAAATCAAGAACACCATCAGGTGGTGATTGTGGGCGGCGGTACCGGAGGGATCACTGTTGCAGCCCAGCTGGCTCGTCAGGTGAGTGGTCTCGATATCGCGATTATTGAACCGTCTGAAAAACATTATTATCAGCCGTTGTGGACCCTCGTCGGAGGCGGAGTCTATCCAAAGGAAGTAACAGAGCGGAACGAAGCGGATTACATCCCCGCGAATACGAAATGGATTCGCGATGCAGTGACGGAGTTTTATCCTGATGAAAATTATGTGATGACCCGCGGGGGCGTCAAAGTCAGCTATGATTATCTGGTTGTTGCACCCGGCATTCAGATTGATTGGGATCAGGTTAAGGGTCTGAAGGAAAGTATCGGCAAAGACGGAGTCTGCAGTAATTATGCCTATGAATATGTAGATAAAACCTGGGAATTTATTAAGAATTTTAAAGGCGGACATGCTGTTTTTACTCAGCCCAATACGCCCATCAAGTGCGGAGGGGCACCGCAAAAAATTGTTTATCTGGCTGAAGATTATTTCCGTAAATCCGGAGTTCGTGATAAGACGAAAATCACTTTTGCACTCAATACCGATAGCATTTTTGGTGTGAAAAAATATGCGGATACGCTGAATAAAGTGCTGGAACGAAAAAAGATCGAAACAATGTATAAGCATAATTTGATCGAAGTTCGTCCTGACAGTAAAGAAGCTGTTTTTGAAAATCTGGATACGGGTGAAGAAGTGGCAGTGAAGTACGATTTGCTCCATGTGACTCCACCCATGAGTTCACCGGATTTTATAAAAGAAAGTCCCCTGGCCGATCAGGGCGGATGGGTCGATGTGGATCAACATACGTTGCAACATAAGAAATATGACAACGTATTCAGTCTGGGTGATGCCAGCAATCTGCCCACTTCCAAAACAGGTGCGGCAATTCGCAAACAGGCACCGGTTCTGGTGAAAAATTTGATTGCGGTTATGAACGGATCACCGGCCAGTGCCAAGTATGACGGCTACACCTCCTGTCCGCTTGTAACCGGATATAACAGTCTTGTTCTGGCGGAATTCGACTATGATAAAAATCCGCAGGAGACGTTTCCCTTTGACCAGTCGAAGGAACGTTACAGCATGTATTTGTTAAAGAAATACCTTCTGCCTTTATTCTACTGGAAGGGTATGTTGAAAGGCAAAATGTAATGTGCCGGCGATGATGTGTTTTTTTCGGGCCGTCCCCGGGAAAAACCTATATCGGATGTGGGCGAAAAAAATGGAATCGGCCATACTGATTAAGGCGAAAAAATCGTCTTAATCCTGTAATGGAAAGAAAAAACGGAAAAATAGGATGAAAAAATCGTCTTATATTGCCATTGTGTTGCCCTTGAGGGAGGTTAAATGGGAATTAAGACGATTTTTTCGTCTTAATTTCCTCATTTCACTGGATTTTTTGAAAATAAGGTGAAAAAATCGTCTTAGTTTATTTCCGCGGCCAAACCGAAGAAGCGGATTAAGTTAGTCCCCCGCTCTCCGATCAAAAAAGCGCCTGCCCGATTCTTTATTTCGATGATACATAGGGATT
>JAWLDF010000045.1:0-22917 GCA_041686735.1 Bacilli bacterium
GCCGCACCTTTTCAAATGACCCTCGGTGGCGGTACGGAAGTATGTTTCCCGGCCGACCGCGTACAGGCTTCAGCTGAAACCTACATGGGGCTGGTTGAAGTGGGCGTCGGTCTCATTCCCGGCGGCGGCGGAACGAAGGAAATGTTGCTGCGTCACTTGGAAGGTGTACCGGAAGGAACGGATGTCGACCTTCAGCCCTTCGTCGCTCAGGCTTTTGAAAAAATCGCGATGGCGAAGGTTTCCACCAGTGCCGCTGAGGCTCGTAAACTGGGATACATTCGTGATCATGACGGAGTGAGTATCAACCAGGATCATCTTTTATATGATGCCAAACAAACCGTGCTGACGCTGGCAGCGAATTATCGACCGCAACAACCGAAAAAAGTGAAAGTGATCGGTGAGACCGGGCATGCGGCACTGAAACTGGCTGCCCAGTCCATGTTGTGGAGCGGATGGATCAGTGAACATGATCTGAAGATTGCCGATAAACTGGCTTTTGTCTTGTCAGGAGGACGAGTGCCCGCAGGAACGGAAGTAACCGAACAGTATCTGCTTGATCTCGAACGGGAAGCTTTTCTCAGTTTGATCGGTGAGCCGAAAACACAACAACGGATGCAGCACATGCTGGCCAAAGGAAAACCGCTTCGCAACTAAATCATGAAACGAATGAGGAGGGGAAATCGATGAGGGAAGCAGTAATCGTTGCGGCGGCCCGGACCGCTGTCGGGAAGTCGAAAAAAGGCTCTCTGCGCCATGTTCATCCCGCTGATATGGGTGCCGCTGTCATAAAAGAATTGCTCAACCGGGTACCTCAGCTTGACCCGGCTGAAATTGAAGATGTGATTATCGGGAACGCTGTACCGGAAGCGGAACAGGGAATGAATCTGGGAAGAATTGTGGCGATGCGGGCCGGTCTGCCCACCAGTGTTCCGGGAATTACGGTGAATCGCTTCTGTTCTTCCGGGTTACAGACCATCGCCGACGCGGCGCAAAAAATCATGTGCGGCTTTGCCGATGTGGTCATCGCCGGCGGGGTGGAAAGTATGAGCCTCGTGCCGATGGTGGGTCATAAAGTGGCACCCAATCCATACCTGGTGGAACATATGCCGGAAATTTATATGAGTATGGGCTTGACGGCGGAACAGGTGGCCAACCGTTTCGGGGTTACCCGTGAAGATCAGGACCGGTTTGCTGTACGGAGTCACCAGCGGGCAGCGGCCGCGATTCAGGAAGGAAAATTCAAGGAAGAAATCGTTCCGCTCACAGTGGAAGAAAAGGAAATCGGTCCGGACGGCAAGGTTATCGTCAGGGAAAAAGTTTTTGATACGGATGAAGGGGTTCGTCCCGGTACGACCATGGAGATTCTCGCTAAATTGCGCCCGGTCTTTCATCCGAAGGGTACGGTGACGGCGGGGAACTCATCGCAGACCAGCGACGGTGCCGCAGCGGTGGTCGTCATGTCTGCTGAAAAAGCCGCATCACTCGGCATTCAGCCTCTGGCCAAATTTCACTCATTTACGGTGGCCGGTGTCGATCCGGATATTATGGGCGTGGGACCGATTGAAGCGATACCGAAAGCATTGAAACTGGCCGGGATCAAACAGGAAGATGTGGATTTGATCGAGTTGAATGAAGCCTTCGCTTCCCAGGCTGTACAGGTCATTCGCGGCCTGGAACTGGATGAGGAAAAAGTGAACGTCAACGGCGGGGCGATTGCCCTCGGACATCCGCTGGGGTGTACCGGAGCCAAACTGACCGCATCACTGATTTATGAGTTAAAAAGACGCGGCGGCAAATATGGCGTCGTCACCATGTGTATCGGCGGAGGAATGGGAGCAGCCGGCGTGTTCGAAGTATTGTAAGTCCATTAAAAAGTTAGGGGGACGAGAATATGTCTGAAACGACGAAAGATGTGAAAAAAGGTGGCAGTTACTTAATTGAGGAAGTTTCAGCGGAAGACATTTTTACACCCGAGGACTTAAATGATGAACAAAAAATGATTGCCCGAATGACGGAAGATTTTGTGATGGGCGAAGTTGTGCCTCACCTGGAGGAAATTGAGAACCACAATTTTGATCATTCTGTTCGTCTGTTGAAGGAGGCTGCGGAACTGGGGCTTCTCGCCGCCGATGTTCCGGAAAAATACGGCGGTGCCGGACTGGATAAGATCAGCACTACATTGATTACGGAAAAATTCGCTCTGTCCCGTTCCTTCGCTTTAAGTTACGGCGCCCATGTGGGAATCGGAACGCTGCCGATCGTCTTTTTCGGCAATGAAGATCAAAAGCAGCGCTATCTGCCCGACCTGGCTACCGGCAAAAAAATTGCCGCCTACGCTCTCACGGAGCCCGGTTCAGGATCGGACGCTCTCGGTGCCAAGACAACGGCCAAATTGAGTGATGACGGAAAATACTATATTTTAAACGGGGAAAAGCAGTGGATTACCAACTCCGGATTTGCGGATGTGTTTGTGGTCTATGCCAAGGTGGACGGCGATAAATTTTCAGCATTTATCGTCGACCGCGACCTGAAAGGCGTTTCCACCGGAGCGGAAGAGAAGAAGATGGGAATCAAGGGATCGTCCACCCGTACCCTCATTCTTGAGGATGTACATGTTCCCGTGGAAAATCTGCTCGGCGAAGTGGGACGCGGTCATGTGATTGCTTTTAATATCCTCAATATCGGGCGATATAAACTGGCTGCCGGATGTGTGGGATCCTCCAAGCGTGCCGTCGATATTTCTGCCCGTTACGCCAAAGAGCGCCAGCAGTTCAAGCAGCCGATCGCCAATTTCCCGCTCATTCAAAATAAACTGGCGACGATGGCGGCGCGTACCTATGCCAGCGAGAGTATGGTTTACCGCACTGCCGGACTGATCGAGAACATGCTGGGTCGTCTCGGGGATTCCGACGACGGACAGGTAGTGGCTAAATCGATCGCCGAGTATGCCATCGAATGTTCGATCAACAAAGTGTTTGCATCGGAAGTGATGGACTATTGCGTGGATGAAGGGGTTCAGATCCACGGCGGTTATGGATTCATGCAGGAGTATGAAATTGAAAACATGTACCGCGATTCGCGCATTAACCGTATTTTTGAAGGAACCAACGAGATCAACCGTCTGTTAATCCCCGGAACTCTGATGAAGAAGGCGATGAAAGGGGAACTTCCCTTCATGGAAGCTGCCGCCGGCCTTCAGCAGGAATTGATGATGTTCATGCCGCCAGAGATCGGCGATGAGCCGCTGGAACAGGAAAAGCACTGGGTAGAGATGAGTAAGAAAATTTTCCTCATGATTGCCGGAAGTGCCGTGCAGAAGTACCAGCAGGATCTCGAGAAGGAACAGGAGATCCTCTCCAACATTGCGGACATTGCCATCGAAACGTTTGCTATGGAAAGCGCTCTGTTACGCACGTTGAAAGCGGTGGAGAAAAACGGGACGGATGCGGAACAGCACAAGATTGATTTGACCCGCGCCTTTGCGGCAGAGTCGTTTGAGAAAGTGGAAAAATTGGCCCGTGAATCGCTGGCAGCGATGGAAGAGGGCGACACTCTGCGCACGATGTTATCGATCTTGCGCCGTCTGACCCGTCATATGCCGATGAATTCGGTGGCCCTGAAACGGCGGATTGCTGCTAAAGTCCTAGAAAATGACGGATATGTTCCGGCGTAAGAGTCGGTTGTAAAAAAACAGTAAAAAACAGGCTGAGGGATGAAAGGTTCATCTCACTCAGCCTGTTTTGTTGTTTGTGAAGCCTTCACCGTTGCGATTTTTCGCCCCATTTGAATGGCTGGTTGATGCTTAATTGAGGGGGCAAATTCCGCCATTCCTTTTTCAAAGAGACAGATCACGGTTGATCCGAACTGGAAATAGCCCAGTTCATCCCCTTTTTGAAGTTGAGGCAAGTCTTTTTGATAGATGTACGTCCGTTTCCCTTTTCTTTTAAAGGGGCGGTGATAGAGCAATTGTACGCTTCCTACCAGAAAGGCACCCACTTTAATCACGGCAATGGCGCCGGCTTCCGTACAGATGTAAGTGACAATCCGTTCGTTTTTGGCGAAGAGTCCCTTTACTTTTCCGGTTCCCCACTCGTTCACGGGAAAAAAGGTACCGGGAATGTAAGTAAACCCTTCAATTTGTCCGCTGTACGGGCTGTGAATGCGATGATAGTTTTGCGGACTGAGATAGATCGTCATGTAGTTCCCGTCTCTGAATTGCATCACGCGGCGTTCGTCGTTATCCAGTAAATCTTCAAGACGATAGGAAATTCCTTTTGCTTGAATCAGCGTATCGTCTTCAATGGTACCGTATTGAGAGATGAAACCGTCCACCGGACTGATGATCGTTTTCGGATCCGGGTCGATCGGACGGGAACCCGTTTTTAACCGACGTGAAAAAAATTCATTCAACGATTGATACTGGTGAATCTCTTTTTCTGCTTCATCTATGGCAATATTGTATTTGTCGGCAAAGGTTTTAATCATGTGCCGGCTTAATCTGTGATCCATCACGTACATGGACATGCGGGAAAGTAACTTCAATATCATGGCTGTAAATCCTCCGATAACTTTTACTGACATTTATTGTACTGGATTTCAGCCGTAAAAAAAACATGCGATTTAAACTCTGAATGTATTGATGATTTCCTGCATCTCGTCCGCCAGTCTGGCCAGGTTGTTTGCGGAGGCGGTCACTTCTTCCATGGAAGCATGGGATTCTTCCACTGCGGCAGAAACGTTTTCCGTATTTTCACTTGATTTTCGGGCAATTTTCATCACGGATTCAATAGATTGCAGCATTTCATCCGTACCTGCCGACATTTGTTGTGCGGCGGCGGATACTTCTGAAATCTGCCGGGTGACGGATTCCACGGCATGGAAAATATCATCAAAAGAAGCACCGGTTTGTTTCACCGCCTCCAGACCTTCATCCACTTCCTGATTGGCGCGGGTCATGGCTTCAACCACTTTGTCCGTTTCGGACTGAATATCGCTGATCATCCCGGCGATTTGTTGAGCAGCTTTTCCCGATTCTTCGGCAAGTTTCCGTACTTCGTCAGCAACAACGGCAAATCCTCTGCCGCTTTCACCGGCCCGTGCCGCTTCAATGGCAGCATTGAGAGCAAGCAGATTCGTTTGTTCGGCAATCCCGGTGATGATACTGATAATTTTTCCGATTTCCTGCGATCGTTCACCCAGTCCTTTGATCAAATCAGCGGAGTGTGATACCATCCGGTTAACCCCTTCTATCTTTTCCTCTGTCCGGGTGACCACATCATTCCCCTGTCGCGCCAGTTGAGAAGTTTTTTGCGAGGAAGCGCTGACTTCTTCACTGTTCGAAGAGATTTGATCGGCTGCCTGTGAAAATTGTTTTACCATCACCACGGCTTCTTCGATTTTTTGTTCCTGTTCCCTTGCACCGAGGGCGATTTCCTCGACGTTCTGAGATGCTCCTTCACTGACCTGACTGGTTTGTTCGGCACTGGCCGTCAATTCCTCAGATGTCGATGCGACCTGTTCACCCATTTGAGACAGCTGTCTGATTAGATGTCGGAGATTTTCGATCATTTGATTAAAAGCAGTGGTTAGTTGACCCATTTCATCTTTCGATTGATGATCCACCGAGGTTTGAAGATCGCCCTGTGCCACTTTTTCTGCGGTGACGATTAACTTGCGCAGGGGATTGAGGATTAAGTATTGGACAACGATGGTAATGATCGTTGTCGTCACAATCAGATTGATTGCGGTACTTATGTATACGCCATAGCTTCCTTCAACAAAGTCTTTAAGTAATGAATTGATAAATCCGGCAATGGGGGAACTGATAATTAAACTTAGCACAACAAGCAAAATAATTTTTTTGCGGAGTCCCAACTTAACCTGATTTAAGTTTACCGTTGATGTCAATGTTTGCATCGATTTTTTCATGAAAACACTCCTTTTTAGAAAAATTTACAAACTTACCGGTTGTTTGGGGAGACATAACGAACAATTATAATGGTTATAAGGAAATTAGATTTAAGTTAATTTTCGATAAATTGTCACCAGCCCTTTCTAATGGGATGTTTGAACGTTACTACCGTAGTTCGTACAATGTAAGTTGTACGATAAAAAGGAGGATATTCATGTATCATCATCGTCCAGTCAACAAGAATTCTTCGGAAATCATTGATCAAAGTCATATCCGTAACGATGACCAAATCGTAAATATGTTTCTGGCAAGTTCCAACCGTTCTCCATATACCATGCGAAACTATAAACGGTCGATTGAACAATTCAGGAGATTTACAATGTATAAACCTCTGTCTGAGATAACCTGGAAGGATGTAGAAGTATATAAAATCGGCCTGATCAAAGGTTACTGCAGTATCAGCGGTAAGCCCCAATCTCCTGCGTCCGTCGCCAGTTTAATTGCTCCCTTACGTTCATTGTTCAAATGGGGGAGTGATACGAACATTGGAATCTTTACTCACAATCCCACTAGCTGCATCAAAACCCCTAAAATTCAGGTGAACAGCAGACATCATTTTCTGACGAAAAATGAAGTAAACGTACTATTAAAACAGCTCAGGCAGCAGGGAGAACGAGATTACTTGGTTGGATTAACATTGTTAATAATCGGTCTGCGGGTTTCGGAACTGGTTGGTGTCAGGTGGGAGCATTTTTATCAGGATCCTCTCGAATCCTCGGTCTGGCTTTCGATTATTCATGGAAAAGGGGGAAAAAGGAGAGATGTAAAAGTCCCGCAATCGCTGTGGGAGTTGCTTTCCCGATATCGCGGGAAAACAAAAGAGGAAGATCGGGTATTCCCTTTATCGGTTCGACAAGTTGAAAAAATCATTCAAAAAGCACGGGAGGACTGTCATCTGCAAAAAAAAGTGACGCCTCACTGGCTCAGGCACACCAATGCAACACTGGCTCTGTTACAGGGTGCAACATTGAACCAGGTACAGGAAAATCTCGGTCATGCCCAGATCAATACAACCCAACGCTATTTACATACAGTTGAACAAATGGAAAAGGCGGCTCCCGATTATGTAGAACAGTCTCTTAAGGATTTTATATAGAAAATCATGCAAATTTTACTGGAAATCCATAGAAGTAACTTGAATTATATGATAAAATCTTAATTAATATTTTCAAAATCTGTCTGTTCTTGTCGAAATGATGTCGTACAACTTACATTGTACGAATTTTTTTTTGTCCGTTTTACCGGTTTAGTCATTTCACGTTAAGTATTTACCTGTTATTATAGTGGGATAAGGACGTAATGAATAATGTAAAAATATTGATTTCATGATCCTGCACTTGTTGGGGTGAACATACGACGCATGAATCGTTATCAGTTTTTGTCACTTACTGTCATTGTATTTATTTCCGGAGTCAGTCAGGGGTTGCTGTTGCCGTTGCTCGCCGTGTTACTGGAACAAAGCGGTGTCAGTTCGGTGGCCAACGGGTTTAACGCAGCCGGACTTTATGCGGGCATTCTCGTCACATCTTTTTTCATTGAAAAACCGGTGCTACGGTTTGGCTACCGTCCGGTTATTTTATTTGGCCTGGTGCTCATCACCCTCAGCACACTGCTGTTTCCTTTTTTTCAAAACCTCTGGTTCTGGTTCTTACTGCGGCTACTCGTCGGGGTGGGCGACAGCGCCCTTCATTATTCATCCCAATTATGGATTACCAGTGATGCACCGGCAGAGCGCAGAGGGCGTATGATTTCCCTCTACGGACTGTCATACGGGATGGGATTCAGTGCAGGTCCGCTCGGATTAAATTTACTCGGACTGGGTATAGCTGCTCCGTTTATCGTCGTCTCCGTTTTTTATATCGCTGCCATGATCATGATCATGGGATTACCGCGTCGTTTTCCCGAGAAGGTACAGGATACGGGGACGGCTACGCCCATGACCCAACGGGTATCCATGATTTTTCGTCTGGCTTGGTTTCCGTTGCTTACCCCTCTTTTGTACGGATATATGGAAGCATCGCTGAACGGAAATTTTCCGGTGTATGCCTTAAGATCGGGAATTACAGAGGGATGGGTTTCCATCATTCTGCCCTCCTTTGTGGCGGGGAGTCTGATCCTGCAACTGCCCCTCGGGATTCTCAGTGACCGTATCGGTCGCAAAAAAGTATTAATGTACAGCGCCTCCATTGGCGGACTGGCTTTTTTGCTTGTTCCGCTGGTCGGAAACCACATCACCGTGATCATGGTCCTGTTTGCAATCGCGGGTGCCTTCGTCGGATCGTTTTATTCCCTCGGAATTGCATATACTGCTGATATTTTACCGAAATCTTATCTGCCCCGCGCCAATGTGATGGCGGCAATTCTGTACAGTGTGGGGAGCATGATCGGTCCCAATCTGGGAGGGGCTGCCATTCAATATGTTTCCGGAGGAATGATGTTTTATTTGCTGGGGGGAGTATTGTTTATCTTCTTTTTCGCAGGGATGATATTCATCCCGGGCACGGTTCGACATTTTCATGAAAAAATGGAATCTTAACAAAACCTAATACACAATGAGTCATAGCAATCAAAGTTTTACACTATTAGACAAAAGTTATGTTTAAAAAGTATCAAAAATAATGTAAAATAAATTGTCGGATAATTTATGCAGGTTTTTGTCGACACAGACATGCTAAAAAGGAGTGGAGAACGTGGTGTTCGGTAAATCAAAGAAAGACAAAAATGTGGCGGAGCAATTACCTGATATTGAAGAGATTAAAAAGGTAAAAGAAGTGCTCCCGCTGGAAAAATATAAGGAGCAGTTCAAAATCGTCGGATTTACTCCGGAGAAACTGGAACTGCTGGCTGAACAGCGTCCTGCTGTAGAAAAATATATCGAAGAAGTATCCGATATTTTTTATGGCGTGGTGTTAAAGAATCCGGAATTAAAAAGAATCATCGATAACCACAGCACTGTCGATCGTCTGCGTCAGACACTGCAGCGTTATGTATTACGCATGTTTTCCGGCAACATTGATGAGACATACATAGAAGAAACCCTGCGGATCGGGGCTGTACATAACCGTGTCAAGCTGGACCCGAAATGGTATCTATCGGCTTACAGCATTTTACAGGAAGCGTTGACGACCATTCTGGTAAAAGAACTTCGTGATCGCCCCGCCTATCTGGCAAATGTTCTTGGCGCGTTGATCTCGATTATTAATTTTGACATGCAATTGGTGCTTGAATCCTATTTTTACGAAAATCAAAAAGATTTGCAGAACAATTTCAAACGTATTACGGAAATCAAGGAAAGAACCTCGGCGTTATCCGAAGAACTGGCTGCTTCTGCGGAGGAAAGTAGTGCCACAGTGCAAAACATGAATACCTACATCCAGCAGATTGACGATCAGGCAAACGAAACCAGTGATTTTGCCGTCCAGGTCGTTAAGGAGATTCAGGAAGGTACGATGAACCTGTCTACAGCATCACAGCGTTTGTTAAGCGTCACCGAACAGTTGAGTAAACTGGATGAGAAAATGGGAGTGTTTGAAACATCTTTTGAGAATATCTCCGGTGTGCTTCAGGTGATACGCGAGGTTTCGGATCAAACCAACTTGTTGTCTCTCAATGCGTCCATCGAAGCGGCAAGAGCGGGGGAAGCCGGACGAGGTTTCGCCATCGTGGCACAGGAGATCAAGAAATTATCCACTACCACCAATTCTCAGATCGATACGATTCGTATGCAAATCGAAGAGATCTCGGAAGTAACCAGTGACTTCCTCGCCACCATCCGCACCGTCGTTGAAGAAATTACCGGAGGGGTTGAGCAGAATCAACAAGCCAAAGAAATGATGGATCAAATTGTAGGTAGGATTGAAAAAATCACGGAACAATTTGAACGCCTCACTGAAGGGATCTCCGAAGTGGCTTTTTCAGCCAATGAAATGTCCGAGATGGTGCATCAAGTGGCAACGACTGCTGAACACTTAAGTGTGATCAGCAATGACGAAGATGGAGAACTGTGATCCAAAAGTGGTAATCGGTAAATCAGGCTTTACTTTTTCACCAATTATATTATAATAATTATTGAAATATTTCCTCAGGGCAACATTTTAAATTGAGGCCAATAATAAAATAGCTTATACATGAAGAGATTCTCATATGCTGCTGTCGTGTCGACAGTAGCATATGTCATTTTTGGGGTAGTAAAGATGATTACCATTATCAATTAGCTGGATGTTTTTGAAAAAAATGAGGCGGTGGAAGATTCATGAGTCAATTAATAAAAGAATGTTCGGAAACTCCGATCAAGCAGGAAAAAGCGGCCGTCAGCGAGCGGGGATGGAGGGATTTGTTGGACCGGCACGGGGAAGGAATCGCAGCCATTGCAAGCGGGGGATTAATCGCACTCGCGTGGGCAATGGAATCATGGTTCCGTCATGATGTCGCTGTAGCTTTGTTCATTCTTGCTTTTGTCATCGGCGGGTTCGTCAAGGCCAGAGAAGGGATTATGACCCTGGTGCAGGAGCGGGAACTGGATGTCAACCTGCTGATGTTGCTGGCCGCCATCGGAGCTGCAACCATCGGATTCTGGATGGAAGGAGCCATTCTCATCTTTATTTTTTCATTGAGCGGCGCCCTTGAAAGCTATGCCATGGCCCGCAGTCACCGTGACATCTCTTCTCTGATGGACCTCAAACCGGAGACGGCCATCCTTTATCGCGACGGAGAGGAACATGAAGTGAGGATCGAAGAATTAGAGGTGGGCAATTTGGTGATCGTCAAGCCGGGAGAACGGATTCCGGCGGATGGGGTGATCCGTGAAGGAATGTCATCGGTGAACCAGGCATCGATCACAGGTGAATCGATTCCGGTGGACAAGAAGGATGGCGATGAAGTGTTTGCCGGTACCCTCAATGGAGAAGGTTCACTGCTTGTTGAGGTGAAGAAAAACAGTGAATCCACCCTGTTTGCCCGCATTATTCAACTGGTACAGGAAGCGCAGAGTGAAATGCCTCCGTCCCAGCGTTTTATTCAAAGGTTTGAACGGATTTATGCCCGCGTCATCATTCTGCTCACGCTGTTGTTAATGATCCTTCCTCCTTTTTTGTTTCAGTGGAACTGGGACGATACCCTTTATCGGGCGATGGTGTTTCTTGTTGTCGCCTCCCCCTGTGCCCTGGTGGCTTCGATCATGCCGGCGATGTTGTCCGCGATTTCTAATGGTGCGCGCAGAGGACTGCTTTTTAAAGGAGGAATTCATCTTGAAAATCTGTCCGGTGCCCGCGTCGTTGCCTTTGATAAAACAGGTACCCTCACCCTGGGTCAACCGAAGGTAACGGATTTCATTGCCTATCAGGATGTTTCTGATGAGCAGGCGCTCAAAATCGCAGCATCGATCGAGAGTATGTCGGAACACCCGATCGCCCGCGCCATCGTGGAAAAAGCGAAGGAAGAACGGATCGGGATTGAGCGCCCAGCCCGGATGAAGGCAGTGACGGGCTGGGGGATTGAAGCGGAATATGACGGGGATGAATGGAAAGTGGGAAAACCCTATTTTATCGATGAAAAGCTGATTTCCGAAGAAATGCAAAAGGAAATCGACCGTCTCGAACATCAGGGTAAAACCGTGGTGTTGATGCAGAACAGCAACGGAGTTGTAGCCATTTTTGCCGTACAGGATACAATTCGCCCCGAAGCAAAAGAAACGGTGGCCCAATTGAAAAAACTCGGACTTAAGGTGGCTATGTTGACTGGGGACCGGCAGTCTACGGCGGATGCCATCGCTTCTGAAGCCGGGGTTGATCTGGTGTATGCGGAACTATTGCCACAGCATAAAGTGGAAGTGGTAAAAGAATTACATGAAAAATACGGTCAGGTGGTGATGATCGGTGACGGGGTCAATGATGCACCTGCTCTCGCCCGTTCCACCGTCGGTATCGCCATGGGAGCTGCCGGAAGTGATGTGGCTCTCGAAACCGCTGATTTGGTCTTGATGAATGATGAAATTGAAAAGATTCCTCTTGCCATCCGACTGGGGAAAAGAACGCAGGCAGTCGTGAAGCAAAACATCGTTTTTTCCATCGCAGTCATTTTGTTATTGATCACGGCCAATTTTGCGCAGAACCTGACCCTGCCCCTGGGGGTCATCGGACATGAAGGCAGTACCATTCTGGTGATTTTAAACGGGTTGCGCTTGTTGAAATAAAAATTTGCCATCGGAGAAATCCTAAGCCATGACATCCAAATATGTTCGGAAGGAGGGGTTTCTCTGTGAATATTTATGAAGGTGAACAGTCCAACGAAATGACCGTTGAGGCGGCCAATGCCAGTCTCCGCTACTATGAGGAAGCTTTTCAGCTTGATACCAAAAAATTGATGGCGGGGGATGAGGAGGAGTGGCAGAAGGCCCAGCAATTTCCGCCTGCGTTCATCATGCAGCTTGAAGAGTTGATGTGCAGAGCCAACGGGCGGGACCAGCGTTATTTTTCATAGATGGCAATTTGTCCTCATGCAGACAATGCAAGAACATTATGGTAAATTAGAAAGGTGAGTTTGATTTGCAACAATTTCAAGCTCACCTTTCGTCTATGTATTCGTCTATGTAAAAAAAGGAAAAGAGGAATTGGACTACGATGAACATGATGCAGCTGTTAAAATGGGAGAAGCCGGAATTTCATCCGGTAGCCTGGGTCATTATTATCGGTACATTTATGTCAAGAACTGTCTTTTTTATGACGATGCCGTTTTTGGCGATATATCTTGATCATGTCAAAGGATTACCTGCCCATATCATCGGTCTGATTATCGGGATCAGTGCGCTGGTCGGTACCTTTGCCGGATTTTTCGGCGGGAACTGGTCTGACCGCATCGGACGCTTTCCGGTGATGATCATGTCGATAGCCCTGTGGGTGTTTGTGTTTATTGGGTTTGCTGTTGCTGAGCAGACATGGATGTTCTTTCTGTTGAGTGCACTGAACGGACTCTGCAGGGCAACTTTTGAACCGACCAGTCAGGCGCTATTGGCCGATGTGACACCGAAAGAACGGCGCATGTCCGTTTTTAATGCACGTTATACAGCCATCAATGTAGGGGCGGCAATCGGTCCCCTGCTGGGAGCGTATCTGGGCAGTTCGCAATCCACCACGCCGTTTTTTGTTACCGCCGCGATCTACGGTGTTTATGCAGTGATGGTGATTGCCCTCTATTTCCGTTACCATCACCTGTTCCAGAGCGAGCATCAAAAAGGGGTTGTGCTCGGGGAAGCCTTCCGCGTAATTGCAACCGACCGCGTGTTTCTCTTCTTTTTGCTGGGAGGAATGGTAGGCAATATGATCTATGCTCAGATGGAAACGACGCTGCCGCAATATATGGGCAATGCTCCTGAGTTCTCCGACGGTGTGCGGCTCTTTTCATATTTGCTTGTTACCAATGCGATCAGCGTGCTGGTGTTGCAGTATCCGCTGACCCGTTTTTTCAAACAGTATCATCCTATGGTTGCGATCAAAATAGGCAGCGTGTTATTCGGGCTGGGTATGTTCGGATTCGGATTCTTCGAGTCATCTGTGATGTTGTTTGTTTCGATGGTCGTGTTTACAGCCGGTGAAGTGCTGGTGTTTCTCATGTCCAATCTCTTAATTGACCGGATCGCTCCAGCCCATATGAGAGGCGCTTATTTTGGTGCCGCAGGCTTTCGCTCCATCGGCTTCAGTATGGGACCGGCAATCGGGGGTTTTTTGCTCTCCTATTTTGGATATGATCAGGGATGGATGGTGTTCGGAATCCTGTTGATTCTTGCGTTGATGGCTCTTCCATTTTTTCAGTGGGGGCACCATCTGGAAAAGCAACGCCCGTCACGGGATGAGGGGGAAAAGGTGGTCACTGCTACATAAACTTGCAAGTTTCAGGTGACTTTTGCAACAATCTATTGTAGAATGGGCACAAAAAGAGTAACAGGTACGTTGAGAAAGGAAGGACGTTAACCATGAATCCGCTCGCACAGGAATTAAACAAAAAAATGGAGCAAGCCAATCCCCATGTCTTTTCGATGTTGTCCGATCTGGGCAAGGAACTCTTTTTTCCCAAAGGGATCTTGAGCCAGTCCGCCGAAGCGAAGCAAAAAGCGCATCGTTTCAACGCGACGATCGGGATTGCGACTGAGGGGGATCAACCGATGCATCTGCCGGTGATCCAGGATACTCTGAATGCATACGATCCGAAGGATATTTACCCTTATGCGCCGCCGGCGGGTAAACCGGAACTGCGCAAGATCTGGCGTGAAAAAATGTTGGAGGAAAATCCGTCGTTACAGGGCAAATCCTTCGGTCTGCCCGTTGTGACCAATGCACTCACTCATGGATTAAGCATTGTCGCCGATCTGTTTGCCAATCCGGGGGATGTCCTTGTTTTACCGGATAAGTTATGGGGGAACTACAATCTCGCCTTCGGTGTGCGCCGGCAGGCTGAAGTGGTTACCTATCCTTTTTATACAGATGAAGGGAAATTTAACGCGGCCGGTTTAAGAGAAACCCTGCTCGCGCAGCGTGAACGTGGTAAAGCGATCGTGTTGATCAACTTCCCCAACAACCCTACGGGATATACGCCGGGGGAAGAGGAAGCAGCTGAGATTGTCGCTGCTGTTAAGGATGCCGCCGAAGCCGGTATCAATGTGGTGGCCCTGACTGATGATGCATACTTCGGTCTGTTTTTTGAGGATTCCATTCAGGAATCATTGTTCGGACGCCTGGCCAATATTCATCCGCGTGTGCTGGCGGTAAAAGTGGACGGAGCGACCAAGGAGGAGTATGTCTGGGGATTCCGCGTCGGATTCATTACTTTTGCCAGTGAGCATGAAGAGGTGCTGGATGCGCTGGAAAAGAAAACGATGGGCATTATCCGCGGAACGGTGTCCAGCTGTTCCCACCCTTCGCAGACCTTCGTTTTAAAGGCGTTGCAGTCACCGGACTTTGCGGCGCAGAAGCAGGAAAAATACCGTATCATGAAGGGACGCGCCAACCGGGTAAAGGAAGTGCTGGAAAGCGGGCGTTTCGATGATACCTGGGATTATTACCCGTTTAATTCCGGTTATTTTATGTGTCTGAAATTGCGAGATGTGGATGCGGAGGCGTTGCGGGTGCATCTGCTCGATCAATACGGCGTCGGCACCATTTCGATCGGAAGCACCGATCTGCGTGTGGCCTTCTCCTGCATTGAGGAAGAAGATGTGGAAGAACTGTTTAACCTGATTTATCAAGGGTTACAGGATTTGAGAGGGTAGATATTGCGGGCACGGGCTCGGGCTCGGGATTTCGTTCCGTACCGCCACGAAGGTTTATGAGAAAAACGGATCCGATCATACTGCAACAAGACGAAAAAATCGTCTTAATCCTGTGATGTAAAGAAAAAGTGAAAAAATAAGATGAAAAAATCGTCTTAAATTGCCCTGATGATTCTCTGGAAGGAGGTTAGATGGGAATTAAGACGATTTTTTCGTCCTAATTTCCTCGTCTCACCGGTTTTTACGAAAATAAGGCGAAAAAACCGTCTTATTTTCCACCGATCCATTATACGAAAAATGGTTCGGACAAAAACCGGGAAATTAATGATTTATTTATAGATTCATATTATACTAGAGGCGTAACACTTTGGGTGGTTGCGCCTTTTGAAATATGGGGGGAGAAAGCAACCATGAATTCGGGTTTAAAGATCGAATGGAACTATGCGGTTGAAGCGTTACCCTTTTTACCGGAGGGGGTAAAATACACTGTCATCACGGCAGATTAACCATATCGTTCATCTTACGTATCACGGAAAGGAGAATGGATATCCATTGATTATTCAGGTAAAAGATCTGCACAAATATTTTGGCTCCCTGGAAGTATTGAAGGGAATCAACTGTAACATTGAAGAACGGGAAGTGGTCTGTGTCATCGGTCCGTCCGGATCGGGGAAGAGTACCTTCCTGCGCTGTCTCAATATGCTTGAAGAAATCACGAGTGGACAGGTGATCATCAACGGTCATGACCTGACAGACCCGAAGACCGACATCAATATGGTACGTACGGAAGTCGGAATGGTATTTCAAAGGTTCAATCTTTTTCCTCATAAAACCGTGCTGGAAAATGTGATGCTGGCTCCTGTGAAAGTTCGCAGGGTACCGGTTGAGGAAGCACGCAAAAAAGGGCTCGAGTTACTGGCGAAAGTCGGACTATCTGATAAAGCCGATGTCTATCCCGACAACCTGTCCGGCGGACAGATGCAGCGTGTCGCCATCGCACGGGCACTGGCCATGAATCCGAAGATCATGTTGTTTGATGAGCCCACCTCCGCCCTTGATCCGGAGCTGGTGGGAGAGGTTCTGGCCGTCATGAAGGACCTGGCGAGAGAAGGGATGACCATGGTCGTGGTGACGCACGAAATGGGATTTGCCCGGGAAGTGGGAGACCGTGTCATCTTTATGGATCAGGGCATCATCATGGAAGAAGGAGATCCCGAACAGATTTTTTCCAATCCGCAACATGAACGGACCCGTTCCTTTTTACGTAAAGTGTACTCATAGGTTGAGAAGAAAGGTCCTGTTATCGGCCTTTACCTGATTACATCTCATGGGAAGGGGAGTCGCAACATGCGCAGGATTGCTGCCATCCAGATGAAGGTACTTCCCGGAAGGGTGAAGGAAAACCAGGAAAAAGCGATCACAATGACGGAACAAGCCGCTGTACAGGGGGCTGAACTGGTCGTACTGCCGGAATTCTGGCAGAGTGGATATAACCTTCGTTCGGAAGATTTTTATCCGCTGGGTGAATCGAAGGACGGTCCCACCGTTACCACTTTTCAAAAAGTGGCGGCCCGATACGGTATCTTGATGGTGGTTCCGTTTCTGGAAAACAGCGAGAATCAATTGTTTGTCACGGCAGCGGTGATTGAGAATACAGGGGATTTGCTCGGTGTTTACCGCAAATCATTTTTGTGGGGAAATGAGCGGGAGACGTTTACACCGGGGGCGAGAGAATACCCCGTTTTTGATACGTCTCTCGGCAAAATGGGAGTGTTGATCTGTTATGACGCTGAGTTTCCCGAACCGGCCCGCTTGCTCGCCTTACAGGGTGCGGAATTGATTGTCGTACCCTCGGTATGGAGTCTGGGAGCGGAGCCGAGATGGGATATACAACTGCCGGCCCGGGCACTGGATAATACCGTTTTTGTCATGGGAGTGAACACGAGCGGGAACGGAAGCTGTGGCAAAAGCAAAGTGGTTGCGCCGGACGGACGCATCCTTGCCGAGGCCGGAAGAGAAGAAGAAACCGTGTTGATCCGGGAAATCGATTTTGGCGAGGTGGAGGAAACGAGAAACCGTATCCCCTACATCGCCGAATTTGATCACGGGTTGACACCGGGCGGACCCTATTTATTGAAACGGGATACGGAGCAAAACAGGGGGGCTTGACAATTGTCGTATGTGGGATATCTGGATAAAATGAAGGTCGTTAAAGATGATCCCGTGCAGTATTTTTTGCCGCTGGGAGAGGAAGAAGTCGCTTTGAATCCGTTGATCGGACAAAAAATCAAATTAAAGTTTTTGCAGGAAATTGCCTGTGTCCACTGCGGGCGCAAAATCAAAAAGACGTTTAACAACGGATCCTGTTATCCGTGTTTTAAGAATTTGCCGCAGAATGATCTGTGCATTGTGAAACCCCATCAGTGTCATTTTGAAGAGGGGACATGCCGTGACGTGGAATTTGGAGAATCGCATTGCATGATTCCCCACTATGTTTATCTTGCCGTGAGCAGCGGGATCAAGGTGGGAATTACCCGCAAATCCCAGCACCTGACGCGCTGGGTGGATCAGGGAGCGATCCGTGCCATTCCGATTGCCGAGGTGCCGACGCGGAAAATGGCGGGGGATCTTGAAGTACACTTAAGTCAGTATCTGCCGGACAAGACGGACTGGCGCAAGATGTTACGCGGTGAAGTGGAGGAAAATGTCGATCTGCTCCAGTTGCGTGAGGAAGTCAAACAATACATTCCCGGGGATTTCAAACCGTTCCTCTTACGGGAAGATGAATGGGTGGAGATCACTTATCCCATCATGGAGTCGCTCGAAAAAATCAAGACCTACAATCTGGACAAGCAGCCTGATATAGAGGATGAGTTGATCGGAATCAAGGGACAGTATCTGATTTTTTCCGGCGGTGTGATCAATGTTCGCAAATACAGCGGATATAAAGCGGAATTGGTTGTATAACCGGGCCGGATGGTTCGGTTTGGGCAGAAACAAGTTGCCAATTTTTCTTTTTTGTTTCATAATGGAATTGTATTGAACACGACATGAAAAAAGTTCATCCACATATTCAGGTCCTTGCAGTTGCAAGGTGAATAGGGAAGTTCGGTGTAAATCCGACGCGGTCCCGCCACTGTGAATGGAGAGGACATCACAAAAACCCACTGTCGCCCGGTGCGATGGGAAGGGGTGATGGACGATGACCCATGAGCCAGGAGACCTGCCTGAATATGCGGCCTTTTCTTTTCCTTCGGGTTTAAAGGAAAGAGGCTGTGGCACGCACAAAATAATCACAATGTGTGCCTTCAGGAGATATTCCTGAACACAAAGTGCACCTGTCGATTTGATGGTAAATTACGAATCGGGAGTGAGGCCTGCCTTTTCCATACCCGGAGAAGGCGGGCTTTTTTCATGGACAATTTTTAATCCATTCCAGTCAGGGGTTAGGAGGAACCATACAGCATGAACAAGAGATTTTTCAGCAAAAATCGTTTATGGATGGCACTATTAAGTTTATTGGCTCTGATGATTTTGGTGGCGGGGTGCGGAGATCAGGCTTCACCTGCCGATCAGGCACCGGCAGAGGAACAGCAACAACAGCAATCGCAACAAAGTGAGAGCGAATCTCAATCTTCTTTTCCGGTGACCATTACCGATGCGAGCGGATATGAGGTCGTCATCGAAGAAGAACCACAGCGGATTGTATCGGTCATTCCCAGTGCTACGGAAACGGCTTTTGCTTTGGGGCTGGGGGATCGCATCGTGGGTGTCTCGGACTGGGACAACTATCCGGAAGAAGTGAATGAGAAGGAGAAAATAGGAGGATTGGAGATCAACACGGAAAAAGTGCTTTCACTGGAACCCGATCTGGTGCTGGCCCATCCCACCAACGGTGAAGCAATCGGGGTTTTGCGGGAATTGGGATTGAATGTACTGGTACTCGACGCAAACAACCTGGAAGAAGTTTATGCATTGATTAATACCATGGCCAAAGCGACTGGATCACAGGATCAGGCGGCGGCATTGATCGAACAGATGAAGCAGGTGCGTGATGAAGTGGTGAAAGCGGTGAGCGATGTTCCGCAGGACGGGCGTAAAAAAGTCTGGGTCGAGGTGTCAGCGGAATTGTATACCGCAGGAAAAGGAACGTTTATTGATGAATTGATCACCCTTGCGGGGGCTGAAAATGTGGCCGCCGAAGTCGAGGGCTGGGTTCAAATGTCTGAAGAAAAAGTGATTGAAAAAAATCCGGATGTGATATTAACAACATACGGGTATTATGTGCCGGATGCAGCCGACAAGATTAAACAACGTGAGGCATGGCAGGTAGTGAGCGCTGTGCAAAACGGGCACGTTTACAATATTGATTCCGACTCCGTGACTCGTCCGGGACCGCGACTGGTCAATGCTTTGAAAGAAATGGCGCAATATATCTACCCGGAACAATTTGAGCGGTAAACGGATTGAAGGAATGGGGATCGAAAAGCAATATGGATAATTTAAGGAAACGACCATGGATCATAAAAACAATGGGATGGTCGGCAGTTTTACTGTCGCTATTGGTGGTAATGGCGGTGTGGAGTGTATCCACCGGAAGTGCCGACATCTCGTTTCTGACGGTATGGAAAATCATTGCCGGAGGAATTCCGCTATTCACATCCTGGATGGACCCGTCTTCATGGACCGATGCCGAAGAGGTGATCGTGTGGCAGATTCGTCTGCCGCGTATCTTTCTGGCAGCGATCGTCGGAATGGGGCTGGCCGTGGCCGGGGTCGCTTTTCAGGGAGTACTGCGCAACCCTCTGGCAGATCCGTATATTCTGGGCGTTTCCTCCGGGGCTGCGTTTGGAGCGGCCCTTGTGATTCTGCTGGGATGGCAGCAGGGCTGGTTCGGTGCATGGACGTTACCGATCACTGCTTTTGCTTCGGCGATGTTGACCCTGTTGATCGTATACCGGCTGGCGCTGATCCGTCACAGAATTGAAATGGATACGATCCTGCTGGCCGGGGTGGTGGTGCAATCGTTTGTGGGGGCAGCGTTGTCGTTTATACTGGCTATATCGAATGAACATATGCAACAGATTGTGTTCTGGTTGATGGGAAGTCTTGCGCTCTCCAAATGGGAGTTTGGCTGGGTTGTTGCACCGCTGGTGGTTGCAGGGAGCCTGATCATCTGGTTTTTTACGCGCGAGTTGAACATCATCGCCCTTGGAGAAGAGTCGGCTTATCATGTCGGGGTAGAGGTGGACCGGATCAGGATTGTGTTGTTGGTGATGGCATCACTCATTACCGGAGCGGCGGTTTCGGTATCGGGAACCATTGGTTTTGTCGGCATGATTGTACCCCATATCGCCCGTTTCCTGGTCGGCAGTGATCACCGTATTCTTCTCCCGGTTTCCGCCTTCCTCGGTGCATCCCTCCTGATCGCAGCAGATACCCTGGCGAGATCTGTGATGGATCCGCGCGAACTGCCGATCGGTGTAATCACGGCATTTCTGGGGGCGCCATTCTTTGCCTTTTTGTTGCGTAGAAGAAAGAATAAATATTTTTAAGGTCCACTTGATTCTATAGGGGATACCCGGAAAGAAGGTGGAAAGTTGCTGGATGTAAAAGGGGTATGTAAATCGTATGACGGAAACAGGGTGCTGGACGATATCACTTTTGAAGTGAAGCGGGGGGAATGTCTGGGGATCATCGGTCCCAACGGGTCCGGCAAATCTACTCTGATCCGGATTCTGTCCGCAATGGAGAAACCCGATCAGGGTGAAATCCGTATTCACCAGGTACCGATTGAAAAATTTACGGCAAAAGAACTGGCACGAACCATGGCGGTTTTGTCCCAGGGCGGACTGCAGCCTTATCCGGTTACGGTGGAAGAAGCGGTGATGATGGGGCGCTATCCTTATCAAAAATGGTACCGCCAGGAAAGCAGGGAAGATCAGCGGGTGGTGCAAAAAATCTTGCAGGAGACCGGTCTGTCAGAAATGGCGGACAGATACCTGGACGAACTGAGTGGCGGAGAACGGCAGAGAGTGGCGATCGCCCGGGCCATGGCCCAGGAACCCGACATCATGCTTTTGGATGAACCGACCACTTTTCTCGACATCGGGTATCAGATTTCCCTCTTAAACCGCTTAAAAGAATGGCAACGAAAAAACGCATCTACGATGGTGATGGTGCTGCATGACCTGAATCTGGCGATCCAGTACTGTGATCGTATCCTGTTGATGGAAAAAGGAAAAGTTTGCAAGTGGGGTAGCGGTCATGAAGTGATCGATGCTGCCGTGTTACATCGCATCTACGGGGTTCGTCCGGTGATTATCGAACATCCCCAGTTGAAAGTGCCGCAGATCATTTTGCAATCAGAACCGGTCTCATCATAAAATAGGGATGGAAGGAGTTGACGGTGATGAAACTGTACACGCGTACCGGAGATCAGGGTCAAACCAGTGTCATCGGAAAAAGGGTAGCCAAGGATGATGTACGGGTCGAAGCGTATGGAACCGTCGATGAGGCGAATGCCGTCGTCGGTGAAGCCATTTCCAGGATTGATCGTGAAAAACATGGCGATCTCGTACAACAATTAACGGAAATCCAGCATGAACTGTTTGATTGCGGCGGAGATCTGGCGATTGCACAGCCCGATCCCGAGAAATATCCTTTTAAAATGACGCAGGAAAAGGTGGAACGTCTGGAAAAATGGATCGATCAGCATACAGCGGAAGCCCCCGAAATCAAGCGATTTATTTTACCGGGGGGACATCCTGCGTCGGCTGCATTGCACCTCGCGCGAACAGTCGTACGACGTGCGGAAAGAAGGGTGATCCGGCTGGCAAAAGATGAACCGGTCAATGATGCGGTCATCAAGTATTTAAATCGATTATCGGACTACATGTTTGCCGCGGCCCGCGTGATCAACCACCGCGAGGGCGTGGGGGATGTTGAGTACGTACGAAGTGCCGATGTTTTTAAGGACTGAAACTAATATAGAATTTTCATGTATGCCCGTGTGTACAATTCCGCTGATTGGGATTGTGACCGCGGGATCACTTTTTTTCAGACATTCTTTTATATTATTTCAAATTTTAGAAGGAATCTGCGGGGGAGCATCACGAATATTTATCAATAACTTTACATACAAGGTTAGGAGGAGACCCAAATTGGAACAGAATCGCAGGGTGGAAGTGGTTGCGCATCGGACGGAATGGGGGGAAGCCTATCAAAAGGAGGCGGACCGTTTAAAAGATGTGTGGGGAGCCAAATTGCTGGGCGCCCATCATATCGGCAGCACCGCAATCCCGGGTATCAAAGCGAAACCAATTCTGGACATTATGCTGGTTGTGACAGACCTTGACGAATCGGATAAGGCTTCATACAACAGTGGCATGCAGGCACTGGGTTATCACGTGCTGGGTGAGTTTGGTATTTCCGGACGCATGTTTTTTGTAAAAACAAATGAGAAGCACGAACGTACCCATCATGTGCATGTCTTTCCCGAGGGCCACCCTGATATTGAGCGGCATCTAGCGTTCCGGGATTATCTCCTCTCTCATCCAGAAGAGGCCGAAAAGTATTCGCGCCTGAAAGAAGAACTGGCTCGCAATTATCCAGATGATATTGAGGCCTATATGCGGGGAAAACGGAGTTTCATCGAAGAAATAGAAAGAAAAGCGGCGGAGTGGAG
>JAWLDF010000046.1:0-22497 GCA_041686735.1 Bacilli bacterium
GAAGAGATTGCCACTGTAATTGATATATGCAAGGAATCGGGAGCACAGATTAAACTGTTGCCCCGTGTAAGTGATGTGATCCATGGAAATGTGTCTGTAAAAATGATTCGTGATGTCCGTGTTGAAGATCTTTTGGGAAGGGATCAAGTTAAAATTGATTTAAATGAAATATCAGATTATATAACAAATAAGGTGGTACTTATCACCGGTGCCGGAGGGTCAATCGGTTCTGAAATTTGTCGGCAGATTGCTCCATTTACTCCGAAGAAACTGCTTCTATTGGGACATGGTGAAAATAGTATTTATGATATAGAGCTGGAACTCAGGAGAGTCTATCCTGAGCTTATGATGGAAACAATCATTGCCGATATTCAGGATCGTAAACGAATAGAAAATGTTTTTGAACTTTTTAGGCCGCAGGTTATTTTCCATGCAGCGGCCCATAAACATGTTCCTTTGATGGAACGTAACCCGGCAGAAGCCATAAAAAATAATGTGTTTGGTACGAAAAATGTTGCAGATTCCGCTCTAAAGTATAAAGCAACACATTTTGTTATGATTTCAACGGATAAAGCCGTTAATCCCACCAGTGTGATGGGGACAACCAAGCGAATTGCAGAGATGATCGTTCAGGATATAGCCAGAACAAGTGATACAACGAAATTTGCTGCTGTTCGATTCGGTAACGTTTTGGGGAGTCGCGGGAGTGTGATCCCCGTTTTCAAACAACAGATCGAACAGGGAGGACCTGTTACCGTTACTCATCCGGAAATGGTCCGCTATTTCATGACGATCCCCGAAGCGGTACAACTGGTCATTCAAGCCGGTGCGCTCGCTAATGGTGGAGAAATCTTTATTTTGGATATGGGCAAACCGGTCAAAATTGTTGACCTGGCCAAAGACTTAATTCGTCTCTCCGGACTGGAGCCTGAAAAAGATATTAAAATTGTTTTCACAGGAGCACGCCCCGGCGAGAAATTATTTGAAGAAATCCTGACAGACGAAGAAGGCACAACAGCAACCAAACACAACCGTATTTTTGTTGGTCAACCTATCATGTTTTCCAGTGAAGACTTTAACTTTAAAATACGCAAACTTGAAAAAACAATCTTCCAACAAGAAACAACCTTATCCAACATAGAAATAAAAAAAATATTAAAACAAATGGTCCCTACATACCAGTTGGATTTATCAAACACAGACCAACAAACAACAACCAAACAAACTGCAACATAAAGGTGCCTGTCACCGACATCAAACGACAATCGCGGGCGTCGGTATTTTCCTGTGACAAGTTCCAAAGAATGGGATGAAAGCAGTGAATAGATTCTTATCACGGATTAAAAGGATTGGAAAACATAAAAAGGCAACGATTGTATTATTTATTATTCTAACGATCGTTGCTTTTCTGTTCATTAGCAAAGATCGATGGCTACAATCAATGGCTGATTTTCTTGTGGTAGAGACAGAACTTCAATTCCTTCAGCAATCCGATGTCATCATTGTCCTTGGCGGAGAACAGAAAGGGGAACGAACGGAAAAAGCAGTTGAATTATATCGTCAGGGACTCGCGAACAAAATTCTTCTATCCGACGGAACGGATCTATCCTGGCGCATCCGATCTGTTGATGAAATGGTTGCACTCGCCAAAAAATTGGGAGTACCAGAGGCGGACATCGTGATCGAAGATCAATCAGAAAGCACCTGGGATAACGCCATCTATACTAAGGAAATTTTAATTGAACGTGGTTGGAAATCAGCCATCGTTGTCACCACGGACTGGCACACCCGCCGAACAGCCATGACCTTTAATAAAGTCTTTTCAGATACGAACATTCAATTGTCGTATGTCGGTGTAGCGGACAAACGTTTTCATAATTTGAATCAATGGTGGAAGGATCCTGAGGAACAACAAACGGTCCTCACCGAATGGGCTAAATATGTTGTTTATCTCCTTCGTTATTAAAGTTAAACTCGTCATGAGATCATCTTTTTTGTAAAATAGAAAAGCAATCAAACTTTAATATTGGAGATTTGCAAAATGAAGAAAACAACAACCATCCTAAACATCCCCTTCTCCACCATGACATTCAATCAAACGGTGGACTGGATCACATCTCGCATCAACGACCAATCCAATCCATCCAAAACCTTCATCATCACCGCCAATCCCGAGATCGTGATGATGGCCAGGTCCAACACCACCGCCGGAGATCAAATGAGACAGGCTGTCAAACATGCCGATCTCATCATACCAGACGGTATTGGTGTTGTCCTCGCATCACGTGTACTTAAATCAAGCAACCCAAATCACCAGCAACGGACCATCCCTGAACGGGTAGCTGGCTACGACCTCCTGCACGCCATCATGCAGCAGGCCAATCAACAACAGTGGAAGGTCTATCTGCTGGGGGCCAGCCCTGAATCGAACCAGGGAGCACTAGACAAACTCAAACACCTATATCCCAATGCCGAGATTGTCGGATACAGGGACGGCTATTATAAACCGGACGAAGAACAGCAAATCATCGACGAAATCAACCGGAAACAGCCCCACATCCTTTTTGTCGCTCTCGGCGCACCGAGACAGGAAGCGTTTATCTCGCAGAATCTTGACCGCCTCAACATCAAACTGGCGATGGGTGTGGGTGGAAGTTTTGATGTTCTCTCCGGTAAAATGAAACGGGCACCGCAAATATGGCAAAAACTTAATCTGGAATGGCTGCACCGCTTGCTGTCCGATCCCAAACGCTGGCGCCGTCAACTGGCACTGCCCCGGTTTGCCCTGCTCGTGCTGAAAGAACGTTTTTTTCCAAAACATAGAAATTAGCACAAAAAAACCGAAACAAATCGTGCAGTTCATACGTCTAATCTAATAGGTTCGGCATTGCAAGCTGACACAAAATCCTCTTGCTTCACGAAAGATTATGTTGAAAAGTGATGCTTGCAGTCCCCGTAAAAAAGTTATATAACAAAGATTAGAGTGTTCAGACATCATGAAGAAGACAAAACAGGGAGAGGATTAACATATGATCGGCACGTATGTGCTTGGGTTTATCGTTTCATTGATTGTAACGGTTCTGGCAACCCCCGCGGTGATCCGTTTTGCCAAAAAAATCGGCGCCATGGACCAGCCGAACAATCGTAAAGTCCATAAACAGCTCATGCCGCGTCTCGGCGGGCTGGCCATATATATCGGTTTCGTGATTGCCTATCTCGTGGTCTTTCCGTCGTTTACTACCCTTTATGCCACGGAAGCGATGGGCATTCTCATCGGAAGTACCATCATCCTGCTCGTCGGCATCCTTGACGACAAATACCAGTTACGCCCGCGCACCAAGTTTCTAGGACAAATCATCGCTGCCGTTGTCGTCGTCATGTTCGGGCTGCGCATGCCCTTCATCAATCTGCCTTTTGACGGGCAACTGGTGTTCAGCGAGTGGCTGAGCATCCTGGTTACCATCGTCTGGATTGTGGCTGTAACCAACGCCATCAACCTTATCGACGGCCTCGACGGACTGGCAGCCGGTGTTTCCGCCATTGCCACCGCCACCATGATGGTGATCGCCATTTTGATGGGCAACTATGTCGTTGCAGTATATAGCGTCGTTCTTTTGGGGAGCACCATTGGATTTCTCTTTTTCAACTTTCATCCTGCCAAAATATTCATGGGGGATACCGGCGCGCTCTTTCTCGGTTTTAACCTGGCGGCTCTGTCCGTACTCGGTTTTAAGTTCGTTACCTTGATTGCGTTCATCACACCATTGCTCATTCTCGGCGTGCCGCTGTCGGACACCTTTTTTGCCATCGTGCGCCGCATCGTCAATAAAAAACCGATTTCCGAGGCGGACAAAAACCATCTGCACCACTGTCTGCTCAACATGGGATTTTCCCATCGCCAGACCGTTCTGGTCATTTACGGCATCAGCCTGATTTTTGGGGCGGCTTCCATCATCTTTTACCAGAGTTACGATACGTTATGGGCGGCCCTCATCATTCTCGGTGTGATCATCATTGCCCTGCAACTGGGTGCGGAAATCATCGGTATTGTCAGCAAAACTAAAAAGCCGTTGATCAATCTGTTCCGTACGGCCAGAATCTACTTCAACCTTTTTAAATAGGATAACAATTTTTTATAGGCCATAACCACACGGTATTCATGCTCAATAAAACGCATGAAACCGTGTTTTTTTATTTTTTTATCAATTCCGGTACGAACGTCCTATGAAATTAGACGGGTAAATAGCAGGAATTTGAAAAAAATTGTCGAAATATAGAAATGTATAGCCAGTATTTGGGTCAAAGCCCATATGTTTTGTAAAGATAGGAGGGACATCATTGTCTGGAAAACTTCAAAGTCCAATCGCCGTTTTTTTGTCTTTATTGCTAGTCTTCACAGGATTGGTTCCGGTTCATTCATTTTCTGACAATCCATCGAATGAAATGAACGCGCCGGAATATATGCCTGCATACCCCGGAAAAAATACACAGCATAATTCCGGAGTACAGTTAATGAGTCAGCAAAAGTCAATGTCCACGGAAAAAAGTAACTTCGCACCTTTACCAGCCAATCCGGTCACAGGTGTAAAAAAGGTTCTGGTCATTCCGATCGAGTTTGTGGATGTAAAATTCGAAGCGACACATGATCAGGCTTACTGGAACGACATGCTTTTTTCCAGTGCACAGGGAGCCAAAAGTTTACGCAATTTTTACCTTGAAAACTCGTATGGCCAACTGGATGTCCAGGGTGTGGTCGCACCTGTAGTAACCAGTTTGTATAATATGGCCGATTATGGCGGAGATGACCCGGTAACGGGTGAAACAGACGTGGCTTTCACAGGTGGAATTGATGAACTGGCCAGGGAAGCCGTTCAACTTTTAGATCAGCAGGGGTTTGACTTCAGCCCGTTTGATCAGGATGGTGACGGAATTGTTGATCATGTTTTCATCATCCATGCCGGATATGGACAGGAAGGACAGTTTGGAACATCAGACGATATCTGGTCACACCGCTATGTCATCAATGAAACAGACGGACAGGGAAATATCGTAACTATCGGTGAATTAACCGATGATGGGGTTGCTGTCATCAACTATACCATGGAACCGGACGACGGTCAGGTCGGCGTTTTTGCCCATGAATTCGGACACGACCTGGGTCTGCCCGATCTCTATGATATCGACTATTCCACCGAAGGTGCCGGTCCGATGGCTTTGATGGGATCCGGTGGCTGGAACGGTGTAAACGTCCCGGGTGACTCTCCGGCCCATTTGAGCGCATGGAGCAAAATGATGCTTGGCTGGATCACCCCGACAACCATCACATCAACCCAGGATATTACCATTAATAATGCCGAGCAAAATAAAACAGGAGCTTTTTATAAACTGCCGGCCAGCGGAACCAACGGAGCAGAATATTTCCTCATCGAAAACCGGCAAAAAATCGGTTTTGATGAAGGTCTGCCGGGAGACGGTTTACTCATCTGGCATGTGGACCAGAGTTTATATGATCCCTATCTCAATGACATGAATGCCGATGAAAACCATCCCATGGTGGCCCTTGAACAGGCAGACGGTCTCAATGAATTATTGGATCCCAATCTCGTCTACATCCCGGATTATGAAGCAGATCCTTATCCCGGAACAACATGGAACTACACCTTTACCAATACGACCAATCCCAACAGTAACACATACGCCGGATCTGACAGTCTCGTTCGTATCGCCGTAACCAGCGAATCTGCTTCCGTCATGACGGCGAAAGTATCGGTAACCGGGGTTGACGTTGTTCCTCCCGAGGCGGGAGTCGACCCGTACGGACCCGGTTTTTCACCCAACGGCAACAACAATATGGAATTTAACATTTATACCAATGAGCCGGTCAATGTTACCGTGACCATCGCAACCTATTCCGATCAGACTCAGGTGGCAACTCTGGCGAATAATAATTCCATTCCCGATGGAGTAACCCCGTTTTACTGGGATGGATTCAAAAACGACGGTACACTGGCTGCAGATGGAACATATATCGTTTCGTTGACAGCTACCGATATCGGCGGCAATGTAGTCACAGACGAAGTTCCATTCCTGGTGGAAAACGTGAATAATTCGTTATTAGGCACGATTCAAACATCAACGACCCAGTTTGATCCGACATCTCAAACGGTCACCTTCAGTACCAATCTGAATGTGACACAGGATGTTTATCTGGGTGACTCTTCGGTAACATCCTACGTTTATGTAGAAATCTTGAATAGTTCAAATTCTGTCATTAAATCCGTTTACGATGATCAGATGGCCTCGGGTACGATCCAGTTTACTTGGGATGGAACGGACAACTCGGGTAACACGGTGAACGATGGGAATTACTGGATTAAGGTCATCGCTGAAGATGGTAACGGAATCGACGCTGCCAGAAAACTTGTCACCGTTCAGAGAATTGTTTCAACTGGTGGCGGCGGAGGTGGTGGCGGCGGTGCCGTTGTAGAAGATCCCGCTGAAACAGAAGAAGAAATGCCGGGTGTGATCATTGAAAAAGATGTTCCGGTCAAAGGCGGAGAAATTGAAGTCTTTAACGGGAACATTAAACTGGTATTCGATGACGGAACTTTTGATGAAGATTCGAAGCTGACTGTTCAAGTGATCCAGCCCGGAAATATCCCGGATCATGCCTTGCTTGCAGGCGGAGTCTATGACATCAAAACCGCCGGAAATCTGAAAAAGAAGGTCAAATTGATGTTGAAAGTAAGAGAAGATGTACTCGCAAACATCGATGACCTTCGCAAAGCGGCCGTATATACATTAAATGAAACATCGGGACAATGGGAACTGGTCGGCGGATTTGTTGATCCGGAAACGGGTACGATTACAGTGGAACTGGAACACTTCAGTATCTATACGGTTCTTGTCAATAACAAGCAGTTTACTGATGTGGACGGACACTGGAGTGAGCAATACGTCGAGATCCTCGCTTCACGCAACCTGATTGACGGGTATCAGAACGGATCGTTCCAGCCGAACAAAAACATCTCCCGTGCTGAATTCACCAAATTGATTGTATCGGCATTGGGAATGAAGCTTGAAGAAGGAACGGGCGCAACATTTGAAGATATGTCCGGTCACTGGAGTTCTCCTTATGTGGAAGCTGCTGTTTCTGCAGGGATTGTCAATGGCCGCGGAGATCAATTCAGTCCGGATGATTCCATTACCCGTGAAGAAGCGGTAGCCATCATCGTTCGCGCTGCAGCATTGAACAATCTCAATGAACAGGCTGTAAACGAAGCGCTGACACAATTTAACGATGGTACTTCCGTAGAATCATGGGCTCAATCCTCGGTTGCTGAGGCTGTCCATGCGGGAATCATCAGCGGAAGAAATGATAACAGTTTCGATCCCAAAGGAAACACCACCCGCGCAGAAGCTTCAAAGATGATTTTAAAATTATTAGAAGAGATGGGCGAATTCCCGGAATATTAATTTTCGCGGAATAAACACAAATACTGGCTTCTTTTAAAAACGGGCTCCCGGAAATTTTGCCGGGAGCTTATTTTTAAGCAGAAAATCTATTAAACCCCGACCCATAAATTCCGATACATAATATAAGTGTACTTTTTGCATCGTGTGGAAGACAGAAAAGGAGGAGAAATTGGTGAAGAGAACGAGACGCAAAAATCTAATGATGATCATGATCAGTTTTCTGCTGGTCTGGAGTTTAATTCCATGGTGGAACATGCCGCAGCAGGTGGATGCGGCCGCCAAATATTTTTACTTTACGGATTTACAGAGGTTGCAGGATTCCACTGTGGACAATCCTTTCATCTACACCAGTTCAACCATTGATCTGGCGGGTACGTTCAACGAAGTCAACAGTGATACCCTGAAGATCAAAGTGGAACAGATTTATCAAAAATCGGACAGTACATATGACGTAGTTGAAGGGCAATTTTATATTCGCGATATGATCAACCCGACCGCAAATCAGTTTGAGGTCAACGGGGTAGAACTCTTTGCCGGGATTAACCGGTTGACGCTGTTTGGAATCAAAAACGGAGTTACGCTGGAAGACGAATTTTACATCCTTTATGACAATGCGCCGTATTTGTTTGATCTGACCATCCAGACCGGTTCCGATGAGCCTTCTCCGCTCAATGCCGGTACAGGAAATGTGGTCACTTCGGCAGAAGCTTATCTGGAAGGTACGGCCCCCAACGCAGAAAAAATTGTGGTGAATAATCAATATACGGTTCAGCCGCTCGATGACGGCACATTTTTCTCACCGGTCATCACCCTTTCACCGGGAAAAAATACAGTAACGGTTGAAGTCATTGGGAAAAACGACAGCTTCACTGTAGAAAGAACAGTCTATTACTTCAATTCAATCAACCTGATTTTTGAAGGGGATATGTACTTTGATGTGGATAACCCCAGTGACGGGATCCCTGATGTTTCCAGCACACAGCCGGTGATCGGCAGCTGGCCGACATTCGCGGTACCGTTCGGTGCAGATGTGGCAGGACGATTTGAAGGAAAGATCATGGTGCCTTACAACAGCATCGGATTTGATCCCTCCTATTTTGATTCGATGGAATTGGACGGGGACCCTTTGCGCATTACCAACGTGAATATAAGTAATCCGCAGACGATTCGCTATGGTTCGAATAATGCAATCACCTATGAGATCTATGACCTGATCTTCGATGTGACGGCAGATACCCTGGCAAACCGGGATCATACGATTGCAATTACGACTTCTTACAGCGGAATTACCGGACAGGATCAAATCATGTTTACCTTTGCCAACAGCAATGAGAACATTGTAGAGAATGTTTTTTGGTTATATGATTATCCGACGGATCCCAATAAAAAAGAACCGCTCGACGGAGCGAGGATCAGTGAATCTAGCATTTATGTCGAAGTAGACAAAAATAAAAACTTTGATCCTGCAGACATTTTACGAGTTTATTTAACTCCTTATGATCCTAATAATACGCTGGCAATAACACAGATCAGCACGAATGCCGACACGGCCATTTATAAGATTGATAACATTCCTCCCGGTAACCATACGATTGTATTTAATTTTGACGGTACACCCAGTGTGTATGATTTTCTGGCCCACGCCGTATATGTATCGGGAGCCCATGCACTGTTCACCAATGTGTTTGACGGCATGACCATCGATTACGATGATCGGCCCAATCAAATCCGAACCATCATCAGCGGGGTGAGCGATACTTACGACCCAGCTGCATCGGCTGTTTTTTATGTGAATAATGTGATCGTGGCCAATGCGTTTGCCAATTATCTAGGACCTGATCAGGAATTTGTCATTGACATCAGCGGAAATCCGCTTGAATACGGAGAAAACCGCATCAAACTGGAAATGACCGTCGATGGCTACGTCATTATTAAAGAAATTAAAATTTTTGTCTCTGATGACAAATTGCCTTCAATCAATATCATGAAACCGGTGCTTCCGCCGGTGTCCGGGACGCGTCCCGATATTGCCAGTTCAACCGACCGGAAAACCATGTATGAAGATATGACGGGACTGATCCTGCAAAACGATGTTTATTACACGACCGCAACCAAATATGATTTATTAATGGAAGTGTCTAATTTTGAAAAGTTTCGCCTGTTGTACGATGGGACGGACATCATTGATTATGATAAAGTTGTCGATGGTCCGCCCACTACAGGTTTTCCGACGCAGACCAGTGATCCCAACAATGCGGGAACGGACAACAAAAACATTTCGATTGATTACAATTCATTGACCGACACACTTTATGTTCGTGTGGAAGGAATTGAATTTGATGCGCCGGGATCACAGATTTTCACGCTGCGTATCCAGAGCGATACAGGCTCTCAGGCAACTAAACGCATGGAGATCGTGCGTGAAGTCGTGCCGTTTGAAGTGCTGTCACCCGTACCAACGAGCGGTACCGATATTATCGTCAATAAAAATTTTGTAAACGTAAAGATCAAGGCTGAAGGTGCCGATCAGGTGATCATCGGTAAGGAAGAGGCGACGAAACTGCCTGATTCCGTTTGTGAAGATTGTTTTGAATATGAATATCTCGGACTCAAACCGGGCAAATGGACAACGATTAAATTCAGCGTCATTCGCGGAGACAATGAGATCGAAGATTCCATCGATGTCTTCTATGCCAATACCAATGTCAAGGGAGCGCAATACAAGGAGCCGCTCAAGTCACGTCACCGCATTTTTAACAATGCGCTGCAACTGGAATTTGACCGTGATATTTTGATGCAGACAGCCAGGACTGTGAATAATAATTTAAACGGATTATATGAAAATCAACGAATCCTCTTTGGAATCGCCGACCCTGAGACAGGAGTCGTAGAAGAGGTGACGGATGAAGGGATTACAAAATCTCCGAGGGATATTGTCGTTCGCAGATTTTCCCGTTATCCCGATAACTTTACTTTTATCAGCCCGATCTACTGGATTGACGGTGGGTTGGCGGAAGTCGGTGTACCAAGTTCTGCCGATTATAAATCCAGGCTTCATGGTATCGCACCGCATCAGGAGGACCTATCATTAACTTATACACGTCGCGATCAAAATCGAAAGCTTGTGCCGACCAAACGCGGAGAACTGACGATCCAGTATGACGATTTCGTGCGTGAATCGGCAGGTACACAGGTGACCGTATTCTACTTTGACGAAAACGGTGACTGGGTCAATCTTGGAGGAATCATTGATGAAAGAAAACGGTCCATCACCGTTCCCTTTGATGAATTTGGTTACTACGCCGTAGCGAAGTTGCGTTATTCCTTTAATGATGTGAAACGGCATCCCTGGGCGATGGATATTCTCGAGGCATTGTATGCCAAAGGGTTTATGAAAAACGTGCGTTTCGATGAGTTTGGCGGCGATGATTATATTACCCGCGGGGAGTTTGCCCAGTTAATGGTTCGTGCCCTGCAATTACCGTTGATCGACGATGACCGAAACTCTTTCATTGACGTTCAGCCGGGAAGCCGATACGGCGATCTGTGGGAGTATCGCTACATCGAGACTGCGGCAAGAGCCGGTATCGTTCAGGGACTGGACAACCGGATCTTCGGTCCCAATCAGCGTCTCACCCGTGAACAGGCGGCGGTCATGATCGCGCGGGCGATGGAATATAAACTTCCGGCCAATAATGAAAAATTGCTGGACAGTTTGCGTAAAGAATTTACCGATTATAGCGATATTAATTATTATGCACGTCCGGCAGTCATTACGATCGTGAAGGAAAAAATCATGATCGGCAAGGAGAACGTGACGACCGGTAATGAGAATAACAAGCCGACGTATCGCTTTGATCCCAATGCCAATCTGACCCGTGCAGAGGCGGCGGCGGTGGCCGTGCGGATCATGCAGAATGAATTGAAGTACTTCCCGAAAAATTTAAATTAACCCGGAAAAATCAGGGATAAATAACTCCCCCGCCTGCGACAGAATTTAATCACAGCGGGGGAGTATATTATTCAACAGTTTCGTCAAGATACAATGTGTCACCACGGGAAAGATCAGCCTGTCCGCTGGTAATGTCTGTGAGATAACTTTCCAGCTGATCTTCCTCTCCTTTTTGTGTTAAAGTAGTGATTGTCACACGATCGAGGTAATCGATGTGTTCAATGGGATGACCGGCATTGCGCAACTCGTTTTCCACTTTACCTAATAGCGTATACTCGATGGAGATGTGGATGCGTGTCGCCAGGGTTCTTCGGATGATTCCGGCAGCCTGAATTCCTGCAGAGGCACTCTGGCCGTATGCGCGAATCAGTCCGCCTGCTCCCAGCTTGATTCCGCCGAAGTAGCGTGTGACCACAATGACGGTATCCTGAAGTCCAGTTTTTTTGATCACTTCCAGGATCGGTTTACCGGCAGTGCCGCTTGGCTCTCTGTCGTCGTTCGCTTTCTGGTGCTGATCGTGTTCACCGACGATGTAAGCGGAGCAATTATGGGTGGCATCCCAGTGTTTCTTTTTGATTTGTTCGATGAACCGGACGGCTTCTTCTTCGGTTACTGCCCGGTTTACATAGCTGATAAATCTCGATTTATTTATGATGATTTCTTTTTCTCCGTATCCTTTTACGGTCAGATATTGTTCACGCATGGAATCCCTCGCTTTCCCTATTATCCTAAACAAAAGAAGGGTGTGGGTGCAAGTGAAGGATATGATCATAAATTTGCCAAAAAAATTTTGTGAAACCAGCGCAACTTTCGCAACTCATATACGTTTAATTATAGTGAGTCAGACAGAACATGGATTAAGATGTGATCTTTGACGCGGGGAAATCGACGTTTTGCTCAAACTCTATTAACAAACCAGTTAAATTATGTTAGAATCTAGCTTGTGAATCCTCACCATATCCTTTACGGAAAAGAATGTGTGAAGTACACAGGCGAAACGATTCCTCCAGAAATAATCCGAGTTTGAATTTTCCCGAGTTGCATGTGTGAATGTTTTTTCAATTTCTAACACTTTTTATCTTCTGCAATGCACAAACAGAGAAAGAACGCATTGTGGAGTTATTTTCACAAAATAAAGAGAGCTCAACTCAGGGAAGGGGGTGAATACATATGCGAGAAAAGAGCTATAAAAATTTTCGAAATAATAACTCTCAACCTAATATAACTCGAGGAGGAGAAACGCAAGTCATGAAAAAGATTCTAAACAGCATTTTAGTATTTGTACTTGTACTTACCATGGCTGTGCCGGCTTTTGCTGCAGTTCCGTCTGATGTTGAAGGAACTGAATATGAAGATGCCGCTGCACGTCTTGGAAGCCTGGGAGTAATGATTGGTGATGACCAAGGTTTCCGCCCGAATGATACGTTGAAGCGTGTAGAATTAGCTGCAATTGCAGTTCGTTTGCTTGGACTTGAAGATGCGGCTAAAGTTGCAACTGGAGCAGCTTCTCAGTTCAGCGATGTTTATGCAGGATACTGGGGAGAAGGTTACCTTTCTGTTGCTATTCAACAGGGCCTGTTAAAAGGTTATGGTGATGGAACCCTTCGTCCGGAAAACCCTGTAACACAGGCTGAAGCATTAACTATTCTGGTTCGTGTACTTGGTTATGGACCGGTTGCTGAAAAACAGGGCACTTGGCCTGCTAACTACATTGCATGGGGAGCTCAATTAGGAGTAACTGAAGATCTTGCTCTTGCTGCTAATGCACCTGCTCAGCGCGGATTGGTTGCATTAATGTCTAATGCTTCCTTAGATGCTAATGTAGCTAAGATCACTGGTTTCGATGAAGATGGAAGCCCGACTTATGGAGTTTCTAACGAATCTTTATTAGAAAACAAGCTTAAGTTGTCTAAAGTTACCATTAAGGTCGCTGAAACTGGTGCACTATTAAACTCTGATCTTGAAGCAGATGAAGTATTGAGTGATGGTGGCAACACCTATACCTTAATGGATAGCAATGTAGACATCACTGATCTTGTAGGTAAAGAAATTGAAGCTTGGGTTAAAAATGATGCTATTTATACTGTAGCAGCAGTTAATACTGAGCTTACAGAAGATGAAATTGACGCTGCGACAGTAAAGGAAGCGGCTACCCCAGACAATAAAATTGACATTGATGATGAAACCTATACACTCACTCAAAATACTACTGTCGTTGTTAACAATGTATTATTTGAGGATGGAAGAGATTTCGATGCATTATCAGTGGATAGTGGGGTTAAGTTAAACGCCGAATTTGTAGCTGACAAAAATGACAATCTTGAAACATTGATAGTAACAGCTGTTTCTGTCGGTGGTCTTTTTGAAGACGAAGATGGTGACGAAATCTCGCTGAAAACTGACATGAACATCGTTGAAGTTACATCCAGTAAGATTGTCGTAACATCTACTGACAATGTTGATTTCGATGATTACGATGAAGTAATGGGTTATGAAGATTTAGAAGAAAACGATGTCGTATATGGATTCCTTTACGATGACGTTCTTTATCTGACTGGTTACAACAACACAGTTGTTGGTGAACTGGACGAAATTGAATATGATGGTGCAAATGCTTCAACGATTACCATCGATGGTGAAGAGTATGACCTTGCTTCCAGCTACTACTTCTCACTGGATGGTGTAGACTTAGTAAGCAATGCAACTATCGAAGACTATGCTGGTGAAGAAGTTACAGCACATCTGAACTTAGATGGTGAAGTTGTTCTGGTAGTGGCTGAGGTTGAGGTTGAAGTTGCTGACCCGAACACTTACCTGCTTTATGATGTAGCTGAAGGTACATTTAATGAAGTGTATCTGCGTGTTGTAGATGCTGAAGGTAACTTACAGGACTACAAAGTTGTAGATGATACAGAAATTGATGGTACAGTAACTGCTGATGCTAAAGATGTTTCAGTAGTTCAAGATGAAATTGGGGATACTGATACTAGCTCTGTAACTTATGACGGTGTATTGCGTCTCATTTCCATGGATGTTGATGGAAATAAGGTAGAAACGGTTGCTGACATCACTGCTTATGCTGCTACTGGAAACGACGCTACACTTTATGAATCAACAAAACGTGTTAAAGACTTTAATGGTAACACAATCAAAGTAGATGACGAAACTGTTATTTACGACTACAGTGCAGGTAAGGTTGATGAAATTGAAATGTTAACCTGGGATGACCTTGTAAGCTATGATTCTTTCGAGGCATTCGTAAGTGTTGACAACAATGCGATTATTGTCGATAGCATCGTTGGTGCAGCCACCGACGAAGAAGTATATGGTTTACTGACTAAGAAAGGTTACTCTGGTGGGGAAGAATTTATCCAAGTAACCTATGGCAACGAAACCAACACCTACTGGGTTGGAGACATCACCAACTTCAGTTCCTTAACAGCTAATACAGTAGTATACGTTGAGTACTATGAAGATGAAGATGGAGATTTCGTATCTGACACTGTAACCGCTGAGACATATGAAGAACGTGATGTATATTTAACTGCAATAGATGCAAATAACATGACATTTGTATCTCAGAGCGGTTTAACTTATGTACTTGCAGACGGAGCAATGGTATTTGACTCTACTGATGATTATGCAGAAGTTGACTTTGATGACTTGAAGAAATATACAACAGTATCTAACGAGAAATATCACACAGTTGATTTTTACGTAAACGGAGATGGTGAAGTTGTTGTGATCATCATCAAGTCAACCGTAACAAATCCGTAAAATTAATACGGTAAAAAACAAGCAGGGATCAATTCCCTGCTTGTTTTTAATTTTAAGAAAAAACAATGAATATGTAGAAAACAATCATCTGATACATTATTATTAAGTTGAAGGGGGAGATTTTTATATGTTTCAGAAGTATAAATTATCAGTCTTATTAATGATTTCAATAATACTGTTAACATATTCCAATCCTGTTTATTCATTGGAAAATACTGAACAGGATGTTGAACAACAAAGCTTAGATTTAAATACTACAATTGAAACGGCGTTAAATAATAGCAGTCGATTAGAATTGGCAAAATTGGAGGAAAAAATAGCTGAAACAAAATATGAACAGGCTAAGGATGTTAAAGAAACTATTGATGATTTAAATTTATCAATGACACAACCAGGCTCATTAACAAATGAAAATGTTTTGCAACAACAAGTATTACCTAAGAAAATAAACAATGAATTGGCTAAAATGAACTGGGAATTATCTAAACTGTACATAGACCAGACAAGATTATCTGTAGAGAATGAAGTAATAAACCTATACTTGTCTTTATTAGAATTAGAAGAAGGAGTTCAATTGGCTAATGCTAATGTAGAAAGAACAGAAGAAAACTTTAAAAATATAAAGAAAAAATATGATCAAGGATTGTTGTCCAAAAACGAATTATTAGATAGTGAAGTAATGTATGAACAGGCTAAATTTCAATTAAGTAATATTAAAACAGAACAAAAATTATCAATACAGAAGTTAAATCAATTGTTAGGGAATGATTTAAATCAGAAAATTGTGCTTGAACCAATTCAATTGAATCTAAATCAAAATGTACCAGATTTTAAAAATTTAATTGAAAATGCAAAAAAGAACAGACCGGATTATTTAGCTGCGCAGAAAAGTTATGAAATCGAGTTGATTCGCCAGGAGGCAATTAAGAACCTGGTTTCTTCAAAAGAAAACTTTATTCAAAGACAACAGGTGAATAAGGCTGAAATTCAGTTAAAACAAATTGAAGAGGAAATAATAATTACTGTAAGTGAACTTTTGGAACGTATAAACTTAAATCAACAACAGTTTATCATCGCGGAAAAAAATAAAGAAAAAGCTGAAGAATCGTATCGACTCGCAAAATTGAGATATGAGAATGGATTGGGAACTTCATTTGAATTATTGTCATCGCAAATAAGCTTGCGAGAAGCAGAAAAAGATTATAATGCAACAAAATATAATTTACTAAGAGTCAAAATGCAATTAGAAAAAGCAATAAATATGAAATTATTTAGTGTGGAAGAAGAATAACAACATCTGGGGGATTTTATATGAGGAATATCATTTTTGTTCTTACATCTCTAATTTTTATCATTACCCCTTATCAAAAGGGGTTGTTTTTTGATGAAGACTTTTATTTGATACATGTAATGATGGGTTTGATTTTTCTTCCTATACTGATATCTAGTATTAGGGGAAAAACGAGGATCTGGACTGGCTACTATTTGATTTTTTTAATACCTGTTACTTATTATATTTCCTTTTTGTTTGCGGAAAGTCCTGATCGTGCTATGGAAAACATATTAAGATGGATTACATACGCGATTTTCTTTCTAATTATATTATATATATCTCAGGAACAAAATTTAAAGAAATATACCCATTTTGTTATCTACGTGACTGGATTGTGGATTGCTGTCCATGCTTTCCTTGCTTTCATAAATGTAGTTAATTATCAAGATGCTGTGTTACAAGGAAGAGTTGCGGGTATATTTCAATATCCCAATACATTTGCAGTCTTACTTGGTGGATTTCTTTTATATCAACTTTTGATTTTATTACAAAATAAATGGACTTATATTCAAACCGTTTTATTATCCTTGCCTTTGGTGTTATATGGAAGTCTATTTTTGTATACATACACACGCGGAGCATGGGTTATTATACCAGTGGTATGGTTTTTGGTATTACTTATTTTAGGAGTAAAGGAACAAATTAAGTTTCTTTTGTATACTATCTTGCTTACCATAGGTTCGGTACTTACTTACTCCAGACTGGAACAGGCAGAACATGTAGGTTGGAAAGAGGCATTTTTTTTAATAGTTGTTTCAATAGTCATAGCCTTTGTTATTGCCCTTATAAATCTGTTAATGAATAAAACAAAAAAATTAGATTTAAATAAGATTTGGATGAGAGCAACAATACCAGTTGCAATTGTTGTAATTATGTTTTTAATGGTACAAGATTTAAATAACAAAGAGTTCATTTACGAACAGTTACCGACCTCGATCCAAACAAGAATAGATAACGTAACATTTGATACTGTAAGTGTTCAAAGTAGAAATGTATTTTTGCAAGATGCCTGGGAAATGAGTAAAGATTCTCCATTGATAGGATATGGAGGAGATGGATGGAGAGTATTATTTACACAGTATCAGGAAGTACCTTACTACAGTAATGAGGTTCATAATGGTTTTCTGGAAATATTGTTAAATACAGGATGGATCGGATTTATTGTATTTATTTCTCTTTTGTTATCAAGTATTTATTTGATGTATAAAAAATATAGACAAATAAACGAAAGAAATGAACAATTAGTGATTATTGGTTCGGCGTCAGCAGTTATTTATATTCTTGTTCATAGTTTTATTGACTTTAATATGTCATATGGAACAATCTGGTTTGTTATTTTGATGTGGATAGCAGTTAATCAGCCGAACCAATTTTCTGAAATTAAATTAAAAAAAACAGGAAAGTATGTTTTGTTTGTAACTATAACGGTTATTATGATATTTGGAATGTATCATAGTGCAAAGTTAGAGATTGCAAAGGATACTTTTGGTAACTTACAACAAAGTCATTCTTCTACTGAAGTAATTAGAAAGTTAGAAACAACTATCAATAATAATCCCCGTAATATAGATTACCGGTTAACAGCGGCAAATTATTATTTTCAATTAGCTTTTGCAAATGGTATTGATAAAGAAGAAAATATAATAAAAGCATTAGAAAATATTGATCAGGCATTAATATATGAGCCACATAATGCCGGATTACTTCATAGTGTAGGGACAATACTGGTTAAATACGGCCAAATTGATAAAGGAATCGAATATATCAATGAATCGATTAAAAGGGATCATTACAATGTTGCCTTTTATGAAAACAGTATTCTCATAAAAACAAATCATGCATACAATCTGGTTAATAAAGCGCCTGTAGAGGCAAGAAAATATGCTGAAGAGGCAATTAAAGATTATTTGCTTATGTTAGAGAAAATAAATTTTGTCACAAAAAAAATTGAATCAGGAATTAACATAAATCAAAGAAAATTTAATATAACTCCGAAAATAAGATATTATGCAGGAAAATCTTATTATCTACTTGGAGAATTTGAAAAAGGATTAGAAATATTAAAACCTGTGCTGGGCACAAAAGATCCAGATATGAAAAGAGATGCTTGGGCACTAAGTATAGCAATGACTTTCAAATTAAATCAGGATAAAAATGCTCAAAACATGATAAATAGTATTAAAAAAGAATTTCAAGACATAGAACAATACGTAAATCAATATATAATGATCGCCGAATAGGGCGATCTTTTATTTTATCCAAAAAATACTGAATTCAATTTCAAATGAACAATTGTTCAACGCCCAAATCTTTTATATACTAGATAATGTAATGTGAAAAACGGGGAGAAATCGGAGGGAACTTTTTCAGTATGAAGATCCATAAAGAAAATAAATTAACAACAAAACGAACAGCATTTGTGATTCTCGCTCTTGCCATGCTGTTATCGGCTTGCAGCACTTCCGCAACCGAAAATACTACAGAGGAAGAACGCTATGTACCCGTAACAGTGACTGCGGTGGAACAGGGAAACCTCACTGAAACCACCCGCATCTCCGCCAAACTTGAGCCGGTTGAGGAAGCATCCCTTGCTCCTACAGGCGGGGGTAAAGTCAAAGAAATTTATGCCGACATCGGCGATCAGGTCGAAGCCGGCCAGCCGTTGCTTAAACTGGACGAAGAAAACCTGCAGAGTCAGCTGAACCAGGCCAGAGCAGGATTCAACGTCGCAGAAACAGGTTACCGGCAGGCCGTTGAAGCGGCCAAGCAACGCGTCATCCAGGCCCAGAGCAATTATATCAACGCAAAACAGGCACTTGATGACGCCGAGCGCAACTTTGAACGAATGAACACCCTCTATGAAGCGGAGGCCATATCCCGTCAGCAATGGGAACAGGCAAAAACCCAGTATGTTCAGACCCAGAGCCAGTTCGCCATGTCCAAACAGGAGTATGAACTGGTGATCGGAACCACTCCTCCCGCCGTAACGGAAGGAGAAACAGCTGAACCGGGCCAGAAAACCCTTAACGTCGATCAACTGGCGCAATCTCAGGAGTCCGTTGCCAGTGCCCGTGCCCAGATGGAACAGGCCCGTGCATCACTGCAGGCTGCGCAGACCCAGTTCAATCAATCTGTTTTGGAATCACCCATTACCGGTGTTATTGCCAGCCGTCAGATCAATGCAGGTGAAATGGCATCGGCCCAGATGCCCGTTTTTCGGGTCGTCAACCTCGATAAAATGGTCGTCAACCTCAATGTACCGGAAAATCTGATCGGCAACATTGCGAATGGGGATGAGATCGAGCTCTACATCCCGACCCTGCAAAAAACGGTGAAGGGGGTCGTGACCGCGGTCAGTCCCGCTGCCGATCCCAATACCATGGCCTTTCCGGTCAAAATCGAAGTGGATAATCCGAATCACGAGCTGAAAGGCGGTATCATCGTTCAGGTTCCGCTCGTCAAACAGACCAGCGAACAGACACTCATCATTCCCACCGCCGCCTTACTCGAAAGCAACGGATTGTATCGGGTTTTTGTCATTCGTGAAGACGATCAACGGGACGAAAATACCTATTCCGTAGAAGAACGGATCGTTCAACGGGGATTGGTTACTTCGGACCGTGTCGAGATCCTTGACGGACTGAAAGCAGGCGAGCGGGTCGTCGTCAAAGGCAAGAATATTCTCAGTGACGGAGGACTCGTCAAAATCATCACGGAATCTGCCGCTGAAATGCGGGAGGGTGACCATCAATGAAAATCACCAGACTATCCGTAGAACGACCGGTCACCACCATCATGTTTATGCTGGCACTGATCATTCTCGGTGCCGTCTCTTTGACCAAACTGACCGTTGATCTCTATCCTAAACTCACTTTTCCAATCGCCATGGTCGCCACCAGTTATGAAGGGGCTGCCCCCAAAGAAGTGGAAAATCTGGTGACCAAACCGATTGAAGAAGTGATGGGAACCGTGCCCGGCGTCACCAATATTCAATCCAACTCCGCCCGCGGCGCCTCTCAAGTTATTGTAGAGTTTGATTACGGTACCGACATGGATTTTGCCGCCCTCGACATGCGCGAAAAACTGGATCAGATCCGCGATTTTTTGCCGGAGGATGCCAACAGTCCGCGCGTACTGAAAATTGATCCGGCAGCCTTCCCCGTGATGTGGCTTACCGTCGGCGGGGAAGATGTCGTGGAAATGAAACGGACCGCAGAAGAAAAAATCAAACCGGCACTTGAGCGCGTCAACGGGGTCGCCTCCGTCAACATCGTCGGAGGTAAAACGAGAGAGGTTCAGGTACAGGTTGATCCTTTCCGCTTGCAGCAATACGGTCTTTCCATCAACCAGGTCGTGCAGGCGATCCAGTCTGAAAACATTGCCGCCTCCGCCGGCTCCGTTCGCAAGGGAGAGCAGGATCTGCTACTGAGAATTGATAATCAATTTTCCGATATCGAGGAGATCAAAAACATCAACATTGCACTGCCCCGCGGCGGCAGTGTAAAGGTCTCTGATATTGCCGAGGTCAAAGACACCTTTAAAGAACAGACCCAGGTCAGTTATCAGAACGGAAATCCCAGCGTCACCCTTGAAATTTTAAAACAAACCGACGCCAACACCGTACAGGTGTCATCCAAAATCAAAAAAGCTTTAGCCGGGATTCAGCCGGAACTGCCCGAGGGCATCGAGGTAAAGGAAATTTTTGATCAGGCTCAATTTATCAATCAGGCCATTAATAATATGAACACCAACATCATCCTCGGCGGGATCATATCCCTGCTGGTGCTGTATGCATTTCTCGGATCCTTTCGCAACACCTTCGTCATCGGGCTGGCAACCCCGATCGCCATTATCGGAACCTTTACAATGCTCTATTTTGCCGATCAGACCTTGAATATCCTTACCCTCGGCGGACTGGCACTCGGGGTCGGGATGATGGTCGACAGCGGCATTGTCGTGCTGGAGAGTATCTATAGATACCGCCAGAATGGGTATGATAAGCTGGAGGCTGCCAAACAGGGGACAGAAGAAGTGGGCATGGCGGTCATCGCCTCTGCCCTCACCACCGTGGCCGTATTCCTTCCCATCGTATTTGTGGAAGGGATCGCCTCCATGATTTTTAAACCGATGGCACTGGCCGTATCCTTTTCGCTGCTCGCATCCCTTGTGGTAGCGGTGACTTTGATTCCCATGTTGTCATCACGATTGATTCATAAAGTGGAGGCTCCGGCTGAAGACGGCTCATTCAATGTGAACAACAGAGTGGCCCGTAGTTTAGGCCGCCTGAGTCGTCATTATTCCCGCGTGCTCAAATGGTCCCTCGGTCATCGCAAGACCGTCATTCTCGGGACAACGGCCATGCTTATTTTATCGCTTGCCCTTGTTCCCGTAATCGGAGCCGAATTTATCCCGGAAATGGACCAGGGGATGATCGTCGTTAACGTCGAATTGGCCACCGGAAGCCAACTGGCGGAAACGGAAAAAGTGGTCCGGCAAATCGAACAGATGGCGCTGGAAATACCGGAGATCGAGTTGATTTCATCCAGTATCGGAAGTCCGGGAGGTTTTAGTATCGGACAGGTGGCGACCACCGAAATTGCCCAAATGTTTTTAAAGCTGACTCCGCTCAGTGAGCGTGAACGTGGCGCCAAAGATGTCGCGGCGCAGATCCGCAATCAGGTACAGGACATTCCCGGAGCCGATATCTCGGTGGATACGATGGATAGTTCCGCTGCGGGAAATGCTGCACCACTGCAGGTCAGCATCCGCGGGGATGATTTGAACACCCTAGAGGAACTGGCCGGGATCATCGCCGAAGAGGTGCGGAAGGTACCGGGAGCCGTTGAAGTGGAAACCAGTTTTGGTGACGGGCGTCCGGAATTACAATTGAATGTCGACCGGGAAAGAGCTTCTTTTTACGGAATCAGTACCGCGGAAGTGATCTCTGCCGTCCGTGCTG
>JAWLDF010000047.1:0-21636 GCA_041686735.1 Bacilli bacterium
ATAACCGAAGATGAAGAAGAAGTAGAAAATACGGATGAGCAAACGGAAGATACTCAATCAGATGATACAACCGATACGACTGACACGACAGATACAACGGACACGACAGATACAACCGTCACTCCGTAAACTGTATCCTATGAGAATATCGGGATAAAATTTAATAGAATGGAAATAATAATAGAGTCGATATATTTGTCGGCTCTATTTTTATGATTTAAAATAAAAAAAAGGAAACAAAATCGGGATAAAACTCGTCTAAAACCTTAGGTAAAAGAATATTGATGCTACCGTATAAGGAGGATAATGTGAATATTCAGGATGTTGTCAAACGTTTGGAAAATGTAATCCTAGGTAAATCACAAATGATTCGTCTTACTTTAACATCCATTCTTGCAGGAGGACATGTACTGCTTGAAGATGTGCCGGGAGTGGGGAAAACCATGCTGGTACGGTCCATTGCCAGAGTACTCGGCTGCTCTTTTAAAAGGATTCAGTTTACCCCTGATCTGCTTCCCTCGGATGTGACGGGTACATCCGTATACAATCCGAGTGAGTTGCAATTTGAGTTTCGCCCAGGACCGATCATGGGGCAAATCGTGCTGGCTGATGAAATAAATCGTACTTCCCCGAAAACACAGGCTGCTCTGCTGGAAGCTATGGAAGAGCGGGCGGTAACCGTGGATGGACAAACCCATCTTTTACCTGAGCCCTTTTTTTTAATCGCCACGCAAAATCCGATTGAATATGAGGGTACGTTTCCTTTGCCCGAAGCTCAACTGGATCGTTTTACCATGAAGCTGAATGTAGGTTATCCCACCATAGAAGAAGAGGCTGAACTACTTTCTCGCGTTCAGCATCACCATCCGATTGAAGATGTTCACCCTGTGATGACGGCTCAACAACTGCTGGAGATCCAAAAGCAAGTAAAAGAAGTACACGTGGATGATTCCCTGCGAGAATACATGGTTACAATCAGTCACGAAACTCGCAATCATCCTGCAGTTTATATCGGCGTCAGCCCGCGCGGATCGATAACATTATTCCGTGCATGTCAGGCATATGCCTATATGGAAGGCAGAGATTATGTCATTCCTGACGATATTAAACTACTTGCCCATCCGGTTCTGGATCATCGCATCATCATGCATACAGAAAGTCGTCTGGACGGGATGACAAGCACAAAGATTATTGATCAAATTCTATCAAAAGTTTCCGTTCCTATTAAAGCCCGTTAAAAGGTGGCTGACTGCCCATGAATCATCAATCGAAAACACGATGGATCGGTGTGATCACCGTAGCCGGTTTTTTGATCGCCAGTTATGTTTTTGCCAGATTTCAAGGCGGATTCGCCAGCTGGTTTATTTTCTATGCAAGCCTGACCTTCAGCGTCTATGAAGTCATGGTGATCATCAACGGATTACTGGGAGTTCAGGTAGAGCGACGATTAAAAAAGAAGCATTTTGAAGCGGGTGAGCAGGTGGATACCGTGATCACGATCAAGCGGAAATACCCCTTCCCCATTCCGTGGCTGGTGGTAAAACAAAACCTGACCGCTTTCGGGTCTCAGACCGTTCGGGAAGACCGGCATCTTGTTTTTCCGTGGTTTAAATTAGAGGTAACAGTTGCCCTTTCCATTGACGGTCTTTTTCGGGGTATTTACCTTTTTGAGGATGTCCAGATTGAAACCGGTGATCTGTTCGGATTAATCCATATGAGAAAAGAGATTTCCACTTCGGGAGAGAACGAAATCCTGGTCTATCCCGGATATCAGTGGCTTCCTGTCTGGTCATCCCTGGGAAGACACGGCCACAGTTCCCAACTGGTACAGCGGTCATCCGGTGATGAAACCACTGTGGTCGGTGCTAGGGATTACGTCCCCGGGGACCGCCTGAGCAAAATTCACTGGAAAGCAAGTGCCCGTTCATCGGAATGGAAAACGAAAGAATTTGAATCCCATACATCCCAACAATACATGTTTATCCTGGATACGAAAAAGGATGACTATCCCTCTTCTCACCTGGTACCGATTTTTGAACGTGCCGTGAAAACGGCGGCAAGTCTTTGTTATACCTCAGTCCGTAACAAAAATCCTTTTTCATTGCTTTTGACTTCAAACCCCTGGGGAGAAGACCGTAAACTTCGATTATCATTCAGTTCCCAGGAAGAACATCTGATTCAATCTCTGCGATCGCTGGCTTCGGTCGAACCTTCCAGGGAATCGATGCCCCTCAGCCGTGTTATAGAAGAACAGGCGAAAAATCTGAAAAGAGGGGGCACATTGACCTGTATTACACCGGTCATTTCGGACAGGACAGCCCATCAATTATTCCGACTTGTCGGGGAACAACTTCATATTGTTGTTTTTCTTGTGACAGAGCCGGCCTATCGTGATATGATTCGCAATCAGGCAGCCGCTTTGATCAGAAAAGGCATCGATGTTTTTATCATCGATCAGGATGATCTGCGGGCGTGTCTCGTTTCCGGTTCATCACTTACACAGAAGGAAAAGAGGGGTGTCCATGAGTAACCGGAACGGTATCCTGCAAAATTTAATCAATTCCCTTTTTATGATTCTGCTCGTTCGTGAATGGCTGAATCCTCTGACCACCATATCAGATACCGGCGAAGTGAACATTTTCCTGTGGGCTTTCGTTTACCTGGTGATGGTTGAATTATTTGTACGTCGGGTATGGTTACGGGTTTTGTTGCGGGTGGTCATGTTCGGTTATGTCATGCATTCCATCTTTTTTGAGAGCACAATTCTGTCAATGGACTGGATTGAGTTGGGAATTCGCGATATCCTGGCTAACATTTCGCTATTGTTTACAGCGGACATGTTGGAAATGAGCCCTTTTTCCCGCACGTTTTTCTTCCTGTTGTTTTTGATGCTGGTGGAGTCCATCTGTTTCTTCTGGCTTGTTATACGGAAAAAGGGGCTCTGGTTCGTTGTACTGACTATTTCCTATCTGGCGGTTCTCGATACCTTCACGCCTTATAATGCCGACGGCGCAATTATTCGTTCCTTGATTTACGGATTTGTGCTGCTGTCATTATTACATCTTTCAAAAATTACACAGATGTTGCGGGAACATCAGCAAGAAGGAAAATGGCTGTTGAACTGGTTACTTTCCGTTTTTATCATCGTCTCGTTGATGGTGGGAGTTGCCTTTGCTGCGCCTAAGACCCCGCCCAGTTGGCCCGATCCGGTGTCCTGGATTCAAAGCAAAGCAAAGCCTGAATACCGTTCCGCTTCTTCAGGCGGAGTCCTGCAAAAAATTGGGTATGACGAGGATGACAGCCGGCTCGGAGGTCCTTTCGTACCGGATGATGCCGTGGTATTCCGGGCAGATATTGAAGAAGCCCATTACTGGCGCGGCGATTCAAAGGATACTTATGACGGGCATGGCTGGTTCCAGAGTGAAGCGGAAATTTCCATCCTTCCTATGGGAAACAATGGAGTCGTGATTCCGGAACCGGGCTTATATCAGAATCTTGAAGCTACCGATGTGACAGACCGGGTTGAAATGAGGGTGACTTCTTACCCGCTGATGTTTTATGGCGGAGACCTGACACGCGTACTGGGAATTTCCCCGTTCGACGATTTTTTGAATTATAACAAAGGATCGGGAAAAATAATGAAAGGAAATCGTGGTGTCGGAGGTGTGAGCGGGTACATGATCCAGTCGGAACTTCCGGTATTGCGAGAGAGTGATTTAAAAAAGGCTGCAGGGCAGTATGAAGCTTCGATTGAGGAACGATATCTGCAACTTCCTGAGAGTTTGCCGCAGAGAGTGATGGATCTGGCGGCTGAAATTACGGAAGGGATCGATTCTCCCTATGAAAAGGCGCGTGAGATTGAAAGTTACCTGAAATTCGGACCTTTTCGCTATGAAACGGAGTTTGTTCCCGTCCCGGGAGATGACGAAGATTTTGTAGACCAATTTTTATTTGAATCACGCCTCGGTTATTGTGATCATTTCTCATCGGCGATGGTGATACTGGCCCGCTCGTCAGGTGTCCCGGCGCGATGGGTTAAAGGATTTACGGAAGGGGAAAGAATAGAACGGATCGATGCAGGAACAGAAAACGGTCAGGGGGATGAGGTTAGACCCAGATACCTTTATGAGATTCGCAATAAAAATGCCCACTCATGGGTTGAGGTTTTCATTCCCGGATACGGCTGGATTCCATTTGAACCGACAAAAGGATTTAGTCTGCCAATTGAGATTGAGTATGATTTTGATACGCAAGAAACGAATGAAGATAATCAAGAGGAAAACAGGAAAGATGCTGCGGATGAAGATGAAGATAGGATTCCGTTATGGGTAGAATGGAAGGATGGCATCACTTCTTTCTTAAAATCGGCGGCGGGTCTTCTTGCCAATCTGGGTGTTGTATTTCTATTGCTGATCCTCGCTATTGTGTGGTGGAAACGAAAAGAATTGCATCTGTGGATGATCAGGCGGTTGTTTCTGCGCGCGCCCGATCATTTTCAGGCAGAAAAAGCGCTTTATGCATTATTCATGTGGTTCCATTTTCACGTGCGACGAAAACGAAAGGATGAAACACTGCGGGAATATATCAAACATGTTTCGGAGGAAACTACGATGCGGGATTCACTTTCATCCGATATGCTGCAGTTGACGGAAGGATATGAAGCCGTGCGATATGGAAGGAGATCCGACGAATTTCGCGAACAAATGTATGACTTGATGAAAGCCGTAGTTCGACAATTGCAGAAGATTTCACCTTCATCTTGACATTTCCCTTTTGTTTGTTAGAATAATGACATCTAATAAGCCTTGAAGCCGGAAAATATTCCGGCTTTCCTCATGCCCTCTAATCGATAATGAATATGAAAGGGGAACGCAAAACATGGACAAGCAGCAACAAGAAATGATTGTGGTGCTGGATTTCGGCGGTCAATATAATCAGCTGATTGCCCGGCGTGTGCGTGATTTAGGTGTATACAGCGAATTGATGCCATATAACACTCCGGTTGAAAAAATTCGTCAACTGCAGCCAAAGGGAATTATTTTTTCCGGCGGTCCCAACAGTGTTTATGGTGAAGGAGCCCCCCATGTAGATCCTGCCATCTATGAACTGGGTGTTCCGATCCTCGGAATCTGCTACGGAATGCAAATGATGACGTACCAGTTGGAAGGAAAAGTGGAGCGGGCTGATGTGAGGGAATATGGGAAATCCACGATCCGTATTTTATCGGACAGTCCATTTTTCAAAGGGATGGATGCGGAAGAAACGGTGTGGATGAGTCACAGTGATAAAGTGATCGAACCCCCGAGCGGATTTCGGGTGGACGTCAGTAATGAGGCATGCCCTGTGGCGGCGATCAGCCATCCGGAAAAAAACTTTTACGGAGTACAGTTTCATCCGGAAGTGCGCCATACGGTAAAAGGAAATGAAATGTTGAAAAATTTCCTTTTTGATATCTGTGGTTGTGAAGGAAACTGGACAATGCAAAGTTTTGTCGACGACGTGGTGGCTGAGATCCGGGAAAAGGTCGGTTCAAAGCAGGTATTGTGTGCATTGAGCGGAGGGGTCGACTCATCAGTGGTAGCCGTGCTCGTTCACAAAGCGATCGGCGATCAGTTGACTTGTATGTTTGTCGATCATGGACTTCTGCGGAAATGCGAAGCGGAAAGCGTAATGGAGACCTTCGCCAACCAGTTCCAGATGAATGTGATTAAGATTGACGCCAGAGAGCGGTTTTTAAGTAAGTTGAAGGGTGTTCGTGATCCGGAACAAAAACGTAAAATCATCGGAAACGAATTTATCCGGGTGTTTGAAGAAGAAGCAAGCCGGCTTGAGGGCATGGATTTTCTGGCTCAGGGCACACTGTATACGGATATTATCGAGAGTGGAACAGAGACGGCTCAGACGATTAAATCCCATCATAATGTGGGCGGATTACCCGAGGATATGAAAATGGATTTGATCGAACCGTTAAACAAACTGTTTAAGGACGAGGTTCGCAGGGTGGGCGAAGAGATGGGATTGCCCGAAGAAATTGTATGGCGTCAGCCGTTCCCCGGTCCCGGACTGGGCATTCGTGTCATCGGTGAAATTACTGAAGAAAAATTGGAGATTGTTCGGGAATCGGATGCGATTTTGCGGGAAGAGATTAAAAAAGCGGGTCTCGATCGCGAAATCTGGCAGTACTTTACCGCCTTACCCGATATGCGCAGCGTCGGTGTCATGGGAGATGCACGTACTTATGCCTATACGGTGGGAATTCGGGCCGTTACTTCCATCGACGGCATGACAGCGGACTGGGCGCGGATTCCGTATGATGTACTGGAAAAAATCTCGACCCGTATCGTCAATGAGGTGGATCATGTGAATCGAGTCGTATATGATATAACTTCCAAACCTCCGGCGACGATCGAATGGGAATAAACGAATAAAATCACCTTTTGATCTAAAAACGTTCGGTTTTCGCGTTGACATTATTGTCGATTCTTGTTAAACTCATGTCAGGGTGAATGGGAAAATTGGTGACCATTACCAACCCATTCACGTTTTTTGTTTTTATCCTTAATTTTATTGGGGAGGGACAATGTTCATGTTTAAACCGGATCGTTATTTTGAGTTTGAGAAACATGGAACCAATTACCGCCGTGAAACGATCGCCGGATTAACCACTTTTCTGGCAATGGCGTATATTCTGGCGGTCAATCCTTTCATGTTGAGCGGAGCGGATCTCCCTGAAGAAGTAAAACAGGGGATGTACCCGTCAGCAGAGGCAGTATTTACGGCGACCGCAATTGCCGCGATCATCGGTACTTTACTTATGGGAATTCTGGCGAAGTACCCGATCGCACTGGCTCCAGGTATGGGACTGAATGCATTTTTTACTTACACGGTTGTACTGACCATGGGAATTCCGTGGCAGCAGGCTCTTGCAGGTGTATTCGTATCGGGAATTATCTTTCTTATCCTTACTGCTACCGGTATTCGCGAAACCATCATTAACGCCATACCGGCAGACTTAAAGTATGCGGCATCAGCCGGTATCGGATTTTTCATCGCATTCATCGGATTTCAAAATGCAGGCATCATTGTTTCTAATCCGGCTACTTTCGTCAGCCTCGGACATTTTACGTTTGTGGAAGGGATGGCGGCTGAAGAAATCCTGCAGGTTAAAAATACGTTACTCGCTATTTTCGGACTGATTGTAACGGCGGTATTGATGACAGTGGGATTGCGCGGAGCCATTTTTTACGGAATTGTCGTTACGGCTCTTGCCGGTCTCGTCACCGGGCTGATCAGCGGACCGGATGCGATTGTATCTGCACCTCCGAGTGCCGATGCCTTTGGTGCATTGTTCGGGCCACTGTTTGATCCGGGTGTGATGTTCACCGGGACCATGTGGATTGTCATCTTCACTTTCTTATTCGTGGATTTCTTTGACACGGCAGGAACATTGATGGGGGTTGCCAGTCAGGCTGGGTTATTGAAAAACAATCAATTGCCCCGTGCGGGAAGAGCGCTGGCTTCAGACTCAATCGCGACCGTCGTCGGAGCCGTGTTCGGTACATCGACAACTACTTCTTATATTGAATCATCAGCAGGGGTGGCAGCAGGCGGACGTACCGGATTTGCTTCCGTTGTAACGGCCGGTCTCTTTTTCCTGGCCCTGTTCTTTTCACCGCTTCTGTCAGTTGTAACGCCGGCTGTTACCGCTCCGGCACTGATCATGGTTGGTGTTTTGATGGCATCCAATCTGGCAAAAATTGAATGGAACAAAATCGAGCATGCCGTTCCTTCCTTCTTGACGGTAATCCTGATGCCGTTGACATACAGTATCGCAACGGGTATTGCCCTCGGATTCATTCTTTATCCGCTCACCAAGCTAGTTAAAGGAGAGGGAAAACAGGTTCACCCGATTATGTATGTATTGTTCTTTATATTCCTGATCTACTTCATCTGGCTGAGGGAGTAGGGGGAATATTGACTGAAACCGCTTCTGCAGGGATCGACCCCTCGCGGAGGCGGCTTTCTTTTTTTCGATTGGAGGGGGACGGTGACAAATAAGACTTCCCCGGAAAAGGTGTGGTGTCCTTCTTTATTGCATAAAACAGTAAAAAGTGCTAGATTAATACTTATCATTAATTACGGGTAAACATCAATTTACAGGGAGAAGGAAATCGAAATGGATAAAGGGATATGGAAGATTTATCTGGTTCTTACGATATCGACTGTGATCTGGGGAGGAGCTTTTATTGCAGGAAAAATCTCGACGCAGACACTGGATCCCTTTACGGTAGCATTTTTGCGTTTTTTCGGGGCGAGTCTGGTACTTTACCCGCTGATGTGGCGAACCGACCCCGCGCGGCCTCCGAGAACGGCAAAGGACTGGCTTCTCCTTGCCTCACTGGGACTGACCGGAATCTTTCTTTACAACGCCTGTTTTTTTATCGCCACCCAGCAGGCGCCGATCATTAAGAGTTCCCTGTTCATCGCATCCAACCCGGTGGTGATCGTGATCCTCTCCGGCATCTTTTTGAAGGAAACCATCAGCAAAAAACATATTGCCGGGATGATCAGTGCCATAACAGGAGTACTTTTTATTGTGACCGGCGGCGATTTTGTAAAGATTATCAAACTCGGGTTCGAACCGATTGATCTGATATTGTTAACGGCAGTGTTCAGTTGGGCATTATATACCGTGATTGGAAAGGTGGTACTCAATAAGTTCAGTTCGATTACGACCACCACCTATGCCACTGGATTCGGGACGTTGATGCTGTTTCCGTTTGCCGCGGCCAATACAACCATGGAGCAAATCGCAAGCACCGGCTGGCAGGGCTGGATTAGTGTCATGTACGTTGCCTTCGTCGTTTCGGTACTGAGTTTCATCTGGTGGTACAAGGGCGTGCAGAAGATTGGCGCCGCAAAATCATCGATTTTTATTAATTTCATGCCGCTGTCTGCCAGCTTGATGGCCTTCTTCTTTTTGGGAGAAAAATTGGCCTGGTATCATGCTGTCGGGGCTCTGTTGGTTTTTGGAGGGGTTTATATCAGTACCTATCAAAAGCAACAGAGAAGTTCCGCTGCACATCGCAACTTTTTTCGGCGTGAGAAAACACGTATAATGAAGGGAAGTTAAACATTCATCTTTTTAAAAGGTGATACAAAGGAGTGTATCCAACCCATGGCGATGTCATATGAGGAATACATGAGACAGGTTGTTCAACCGATGCGTGATGAACTGACCTCCATCGGCTTTCAGGAGTTAAGGACAGAAGAAGAAGTGGAGGAAAAATTGGGATCGGCAAAGGGAACGGCGCTGGTGTTCGTGAACTCTGTATGCGGTTGCGCCGCAGGTCTTGCCCGTCCTGCTGCCGGAATTTCATTGAAGCATCATAAGGTTCCCGATCATTTGTTTACGGTTTTCGCCGGTCAGGATAAGGAAGCGACAGCCAAAGCACGAACATATTTCGGCAGTTACCCGCCGTCTTCGCCATCGATCGCATTACTCAAAGATGGAGAAATTGTGCATATGATTGAGCGCCACCACATTGAAAACAACGGTCCCGAAGAAATAGCACGGATGATGATTGAAGCATTTGACCAATACTGCTAAAAAATAACAAGCTGGATTTGATTTGCCTTTCCCTCACTTCGTTCGGCCGGTCAGCATCAAATTCCAGCTTGTTATTTTTTTTGATAGTATGGGTTAAATGGTATCTGTCTAGATGAAGAAGAAGTGTTTTATCGGTAGGTGAGAAAATTGAGAAAATTAAAGGATTATTTTCAAATTCAATTCGATAATGAAAGTATTTTAAAAATCAACCGAAATGATGGGATCGTCTCAATTTTATATTATATTTATTATTTATCCTTTATCTATCTATTTGGTTTGTTTTATATAAAAATGAAACCATATATATATACTTCGGGTTTTTCTAAGGAATTTACCGCGTTCGTATACTATATTCCAGTTCCCATCTTAACTTTATTACCACTTGCCTTTATTCTAAAGTTTAGAAAACAATCATTTGCAAGCATTGGGATAAAAAAGGATAAAATATTAAGATCTCTTATACTGGGCTTCACCTATTCGTTACCTGTCAGCGTACCATTTTTCATATATTCTTTGTACCAGGGAAGCCGTTTAAATCTAAATATTTTTGATCTCTTCTGGTTATTCTTATATTATTTTATATGTATTGCATTTGTCGAAGAAGTGATTTTTCGCGGATATATTCAAACCAGGATACAAACGATCATAAAAAACAAATGGCTAAGCATATACACAGTTGGATTGATGTTTGCTTTTATGCATGTTCCATTTCAAATGTTGATTGCAAATATGTCGTTTATCCAATTTTTGCTAAATGATTATATACATTTAATTATAACAGGCCTTTATCATATTTATTTCGTCTATATTTATACAAGAGAAAATCATATTTTGGCACCTACTTTAACTCATGCCGTGATCAATTTCACTCCACATCTATTTGTTTAACTTAAAAAAATAATAAGCTGGATTTGATTTGCCTTTCCCTCACTTCGTTCGGCCGGTCAGCATCAAATTCCAGCTTATTATTTTTGGATAAATATAGGGATTTTCTTCGTGATATCTGCATCAAGAGTTACGGGAAGCGCTCATTCACCGGTTGAATGTGTAAAAATGAATCCCCCGGCTAGAAGATGAAGTTTCGATGAAAAAAGTCTATGTGCCTTTATTTTAACTGGTTAATTTTAAAGGGGAACACATCCAATGTAAAACCCGAAAAACCACAAATAATCGAAAAAATAACAAGTTGGATTTGATGCCGACCGGCCGAACGAAGTGAGGGAAAGGCAAATCAAATCCAACTTGTTATTTTTCATATTTAGCTTGTGATCTTTCTAACCCAGAAGCCACCCTTAAACATTTTCGGTTCATAAGAAATCACAAACGCTTTTGGGGACAGGTTTTCAATGGCTTTTAGCAGTTTCTTTTCATTGCTTCTTTTGGCCAGCACTTGCATGACCAGCCGTTTCCCGTCGCGTCCGTCCGCCAGCCAGCTGGTAACCCCGTACCCTTTGTCCCGCAACATTTGCCCCACATTGCCTTCATCCGAATCAATCACAATTTGCACCATCACATATCCGAGTGCAAGCATTTCCTCGATTTTACTGCCAAGATAAACTCCCGTACCAAACCCGACACAATAGGCAAGTATATTTAACGGTTTATCCAGATTGTCCAGTACAATGGTCAGTCCCATCAGATAAATAAACACTTCCACCATACTGAGTAGGGAGGCCAATAATTTTTGCCCCTTCAAAACCAGAATCATTCGTAATGTAAACATGGCCACATAGGTCACGTTAATCACAATGATAATTAAAATTAATTCCATTTTCGAACTACACCTCACATGTATACAAAGTCTTCAAAGGACACTTTCTACATTATAGGTTTATTGTGCTAAAAAACATAGTGTCAAATGTTAAGATTTTTATAAAATCGAATAATTAAATTACTTTCCATAAAAAACGTTCGTAATTTGGGTTGACAGAATGTTCGGCTCCTTGTTAAACTGATTATGCGAAAACAGGATAGATGGTCGTTTCACGAGTGAAAGTGGGTCTAGGGTTCCGGGTGAATGGGTAATCATTTCCCTTTTTACGAACCAAAAAGTTGCTTCATTGCGTTGGATGAGGGGATGACCCGGACCAAGCGATCCAGGCACGATGTGATTGTTGTGCTACACCGTAGGGATAAAAGCCCAGGCGGTAGGTTTCTCTCCAAGGGGGAAATCTACCATCTGGGCCTTATTTATGTATGAATTATGGAGAACATAAAAACAAAGCCACGGAGGGAGGATTTACACATGTCACAGCCGTTGGTCGGTGTGATCATGGGAAGTACGTCCGACTGGGACACAATGAAGGAAGTTTGTGCGGTACTGGAAGAGCTTGATATCCCTTATGAAAAAAAGGTGGTGTCCGCTCATCGCACACCTGATCTCATGTTTGAATATGCGGAAACTGCTCAGGAGCGAGGTATAAAAGTGATTGTAGCAGGTGCGGGCGGGGCTGCCCATCTGCCGGGGATGACTGCCGCCAAAACAATTCTTCCGGTAATCGGCGTGCCTGTAAAGTCATCTAATCTAAACGGATTGGATTCACTTCTTTCCATTGTACAAATGCCGGGTGGAGTGCCTGTCGCTACCGTGGCCATCGGAAAAGCAGGGGCGACCAATGCCGGTCTGCTTGCCGCCCAAATTCTCGCCACTCACGATTCCGATATTCGTGAGCGTCTTGAGAAGAGACGGGAGACCATGAAAAATAAAGTGCTGGAAAGTGGAGACTTGTTATGAGTGATAAAGATAAAGTGATCAAACCCGGTTCCACCATCGGTATCCTCGGTGGGGGACAATTGGGGAGAATGATGGCACTGCAGGCGAGAGAAATGGGCTATCGAGTGTTATGTATGGATCCCGTCCCGGATTCTCCCTGCGGGCAGGTATCGGATCGCCAATTCATCGGAAAATTTGATGATGTGGACACTGCACGTGACATGGCGGAACAATCCGATGTGGTGACCTATGAGTTCGAAAATGTCGATTCCCGCATTGTACAAACACTGGAGGATTCCTACTATTTTCCGCAGGGAAGCCGCATTTTGCATGATACCCGTCATCGTATCCGTGAGAAGACATCGTTGCAGCAGGCAGGAATCCCTGTCACACCTTTTGTTCCGGTATACAGCCTCGATGATGTCATCACGGGTGTGGAAAAACTGGGGACGCCCTGCGTTCTGAAGACGGCCACCGGCGGTTATGACGGGAAGGGTCAGGCCGTGATTCATTCCCGTGAAGAGGCGGAAACAGCCTACCTCGAGATGAGCAGGCAAGCACTGGAATTTATTCTTGAACAGTGGGTTCCATTTCAATGTGAGTTATCGGTGATTGTTTCCCGCAATCCCTCCGGAGAACAAAGAACGTTCCCGGTTTCGGAAAACATTCATCGCGAAAATATATTACATCTGTCCATCGTACCGGCCCGCGTTCCTGAAGATGTTCAGGAAAAAGCACGCCAACTGGCATTGCAGATAGCCGATCATTACCGGCTGGTGGGACTTCTGGCGGTGGAAATGTTTTTGACGGATAATGGACAACTATATGTCAACGAACTGGCTCCGCGTCCCCATAACTCGGGACATTATACACAGGATGCCTGTCCGACTTCACAATTTGAACAACATGTACGCGCCGTATGCAACCTGCCGCTGGGGCCGACGGATCTGACAACTGCTGTGGTAATGGTCAATATTCTCGGAGAACACCTCGAAGAGGTACTCGAGCAGATCGGCCACATGGATCCGCGCGCCAAAGTCCACCTCTACGGCAAAAAAGAGGCCAAGGTCAAGCGCAAAATGGGGCATATCAACGTACTTGCTTCCACCGTGGAGGAAGCGTTAGATATCATCAATAACATGAACATATGGAGATAAACAGGAGGGTATCAGGATGATTGAGCGTTATTCAAGACCGGAGATGCAAGCGATCTGGACCGAGGAAAACAAGTTTCGTGCCTGGCTGGAGGTAGAGATTCTTGCCTGTGAGGCCTGGTCGAAGCTGGGGCATATTCCCGCGGAAGATGTAGCAAAATTACGCGAGAACGCCGATTTTGACATCAGCCGTATTTATGAGATTGAGCAGGAAACACGTCATGACGTGGTGGCTTTTACCCGAGCCGTTTCCGAAACACTGGGCGACGAGAAAAAGTGGGTTCATTACGGATTGACCTCAACGGATGTAGTGGACACCGCACTGGGTTACTTGCTGAAGCAGGCCAACGAAATTCTCGAAAAAGACCTGCAACACTTTATCGATGTACTAAAAAACAAAGCACGCGAACACAAATACACCGTGATGATGGGACGTACCCACGGTGTCCACGCCGAACCGACGACATTCGGCCTGAAACTTGCCCTGTGGTATCAGGAAATGCTGCGCAATATGGAACGTTTCCAATTTGCCCGCAACGGAGTGGAATTCGGCAAAATCTCCGGTGCTGTCGGAACCTATGCCAACATTGATCCGTTCGTGGAAGAATACGTGTGCAAAAACCTGGGAATCCAGCCTGCGCCGATCTCGACCCAGACCCTGCAACGGGACCGTCACGCAGAATACATGGCGACCCTGGCCTTGATTGCCACTTCGATGGAGAAGATGGCAACCGAGATTCGCGGCCTGCAAAAAAGTGAAGTTCGCGAAGTGGAAGAGAAGTTCCACAAAGGACAAAAGGGTTCCTCAGCCATGCCGCACAAGCGCAATCCGGTGGGAAGCGAAAACATTTCCGGTCTGGCCCGCGTGATTCGCGGTTATATGATGTCATCTTATGAAAGTGTCACCCTGTGGCATGAGCGCGATATATCCCACTCGTCGGTTGAACGGATTATCCTGCCTGATGCGACCATCCTGTTAAACTATATGTTACGTCGCTTTTCCGGCATTGTGGAAAATCTGACGGTATTCCCTGATAACATGAAGCGCAACATGGAACGCACATTCGGATTAATTTACTCACAGCGTGTGTTGCTTAAATTAATCGACAAAGGATTGAGCCGGGAAAAAGCGTACGATACGGTACAACCTCTGGCCATGCAGGCCTGGGAAGAACAGCGCCCGTTCCGTGAACTGGTGGAGACGAACGAAACCGTCTGCCAGTATCTGAACGGCGGAGATATCGATGATTGTTTCGATTACAACTGGCACCTCAAGAACGTGGATACCATTTTTAAACGTGTCGGTCTTGAATAAATTAAAAAAATGAAGCGGCGGGAGTGATGAACATGTCCATGCAGATTGAAAAAGGAGACATGCTTTACGAAGGAAAGGCCAAGAAAATTTACGCCACCAATGATCCGCAACTGTACTGGGTGGAATATAAAGATTCCGCCACGGCCTTTAACGGTGAGAAAAAGGGAACGATTACCGGAAAAGGAGAGTTGAACAACCAGATCACCAGCATCTTTTTCGACATGCTCAAGGAAAAAGGAATTGAAAATCACTTTGTCAAAAAGCTGTCGGCCAACGAGCAACTGGTTCGCAAAGTAGAGATCATTCCTCTTGAAGTGGTGGTGCGTAATATCGTCGCCGGCACCCTGGCAAAACGCCTGGGCATGGAAGAAGGAACAGATCTGCAATTTCCGGTCGTTGAATTTTATTACAAAGATGATGCGCTGGGTGACCCCCTCGTCAACAACTCGCATATTCGCGTACTGCAGGTTGCAACCGATGAGGAACTGGACCTGTTAAGCCAGATGGGGCTAAAGATCAATCATCTTTTGATGAACTATATGAAAGAACGGGATATTTTGCTGGTTGATTTTAAACTGGAATTCGGCCGCACGGACGACGGCAAGATTATCCTGGCGGATGAAATTTCCCCGGATACCTGCCGTTTCTGGGATGCCAATACCCGTGAAAAACTGGATAAAGACCGTTTTCGCCGGGATCTGGGCAATGTGGAAGGAGCTTATCGTGAAATACTGAAGCGTTTGGGAGGAGAAGAACATGTATAAAGCGTTAATCTACGTCACATTAAAAGAAAGCGTACTGGACCCGCAGGGCAATGCCGTAAAAGGTTCTCTGCACTCACTCGGATTTGGAGAAGCAAAAGATGTGCGCATCGGAAAATATATGGAACTTTTGATTGACCTCGACGATCAGCAACAGGCGGAAACACGTGTGAAGGAAATGTGTGAAAAATTATTGGCCAATACGGTGATCGAGGATTACCGCTTTGAACTGATTGCACAATAACCGACGAGAAAATAGGGAGGAGGGAGCCAACATGAAATTTGCCGTTATTGTTTTTCCGGGTTCCAACTGTGACGTCGACATGTATAAAGCGATTGAAGATTGTCTTCCGGAAGCTCAAGTTGATTATGTATGGCATGCGGAAAAGGATCTGTCGGAATATGATGCCGTGTTACTGCCCGGAGGATTCTCTTACGGCGACTATCTGCGGCCCGGTGCCATCGCCCGTTTTTCCACGGTGATGGAAGAAGTAAAAAAGGCGGCCGATGCCGGCAAACCGGTACTTGGTGTATGTAACGGATTCCAGGTTCTGTTGGAGGCCGGCCTGTTACCCGGAGCGATGCGCCGCAACCAGAGTCTGAAATTTGTATGCGAACACACAGAATTATCCGTTGAAAATAACGAAACCATTTTTACATCGCAATATGAACGAGGTGAACGGATTGTGATTCCGATTGCCCACGGGGACGGAAACTATTATTGCGATCAGGAAACACTGGAAGAACTGAAAGCCAACGGTCAGGTGGTCTTTCGGTATACGCAAAATCCGAACGGTTCCGTTTATGACATCGCCGGAATTACGAATAAAGCCGGTAATGTTCTGGGGATGATGCCCCATCCGGAACGGGCGGTACATGAATGGCTGGGAACAGAAGACGGAAAACGCCTATTTCAATCCATTTTTACGTATTGGAGGGAGAACCATGGAGCAGCGTCTTACGCATCAGGAACCGACGCCTGATCAAATATATGAAGAAAAAATTTATCGTGAGCTGGGCCTGACGGATCAGGAATACGAGCAAATCATCTCCATCCTCGGACGCCGCCCCAATTATACGGAGACCGGTTTGTACAGTGTGATGTGGTCCGAACACTGTAGCTATAAACATTCCAAACCGGTGTTGCGCCGATTCCCGACAAAGGGTGCGCGTGTATTGCAGGGACCCGGAGAAGGTGCGGGAATCGTGGATATCGGCGACAATCAGGCCGTTGTATTTAAAATCGAAAGTCATAACCATCCCTCTGCGATTGAACCGTATCAGGGAGCTGCCACCGGAGTCGGCGGAATTATCCGTGATGTTTTTTCCATGGGGGCACGTCCGATCGCGCTCCTCAATTCTTTGCGATTCGGCGAGCCGGACAACGCCCGTGTAAAATATTTGTTTGAACATGTAGTGGCCGGAATTGCCGGATACGGAAACTGTATCGGAATCCCCACCGTCGGCGGAGAAGTTGTGTTCGACGCCAGCTATGACGGAAACCCGCTCGTCAATGCGATGTGTGTCGGCCTGATTGACCATGACCGCATTCAAAAAGGGGTAGCGAAAGGGATCGGCAATCCGGTGATGTATGTCGGAGCCAGCACCGGCCGCGACGGGATTCATGGGGCAACTTTTGCTTCGGAAGAACTGGGCGATGATTCGGATGAAAAACGTCCCGCCGTTCAAGTGGGCGATCCGTTCATGGAAAAATTGTTGCTCGAAGCCTGCCTGGAATTGATCGACAGCGGCGCCGTTGTCGGAATTCAGGATATGGGTGCAGCGGGTCTGACTTCATCCAGTTCAGAGATGGCCAGTAAGGCGGGAACCGGAATAGAACTGGACCTTGACCGTGTCCCCCAGCGTGAAAAGGGAATGACCCCCTATGAAATGATGCTTTCCGAATCCCAGGAGCGTATGCTGGTCGTTGTTGAAAAAGGGCGTGAAAAAGAAGTCGAAGCTATTTTTGAAAAATGGGGTCTGCATTCGCAGGTGGTCGGACGCGTAACGGATGATAAGCGCTTGCGTCTGTTGCATCAGGGTGAAGTTGTAGCTGATGTGCCGGTCGATTCTCTGGCTGAGGATGCTCCGGTTTATCATTGTGAAACGGCGATTCCCGCTTATTATGAACAACATAAAGATTACAGCCCGGTTTCCATTGCGGAGCCGCAACCGGGAGATTATAACAAGTTATTGAAGGATCTGCTGGCTGCACCGACCATTGCCAGCAAGGAATGGGTGTATCGTCAGTATGATTACATGGTGCGCACCAGTACGGCGGTTCGCCCCGGTTCTGATGCAGCGGTGGTGACCGTGCGCGGGACAAAAAAAGCACTGGCGATGAGTACCGATTGTAACGGCCGTTATGTCTATCTTGATCCGAAAACGGGCGGCGCGATTGCAGTGGCGGAAGCGGCACGCAATGTGGTATGTACCGGAGCCGAGCCGCTTGCGATCACAGACTGCCTCAATTATGGCAATCCCGAAAAACCGGAAATCTTCTGGCAGTTTGAGCAGTCGGTGGAAGGCATGAGCGATGCCTGCCGCGTGCTGGAAACCCCGGTCATCAGCGGGAACGTCAGTTTTTATAACGAAACGAGGGGAGAAGCGGTTTATCCCACGCCGGTTGTCGGTATGGTCGGTCTGGTTCATGATGTTGACCATATTACCACTGCCGATTTTAAAGAAGAAGGGGACCGCATTATCCTGCTCGGCGAAACATTTGCCGAACTGGGCGGAAGTGAGTATCAAAAGCTGGTGAGCGGCGAAATCAGCGGACGTCCGCCGCAGATTGATCTTGAAAAAGAACAAAAAGTACAACGCGTGGTATTAGAGGCGATTCGCAAAGGATGGGTCAAATCGGCTCATGACCTTGCGGAAGGCGGACTTGCCGTGGCCGTGGCCGAAAGCAGCATCGCGGGGAAACTGGGGGCCGTGATTAACGTAGACACGGATTTGCGCCCCGACCACTTTTTATTCAGTGAATCCCAGTCCCGTATTTTACTGAGTGTTTCCGCGGAACATGCGACAGAAGTGAAAAAACTGGCTGAACAGGAAGGGATTCAGGCAACCGATATCGGTGAGGTAGGAGGAGAAAGCTTCGTCATCTCCGTCAATCAGCAACAGTTGATTGATTTACCCGTGTCCGATATGGAAACTGCCTGGAAAGATGCCATCCCCTCCCTCATGAAAGGATGAGTTCCATTGACACAGAAGCCCTTCGATATATATAACTGGTTCGGACGCGGTCATGATCCGATGATCTGGGACAAATTAAATGAGGAGTGCGGGGTATTTGGCGTTTACGGACACCCCGACTCCCCGCAAATTACGTATTATGGAATTCATGCCCTGCAGCACAGGGGACAGGAAAGCGCCGGGATCGTTGCTTCCGACGGGGAACAGTTCAGCGGACATCGCGGCATGGGACTGGTGACTGAGGCGTTTCATAACGGACAATTGTCAAAGATTCACGGGCATATTGCCATCGGCCATACCCGTTATACGACTGCCGGGGAAAGTAAAATCGAAAACGCGCAGCCCCTTATTTTTAAAAATCGCTATGGCAAACTGGCTCTGGCCCATAACGGAAACCTCGTCAATGCGGCTCAGTTACGGAATCGCCTTGAAGATGAAGGATCGATTTTTCAAACGACCAGCGATACGGAAGTGATCGCCCATCTCATTGCCCGCTGCAAAAAGGAGAGTCTGGAAGAGGCAATTTTGGAGTCACTCAAGCAGATTGAGGGCGCCTTTGCCCTGTTGATCATGACGATGGATACGTTATACGTCGCCCTGGACGGGAACGGACTTCGCCCCCTTGCCCTCGGAAAAGTCGGGGAAGGTTACGCGATTGCATCGGAGACCTGTGCCTTTGATGCCACCGGTGCTGAATATGTGCGCGATATTAAGCCGGGTGAATTTCTGGTGATTAATCAGGAGGGTATTCGTTCTCAGACCTTCACCAATCACATCCAGCGATCCGTGTGCAGCTTTGAGTATATTTATTTTGCCCGTCCCGACAGTAACATTGACGGAATTAACGTCCATCTGTCGCGCAAGCGTCTGGGCAAGCAACTGGCAAAAGAGGCGCCTGTCGAAGCCGATGTGGTGACGGGGGTGCCGGATTCCAGCATTTCCGCTGCCATCGGTTTTGCTGAGGAAACGGGAATTCCTTACGAACTGGGATTGATCAAAAACCGTTATGTCGGAAGGACGTTTATTCAGCCCAGTCAGGAATTGCGTTCCCGCGGTGTGCAGATGAAACTGAATGCGGTGCGTAAAATCGTGGAAGGCAAGCGTGTGGTGATGATCGATGATTCGATCGTTCGCGGCACGACCAGCGGACGCATCGTCAAGATGCTGCGTGACGCCGGTGCCACCGAAGTTCATGTGCGCATCAGTTCGCCGCCGGTGAAAAACCCCTGTTTTTACGGGATTGATACCTCTACGCGCGAAGAATTGATCGCATCATCCAAGAGTGTGGAAGAAATCCGGCAACTCATCGGGGCCGATTCACTCTATTTCCTGTCTCCGGAAGGCATGATCGAAGCGATCGGCAGAAAAGGACCGGAACCCGATCAGGGTCATTGTCTGGCATGTTTCACCGGAAAATATCCGACAAAAGTGTATGATGACGGAACAAATCCTTATGATAAATGTTAATGGATGGATAAATAACGGGGTTGGAGGGCTGTTACATGAGTGAGATGTATAAAAAGGCCGGCGTGGATATCGACGCGGGCAATCAGGCGGTAGAACGGATGAAAAAACATGTGAAGCGTACCTTCCGCCCCGAGGTTTTACATGATCTCGGCGGCTTTGGTGCAATGTTTCGGCTTGATACGGAAAAATATAAGAAGCCCGTTCTCGTTTCCGGTTCCGATGGTGTCGGTACAAAATTAAAAATCGCTTTTGCCATGGATCGTCATGATACGATCGGGATTGACGCCGTGGCCATGTGTGTCAACGACATTGTCGTACAGGGTGCCGAACCCCTCTTTTTCCTGGATTACATCGCCTGTGATCAGGTGATTCCGGAAAAAATCGAAGCGATTGTGAAGGGGATTGCCGATGGGTGTGAGCAGGCAGGTTGTTCACTCATCGGAGGAGAAACGGCGGAAATGCCCGGCATGTATGGAAAAGGGGAGTATGATATCGCCGGATTCAGTGTCGGTGCGGTAGAGGAAGATCGTTTGATCACCGGTGAAGGAATCCGTGAAGGGGACGTCATCATCGGGTTGCCGTCCAGCGGCGTTCACAGCAACGGTTTTTCCCTGGTGCGCAAAGTATTTTTGCAGGATCACGGCTATGATCTCGGTCAGTATGTGGAAGAACTGGGCTCCACCCTGGGGGAAGAGTTGTTGAAACCGACGCGCATTTACGTGAAACCGTTACTTGCCTTGATGGATAAAGTACAGGTGCAGGGGCTGGCTCATATCACCGGAGGCGGGTTGCTCGAAAATATCCCGCGCGTGTTGCCGGAAGGGTTGCAGGCTTCCCTCGATGCTTCCAAATGGGAAAGGTTACCCGTGTTTGAACTGATCCAGCGACTTGGTTCCATCGGCAATGAAGATATGTATCGCACCTTTAATATGGGAATCGGAATGGTGGTTGTGGTTCGGGAGTCTGATGCCGATCAGGCCGTGGCAATTCTGGAGAAGTCCGGTATCGAAGATAAACCCCGCATCATCGGCCGTATTGTGCGCGCACAAGAAAAAGGGGTTTCCATACAGGGATGGTGAATGACGTGAAGGAACGCAGGGATCAAAAACGGATTGCCGTATTTGCGTCGGGGAGCGGTTCCAATTTTGCCGCGATTGTAGAGGCGGTTCAGTCCGGGCGTATTCAGGGGTGTGATGTGGTTCAACTGATCTGCGATAAGCCCGGAGCGTATGTTTTGGAGAGAGCGGAATCCTACGGGATCCCGTCTTTCGTGTTTCGAGCAAAAGATTACAACGGAGACAAAGAGGCGTATGAACGGGATGTTTTGAGGGTATTACAGGAACAACAGGTGGATTTGATTGTGCTCGCCGGGTATATGCGTCTGGTCGGAAAGGTATTACTGGAAAACTTTAAAGGGA
>JAWLDF010000048.1:0-21584 GCA_041686735.1 Bacilli bacterium
CTCTCGAATGTAGTGTCGACAACTTCATTCTAACCGAGGGATTTGAAAATGGCTCCCTTTTTTATAGATTTCTTTTTACACAATTATATGGACTCAACTTGGTTGGCAAATTGAAAATGTCAAATCTAATAAACAGATTTATAATGCTTTTTTTGAGGAGGCATTGACTACATATCGGCTTGCTGGAATTGAACTAAAATCATATAAAGATAAAACAATTTATCTTACAATATATAACCTTGATGAAGAGTGCGGTGGCAACTCACTTACTGCGGGTATTTTCTTTACAACCGATACAATAATTGGAGGTTTTTTACACAACGAGGGGTATGACCCTGGGGTGTCAAAAATGGAAAACAAAAAAGATTATCTGCAAAAAAATGGATGTAAAGATTAACAACGATTCAAAAGAGCACATCTTAACAGTCTAGTCTCTAAGAGATTGTGATATATTAATTACTTGATAGTTAGATTAATGAGAAGATAAGGAAGAATAGTTTAATCCAAAAGGTGTAGAACCATTTGACGAGTGATTTCACTTTAGGATGGATTGTAGAAGGAGCTGATAAATGTTTAACTTCAATTAGACAAAAATAATTTAACTCATTGTAGTGGTAGGTAATTATGATGTTCTTCTAAAGTAAAAAATTTGTTTCTAACAAAATTGAAAATATCACATTAAGCCCAAAGATTTTCCATATTATATTTGCTTTCTGTTTAAAAAGGTTTAACTTTAAATACTCTCTATCCAAGTCTAAAATCATGTCACCCCCAGTAATCTGGTATTGAATTTTTTAGAAGGTATTTTTCTAAAAAGACATATTCCCCTCTTTTTACAATCATTCAACTGATTCAATCTTTATTTCAACATTCCCTCATCTGAACTCTACCAGTAAACGTATAGGTATTTCCTTCCTGTATGTATGGAACCTCAACATCATAAAAAATTACAGCGTCAACATCACCTGATTTGACGAATCGTTAGAAACTTTGTCTTACTCCCCTCATCATAATAGAAGTCCGTAACTTCTGCCTTTACCGTAATAATTTCTCCAATCATATCTTAGCCTCTAATTGTTCTAAACTGACTGACAGTATCTCTTGAGAACATCGTAAAATAAAGTATAGATATAGTTAACAAAATGAGGAAAATGCTTATATATGCCATTTTCCTATTATCCTTGATTTTGTTATATCACGGAGGTATCCATAGGTTCTTTCCATTCCGATTTTATTTCGCTTGAGGTGATTTCGACTACCATATATAGTAACAAAATTCCCGTTTGACTGAATGTTACTTATCCCGTACAACGAAAGATTTTTTACCTCTATGATTCGAAACTTATAACGTGGAGAAATAACAAGAGAATCTGGTTGATAGTTTCCGATCTCGGGTTGAGTTATCAAATACGTATCATCTGGAAGGTATTGATTAAGAACTCAACTTTCGCAGACTGAAATAAAATCATCGGCAACACCACATCCACTTTTGCGTAATCTTTAATTTAGAAGCCACGGTTTGAACGTCCTTCTAAAGTAGACTTTCGTCACTTTAGAAGAACCATACCGCGGCTTTTTTGATTTGCCACTCAAAATTACACCACTACTTATGACTTAACATTGCACAATCAAGATGACCAAAGTCTATTTAATATTTAAATCTAGAAAGCGAATTTCTCAACTGTTCAGCCATCTTTGAAAGTTGATCCGCCATACTGTTTATTTCTTGAATGGATGCATTTTGCTGCTGCATCGAAGCTGACAATTGTTCCGTACCTGCAGATGATTCTTCCGTGATGGAGGCTATGTTCTCAATAGCTTGAACGCTCTGTTCAATGCTACGACTGATCTGATTCGTTGCCGTAGAAACTTCCTCAATTTTTTCCGTCATTTTTTGAATGGTCATGGCAATATCATTAAAGGCTTCGCCATTTTCATCGATGACTTTTGATCCTAATTCTACCTGTGACACAACTTCCTTCATGGATTCTCCCGCCTCTTCGGATTCTTTGAGAACCGATTGAATAATGGTGGCAATTTCATTCGATGATTTTCCAGCCTGTTCCGCCAATTTCCTGACTTCATCCGCTACGACGGCAAATCCCCTTCCCTGATCTCCTGCTCTCGCTGCTTCAATTGCGGCATTTAAAGCCAGTAGATTTGTCTGTTCAGCAATATCCGTGATCACATTTAGAATGTCATTAATCACCTTTGATTTCTCCGACAACTCATAAACAACATCAGCGGACTGGGATACTTTTTCCGATATTAAATTCATCTGATCAGTTGAGTGCCTGACACTTTTCAGTCCCTGACTCGAAACCTCAACTGCTTTTCGTGAGATTTCGGCCATTTCTGTTGAATTCAAATTGATTTGATTGATTTCTGTTGCAATTTGCTGCATAATTTCCAGGGTATTGTTAGCCTGTTCCGCCTGTGAACTGACACCGGCCGCCAGTTCCTCAGAAGTGGCTGATACCTGTTCGATGCCCTGTGCAATTTCGTTGGAAGAGACACTTAACTCTTCACTCGATGAAGAAACGTTCTTCGAAACGTCTCCTGTTTCCTGGATTAATTCACGAATATTTTTGACCATGACATTCATTGATTCTGCCAGTTGACCTAATTCATCCCTTGACTTTCTTTTTACTTCGTCCACGATTAAATTACCTCGAGATAATTGTTTCACTCTGTCTACGATTTGCATAATGGGACGTGTCAAGTGGTTAGTAAACAGGAAAATCACAATCATCCCTATCACAATAAAAATAAGTAACGTGATCAACAGTGAACGAAGGATGTTATTGGCACCACTGTTAAAGTCCTGCATATAGGTACCGGCACTGACATGCCAGCCCCAATTTGGGTCTTTTTCTGTATAAGATACTTTTTTTGCCAGTGATTCCGGATTACTCGGGAGCGGCCATTCGTAATAAGTAAAGCCTCCTCCTTCATTCCCTTTTTTAATCTGGTCCTGCACAAAATAGAAACCATCTTCTGTTTTGGCTTCCCACATATTTTTTCCTTCTACAGTAGGATGAGCGATAGTATCCGCTTGATCATTGACAACCAGAATATAACCATTTTCACCCAGATCAAACTTTCTATTAATAGGCCGTTTTCCTTCAGCATCTTTTTCACCTAGTATTTTGACCTTAATCTGTTCCTGAGCTTCTTCTAGGGTTATATTCCCCTTTTCAACTTCACGATTTATGACATCGATCATTTCAATAACCATGCCAACCGCATTTTTCAAATTGGTTGCACCAGCATTGTCTAATTCGCTTTTAGAAATTTGATATCCGGTAACCCCAATAATCAGGCCCGGTAAAATTAGTAACAGCAGACTTATAATAATCAATTTTGCACGTATATTTAAATGCATCTTCATACCTCCTAGTTAAACCTATTTATTATGTAGTGATCAATTGTTCTTTCATATCATCCTGCATAACATTCTGGTTCAAAATTTTATCGATATCGATTAAAATAAACAGACGGTTATCAAGTTTGACAACACCCCTGACAAAATCAAGAAATTTACCGCTGATGGCCGGCGCGGGTGGTTCAACGACATCAGCTGAAACATCGATGACTTCATTCGCCGAATCAACAATCAAACCTGCCTGCATCTCACCGGATTGCACAAGCAAAATACGAGATTTATCTGTTTAAAGGAAATATACCAGGCCCTTTTCTTAGAAAACAAACAAAAAAGAAACCCGGGGTTTTTAATTAAACTTCTCTGAACTGGTAGCTTTTATATTTTTGCAATATTTCTTTTAATTCTTCTTTTAATAAAATGCGCTTTGTTTTTCCTGCGGAAGTATAGGGGACCTTGTTCCCAAAAATGACCACTTTCGGCTGTTTGGAATAAGGAAGCACCTTTGCACAATGATTGATCTATCTCCTTTTCGATTGTAATAAATCAGGTAATCACGTTCTCCGTTTTCTTGAACAACTTTCGTTAAGTGTGAAGAGAAATTTTTCATTGATGATCTCCTCCACAACCTCGGCCCTTGCTTAACAATTCTTCATAAGTTAAACGAGCTCTTGAAAACATCTTACCGACTGTAGCATACACTGTTCCGGCAAGGCGACTTACAGGATTTAGTTTCTCAGGGTCAATTTTTCCCTCCTCATAGATATCATCACAGATGTGAAAACAAACCACTTCACCAATAATAAAATCTGCATTCGGAGAATCATCTGTTCCACCAACCGGTACCCATTTATGCAATTTGCATTCCATGCGTATTTTGGATTCCTTTATCCCCGGTACATTGACCTTTGTACTCTCTACCTTAGTAAGCCCGACTTCATCAACTTCACTGATATTATGTGGATAATCAATGGCTGTTTGATTGACAAGTTCGACATTATCGGTATCCACAACATGAACAACAAATTCTTTTGTCTCCAGGATGTTCTTTGCAGTATCCTTCAGTTCCCCACCGGGTTTGCGAATAACAGACATGCCGACCAACGGGGGTTCCGTACCCACAATGTTAAAAAAGCTGAAAGGGGCTGCATTGACGAGCCCCTTGTGATTTTTGGATGTGACAAATGCAATCGGTCTGGGTAAAATGCTTCCTATCATTAACTTATAATTTTCGCGTTTCGTTTGCGTTTCCGGAAAAATGATCATCGCCTCAACTCCTCATACAAGATGACATTTACTTCTTAAATGCCGGCATAACATGTTTGGAAACCATATCGATAGATTTCAGCACTTTGTCATGCGGCATGCCACCAAAATTCATTAACATCATAATATGGTTCATACCAATGGACTGATATCTATTTAATGTTTCAATCACGTCGTCAGGCGTTCCAATCAGCAGTTGATCTCGCTGTTCTAGATCTTCGTAAACGGCTCCTTTTCCATACTGGCGCGTCTTAAGATACAGGTTCAGATGTTCTTTAGCTACTTGTTTCGCTTCTTCCCGGGTTTCAGCTACATAAGTATGAAGTGCCAGCGGAATCTCCACTTTACTTGTGTCATGTCCCGCCTCTTCATAGGCTTCTCTGTAGCCGTCGAGAACTTCTTTCAGTTCTTCGATTGAATTACTGGATACATAGGGAACACCCATTACGTTATATCCCATTTTCCCGACATATTTGGCTCCTTCAGAACGAAGGGCGGCAATCCAAACCGGGACCTGTTTTTGTTTAGGAACTACTTTGAGCTGGACATCTTGATATTGAAAATATTCACCGTTATGATCAAACTTTTCACCTGTCCATGCTTTTTCAATCACTGCCAGAGCATCATTAAACCGGAAAGCCTTGTCTTTCCCATCCACATTAAATCCTTTAAACTCATGGGGGAGATAACCGCTACCTAGCCCCAGATTTAATCTTCCTCCACTCAAGACATCAGCAAGAGCATAGTCTTCAGCGACCAGGATCGGATTATGGAACGGCAGAACCACTACGGATACACCAAGTCGAATGTTTTTTGTTCGCTGTGCAGCGGCTGTGATCAGCATATGCGGAGAAGTCAACACACCATATTCACTGAAATGGTGTTCAGCGTACCAGACAGAGTCAAATCCATGTTGATCAACATGTTCAGTCTGATCCAGAACCTCATGCAAAAATTGTTCCGGTGTCCTTTCATACACATCTGAATAGTTGTCAAATACTGTAAAAAGACCAAACTTCATTTTTCATTCCTCCATTTTTGTTTTTTTTTAAAAGAAACCAGCACACTCAAAGATAGAGACACTCTTAAAGTGTGCTGGCAAATATCTACTAAATGAGAAGATGGTTCGCATCTCCCCCATAGATAACCCAGCAGTATCCCTGAATCTCTTAACAGGGTAAGCTTTCACAGTATCGGTCATAAGCCTGTTTTAAGGAGTGGATTAAAGCTCCTTGACCTGGAATAAATACCTTTTTTTGTATGATTTCAATCGCCTCATCCAGACCATCCTGGATACTAATTCCTCGTAATAACTGTGCGATAAAATCACTGGTCGTATTCATCACGAACGTAAATGAAATATCATGAATAGTTAGATTCTCTGTGTTGATGATGATCACACAACCGATCATCTTGTACATGTTATACAAAGTCGTCCCTTTAGGAACTTCGGCAAAACCGGCAGTTATCACAAGATTTTCATTTTTCAATATTCATCATCCTTTAAGCAATGCCTTGTAAACTTGTTCATCCAGTTTTTGCGCCTTCGCTTCATCATACGTTTTAATATATTCAGGTTCTACAGACAACTCGGCTCCCCAGAACATACTGTTCCTCACACTTTCGACATTCATTTCAATTTTAGAAAGATTAATTGATACGTCTTCCATCAGATCTTCTAAAATAGAACATTCACCCTGGATGCTAAAGACACTATTTAAGCCCAAGATTGTGATAACAGACTTCGGATTATGCTTGATGTTGGTTACAATACGTGAGTTTGATGAAAACGCAAACCGGATATGTTTATCATCAATGGCTCGAGCCCAGGAAACGGCACTGATGTTCGGCCCATCATCTTCAGCATCAATGGTGGACAGTAACAGCAATTTGTTGCCGGATAAATAACGGATTAATTTTTCAGGCAACCACTGGCTCTCTTTGAAGTCCTTCAATTTATACCCACCTCAATATACATTAATGTCCACTTAAATAGGCATCCTGAATTCTTTTGTCATGAATCAGATCTCGTGCCATCCCTTCAAATTTGATTGATCCGTTTTCCAGGACATATGCACGATCTGCTAAAGAAAGTGCCGCCCTGGCATTCTGTTCCACAAGTAAAATGGTTGTACCCATTTGTTTTAACTGGTTTAACGTATCAAATATTTCTTTAACGATTAAAGGTGCCAATCCGAGGGATGGTTCATCAAGCATTAATAATTTGGGATTGGACATCAGTCCTCTGGCTATCGCCAGCATTTGTTGCTCTCCTCCACTCATCGTCCCGGATAGTTGCTTTCTCCTTTCCCGCAAACGCGGAAAAAGGTTATACATCTGTTCAATATCTTCATTAATTTTCCTGAGTTCCCGTCGAGAGATGCCGGTGAAACTGTAACGATTAAAGGCTCCCAGTCGCAAACTTTCTTCCACTGTCAGTTCGGAAAACATTCCTCTTCTTTCAGGGACCAGGTTCATACCTTTGTGTGCCAGTAACTCAGCTGGAGTTCCCTGAATTTCATCGTTTTCAAACCGGATGATTCCCTGTCTGGGAGAAAATTGTCCGGCAATAGTTCCCAGAAGCGTTGATTTTCCGGCACCATTGGCACCGATAATGGCAACCAGTTCACCCGTGTGCACCGATAAGTCAATCCCTTTTAAAGCATGAATGTTACCACGATAAGTGTGAATATTCTCCAGTTGCAGTAAGGGAGGATGACCTTTCTGAATCACATCATTCTGCTTATATTGCCTATCATTTCCTTTTCCAATATAAGCTTCAATAACTCTTTCATTTTGCCAGACTTCTTCCGGTGTTCCTTCGGCAATGATTGATCCGAATTCTAACACAATCACGTGATCAGACAATTTCATGACCGTTGATAGATCGTGTTCAATCAAAAAAATAGTCAATCCTGATTCTTTTAAATTCAGAATCAAATCTACCATCCTTTTAACTTCATCCCCGCTCAGACCGGACATCGGTTCATCCAGTAACAATAGTTCAGGATTCAACGCCAGAGACCTGGCAATCTCCAGTAACCGCTGTTCACCAAACGAAAGATCTGTAGCTGCCGTAAAGGCTTTCCTTTTTAGACCGACAAGCTCCAACTTTTGTAGAGCTATTTCACGTACTTCACGTTCCGTTTTTTTCATAGATGGCAGTTGTAGCATCGATGATAACAGACTAGATTTTTGATGTTTTTTAACAGCCACCATTACATTTTCTACCACACTCATGTTATTAAAGATTTGAAGATTCTGAAACGTTCGGGAAATCCCTATGTTCGCTATCTGATGAGGTTTCAAATTGATGATATTTTTGCCCTGAAACCGGATCTCACCGGAGTTCGGAGAATACATGCCCGTAATGCAGTTAAAAGTTGACGTTTTCCCGGCTCCATTAGGGCCGATTAACGCAACAACCTGTCCACTTTTGACCTGGAACGTATTATCGTTTACTGCCGTTACGCCTCCAAACGTTTTTATCACATGGTCAAATTCCAGCAAAATTTCACTCATCACTGTTCACCACGCCACTTCATTCTAAGATTTTCAATCGCTCCGACAATTCCACCGGGCATGTAGATCATCATGATGATCAGAAGGAGTCCGAAAAATATAATCTCGATGGCTCCTGCTGCACTTGAATGGTGAAATATCAAAGGAAGATAATCTCTTAAAAATTCCACCAGTAACATGACCACAACCACCCCGATAACTGCTCCCCAAATCGAAACTAATCCTCCGACGACAACCATTAAGACAAATTTAATGGACATTTCAAAATTGAAGACGGCGGGACTGATAAACCCCATATAACTGGAATACAGCGCTCCGCTTAATCCACCGGTAACAGCACTCAGGATAAATGCCTGCAACCGAAAACGACCAGTATTGATACCCATGGCTGAAGAAGCCAGGGAACTGGAATGAATCGATCGCAAGTTTCGTCCCCAATTTGAATGAACTAGATTTCGAAACAGAAGCAGGACAAGAATCGTGACGGCCCATATCAGATAAAACCAGGCCGTTTCACTATTTATGGAGTATTCCAAGAAGGATAATGAGGGAATCCCCGTCATGCCAGAAGATCCTCCAGTCCAATCGCCTTCTTCAACCAAAATAATATTTAACACGATGCCAAATCCCAGGGTGGCCAGTGTAAAATAGTGACCTTCCATGTTCCTTGTCACAAACCCGAGAATACCGGCCACGACGGCGGAAACAATTATGGCCAGCATTATGCTCAACCAGATATTCCATTCAAAATGAGTGGTTGCGATACCGGTGACATAAGAGCCAATTCCCCAAAAGGACGCTTGGGCCAGAGAGACTAGTCCGGCATATCCCATCAGAAGTGTCAAACCCACCGCTGCAATGGTATAAATGCCCATTAAGACAAACATTCCTGTGAAATAACTCCCCAGCAAAAGTGGTGCAAAAAGCAGAAATACCATGACGAACAAAGAATAACCTATTCTTTTGGTTATGGTTAAATCATTCGGTAGCATTTTGACCTCGTTCCTGTTTTCCATATCAGCCTCTCCTCTAAACCCTTTTCCCGCTTTTAACACGAAAAATCCCCTGGGGCCGAATCACCATGACCACAAGTAATATCAGAAAAGCGATCGCGTCTTTATACCCGGAAGATACGAGACCGGCACCCAGCGATTCCAGAACGCCCAGTAAAATTCCTCCCAGAACAGCGCCGGGAATACTGACAAGCCCCCCTAAAACGGCTGCGACAAATCCTTTTAATCCGATTAATAATCCCATATCATACGTAGCAAGCGATACTGGAGCCACCGAAATACCAACTACTCCCGCAAGGGCAGCACCAAGTAGAAACGATAACAGGGCCATTCGGTTAGGAAATATACCGAGTAACCGACTAACTTCTCGATTCATCATACATGCCCTCAAGGCAGAACCGAGCATCGTTTTTTCAAAAAACAGGAAAAGTAATACCATCATAACCACGGCAATACCTGCGATAAAGAAATCCTGTCTGGGAATCACAATTTCTAAAACGTTGACAGGCTCTCCTTTCATAAAAGGAGGAAGCGTTTTCGGATTACTTCCCCAGATCATTAAAGCAAGCCCTCTTAATAATGTTGAAACGCCTATGGTGATAATCAATAGTACAACATCTCCGTTTAAACGCGCCGGATGCAAAGCCAGTCGTTGTACCAGCACCCCGACAAGAGCGGCAACAATCACAGCAATCACAGCTGAAATCCAGAGTGGTGTACCGGCAGATACCAGTGAAGCGGCTGTCATCGCTGCGATCATTACAAACTCTCCCTGAGCAAAGTTGATCACACCGTTTACGTTATAAATCGTGACAAATCCAACTGCGATCAGAGCATAAATACCTCCTACAGACAGTCCGGAAAACAACAATTGAAAAAGGTCTGTAATGTCCATCCAAACTCACCTACTTCACCAGAGTCCATTCTCCGTTTTGAACCTGAAGGATTTCAACATCTTTCGGTGTTAATCCTTGATGATTGTCCGGACTTAGGTTGAATACACCTGTAATACCAACCAGGTCTTGTATTTTTTCCAGGTTGTTACGAATAGACTCACGACTGACCTCATCACCGGAAAGTTCAATCGCCTTTACTATAAGATGAATTGCGTCATATGCCATCCCATCAATAGGACTTACACCGTCGTTATATAAAGATTCATAATTTGAGACATAATTTTTTATAAACGTTTTTTGAGGATCATCATCACTTAGTTGATCAATAACCCAGACCTTTCCGGATGCAATATAGGTTTCCTCTGCTGCTTCTTTTCCTGCCAGTTCTATAAATGCATTGGCTCCTGCACCTGCACTAAAAACCAGCATATTATGCATATTCAGTTCCCAGTAGTTGCGGTTAATAATCGAAGCGGCAGGCGGTATAGCCCAGACTAAAATGGCATCAGGATTTTCACTTTTAATACGGGTAAGTTGCGGTTTGGCATCTTTATCACCCAGTCCTACCTTTTCAACAGAAACAATGTTGATATCATAATCCGCGGCAACTTCACGAAATACAGATAAACCACTGTCGCCATACGCATTATTTAAAGCAATAAATGCGATGTCTTTCTTTTCTTGATTCTGCAGAAATTCAGCAATCTTTACCGAGATATCCTGATTATTACTGGGTGTTTTAAAAATCCATTTTCTTTCTTCAACGGGTAAGACTATTTCGTCTCCTGAACCTACGGATACAAGTGGGACCCCCTGCTTATTCATATAGGGAATGCTCGCCATTGTGGTGGGTGTGGTTCCTCCACCGATGACGGCCAGTACTTGATCCTGCTCCACCAGTTTCTTAGAGACTACCAGTGATTGTGTCTCATTCGATTCATTGTCATAGATAACCAGTTCAATCGGTATACCGTTAATGCCACCGTTTTCATTCAACTGTTTGACATACATCTCAATGGCATTTTTTTGCGGTAATCCCCAAACCGAAGCAGATCCCGTTAGCTCCAGATTGACTCCAATCTTGTAAGCGTCAAGGTTCACAGTACTAGTTGCCTGTTCAGTGTTAGATTCCTGAGTATTGGTCTGACTACATGCCATCAAACCTGTAACAAGTGACAAAACAAGTGATATACTCAGGACAGACCGCAAAATTTTTTTCATTTCATAACCCCCATCATCATTTTTTATAGTCTTAAGAAATTAATTGTTTTGATCAAGCCAGCTGTACATGTATTGCTTATCTTCAACAAATTGGGCATTCTTTACGACTTTAAGCGGTCGAAAAGTGTCAATCATTACGGCCAATTCAATGGTTTCCTTCTTTCCGATACTCGCTTCAATGGTACCCGGGTGAGGTCCGTGGGGAATACCCGCAGGATGAAGCGTCAGGGATCCTTCATCAATTCCTTTGCGGCTCATAAAATTCCCTTCAACGTAGTAGAGAACTTCATCGCTGTCCACATTACTATGGTAATAAGGGGCGGGAATTGCTTCGGGATGATAGTCATAGAGCCTTGGAACAAAGGAACAGACAACGAAATTATGTCCTTCAAAGGTCTGATGGATCGGCGGCGGCATGTGAATGCGCCCTGTAAGCGGTTCAAAATCTTTGATATTAAATACCCAGGGATACAGATAGCCATCCCAGCCCACAACATCCAGAGGATGATAATCCACGATATAAGTGTTTAGAAAACCCCTGGATTTCGTCCTTATTTCAAATTCCCCCTTTTCTGTATGGGTCTCCAGTGTCTCAGGACCTCGGATGTCTCTTTCACAAAACGGGCTGTGTTCCAGTAATTGCCCATGATCATTGCGGTATCTTCTTGGTGTTGTAATTTCACTGTTCGACTCAATAATTAAAAAGCGGGTCTTTTCTTCGGGCAAAACCCTGTAGATTGTGCCGATTGGGATCACGATATAGTCCCCTTTTTCATAAGTGATCGTTCCAAAGATCGTCTCCACCTTGCCAGACCCGTAATGAATAAATAGACACTCATCTCCGTCTCCGTTACGGTAGAAATATAACATCTGTTCTGAACTTTCAACCACACTGATTACGAGATCCTCATTCCCCAGAACGTACTGTCTTCCCATCACCGCATCACCGTTAAAATTCATTTTCCCTGTGAAAAAATGACGGTGACGTAGCGCTCCCTGTTCTTCAAACTCCAGCTTTAAAACAGAATGAATACCAGCCTTTCGCACTTTAGTAGGTGGATTGTGATGATATAAAATCGATTGAATACCTGAAAAACCTTTTGTTCCCATAACCTGTTCACGATATAGGGAACCATCCTCCTTGCGATACACCACATGTCTCTTTCTTGGAATGTTTCCTATCTGTTTGTAATAAGGCATTTTTACTCACTCCTTTGTCAAATGAATGTTTACTTGATCTTGTTTCGTAGTACGCCCAGGCCGGTAACTTCCAATTCTACAGTGTCACCCGACTCCAGCCAGCGATGTACATCAGTTCCAAGTTCCAGAATACATCCTGTCCCGACAGTGCCGGAACCGATGATATCCCCAGGATAAATCGTAACATCTTGTGAGGCCCGTTCGATCATTCTGGCAAAACTGTAATATAAGTCACTTAAATTGCCGCTGGATAATAATTTTCCATTAACTTTAGCCGTCATCTCCAGATTCAGATGTTCTCCCTTTTTGTAAGAAACCAGTTCTTCTTTCGTTACGATATAGGGGCCGATGGATGTCGCAAAATCTTTACCTTTTGCCGGACCAAGACCGACTTTCATCTCCTGTCGTTGCAAATCTCGGGCGCTCCAATCGTTTAGTATGCAATATCCAAATATGTAATCCTCTGCTTCATCCACTGTGATATTGCGCCCCTTTTTGCCAATCACACAGGCAACTTCTAGTTCATAATCGAGACAATCCGTCATGGAAGGCTTTTCAATTTCCGAATCGGGCCCTTTCACCGCCTGATGATTGGTGAAATAAAAAACTGGAATTTCATACCAGTCGGGTATCATGTCTAACCCTCTGTTTCGCCTTGCCGTTTTAACGTGTTGTTCAAACGCATAAAAATCCCGAATACTTGACGGTTCGGGTAACGGGGCACATAGCGTGATTTCTCCGGTTTCATAGACTGCATTCTTTAGTAAAAGAGACGACATGTGCGTCATTCCCTTTTGATTCAAATGCTCGACAACAGGTAAGTATTTATCCTGCTGTTGTATAAGTCTTTTCATATCCGACGGCAATACCCCATCACTGGAACGCTCTAAGTCAATGACATAATCATCCATTAACAACCCTGCTCGCTGCTCCTGTTTTTTGTTGATAAAGGTCACAAACTTCAATCTTCTCCCCTCCTTTCCGGAAAAATAAAAAAGCAACGCCTCTGTTATCGTAAAAGCTCATTTCAAAAAATGAGTCCTTTTAAGTGTGATAACAGGACGTTGCTGGTGTTTATTCGCTAGTGTGAGATGGATTTTGATCCACCCCCACGAATAGCCAGCTAGTATTTAGTTTGCTCACAATATCGATCATAGGCCGATCGTATGGCTTGAATGATAGCACGTTGTGGAGGAACTAGAAATCGGCTTTCCACTTCTCTAATAATTGGCTCGATGCCGTTACTTAACGACTTGCCTCGGATCAAATCTGAAATAAATTGATTCGTCAAATCCATGACAAATGTAAATGAGACATCCTGAATGATATCCGTTTCGGGATCAATGATGAGTACACAGCCGATAATTTTTTGCAATTCGTATAGCGTCGTTCCTTTAGGAAGCTGGGCAAATCCTGCTGCCAGAACACAATTGGTTGTCTGTTCCTGATGCAAGGCCTCATTTCATCTCCCTTGAAAGCGATTACCTAAATAATAATATAATTTGAAACATTTTTAAAGTATTAATTTTTATTTTTATCTTATTAAGAAGATTACCAACATTAATCTCACCTTGTATTCCCTTGATGTCTTCTTTTCTTTTTGCTAGTTTTAGGGAATGTTTCAACTGTTCTTTTTCAAAATAAATAGCCATCTTCTTCTCCTAATTGGTAGTAGGTAACGATTTGAAACTTTTGTAACTTATCTTATCTTCATATTTGCATATTTAAAACACAAGGAGGGGACTTAACTTATTTTTCTCCTTAAAGTGTCTTGACATTGGGGGGCATTACAAACGAGCAAACGTACATTTTCAAATGGCGGTACTGGTCTACAATGGAGCGAAGTTAGCCTGAGATCAACTGAATTTGCAATTACAGGACGTACAACATATCCTGCGTAAGTTTTTTAAAGATGTTCTTTGAAATTCTGCTCTTGCGTTCATTTTTATATAAGGGAATTATGAAGTTGATTCAATTGGCCCATTAATAGAAAATTATATATCTCTTTTTTTAATGATAATATGTGTTATTGCGGTGAAGAATAAAGCCGAAACAATCTGAAGAGGGATAAAAAATAAAATCCAATATACTGTAGTAAAATCATACTCTCCTTTGTATATATCTTCAAAAAAATACGGAAAAAAAATTACTGATATAATCGCAAATACAAATAATATTACTAATGGTGAAATCCAAATAAGCTTGGGTCGAACCAAATAGAAAATAGTACAACAAATAACAGGGTTAACCAAAAGACAAATAATAGTATAAAGTTCTTGTTTCCATTCAAAAAAAGGTATCAGTTGAATCCCTCCACAATTCTAAATTATTTTACGCCCTTCAACAGAACACCTTCAAGATAATGAAGGAAGTATAATATAGGTTTTCTATTTTATTATACTCCTGTTCTTCTAATTATTGACAAGTAAGCCATTAACCCGGCCACCTGCTGCCAAAATTGGCAATATGACTAAAAAAACAACGTGATTAAAATGTATTCCCGACAACCATTTATTTTTGAATTCTACTCCTTGCAAATAAAAACAGTAATCGGCCTGGGTAATTCCGGAAGACCCCTCCACCATCATATCTTTGAAAAAAGAAATTATCACGTACCTGATTAAGTTGGGCACCATACCGTTCCTCATTTATGTATTGCTCGTATGGAGTTATGACCGGGGACGTAAACTTTTTGATCACTGTGGTAGGTGTTTTAATCCTGTTTTCATCTTATGTGGGATATCTCTACTATCAAAAATATCAGCATAAACAAGAAATGTTAGACTAAACTTTTTTATAAAAGATAATTCTAAAGATCACCTGGTTAAATTCATTTTTAAAGCACCAAAAGATGGTGTTATTAGGTTTACTTTTAAATCTAAATCTAAATTATTACAACAACACGCATTTAAGGGATTATGACTACCGTTGTATTTTACTTGATAATTAGTTGCTCCTGATAAAGTCGGTTTTGAGTAAAACCAATTTCCTGTCATTTTTCTGGTGTCTCACATTTTCCTGTTTATTCCTTATTTTGCTTCCGATTCGAGCATTTTGGCCGCTCTTTGGAGGTTATGCGTCAGAATTCCGAACCCAATCCAGCTTTTTGAGCCAGCAAGACCCCGGTACCTGCTGCGGTTCAAACTGTACTTTCGCTTCAAGAGGCTGATCTTTGCCTCACCCGCCGCACGGTAACGCTGCAAATCTTTAAACCAATCTTGGTTTTCATGTTCGGTTCGTGCTTGGTCTTTCTTCCCCTTGCATGGCAAGCTGATCCGACCAACGCCCATCTCGGTTAATGCTGTTTCGTTCTTCTTACTGGAAAACCCCCGATCGGTGGCCACTGCTTTGGGAGCTGCACCAAATCGTTTTTTATGAGCCTCAACGGTCGAAACGAGCAGGTCGTCATCCCGAGGGATTGCCGGTATAAACCGCATAGCCAGTAACAAAGCCGCTTTCTCATCAATCCGGACTATATAGCCGAACTCAGTTCCTTTGGACAACTTGCCTTTTTTAATCGGTCGAGTCTCCGGATCAAAGTAGCTGACGATCGATTCGCAATGACGCGCGTTCCCGAGACGACTTGCTTTTCCTGATTCACTAGCTTTGTCGTCAGATCAACGAATCCCGTCAAACGCTGTTTCGCTTGCTTGATCGCTTGGCGTCCTTTGTCTTGCATCTTCTCCACGGCACTCGTCGCTTGGCTGATGACCGCCTCTGTCGTCTCGATGATCGTTTCGGTAGTTCAGGCAGACTTTTGATGGGTTCCGGGAGAATGCTATCCCAAAGGGTTAATTGTTCATCGCGAAGTTTTAACATTTTTACCACCTCAAAAAGGATTTTTGAGGGGCAACATTGAATTTCTTATTTAATAGGAATTCAATGTTGCCCCTCTTTAGATTTTGTGTGATAATAATTTCCATTTTGAGGCATCGAATTCCTTCTATTTTTGAGCCAAACCTCGGATTTTTTCAGGGGAAACTACCTAATTTAAGATTATTCAAATAACTTGTAGATTGCTGAGGTGTAAAAATGGAAAAAACAATCTTATGGGCATTATTTTTATTGCCAGGGTTTCTCTCATACATCATTGTCAGCAAATTTAAACTGGGGTTTGGCAAAAACTCCGACACACTTGAAAAGACTTTTTACTCATTGTTATTTAATGTACCAATTTTCACCGGCACATTGTTAATCTTAAATCAAAACACTGTTGTCGAATTAATAAAACACTGGAATAAGACATACAGTGGGTTTGATACAATTAAGGAATTCCAAGCTATCTTCTCCAATCAAATCTATTTAATGGCAATTTTGGTGGTCACATTGCTTTACATATCTGTTGTTATTAGCATTTTATGGATGGCAATTCTCTATCTTATTGAAGTAATAAACAACCTATTTCGGAAGCATAAAATTACATATTACAATAATTTATGGAAAAATTATCTGGTTAGGGAAAAAGAAGTACGTCCTGTGACTATTTATTCATTGTCAGACAACACCAAATTGACAGAAGGGTTCCTTGAAGAGGTTTCGACGTCACTTGACAAAGATATTGAGATTAAAATTGGCAGACAAGAATTATTTCAAACTTGCCTCAATCAAGGTATAATTGGAAATATAGATTACGAATATGTAAATATCACCAAGAATATCAAAATTGTTTGTTATAGCATGGAGAAGATTAATGACTTATACGAAGAAAATAAAGGAGTGAAACTGTCATGGTGGACCCGAATATTAACGATAGTAACTCATCGAATGAAACAGATCATCAACAGTATGAGATTAACGAAGGAACCTCTAAAAAAGATAGTACAAAGATTGATATCTTGCAACAGATTATTAAGGATCAAGATAGAAAAGAAGAGTAGTATGAAAGAGTAAGAGTTTTTGAACTCTCAAAAACCCTTGAAAACAAATGTATTTCGGGGGTGTTTTTTTACTCTCAAAAAGCCACCTTTCCTTAAGAATGCAAATATTCTTTCATATTGGAAGGAACCCTTTTATAATTTTATATTCAAATGAGATTTTGAAGGTTTTTGAAAACAAACAGGATTATCTGAGATAATCAATGTCCAACTGAATCTATTGGAACTAGTATTTAGAACTTTACAGATTTATAGTTGGCTCTTAATCTGTTTATCTTTTTCATTATAATTGTGACCACTTCCAAATGTTGTGTAAACATCTTTCACTTTTACCTTTAGTGCTTCGTTGTTCGCTTTATTTGAGCCATAAATTTCAAAACTTCTACCTCTTTTGATTAACCTGATATAAATTGATTGTCTTTTATACTTTTTATTTCTCATTAAATCAATACATTGAAAAACTACATTGCTTGGAATAATAGCTACTCTACTTTGATTCAATGCCACTCTTCCACATACAAAAACAAAATATAGCTTCCTGTTTACATCTTAAATGTCTTTTAATTCGTCAATTTGGTTATCAGTAAATGGAAAGTTCCAAATTGCACTACTCCTGTAACTATTCTCACTTGACGGGGCTTCAGTTGTTTTAACATAAACCCTAAAACTCCCTTTGTTGGTATCAAAGTCATAAATCTTTCTGCTTGAATCATCAACTTTGTCGAAGAGAGCTGGGTCAATTCCATTGTTCAATAACAGTGACAAAAAAGCTCCACAATAAAAATCCTCCTTAGCTACCCTCATAATTCACCCCGCCTTATATATTATTTTTGTTAACCTCTAAACAACATTTGTGAGTTTATCTCCCGTAAAGCTATTCTTGATCAGTTAACAATATTCATCACTTTAAAAAAATTGAAATTGTTATACTTTAAACGACATTCTATTTAATATTTCCTTTTCTACATAGATACTTTATTTTCCTGTATTACAAGGGCAATTCATCTTCTTTTGTGTTATTTCATCATTATTACATTAAAAATTTTTCAAAAGGATGCTTCCTTCTTGCTCTAGTACCTTGAGCTAAATTCACTTTCTCATATAGTGCTTTAAGACTACTGTTAAAAACATAATTAACCGTATTCTCCTTCATAGGGCTAAATTTCCCATCATACTTTGAATAAAATAAGTGTATTCCTCTTATTTTCTTCCTACTATTTTCTAATATAAGTTGGCTTATTAAATCACATAATTGTCGAGGTAAAGGAATTTTTCTACTTCCAAATATAATCTTATTATCCTTTATCATGTTAATTTTTAAATCAACAAGAGATGACCTTTCTAACCCCATATAAATACAAAACAAGAAAATAACTTTATTTGACAAATGATATTCAGCCCATCCTTGAAAAAGTCCAAACCAAGGTTAAAAAGAGCAAGAAGCGAACAGAACATGTAGCGCTTCCGAGCTGCTGGTAAAGCCAAAATTAGTTTGTTAAAGAGAAAGTACTGTTTGAACAGAAGCCATTACGGGGGCTTTGTCGACTCAAAAATATGGGTCGGACAAGGAATATGGGTACATAACCTCAGAAGAGCTGCCCGAATGATCAAATAATGTAACAACAACAGAATAAAAAGGTAATCAATACTCTCTGAGAAAACGATAGGAAGAACCTTTTTCAAAAATCGATTTTTTCAGGGGAAACTAATTAACGATTTAATTCTCTCTATCTAATATAAAAAAGTCGGTGATTACCATGCCTTCAATTTTCTTTAATTGGATTTCTTTTAACAATTTAAAATCATCTATGTCGTATTTATATAAATTATAGTTATTAAAGGAATATAACGCATTATCTCCTATGTGGCTTAGAAAAAGGTCGTTTTTTAAATTATATTCATTGATTTGATTCAATTCTTTGTTCAACACAGTCACCATACTCCCAGAACGAGTTGGAAAATCATAATGTGTAATAATAATATTATCTTTATTTTTAAAGACTTGATAAGGAGCAACTTCTTTTAGCTTTATTAATTCTAAAGTGGAAGTGTTATTATTTAAAGCCACAATATTGCTAGTAGGGGCGGAAAAATCGTATTTTGCATTGTTAATAATGAGTAACTTATTATTAAAATATAAAGAATCAGTAGGAAAAGCAGTATAAACATTTTTTTTCGTGTTAATTTTATCTAAATTTTTGTCAAGCTCATGAATGTATTGTCTCTTGGTATCAGGGGCATCCGCAATAACATAAACCTTATTATTTGTTACAGAGACTTCTCCGAGCACACCAGTGAGTAGAGTTTCTTTAATTATACTGTTACTTTTGAGATTTATTTTAGTTAAAAGGCCCGAATTCACTCTAGTGTTATGGATAACATATAAAAAATCATCGGTTGCTACCAGCTTGGTCGGCATTTTTTTGGTGTTTATATAACGTATATTTCCTGTTTTTAAGTCAAACTCTAATATTTTATCTCCAGGCTTTTTTGGTATTCCAGTAACAGGAATGTATAATTTTTCAGCATAAACTTCCCCTTTTTTTAAGCCACCAAAATTAAGATTGATTTCCTTCACTATGTTCCAATTTTTAGAATATAAGATTATTTGACTTTTTTGTTTTAGATTAGATGTGTAAATTACTCCATATTTAAATGATGATGTATTATTGTTGTTCGAGTGTTCAGTACAACCTGTAACAATTAAAAATAGAATAAAAACTATTAAGAAATTCAATCTTATCTTAAACATTTATGTTCTCCTTCATTTGAAAGGAGAGAGGAAAGTTGCCTCTCTCCTTTATTAATTTTAAATTATTGAGAATACACAACGTAGGATTCGGAAGACTCAGTTAAATCTACTGGCCATACTGCTCCTCCATCATTCATATCGATATCAAATAGGTTATAAAAACAGTACCAAACCAATTGTGAACAATAGAATGAAGAATCTTGATTAATATAAAAGAAGTTTATGTTGTAAGGTGTGTTCCCAGCGTAAGAAAACGCTTTGTCTGCCGCTTGTTCATCTTCTGAAACGGTAGTATCGGACGCTGATCTAAGTTCCATGTGTGTGTAACGAGTATCCCAATCATTTGGCCATAAATTCACACCATTAAGCGCTTCGCCCTGATTTCCCCAAGATTCAATCACATAGTAGTCGCTATAAACCATCCCCGCATGACCACCAGCCCATGCACTTGAACTACTACTAGCAGTATCTAATGTCACAAGAAACATACCAGGTCTTGAATAATATCCAGCTTGTATTGAAACCCCGTTAGAAACCTTTTGATCCCCATGATATTTAGGGCCTTTTCGAGATTCCCATTTCTTTTTTAAGGATTCAGTCTTCATTTTAGCTTGCTTTATCTCCTCCTGTTGCTTTTTTGTTAGAACTAGATCTGATTTCACCTCATTTCCTGCAGCAAAAGCACTTCCCACACTACTAAGCAGTAAAACTGCTACAATAATCATAGAAGTAAACTTTTTCATTATATACCCCTCCTCAAAAATTTTAAATGAGCTTACATTCTTTTCACTAAGTTAATTAAGGTTGTATAGATATACATTACTTTTAATATCGTTTTACATTTCGATTTTCTCAATATTTATGTTCAATCTCTATTTACATACAAACAATTGAACCACCCCCCTTAAGTCTTATTAATTTCGACAAGAGTTGTAGGAGCAATCTTCGGATGTATTTTGGACGGAACTTATAAAAATTGTTAAAACGCTTTACGATCAAAGACCATTTACCCTAACTTAGATTTACGAAGAGGAAGACCTCTTCTCTCTTTCTTTTTAGAGAAATCATCAATGTTGTGATGGTAAATTTTCATCTAAGAATATTGGGGGTTCTAAAATTTGAAAAAAAGGAGTATCATTATGTATTTGATGGTTAGAATAAAATCCTAACAACAATGTCAAAACGACTAATATTTTTTTTATTTTTCTCATATTAACCTCCTAGCCACATGTAATTTTCTTACTCATTATACTTTTAATAAAAAATTTATGTATTTTGGATATAATGCTATCTTATAAGTATAAATTCTAAATATTTTCTAATACCTAATTGTTTTGTGAAATTATATAAATATAATTATATTTGAATCAATTTCATAAATCTAAGCCCAACGGGCACAAGGTTTTGAAGCCATGAAAAAAGGAGTACCTCCCCAAATCTCGAAATAGTTAGGTAGGC
>JAWLDF010000049.1:0-20261 GCA_041686735.1 Bacilli bacterium
CGGTCAACTGTGGATGAAACTAGACAGCCATCTTCCCATTTCCGGTTCGATTAAAGCGCGGGGAGGCATTTATGAAGTACTGAAGCATGCCGAGGATCTGGCGTTGGAGCATGGTCTTCTTACGAAAGAAGATGACTATTCCAGACTGGCATCTCCCGAATTCCGGTGTTTCTACTCGAGATATGCCATTTCCGTGGGTTCCACCGGAAATCTGGGACTGAGTATTGGGATTATGAGTGCAAAGCTGGGTTTTAACGTAACCGTTCACATGTCTGCCGATGCCAAGGAATGGAAAAAGGAACTGCTCAGAAAGCAGGGGGTACGGGTGATTGAATATGCTTCCGATTACAGCAGGGCGGTGGAAGAAGGCAGAAAACAGGCGGAGGAAGACCCGAATGCTTATTTTATTGATGACGAAAATTCAAAACACCTGTTTCTCGGATATGCCGTAGCCGCTTTAAGGCTGCAGCAACAATTCGACCAAAACGAGATTCGTGTGGATGAAGATCATCCGCTGTTCGTCTATTTGCCCTGCGGGGTGGGGGGCGGCCCCGGCGGCATTACCTTAGGGTTAAAACTGGTATTCGGTCCGCATGTACATTGCTTTTTTTCCGAACCAACCCACTCTCCCGCCATGTTGCTCGGGTTGATGACGGGATTACATGACAAAGTTTCCGTTCATGACTACGGACTTGACAATAAGACCGATGCCGACGGACTTGCGGTTGGCCGTCCTTCACGTTTTGTAGGGAAGACGATCGAGTCGATCCTGAGCGGCGCTTTTACGGTAAGTGATAAGGAGTTGTACAGATTGCTTGCCTTGCTGGCGGACTCAGAGGGGATTTATCTTGAACCTTCGGCTCTGGCGGGGGTACCGGGTGCGCCGAATTTAATCGGCTCGGATCTAGGCCGGGAATATCTGCGTCAACAGGCCATATCGGACAAATTATCCACTGCCACGCACCTGATCTGGGCCACCGGGGGCAGTATGGTTCCCGAGGATATTATGAACGCCTATTACAAAAAAGGTGCGTCTCTTCTTTCAGACAAAAACGGGAAAGCAACCGGTCGGTGATGATCCCGGCGGCAGGGTCACCCCTTTTTTCTTCCATCGGCCGGGGTAATCATGTTTTTGATTAAATTCGCCACTGGAAAAATCCATAAAATGAGAGAAAATACGTAATATCTTATCATTTCTTCATATTGTAATTTGTTCTGGTAAAAGAAAAGGGATGTGATGAAGAGCAACGTTGCCACGGTATAGATCAGGACTGTGCGGTATTTTGTGAGTTTTTTGGGCAGACACTCAATGGTTGCATGAATAAATAAGGAACAACGAATAAAACAGCCGAAGGTCATCAAAGCCAGACCGTATACATCGAAGCGGTCAACAAATCCCAGTGTAACCATACGTACAGAACTTAACACGGGATAGAGCATGTTGTTTGTATGTTCGAATCCAAAAATGGAAACTGTTCCGGCTGCAACACTCAACATCATGAGGGTGTTGGCAAATGCACCCACAAGCAAGACATATAACATTCCTCTGCTGCGTACTTTTTGATAGGTCACCACCGTAATAGCAAAAAATTCAGTCCATATGGCACACAACAAAACTGCACCGAGAATAGACGGTCTCCATCCATGTTCGAGCATGGGAAGGAGGTGACGCCATTCACGCTCAGGGCTTAACAGGACGGAAATGGTATGGCCGGAAATTATTATCGTTAAAGTTAAAATCCCTGCCACCCAGGCGATCACTTTGATACCTCTGCTGAGACTATAGACGACTAACAATAGAAAAATGAGAGCAAGAAACCACATTGGTGTTTCCGGATAAAAACCGGAATGGAACATGTCGAACAGGCTCATTACCGTGATCATGGCCATGAGAAAAAAATAGATCAACCAGATGGTGTTGACGATGTTTCCTCCTATCTTTCCCCACAGAATGCGGTTTATTTCAGGAAGGGTGGCATCAGGTTTTATACCCATAAATTTCCAGGTAAGGTAAGCAATAAATAATCCCACGGGAGTGGAGATAAGGACAGAGATCCATGCATCCCTACCCGCCACATCCCATAATTGGGACAAGATGATGACGTGACCGACAATCGGTAACGCCATAAATAAAAAAAAGATGGCTGAACGTCTGCGTAACATAGGGTCGCCTCCGAATTACACTCTAGGGCAATAACGGACTGGGCTTTATTTTGCGGATATCATGGTTGCTGTTGTTATTCTGGATTAAGCCCATGTTTTTAATTTTGGCATCCACTTTAAGATTCACCTGCAGGTTTTTAAAATGTTCGTCCCAGTCTTTGTTGATCTGATGCCAGTAATCCGGCATTTGCCGGTAAACCTCAAGCCCGATCTGGGAAACGTCTGTCACCGGATCTTTTCTCATTTCTGTGAGTGCTTCTTCCATCTCTTTTCGCACCTGAACGGTGAACAGTTTTTCGATCTTTTTAATCATTTTTTCATCAATGGTTTCAGGTGATTCCCATTCCTGTAAATCGCCGATCACCTTCACTTCCACATCGATGATTAATTTTCCATTCTGCAGACGGGGAGTGATCTTACTTTTAGCCTTTAAAATATCGATTCCTGCCTTATCCTGTTTATTCATGTTTATCGTCATAATGCCGTCCGAAACCAAATCATGAAACCACAATATCCCGCGGGTAGTTGTAGGAGATTCAATTCGCTTCACCAGTTTCCCCTGTTTGATGATGCCGGTACCGTTAATGTCTAAGTGGCTCATCGCCGGTTTTTCTTCGTGATGCATTTTCAATAATGTGACATAGCTGGTTGCGGTAGGGCCAAGATGCATTTCAATAAATTCTTTTAAGGTAACGGCGGGCATTTCCGAAACATCATTCTTAACAGTATCCGTTCCGGTTGACAGACCGAAGGACGACATCGGATCGAGGGGGGATTGCTGACCCAGTAATTTTGCAGCGCCATCGGCAATGTAAATATAACTGGTTAACCGAAACTGTTGTTCGCGATACACAAAATCCAGTACAGGAAGTATATTTTCTTCAGCCAGCTTTGAATCAATCACAAGTACTCGGTTTTGTGTGAGAAAAAGGCGTCTTTTTAACCCTTTTACCAGGCGCCTGACTGTTTCCTGAACCGTCGGACCGCTACTTGAGATCATGACAAAAGCCTGGGACTGCTGGTTTTTTATCTGGGTCGGACGTAACACCTGAAAGGTGATTTTGTATTCTTCCCCCTTTTTTTCGTATGCGGCCCCCGCCAGAAAAGCCGCGTCCGACAGTTCTCGTGAACTCCAGCAACCGGTGAGGGATAGGGTAAGTAGGATGATTGTCAGGATGAGCGCTGTTTTTTTCATGCTGTCCCCCTCTGAACATGATTAAGAATCCACTTTATAGCGACGGATGTTTCTTTTTACCGGAATGGATTGCGGCATTTTTTTCATCCTGCGATGGGATAATCGAACAAAGACGTCTTTCCAGTCCCGCAGTATTAACGGTGCAATCGGCGCCAGATAAGGTACCTTCATCGATGTGATTGAAGCCAGGTGGACGGCCAGTGCCAGCGTTGCGAGAAGTAATCCGTACAGGCCGATGGAGCCGGCGGGAATTAACATAAGAAGACGCAACAGGGTAGCCGCATCGGCAAACGGGGTGATGATAAAGGTGGTGATTCCGGCCACCGCCACGATAATGATCGTCGGTGTACCGACAATTCCTGCGTCTACCGCTGCTTCTCCGAGGATGAGGGCTCCTACGATTGATACGGCCTGACCGATGGCCCGCGGCATTCTCACCCCGGCTTCCCGCAGAATCTCAAAAACAATCAACATCATGGTTAATTCCATGATCAGAGGAAAAGGAACTCCTTCCCGGGCGGCTGCAATACTGGCCAGAAGTTCCGTCGGCAGCATTTCTTTATGAAAATTTTGCGTGGCCACATAAAAAGCCGGCAGAAAAATAGAGATCCAGAAGGATGTAAAACGAATTAACCGCACCAGTGATGTATAGTAAGGGCGTGAATAATAATCCTCTGCGGCCTGAAAACCTTCCACAAAAAGATAGGGAACTGTTAATGCAACCGGGGTGCCATCAACCAGTATAGCTACCCTTCCTTCCAGTAATTTGGCCACGACACGATCAGGTTTTTCCGTATTTCCTACTGTCGGAAACAACGATTGAGGTGCATCTTCAATATATTGTTCGATGTAACCCGATTCAAGGACGGAGGCGGTTTTGATTTTTTTCAAGCGTGATCTGACCTCTTCGATGATTTCCGGGTCGGCAATGTCATCAATGTAGGTGATGTAAATCTTTGTTTGCGTTTTTTCACCGAGAATGATCTCTTCAAAACGAAGATTGGGATCGACCAATCTGCGCCGAATCAGGGTAAAGTTTATGGAAATCGCTTCGGTAAAACCTTCATGGGGACCCCTTACTGTCGGTTCGGATTTGGGTTCTTCAACGGAACGTGTTTCAAAGGTTTTCAGATTGATCTGCAGAGCCTTTGTTTCGTTTTCGAGAAATAAAATCACATTCCCTGTGAGCAGGGCATTGATGGCAGCATTCATACTTTTTACGTGAGAGATATCCAGGGCGTACAAAAGATGATCTTCAATTGATTGCAAATTTTTTACGGTAACATCCTTGTTACTGAATAACGATTTCATCACACCCATCTGAACTCGGTCACTGTCGATCAGCCCGTCTAGGGCCATGACGACTGCCTTCAGGTTGGAGGATCCAATGTTGATGTTACGAATCATTAAATCGGGAGCGTGTTTCAAGGTATTTTTAACGTAAGACACGTTGGTTTTCAAATCAGGCTGAATGGGTCTGTCCTCTTCAAAAGCGGTACGGATGACCGGCCTGTCTTTCTTTTTTTTGGGCTTCAGGATTTTTTTAAAAATGGACAAGTAGTATCACTCCCCGCGTGATTGCCCGGAGGAAAATCGGATTGATTATAGTGTTTCTGTTTTTGACAACTTTATGTAAATTTCAGACTGAAAGTCTCCCTGTTTTTTCGTGTTGAAAGGTTAATTTCGAGGACGTATAATATGCTTGTTGTGATATCAATTGAAATGGGGAATGTGGGTTGAAACAGAGGGTTCTATTTGTTTATAACTGGGTACCCGATCATTTGCGAAAAGGGGAGTTCAGTGAGTGTGCAAGTACGGCTACAATAGAACGAATTCAGGATGCCCTTCAATCATTTGACCTCGATGTGATCGCACTCAATGTACACAGCCCGGAACAAATGACCCGGTTTATCCTTGAACACCTGCCGCTCGATATCGCTTTTGTTATTGCGGAAGGTTTTCTTGATGAGCCGTCTTCACTGTTTGACGGATCAGGAGCTTTGCGTGTAAGACAGGTTCTGCAGCAGTTGTCGATCCCGTTTACCCACTCGGGAACTGAAACCATGGAACGCTGCCGTAACAAGGATTTGACCTATCACTATCTCAGTCATCAAGGAGTCAATATTCCCCGATATTTCGTCTTTGAAGAGGGCAAAGATGAAACGTGGCAACTGGAGCAGGCGGAACAGGTGGTCGGATACCCCATGTTTGTCAAACCCGGAGGGGGAGGAAACAGCATCGGCATTGACGAGTTTTCCATTGTGCGTGACCGTGATGACTTGAAAAACAAATTACTTCAACTACGTTCGCTGATCGGGAATCAGCCCGTGATCTGTGAGACCTATCTGTCCGGTCGGGAGTATACCGCAGGGATCGTCGGTAATTTTGGCAGTATAGAAAACGGGGTTCCTCATGTTCTGCCTGTGATTGCGTTTCCGGAGATTTTGCAGGTTCGCAGTCAACAGGTGAAGAAAATGGAGTATCAATTGAGAGACCAGTTTGAATTACTTTCTGAGGCAGACCCTGTGGCTTTGAAGATTCAGGAAATGTCCCATCAGGTTTTTCAGACTCTGGGAGCGCATGATATTCTGCGCCTGGATTTAAAGCAGGATGAAGAGGGTCGTCTGTATGTGATTGATGTCAACGGTACACCTTCGCTGGCTGTTCACGGCTCACTCGCATTTATGACGGAGAGTCTCGGAATTTCACACAGCGAGATGATCGGGTTTATTCTATATATCGCGATGACACGTTATCATATGCCGGTCAACGAACCGTTAAGTGCCTGTGCCGTTCTGGTTTTGGCAAAAATTCAGGGAAGTTTCGACAATCAGGTTGCTTGATTCATTGGTTTTTTTGATAAGTCCTTAGTGGATGTGATGGATAAGACGAAAAATTCGTCTTATTCTTGTAATGGAAAGAAAAAACGGAAAAATAGGATGAAAAAATCGTCTTATTTTTCGTCCCGTCAACCGCTGAGCCAGATCATCATTCAGTTATACGAATGGGACAGGTATTCTTTCAGCTTCATTTCCACCTGTCCTTTTAAGTATTCCCAGTGCAGACGGAGGGTGTGGTGGTAGCCCTGATACACATATTTTACATAAATACCGAGATCATCCCTTGTTTCTTCATAAAAACGAAATCCCCGCGAACGCAGGGTTTGGCGAATTCGTCCCATATCTTTCATCACCCGGTCCATTGCCGACTGCAGCGTATCAAGGTAAGGCTGTTTAAGCTTGATGGATGATTGGGCGATGATTTTTTGATCACGCGCCAGCACCAGCAATAAAAGGGGAAGCAGCACATATTCGCGTATCAGTTCACTATCTCGGGGAGAGGGAAATTTCATAGTCACCACCTGCTCTGATCGTTTTGAGATGTGCACTTTCTATTATATATACGAACATATGTTCAAATCAAGTTTATTGCAATCCCGGGATCCGTAACCCCTTTGGATAAAAATTTTTAACCGTTCCCTGAACTTCTTTGCCCCAACCGAGCGGAAAACCATCGATGCTGACGAGCACCCAGCCGCGGTGATCACCGGAAGCAATCGTTTCTCCGCGAATATATTTTTTCCAGATGTCAGGACCGGTCAGAGGGAAGGTATGATAAACCTGATCGGTCCGAAGAGCCATGGCCAGCCCGTGATGGGGCTCAAAACGGTTTTTCTTCAGTGTTCCCAGATGCAGTCCGCTACGGATCACTTTTATTTTCAGGCGGCTTAGATCCGGGCTTCCTGGCGGCAGTACATAAAGATGATCTCCCGACTGCATCAACTGAAACTCAGGCGGGTTTCGGAACGTCTCTTTTATAAAGGTCTGATAGTCTTTTAATTGTTCCGCTTTTTTGGGGGGCAGAGGGCGTGCTTCATGTCCCTTCCATTTGGAACAGGGGGAAGTTTTGACCCATCTGGCGATAAAATGTCCTTCCCCGCGAAAATGATGGGGCCAATACCGCGCCGTCTGTGTGAGAGCCTGCAACTTTTTTTCGCCCCAGTCCGGAACCCCGCTCTTCATGCCTTCCGGTCCGGGGACGGGTTGCAATTCCATGTCGGGGTAACGATCCATAAAACGTTCGACGTTTTGTTCGTTTTCCTCCGGCGAAAAGGTACAGGTGGAGTAGACGAGCACACCGCCCTCTTTAAGCATGGTATAAGCAGCATCGAGGATGGAAGACTGCTGGTGGGCACACTGAATCACATGTTCTTCGCCCCAAAACTGTATCGCTTCGTCGTCTTTGCGAAACATGCCTTCACCCGAGCAGGGGGCATCCACCAGAATTTTGTCAAAATAGCCGGGGAACACTTCTGCCAGCCGTTGCGGTGATTCCTGTGTCACGATGGCATTGGTGATCCCGAGACGTTCGATATTTTCAGATAATATACGGACCCGTTTCGGGTGAATTTCGTTGGCAATCAGGATGCCGCGGTTGTTCATCTTTGCGGCGAGTTGGGTCGCTTTACCACCCGGTGCAGCACATAGATCAAGCACTTTTTCACCAGATCGGGCGTTAAGAATTTCCGCAGGCATCATCGCGCTTGGTTCCTGCATATAATAGAGACCGGCGAAATGATAAGGATGCTTTCCGGGACGGCAGTCGCCGGGATAATAAAAACCGCCGTTCACAAACGGAACCGGTTCCAGCGGACAGGGAAACAGGGTCCGAAACTCGTCAGCGGAAATTTTAATCGGATTGACACGCAGCCCGTGAAGAGGAGCCTCCCGGTAAGAAGCGAAAAAAGAGGGAGCCTCCTGACCCAGCAGTTTATTCATTTTATCCTGAAAAGGTTGCGGTATATTCACGTTGATCACCCCTATCCATTATAGAAAAAACGGGCATGAAAACAAAGAGGAAATGGAAATAATTTGAATAACGGAACAGGATATAGACCAAAAAGTTTTTTTGTTGAAAATGAGCGCGAATCTGACCGCAAAAACGTCGGAATCAAAAATGAACATTATCGGAGGCGAAAACATGATGAAACATGCCGGAATTCAGGCTGAGGAGATGAGTGAGTTACCCTCTCCTCTTCCCACCCAGCCCCACGAAAGAAATATGACGCTGGATGTGATTCGCGGACTGGCTATTCTGGGGATCTTTACCGTGAACATGTCTTTTTTCAGTTCACCGGTGGTTTATCTGAAAGCAGCAGGGATCGAGTGGTGGACCCAGCCCTGGGACCGCGCGGTCTCCTGGTTGATTGAATTTTTTGCCCAGGGGAAATTTTATACAATGTTTTCATTTTTGTTTGGACTGGGCATGGTCATGTTCATGGAACGGGCGGAGCGTAAAGGGCATCAAGCCGTTACATTGTATGTCCGCCGTCTTTTTGTTTTATTGATTTTTGGAGTGATTCATGCCTTTCTCATCTGGTCGGGTGATATTCTGATGACCTATGCCTTTTTGGGATTTGCGCTGATTCTTTTTAGAAAAATGCCCCAAAGTCAACTGCTGAAGTCCGCGGCGGTCATCTTTTTGATTCCTGTCGTACTCTACGGAGTGTTATTACTGGGAGCATCCGAACCGGAAAAAACTCCGGATTCCCGTGAACTGGAAGCGCAGGAAAACAACGCATTCAGGCAGGAAATGATACGGGCCATTGACAGGTCAGTGGCGGCTTACGGTGAAGGGACCTATCTTGACATGGTTAATCAAAGAATTTATGATCGCAGCATTTCGTTTAGCTATTCCATTTTTTCTTTGCCCCATGTGTTTACCATGTTTTTGCTGGGAGTGTATGCTGCCAGGCGAAAGATCATTGCCGAGGCAAAACATCATCTGGGGTTGATCCGGAAGGTATGGGTTTACAGTCTGGTGATCGGTTTACTCGGCGGAGTGATTTACGAAATCGGGAAGGTTGACATCGGCTTTACCTCGGGACTTCTGTACGAGTTTATCGGACAGACGGCGCGAATGGTTCATGAACCGGCTCTCAGTTTGTTTTATGTGTCATCCCTTGTATTACTGATGCAACGTGAAGTCTGGCAACATCGTCTTCGTCCGCTGGCAGCGGTGGGGCGGCTGGCGATCTCCAACTATCTTTTTCAATCGGTACTGGCGACAACCATTTTCTATAACTATGGACTATCCATGTATGGAAAAATGGGACCGGCAGCGGGACTCGTACTCACCATTGTCGTGTTCATTCTGCAGGTGATTATCAGTCAGTACTGGATCAGGCGCTTTCATTACGGACCGGTGGAATGGCTGTGGCGTTCTCTCACCTACGGAAAAAAACAACCGTTGCGGAAATTTCCGGGGAAACACAGGGCATTAACCCATACATCCTCATGATAGGATATAACAAAAAGACATGAAAAAAATGTCGCATCCGGGAAAAGAGATCGGGACATATTCGAGTAAAAAGTTTACAATAAAATAAAAGTTATTCAGCTCAGATCGGAAGTGCTTTTTGACATGAAAGAATTAATCGATATATTCGTGGTATTTTTGCGGACGGGCCTTCTGGGTTATGGAGGAGGCCCTTCTTCCGTTCCGTTGATCCAAAAAGAAGTTGTGGAACGATACAGGTGGATGGATCATGATGAGTTTGCCGATGTCCTGGCGATGGGCAATGCCCTTCCCGGTCCGATCACGACCAAATTGGCCGGGTATATCGGTTATCGTGTAAAAGGAATCAGCGGATGTATTGTCGGTGTTTCTGCAATGGCCCTGCCCACGGTGTTCTTAATGATTGGAATTCTCGGATTTTTGATGAAGTTTAAAGATTCACCTCAGGTGCAGGGAATGACGGCAGCCGTTCGTCCCGTTGTAGGAGTCATGCTCGGTGTGCTGGCCTATGAGTTTTTCAAACGTTCCTGGCAGGGTACGGGCAAATGGACAAGCATATGGATCACCGCATTAAGCCTGCTTTTGATTGTAATACTTGGTCTGCACCCGGCACTGGTCATCGCTGGTTTTCTGATTTATGCCCTGCTGAAATCACCACAGTCTTCCGCAATGACAGCGAAAAAAAGGGAAGGCGTCAGGGATGAAGTGGGCGGAGCCGCCAGCGAAGGGGAAGGGGGCGATCCCCGATGATGACTTACTGGAATTTGTTCTGGGCGTTTTTTATCCCGGGCATTGTGGGTTATGGCGGCGGACCTGCCTATATTCCGTTGATCCAGAATGAAGTGGTCAATCGATATCAGTGGATGACGATACAGGAATTCGGTGACATGCTGGCGCTGGGGAACGCTCTGCCCGGACCGATTACCACCAAAATATCCGGATTTGTCGGGTACCAGGTAGCCGGCTGGCCGGGGGCATTTGTGGCTCTGTTTGCCAACACGGCTCCCTCATTGATTGCCATGATTGTTTTTTTAAGTGTATTATATCGTTTCAAGGATTCTCCCCGTGTCAAAAACATGTCCAATATGGTTAGGCCGATTGTCGGCGTACTGATGGCTATCATCACGCTGCAATTTTTTGAGAGCGCCTGGCTGGAAGTCGGCAGTCTGCAAACGATCGGAATTGCGGCGGTCAGTCTGCTGTTGATGGAAAAATGGAAGCTGCACCCGGCCTGGGTGATCGGTGGTGCATTGATGTACGGGATTATTTTTCTGGGCTGAAGAAAGAAAATGATGATATAAAGGAGACATCGACATTGAAAGCAGAGCGATTTTTTACTCATCCGGCGGGTGTCATGGTGGCCGCAACAGGGGCCACTTTTTTGTGGGGAAGTGCGTTTCCTTTCGTCAAATTGAGCTATGAAGAACTTCAAATCGCCCCCGATGAGGTGTTCGAACAAATGGTGTTTGCCGGATACCGCTTCGTCTTGGCTGCATTGATGATCATCATTTTTCATGTGGTGTCTTCAAGAAAGGTCGGGATTCAACGGGGATCGGGCAGGGCACTGCTGAAGGTGGGACTTTTTCAGACGTTTTTACAGTATATTTTCTTTTATATCGGGTTGAGTTTCAGTACGGGAATCCGCGGTTCGATTACTGTATCTACGGTAACTTTTTTTCAACTGGTGCTGGCCCATTATATGTATAAAAATGATTTGCTCAACTGGCGCAAAGGGGTCGGTTTGATGATCGGGTTTACCGGGGTGATTCTTGTCAATATGACGAAGGGATCCCTTGAATTTGTCTTTGGATTGGGAGAAGGGTTGCTTTTGCTGGCGGCTTTATCCGGGGCGTACGGAAATATTCTGGTAAAAAATGAATCCCGGGACTGGGATGTCCTGTATCTTACGGGGTATCAGATGTTGATCGGAGGGATCGGATTACTTGTGATCGGATCCGTTCAAGCCGGGTTTGCCCCCTTTCATTTCAGTGGAAAAGCACTGTGGATGCTGGCCTACCTCGCCTTTTTATCGGCAGCCGGATTTATGCTGTGGAACAATGTGATGAAGTACAACAAAGTGGGAAAAGTTTCGATGTATATGTTTTTCATTCCTGTGTCCGGTGTGTTTTTATCCGTACTTCTTTTACATGAACCCTTCCACCTGTTCATTGCCCTGTCGCTCCTGCTGGTGGTGGCCGGAATCATCATCGTCAATCGCGGGGAAAAGAAACCGGATCAGGGCGCGGCCGGTGTGAAATAAAATTTTTTGGATAATTTAAGGACCCTTTCCACATACTACGGATGTTACAAGATTATCCTCAATAAAGGAGTGTTGGTCCTATGTTATCAAGATTGGCTTTAGTCCTGGTCATCATTGGAGCGATTAACTGGCTGCTGGTCGGATTATTCCAGTGGGATCTGGTTACCGCCCTTTTTGGCGGGGAAGCTTTTCGGGAATCTTCCTGGTTCAGCCGAGTGATTTATACACTGGTCGGCATTTCCGGATTGTATGCGATTACGTTTTTGTTTCGTGATATCAATGCCCGTGAACGTGCTTAAAAAAAGATTGAGCGGAGAGTAATGGGGTGAGTTCATGGCTGAAGACCATGGTTATCTGTTGGCCGAGGATCGGGACGTATTATCCGGCCAATATTTTTTGCACCAATATAGTGCGGAAGGCAAGGGAGAAACTCAGTACCTGAATGTCGATTCAGAAATCAAGGCCTATTTATTGATTGTCATCGACGGAAAGGAAGAGGCGAAAATTATTGTGGGTGAGGGTGTGCAACATATTCCGCTCCATTTATCATACGAGAAACGCCTGGATATCTATGTGATGCCGCATGAATCGGTGGATCGTGAAGTGCCGGTGGACAACCCGCAAACGGGGCAGGCCACAGTCTGGTTTAATGTGATGTGAAAGGCTCTTCATTTATCAAAAAATAAAAAGCTGGATTTGATGCAGACCGGCCGAACGCAGTGAGGGAAAGGCAAATCAAATCCTGCTTTTTATTTTTTTATGTGTATGGAGTCGATGCAATAAGCGAGGAGGTTATGTTAAAATAAATCATTATGGACATCATTCAATCATTATAGCAGACAGGGAAAGGACGATTTCACATGTGGGACATTATCATTCCGATTATCACACTGATTGCGGGACTGATCGCCGGATTTTTCGGCGGGGCGTACTACTTAAAAAAACAGATGACCAACATGCAGTTTGACGAAAAGCAAATGGCTCAAATTGCACGCAGTATGGGGATGAATGTAAATCAAAAACAGCTTCGTCAGATGAGTCAACGCATGAAAAATATGAAGTTGCCCAAGTAATTTATATCATTAAATTTACAGTTGAAAGATCAAGGGGGAGTTATGGAGAATTTTTCCGAAGGACTTCCCCTTTTATGATTTTTTTCTATTCATAGCAGTACGACCCTTCAAAATGATTCTATTGTAAAAGTTTCTATTTTTTTCTTTTCAATTATCCGATTTTTTGATATATTTGGAAAGGATAGAAACGATGAAAGGGGTATTGTATGAAAGAGTACTTGCGGCAAGTGTCGTCATTCCGTCCGGCTTTGAAATGGGCGATTGCAGCAGAGATTATTTACTCCATCGGAATTGGTATTTTTACCTTAATCTTTAATTTACATATCATTAACCTGGGATATGATCCCAATACGATTGGAAGTCTGCTGGCGGCGGGATTTGCAGTTACCGCAATCATGTTGATCCCGATTGGACGTTATGCGGATGTCGTGGGGAGGCGTCTGACTTTTCTCATTGGAACCGCAATGGTAATGATCGGTATCCTGTTGATCACAGCTTTTTCTACCCTGCCCTTTTTATATGCGGGAGAAATTTTCTATTCCGTAGGTGCTGCGGTAGTCCTGACCACCGGTTTACCGATTGTGTTAAGCTTGACCCGGTCCAAGGAGGAAGAAACCTTTGCATATAGTATCATCACCTCCATGGGTGTGTTTGCAGTGGGGGTGGGAAGTATGCTGGGAGGTTTTCTTGCCGATTGGATCCCGGGTTCAGACGGGGCCATATATCGTCCGGCACTGTATATCGGTAGCATAGCCGTCATCGTGGCGCTCATCATTCGTTTTCAGTTACCTGTTCCTTCACTGCGCAGGGAACCCGGTGAAGCGGGAGAAAAAACCGTCATTAGCTGGTGGCCTTCGCGTGAAGTGTTAAAATTTATCGGTTATGCCGGTCTTGTCGGATTGGGCTTTGCTTTTACCATTCCGTTTTATAATCTGATGCTGGAGATGGAATACGGCATGGATTCAAAAATGATCGGTCTTGTGGTCGGTGCCGTTCAGTTTGTCACTTTCCTCGGAATGTTTCTGGTTCCCTTTCTGGAAGGTAAACTGGGCCGCACCCGCGGATTTGGCCTGTTTGTAATGATCGGGATTGCCATCAATGTGGTGATGGGATTCATGCCAAACCTGTTGTTGTTTATTGTCTTGATTTTTGGCTATACTTTCATTTATCCGGTGATCGTTGCTCTGGTCGAGCGCCACGCTCTGAGTGCCACCAGGGATTCGGAAAGAAGTCAGCATGTGGCCTACCGTTCCGTATTACGTTTCTTCGCGTTTCTCATCGGCGGAAAACTGGGAGGATTTACGATCGCAGCCGGTCTCACACCATTGAATTTTTATATAACGGGTGGCGTATTGCTTGTCGTGTTCCTCTATTATTTCGGAGTGGTCCGTTCCATATTCGAGGGGAAAGATGAAGCAAAGGCGGCGAAAGCGTCTGCAGTTACTGAGGGGTAGACACAGACAGGAATTTTAAAAAAAGAAAGGCGTGCAGATAAAAACCCAACATCCAAATAAAAAGAATAATCGGGCGCGAGCCCGATTATTTTTTATACAATGAAACTTGGTTTTACTGAGCGGAACGAGGACCTGCTTCACGAATTTCGGCAGGGACACCCTCGAATTTTTCAAAGTTCTTACGGAAAAGTTGAGCCAGTTCCTCAGCCTTTTGCTGGTAAGCTTCTTTATCTGCCCACGTATTGCGGGGCTGTAATACTTCCTGTGGTACACCCTCTACCGATGTGGGAACCAGTACGCCGAATACCGGATCGACCTCAAATTGACTCTGTTCGATGGAGCCGTTGATCGCTGCCCGGACCATGGCGCGGGTGTAAGACAGTTTCATGCGGCTTCCCACACCGTATGGACCTCCTGTCCATCCGGTATTGACCAGATATACGCGGGCATTATGCCTGTTGATTTTTTCACCGAGCATATTGGCATAGATCACAGGCTGCTGCGGCAAAAACGGTTCACCGAAGCAGGTTGAAAAAGTGGCCTGAGGTTCGGTAACTCCCCGTTCTGTACCGGCAAGCTTACTGGTAAATCCGGAGAGGAAATGGTACATTGCCTGTTCTTTCGATAATTTGGCGATGGGCGGTAACACTCCGAAGGCATCCGCGGTCAGAAAAATGATCACTTCCGGGTGACCGGCGACACCGGGGATCACTGCACCGTCAATATAATCAATGGGATAGGCAGCACGTGTATTTTCGGTTAAAGATCCGTCATCATAGTCAGGCACACGATTTTCGGGATCGACAACCACATTTTCGAGAACGGAACCGAATTGAATGGCGTTCCAGATCTGCGGTTCTTTTTCCTGTGAAAGATTGATGCACTTGGCATAGCATCCGCCTTCAAAGTTAAACACACCCTGATCGGACCAGCCGTGTTCATCGTCCCCGATCAGACGGCGTTCGGGATCTGCAGACAGAGTTGTCTTTCCTGTTCCGGAAAGGCCGAAGAACAGGGCGACGTCTCCTTTTTCCCCCACATTGGCGGAACAATGCATCGGCATGACGCCCCGGAATGGAAGAAGATAGTTCATTACGCTGAAAATCGATTTTTTCATCTCGCCGGCATATTCCGTTCCGCCGATCAGGACCAGCCGTTTCTCAAAGTTGATGATGATGAATGTTTCCGAATTGGTGCCTTCGTTGGCAGGATCGGCATGGAATCCCGGAGTGCAAATCACAGTAAAATCCGGCTTATGCGTTTTCAGTTCTTCTTCCGTCGGACGAACGAAGAGTTGTCTGGCGAACAGGTTTTGCCAGGCCAATTCATTGATGACACGAATCGGCATGCGATAGGTTTCGTCTGCTCCGGCATATCCGTCGAACACAAAAAGTTCTTTTTCTTTTAAGTACTGAAGTAAGCGCTGGTAAATACGTTCAAAGTGTTCAGGAGCGATAGGACGGTTTACCGGACCCCAGGCAATGTGATCATGAACGGATGATTCGTCAACGATAAACTTGTCCCTGGGCGAACGGCCGGTATATTTTCCAGTTGTCGTGCTGAGTGCCCCCGTACTGGTAAGTATTCCTTCGTTTGCACGAAGCGCATGTTCAACCAGCTTCGCAGCCGGAAGGTTCACATGTACCTGTTTGTTGCTTAACAGCTGCAACACGTCAGTCTCGATAATTTTTGTGCTCATACTCCCTACCCTTTCCGTTTAAAAATAAAAAAACGTTGTTTATTATCTTAATAATATGCGCTAAATACGATTTGGTCAATAAATAGTATAACACATTTAACGAAATAGTGCATATTAATTGTGGACAAATTTTGAAAAAAATATGAGATGAGTCTGGTGATGTTTTGCATTATACTGGTGATAGACCAAGAAAACAAGGGGAAGTTGATATGAATTTCAATCATTTGCGTGTTTTTTATACCGTAGCGCAATCGCAAAATTTTTCCCGAGCGGCTGAAAAATTACATATTTCGCAACCGGCGGTCTCCACTCAGATTCGGAAATTGGAGGAAACACTCGGTGTCCCCCTTGTAGAAAATTATGGGAGAAAAATCAAGCTGACCGATGCCGGTCAATTGTTGCACGAATATGCCGAACGAATTTTTATTCTCAGTCAGGAAGCAGAAAAGGCGATCCGCGAGATTCGCGGTCTGGAAAAGGGGGAACTCATGATCGGCGCCAGCACAACCCCCGGTTCCTATATTCTTCCGCCCTATATCGGAGAATATCAGAAAAAGTTTCCCGGCGTTCAATTCTCCCTGAAGATCCGTAATACACAAACCGTTGTCGATCATCTTTTAAAAGGGGAATGGGATCTGGGTGTCATCGGTGAAACACAATCCCATCCCGACCTCGTTTTTGTTCCCTGGAAAAGGGACAGGCTTGTACTGATCGTTTATCCGGGACATCCTTTGCACGGAAAAAAGAATGTTCCCTGGAACGAGGTGATTCGGTATCCTTTTATTGTAAGAGAAAAGGGGTCCGGTACACGCCGAATCCTCGAACAGTTCTTGAAGGATACGGGGACGGATTTGACCATTTCCATGGAACTGGATCAGACGGAGGCGGTGAAAATGGCGGTTGCTTCGGGGATCGGGATTGCCGTGGTGAGTGAATATACCGTCAGCGGAGCACAGCAAATTGAAGGGTTGCATATGGTATCAATTGAAGGAGATCCGCTGGGACGAACCATTAATGTGGCTTACCATGTCGGAAAAAGACATTCGAAGGCCGCACTTGCTTTTCTTGATTTAATCGGTATTCAAGAAATGGGACGTCCGGAACGTGACGGTGTTGAATGACTCGGAGTAACTTGAACATCTGACTCTGCACTGGAATCCGCCTCGGATTCTGCACGGGGTTCTGCATCAGATTCCGCCCCTGCCATTGCAGCTTGATAAAGTGCTTCTTCTTCAGCGGGGATTCGCACTGACTCCAACAAAAGCATGTTGATCACGGGGAAGAGAGCGGCTGTCAGATACAAACCGAAAATCAGCGGGATGACCAGTAATTCAAAGGTAACCACGGCATAATTGGGATGACGAAATCGGCGATAAGGACCTGATGTCACCCTTTCCGCTCCGGGAAGAACCATGATGCGCGTATTCCAGAAAATTCCCAGAGTACGAATAATCCGGTATCTCAAAAACTGAGCCGAAAGCCACCCGAGGAAAGGAATGATCCACCAGGGAGGAGGAGAGATGCCGTTGTGTGCAGCTTCCCACAGCATGCTGATAAAAAAGAGGACGTGCAAGAGGACTATGTACTTGTAATGATCCCTCCCCCATTCATAACCTCCCAGTGACCTGATTTGCTGCTCGTTTCTTTTTGCCAGCCTTAATTCCCCCACCCTTTGAGCGATCACCGCCAACAACAACAATATAAACAAGCGTTCAGCCATAGGTGTGCCCCTTCCTTTCCCTCTGCGAATCGATTCTCATTTCATTGCCACTGAACCAGTAACATTTCCCCGCTGAACCCGGGTCCAAGAGCGGTGATAAGACCGTACTCTCCTTTGCGAACCTCTTTTTCCAGAACTTCTTTCAATACAAAAAAAACGGTGGGCGAGGACATATTGCCGTGATGTTTGAGGACATGTAGCGAGGGTTCCAGATGATCTTCTTTTAATTGCAACCCGTTCCGGTAAGCCTGGATCACCTTCCACCCGCCGGGGTGAGCGATGAAATGATCAATTTGTTGTACGGTCAGGTTGTGTTTTTGTAAAAATCGCTTTACCTCAGGGGCCACGCTTTCTTCGACGATGCGGGGAATATCCGATGAAAACACGACCCGCCAGCCTTCATCATCAATTTCCCAGCCCATCACGTCGAGCGTATCCTTCCATATGATACTTGTAGAGTCGATGATGACCGGCTGGGCCGCGGTGCTGACGGGGGGATTTGCCGGTTCCTTATGAACCTGAGCACCCTCGATCAGTACAGCTGCCGCTCCGTCGGCAAACAGACTGGTTGCGATCAAATTTTTTTTGGAATGATCTTGGTGCATAAAGGTGAGTCCGCATAATTCCACGGCGACAACAAGGGCCCGCTCCGCAGGAAAAGCCCGGATGTATTCACGGGCACGGGACAGTCCGACGGCTCCACCCGCACAGCCCAGTCCAAAAAGGGGTGTCCTTTTGACGGACGCTTTCATGTCGAGCAGGTTGCATATCCGGGCATCGATACTGGGTGTCGCGATTCCTGTTGAAGATATAAAAAAAATATGATCGATTTCCGACGGGGAAATATTGGTCCGGTCGAGACATCCGCGAATGGCCCGGTGAGAAAGCTGCAGTGCATGTTGGATGTATAAATCGTTTTTTTCTCCCGCAGGGTGCGGGTGTTCAAACCATTCCAGGGGAACGGAGAGATGCCGCCGGTCAATGTGCGTGTTGTCAAAAACCGTCAGCAAACGCTCGATTTCGTCAAGCTCACCTGTAAATTTTTTTGCGGCAAATTGACGGGCTTCTGTCTGGGTTACTGTGTGCTCCGGCACGGAAGTCCCGACGGAAATAATACGTGACATGGATCGAATCCCCTTCAGAGAAAATTTTGGTTGATTGAATTTCCATTTTTATCATGCGGCGAAATCAGATGATTTATTCGTATGTTCGATCAATGAGGAAGATAAGGAGGGGAAGGTCGAATGCGATCTTCTGATGAAAAACTTTTTGCCGGTCTGGTACACTTGACGATTTTTTTAAATGGATGGGGGATATTTATTGCCCTGATCGTGTATTTGCTGCAAAAAGGTCGTTCATCGTTTGTGGCGCGCCATTCGATGCAGAGTTTTATTTATCAGGTGACGTTGTTGGTGCTGGCTGTCATTTTCAGGATGATGGGGATCGGCAGGACGTATCTTTTAGATTTCTTGGACTATGTGGTTTTTGGGCAGTCATTTGATTTCTTAGAAGGACTGGCTACCCTGATCGGGATTGTTTTATTAGTCTTCTTCGTGATTATTCCGGTCTGGGCCAGTATCCGGGGTTTCCAGGGCAGGCCGTACCGTTATCCGCTGGTAGGAAAATTTGTGGACCGATGGTTGTGAAGGAAGGGTGCTGCTTCAGTATCTATTCAATTATAAAGCAAAAGTCTCATAAACTTAGTAAAATAGTTTGTGGGACTTTTTTTGTGCGATGGAGGGACTGAAAGGAATGAAACAATTTTTGTTGGTTTTGGTTCTTGTTTTATTTGCAGCAGGGTGCGGTTCGCAATTAACTTTTTCAGAGACAGGTGTTGACCGGGTGGATAAAGATGTGCGGGCCTTTGTCGAAAGTGTGGATGGGAAAAACGGGGTGCATCTGTTGTTCGATGGGGACCAGGTCATGTATGTATTTATGAATGGTAAGAATGTCGAACAGGGTAGTCATACAATTTACTTTAGCGATTTTGACATAGTTCCTGAGAGAGAAGTGCTAAACATCTTTTACAATGAAGGGGAAAGTTACGATTACTCTGATGAAGAGTTAAAACATCAAATCTTATATAAGGTTAAACTTGATCGGGAATATGACAAGATCAGACTTATTAAAAATGGTGCGGAGATCCCATTTGGTGTTGTGTCGGGGAAATAAACTCTTTTTGGGATTTAATGGGTTTTATACATGTGAGGAAAATCGAACATAATGATTAAGGCGAAAAACTATATAGCCCCCTAATCCATTTGGACACTCCGACCACTTCATATAAAATAAAAATAAGTAGGAGGAAGAACTCATGAAACGACGGTTTCGATGTCCGATCGAAGCGAAGAAAGAATTTGTAGCCATGGTGGTGTCTGGTTATCGGATTGAGCACGTAGC
>JAWLDF010000050.1:0-20223 GCA_041686735.1 Bacilli bacterium
AATAATCAAACAACAATTTCCTTACAATACAATATTGAAATACATTTTTTCAAAATTGAAAGAATAATTTCGCAACATCTTGATTATTCGGTATCTTCCGGGGGCTTGTTTCATATCTTCCATAGTGAAAGGACTTTCAGTTCCCTATTGGCATGTTTCTTGCTTCAGATTAAAAACAGATAAAAACAAAAAAACTAAAGAAGAGGTGAAAACATTGAGTGAATTTGAAACACGCTATGGTTACGGCGGTGACGAATTCGTGTTCGTCGAACTATCCGAAGAAATGAGCCTGAAAGCAAACTTTCGCGCGATGGCCATCACACAGTCTTTGCGCGAAAAAAATTTGGAAGGCATACTTGATATCTGTCCTTCCAATGCTTCCTACATGATCAGGGTTGACCCGGATATCCTCCATCCTGACGACTTGATTGCAGAATTGAAAGACATCGAACAATCGATTCAGGATCTGAGTGATTTTGAAATCAATGCCCGTGTGGTCGATGTGCCGATTTTATTTGAAGACCCCTGGACCCATGAAGCATTAATGCGTTTTCGCGACCGTCATCAGGATCCCAATGCGACGGACCTGGAATATGCGGCACGCGTCAACGGCTATAAAACAACCCGGGATTTTATCCAGGCGATCTCCAATTCACCTTTCCTTGTTTCGATGATCGGATTTGTGCCCGGTCTTCCCTGGTGTTTTCAAATGGTTCCCAAGGAAGAACAAATTGAAGTGCCGAAATATGTACGCCCCCGTACCTATACTCCGGAACGGGCTTTCGGTTTCGGCGGAGCCTTCGCTGTGATATACCCCGTGGAGGGCGCCGGCGGTTACCAGTTGTTCGGAATTGCTCCTGCACCTATTTTTGAAAAGGAACAAAGACTGCCTGACTTTAAGGACTCCATGGTCTTTCCGCGTCAGGGAGATATTTTCCGCTATCGCGACATCACCATGGATGAATTCGAATCGATTCGCAAACAGGTAGAAGACGGAACATTTCAATATTTGACAAAGGAGATCAAATTCAATCCGGAAGAAGTGATGGCAGATCCCAAAAAATTTGCGCAAAAAGTGATGGGGAGGTTATATCATGATGAACGTTCGTAAACCCGGACTTCAAACCACAGTACAGGACGCGGGCCGCATCGGATACTATGAGATCGGAATGCCTCCTTCCGGTGCCATGGATCAATACTCGTACACTATCGCCAATCTGCTGGTCGGAAATGATGAAAAAGCGGCCGCTCTCGAAATCACCTATCTGGGACCGGAAATTGAGTTTGAACAGGATACCGTGATTGCACTGACAGGGGGAGAAATTCCTCCGAAAATCAACGGGAACCCCGCGCCGATGTGGGAAACCCTTGCGGTTAAGGCAGGCGATGTCCTTTCCTTTGACTTTATGAAAAAAGGAGCGCGGGTTTATCTGGCAGTAGCCGGAGGAATTGAAGTTGAAGAAATCATGGGATCCCGCTCCACATACACCCTGTGCGGAATCGGGGGCTATCAGGGACGTGCCCTGCAGGAAGGTGACCGCTTAAACATCGGACAACAACATCAACGTTCCGTCGCCCCCGGCACACGTGTGGACAGCTCCTTCATCCCTGCTTTCTCAAATCAATATGAAATTCGCGTCATTGTCGGGCTGTGCAGTTATCGTCTGACGGAAGAAAGTAAACAGCGTTTTCTTAGTATTGACTGGACGGTTACACCTGAAGCCAATCGTGTCGGTTATCGTTTCAAGGGTGAGCGGCTTCAGTTTGTTCCACGAGAGCAACCGTTTGGTGCGGGAAGCAATCCTTCCAATGTTGTGGATTTGGGATATCCGATCGGATCAATCCAGGTGCCCGACGGCGTCGAACCGATTGCTTTATTAAATGACGCCGTTACCGGCGGAGGTTATGCCACCATCGCCACCGTCATCAGTGCTGATCTTAACCGGATGGCTCAGATTAAAACGAATGAAAAAGTGCGCTTTGTTTCAGTAACACTGGAAGAAGCCTTAAAAGCACGTCACGAATTAAGAGATAAAATCGCACTGGTGAAAAGTCAAATCAGTTAATCGAATCCTTGAGGAGGTTATCGACATGTCAGAAAAAAAATCAATTGTTTCGCCATTACCCGGTGTTTTTTATCGCAAGCCGGGTCCCGATGAGGAACCTTATGTAAAAGAAGGAGACAAAGTAAATGCAGGTGACACCATCGGCTTGATCGAAGTGATGAAAAATTTTTATGAAGTAAAAGCAGAGGAAGATGGTATCGTGGTAAAGTTCAGCGCAGACAATGAGCAGGTTGTGGATGCCGGTCAGGAATTGGCGGTACTGGAACAGGAGGATTAATGAATGGCTTCTCCTAACCATCACGAACGAACGATAAGAAAAATTTTGATAGCCAACCGTGGTGAAATTGCCCGTCGGGTGATTCGCACCTGCCGGCAGATGAATATAAACACTGTTGCCGTCTATTCCGACGCCGACGCCGACGCTCCATTTGTCCGGGAAGCGGACGAGACGGTCCATATCGGTCCTGCACAGGCAAAATCAAGTTATCTCGATATGGACAAGATCATTGAAGCCGCTTTGGCCACGGGGGCAGATGCGATCCATCCGGGCTACGGATTTCTATCCGAAAATGCGACTTTCGCAGAAAAATGCGAGCAATCCGGAATCATCTTTATCGGGCCGCGTGCGGAAACGATCCGCCTGATGGGAAGTAAAATCGAAGCTCGCAAACACATGCAGCAGGCAGGCGTGCCGGTAGTTCCCGGGTGGGACGGCCATCTTGAATCGGTGGAACATGCACTGTCGGTCGCAGAAGATCTGGGTTATCCCTTGATGCTGAAAGCCAGCGCAGGCGGTGGCGGAATCGGCATGCAGCGCGTGGAGAATGCAGAACAGTTGAAAAAAATCTTTGCTTCCACCATGCAGCGTGCACAATCTTTTTTTGGCGACAGTACGGTCTTTCTGGAAAAGTGGATCGAGCAGCCGCGCCATATCGAGGTTCAGATCGCCTGTGACCGGCATGGAAACGTTGTGCACCTGTTTGAACGGGAATGTTCTGTGCAGCGTCGCAATCAAAAGGTGATCGAAGAAAGCCCTTCACCCTTCCTCGATGAAACACAGCGAAAGGATTTATGTGAAACGGCTGTACGCGGAGCGCGTCAGATCGGATACGAAAACGTGGGCACGATGGAGTTTATCTTTGACGGGAACTCGCAAAATTTTTACTTTTTGGAGATGAACACGAGACTGCAGGTTGAACACCCGGTGACCGAAGAAATTACGGGACTGGACCTGGTGGAGTGGCAAATCCGTGTTGCTGGCGGAGAACCACTGCCTTTATCGCAGAACGAAGTAAGCAAATCCGGTCATGCCATCGAATGTCGTTTATATGCTGAGGACCCCCGTACTTTTATGCCGTCACCCGGAACCATCACCACACTGACGTTTCCTGCACAGCAGGAAGGGGTGCGTTTTGATCTCGCCGTGGAAGAAGGAAGCCGGGTCAGCCCTTTTTATGATCCGATGATCGGAAAGCTGATCGTACATGGCCGGGATCGTATGCAGGCGATCGCAAAGATGGAACAGGTAATCGCGGAGTTACAGGTGAAAGGAATTACCACAAACCTTGAACTGCTCGCACAGGTCATGCAAAATCACGATTTCAGACGGGGAGAATATTCCACACAATTGCTGGATCGTATGACAGGAGGGATATGAAGACATGCCGAAAGTCGATTTGAATTGTGACATGGGTGAAAGCTTCGGTCTCTACCAGATGGGAAATGACGAAGAAATGATGAAATATATCACTTCCGCCAACATCGCATGCGGATATCATGGCGGCGACCCCCACGTGATGCGGAATACCGTGGAGCTGGCGCAAAAATATGACGTGGGCATCGGAGCTCACCCCGCTTTTCCGGACTTGATGGGTTTCGGTCGTCGTTATATGAATTGTACACCACAGGAAGTAAAAGACTATATCGTTTACCAGATGGGAGCATTAAGGGAATTTGCCCGTTTATACGATGTGAAACTCCAACATTGCAAACCTCACGGCGCACTGTATATGATGGCGATGGAAGATGAGAAACTGGCTCAGGCCATACTGGAAGCCCTCGCTGCCATCGATGAAAACATGGTCACCTTCGCCCTCAATAATTCAGCTGTTGTAGCTGTCGGTGAAAAGTTGGGAATCCCGGTGGCAAAAGAGGTATATTCGGATCGGGAACATACCAAAACGGGATCGATCGTACTCACACGCACCGGACCAACCATCCAGAGCTATGAAGATATGGCCGAGCGCGTTGTGCGTATGGTGCTGGATGGAAAAGTGACCACACCTGAAGGTGAAGAGGCAGAGGTTATCGCTGATACCGTCTGTATCCACGGAGATACGGCAGGCGCTCCCCTTCTCGCCGAAACCATCCGTAAAGCCCTTGAAGATCACGGAGTGGAAATCGTCTCCGTAAGGAATGTACTCGGACTTTAAATTTTTAAAAATCAATATTGAATATCTGAAGCCCCCCGGACACGTTCCCGGGGCTTCAGATATTTACACAGGAATAATTTTCGCACGTGCACTTCATTCTAATGGTATATGGAATCAATCAAACCATATGGATGGAGGTCTTCAATCAACCATGCAACCGCGTCATTTAAACTGGCCCATCATTTCTGCACTCGTATTTCTGGCGGCTATCCTGTATATCGGTTATGCCACCTCGGGTGATCGGGTTGCTCTGCCTGAAGAAATCAACCAGCTTAATCTGAAAACCACATCAGGTCCGGCCGGAGAACAATACCTTCCCCTTTTTTCCCTGATGGAAGGATTAAACTACAACCGGGAGTATGATGCAGAGCAACATATTTACCGGTTTGGTTATACCGGATCCGAATTTGTGTATGATCCCGCAGCCAGGCAATTCGGGATTGATAGTGAATCCCGCACCAGACCGGTGATTATAAAAGACGGAGAAGCGTACATCTCACGAACAGCCGTCGACGAGTTGTTTGATTTCATACCGGAAGAAAACATTGATAATCTCAGCGAAGAAGATGTAAAAATACTGGAGAGTCAAAATGGTGCACATCAGGAAGGCCAAACTTTTACCGTTCAGCAGAGGTACAACCCTGACCGCATTATCCGCATGGCAAGGGCTCAGTTGAATACCCCCTATTTATTCGGTGCGCCAACAGGGACGACCCGTGTTTTTGATTGTTCCACCTTTACCAAATATCTTTTTGCACGGGAAGGGATCCATTTGCCGCGCACCGCACGAATGCAGGCAAAACGCGGGGTCCGGGTGTCAAAAGCAAATCTAAGAAAAGGCGACCTGATGTTCTTTTATATCCCGGGGAGATTCTCCAGCAATCGAATCGTCGGCCACGTGGCCGTCTATATGGGAAACGGAAAGATGATTCATGCCTATCCGCCCGATGTCCGGATTGACAGCATTAACCACCCCACTTTTCGAAAGACCTTTCTCTTCGCCAAAAGATTACGTTAATCTAACGTTCTATGCAGGCATATCGGTCCCGGGTGTCGAAGGAATAAATTAGATTTTTACGGGAGGCGACGGGAATGAACATCGATCAGATACCAGAATGTATTGAGAGGACAGAGACGCCCCGGGGCGAAATTCAATTGCAGCGAAGAGGATCCCATTTTGAAGTGATCAGTAATGGAACTTTTTTGATGGCTACCTATAACGGCATATCTGAGCGCCTTCTCGTCAGAACGGCGCTGGATCGGCTGGTTAACAACGAGCAGACTCCACAGGATACAGATACAGGAGAGATTCGGTTGCTGATCGGCGGACTTGGGGTCGGCTACTCTCTGGTGGAAGCCGTTCATCACCCCCATGTAGATCAGGTTACTGTCGTCGAGATTGAACCCAGGATTATCGAATGGAACCGCACCTATCTCTCCCCGTTCAACGAAGGGTCTGTCGATCATCCTTCTGTGGAAATTGTTTGTGATGATCTGGTGGAATGGATACAAAAAGAAGCGGATTGCGGGGAACAAAATACATTTGATGTCATCGCTCTCGACATCGACAACGGACCCGACTGGACGGTAACCCCTCAAAATCAGCATATATATGAAAGTGATCATCTTGACACACTTTCTCGTCTGATAAACCCGGGGGGCATCCTTTCCGTATGGAGTGCCGCTCCATCCCCAGCATTTGTCGACCGCCTCCATAGACATTTCAACATGGTTGAAGAGATTGAGGTGCAGAGTGACCGCGGTGAACCAGACTTCATATTTCTGGCAACCAATTAGAAATTTTGATATGATTGGAAATGAAATGTGTTCTGTTGCAAATATTTTAAATATTAAAAATTATACTAGTCGATTGTGAGAAGGAGGAACTTACATATGACAGAAGGACATTTTCGCGCACTGGTTGTCGACCGGAACGAACAGGGGAATGTGGATGTTTCCATCAGAGAAAGACAGTTTGACGACCTTCCCGAAGGAGATGTCACGATTCGAGTCGATTATTCCAGTGTAAATTATAAGGATGGACTGGCCACCATCCCCGACGGAAATATCGTTAAAACTTACCCGTTTATACCGGGAATTGATCTGGCCGGAACGGTAACCGAGTCAAGAGACGCCCAATTTAAAGAAGGGGATCGGGTGCTGGTTACTGGGTATGAACTGGGAGTGTCCCATTTTGGAGGATACAGTGAATATGCGCGAGTTCCCGCGAACTGGATTGTTCCCCTTCCCGCCGGACTCACCCTGAAAGAAGCGATGGTGATCGGCACTGCCGGTTTTACGGCAGCTCTGTCCATTAAACGATTGCAGGATAACGGTGTCACTCCTGAGCGGGGAAAAGTGCTGGTTACCGGTGCAACCGGCGGAGTGGGAAGTATGGCTGTAGCGATGCTGGCCAAACAGGGCTATTCCGTTGTGGCCAGTACAGGAAAAAAATCTGAACATGAATACCTGCGTCAGCTGGGGGCCGAAGAAATCCTCAGCCGGGAGGATGTGAAAGATGAATCCGGAAAGCCCTTGCAAAAACAATTATGGGCTGGCGCAGTTGATCCCGTCGGAGGGGATACCCTTGCTTATCTGTTGGCAACCACTCGTTACGGGGGGTCTGTTGCAGTCAGCGGTTTAACGGGAGGAGTGAAGCTTTCCACTACCGTTTTCCCTTTCATTTTGCGCGGGGTCAACTTGCTTGGAATCGATTCAGTCTATTGTCCGATGGAAGAACGCAGAAAACTATGGGATCGGCTTGCCTCCGACTGGAAACCGGATCAACTGCTACATAAAATCGCAGCAGAAGTGACGCTGGACCAATTGCCTCACACACTTTCCGAAATCCTGAAAGGAAACGTACGCGGGAGGACTGTTGTCAATCTGTCGTCGTAATCTGCGGTGCCTGGCACCGCAAATTACGACATCAGCGGGTTACGAACGTTTACAGGTGTTAATTCCAAATAAACGGTACAATGGACACCAGCTGACCAACGCAGTCAATAACGGGATAATTCCGACAAAGCCGAGATATCTCAGCGGAGGTTCAGCAAAAAAGAACAGAAATAACACCAATCCGATGACGATACGTATGCCCCGATCAACTTTTCCGACATTCGCTTTCACTGTAAACACCCCTTTGTATTGATTTTCCAACCTTATCTTATTATCAATGTTGCACAGGGGGCAGTGATAAACGTCACAATCTCAAATGTGCGCGCGCCACTCCGGGAATGAACCCCTTTTTACATACGTCCGCGCAACATCCCGTGCCAGTAAATTGCAGGCAGTCCCCACTTTTTTAATACATACATACTGTAACGTTCTTTTGATTGGTCAAAAGGAAATGTTTCCTTTGGATTAAGATCGTAGTCGAATTCAGCCAGAACCAGTTTCCCGTATCCGGTAACAAGCGGACAAGAAGTGTACCCGTCATATTTTGCGGTCAAAGGTTTGCCTTTCATCACTGATAACAAATTGTTGGCAACCGTCGGCGCCTGCTTTCGAATGGCCGCACCGGTTTTGGATGTGGGCAGGTTGCTTGCATCCCCCAGTGAAAATACATTGGGATAACGCGTGTGTTGAAGGGTATACTTATCCACCTCTACCCATCCCGCTTCATCTGCGAGGGGGCTCTTTTTGATAAAATCAGGTGCACTCATCGGAGGAGTCACGTGAATCATCTCGTACTTGACTTCGACATGTTCCCCGTTTTCGAGATTTTCAAAAACGGCCTCCTTTTCATCCCTGCGTATTTCAATCAGATTGTGTTGATAGTGGGTATGAATCCCTTTACGTTTCACGATCTGATTGAGGGTATCGGCATATTTTTTGACGGAAAAAATTCCTGCTGCGGCAGAATAGAAATGTATCTCCGACTTCTCACGTACGCCCTGCCGGCGAAAAGCTTCATCCGCCAGGTAAATGATTTTTTGCGGGGCACCTCCGCACTTGATCGGTGTATTCGGTTGCGTAAAGAGTGCATTTCCGCCTTTGAAATTGCGGATAAATTCCCATGTTTTCTCCACGTACTCATAAGAATAATTGGAACAGACGCCGTTAGTACCGATACTCTCTTTTAAGCCTTTGACCTTGTCCCAGTCAATCTGGATTCCCGGACATACCACAAGGTAGTCATAGGTCACTTTTTTTCCGTCCCGGGTCATAACCCATTTTTGATCGGGTTCAAATTCGGTGACCGCATCCTGAATCCATACCGCACCTCTGGGAATAAACTGAGCTTCTTCGCGCTCCGTAACTTTTTTCGGAAAAATACCGGCCCCCACCAGTGTCCACAGCGGCTGGTAATAATGTTTGCTCGACGGCTCGATAATCGCTACATCCAGATTATGATCCTGATTCAGCAGGCGGGCTGCAACCGTGATTCCGGCAGTGCCCCCTCCGACGATCACAATCTGATGGTGGATCTCATTCATCAACGTACCTCCTTTTCGCGATGGGAAATGGGAAATGGGAATTTTAATGATATTGTTCCACTCCCCAAAAAATTCATTCTGAGATGGATACAGGCGACAGCTAAAAAGACTCCGTCCCCGGAAAGTATTCCGCTTTAATCTCAAAATGAGCATCACTCAGGATTTTTCCCAGGTATTCAAGAGGTGTTGAGGAGACTTCCCGATACATTTTTCGAGTATAGAGATGACGGGCATTAGGCAGTTCCCGTTGTAACTGGCGGCGCAGACGATTGCCCGACTCGTCCGCATCGACCAGGATAAAGACCTCTTCATGTTGCAATAAAAAAATCAGTTCTTCTAATTTTTCGTCACTGAGGGTTCCGTTCGTGGCGATGATCCGTACAGGTTCATTTTCATCCAGCACCTGTTTCAGCCTTTCCTGGTCCGTTTTTCCTTCCACAATAATATATTTCTCAGGGGTCATTCATCATCCCCCACAGCAATGGGATTATCAGGGTAAGAACACCAATCGCTCCAGCTGCCGGCATATAATTTCACCTTGTCATAACCGGCCTCAGAGAGGGCAAGGATATTGGGGCAGGCCGAAACCCCCGAGCCACAATAAACAAGAATCTCCGCATCATCATTTATCCCGGAAAAACGTGTTTTTTGCGTCGACGGATCATACCATGTCCCGTCTTCTCGCACACAGTCCCCCCAAAAAAAATTTCGTGCACCGGGAATATGCCCGGCCACGGGATCAATCGGCTCTGTTTCCCCGCGGTAACGCTGACCTTCACGGGAATCAATCACGATCACATCATCACGACCGATACTTTCCCTGACCCGCTCCATGTTGACCACCATATCCTTACGTATCCGGGGAACAAAACGAACAGAATCATTAGACGATACCTCATCTGTCAGCGGATACCCTTTTTCTTTCCATAACGTATAAGTGCCGTTTAATACATATACTTTTTCATGCCCCATGTAACGCAACATCCACCACAGACGCGATGCCACCATACCACGCTGGTCATCATATGCAACCACCGTAACCGAGTCATCGATGCCTGCACTTCCTAATTTTTCGGCAAATATCTGCGGGTCGGGAAGGGGGTGGCGACCACCATGGTCACCGACGGGAGCGGACAGGTCCTCTTCCAGATCAAAATAGACTGCTCCGGGAATATGGTCACGTTCATAAGCACGTCTGCCTGCCTGAGGGTCCATCAATTGAAAACGGCAATCAATAACCCGCACTGTTGAATCTCCCAGGCGATCGAGCAACCACTCCTGACTGACAATATGTTGAAACATCTTTTCATCCCCCGTTCAAAAACATTTTCTTTTTACTATAATAGAGATTGACCGTACTGTCGATTGAGATTCCCTTCATTTTTTTATAAAATGGATAAACAATGAAGTAAAGGGTGACGCCTGTTGATATTCATTCGAAATGAAAGATTGAGAGTTTATATTTCCCTCTACCCCATCACCAGCATCATTATCCTTGTACAGACAGCAGTCATGGTTCTTTCACTGATGATCGGACTTTTTTCGTTTCCCGATATATTTTTTTTAATCGGCGGAATCATAAAAGAACGAATTGTTGCAGGAGAATTTTACCGTTTAATCACCTATGCCTGGATTCACAACGGACTGGAACATTTTTTGCTTAACACGTTATTTATATATATCTTCGCCCCTCCCCTTGAAAGGATGCTGGGGAAGTGGCGGTATATTCTTTTTTATTTGATTTCGGTACTGATCGCGTCATTGTTCATCGTCCTTTTTTCCGGTAACAATGCGGTCGGAGCCTCCGGGTTCGGTTACGGGATTCTCGGACTTTACCTTTATTTAGTCTGGTTTAAGCCGGCTTACATCGATCCTTCTTCGCGCTCGGCCATTTTGATTCTTATCGTAATCGGATGGGGGGCGACTTTCCTCTATCCCAACATCAGTGTGCTCGGGCATCTGGGCGGATTTGTCGCCGGTATTTCAACAGGTACTCTTATGGGAAAATCGATACGAAGGACATTTTATTAATCAAAAATAGAACCATCATACGAACCGGCCCCGGAAGGATCATCCCTCCGGGGCCAATTTGATTATTCGTATTTTTATTTCATGAGAATCTGTTCAAAGGTTTTCTGGTCGAGTCGTTTGGATACTTCAACAATCAGGCGGACGGCATGATCAAAATCGTCCCAGTGAAGCAATCCGGCATGGCTGTGAATATAACGGGTCGGCACACTGATTACGAGAGAAGGTACCCCTTTATTGTTCAAATGATATTTACCGGCATCCGTTCCCCCGCCTGCCATGTAATCATATTGATAGGGAATATTGTTTTCTTCGGCAACCCCGATTACAAAATCGCGCAATCCGCGATGGGGAACCATCGATCCGTCATAGACAAGAATCTGCGGACCTTCACCGATTTTTGAATTGGCATAACGCTCTTTGATCCCCGGCGTGTCACCGGCAATTCCTACATCCACCGCAAAAGCCACATCGGGATCAATTAAACTGGCCGAGGTGGTTGCACCCCGCAATCCCACTTCCTCCTGGATCGTACCGACACCATATATCGTGTTAGGATGATTTTCTCCCTTCATCCGTTTCAAAACTTCGATCGCAATCGCACAGCCGATGCGATTATCCCATGCCTTTGCCATCATGATTTTCGGATTCTTCATAACGGTGAACGGACAAACAGGGATTACCTGATCTCCGGGGCGTACTCCCCATTCTTCCGCCTCTTCCCTGCTGGAAGCCCCGATATCAATAAACATGTCCTCCACTTTCGTCATTTTCTTACGCTCTTCAGCAGGTAAAATATGGGGAGGGACGGATCCGATGACACCGTCAAGCACTCCCTTGCGGGTATGAACGGTCACCCGCTGGGCAAGCATAACCTGCTCCCACCACCCGCCGAGGGTTTGAAAACGGAGGAATCCTTTATCCGTAATTTGCGTCACCATAAATCCCACTTCATCGAGATGACCGACAACAGCAATTTTGGGCCCTTCGGAAGAGCCCTGTTTACGTGCGATCAGACTGCCCAGATTATCCGTGTAAACTTCATCTGCATAGGGCTCTATGTAATTTTTCATGACCTGACGTGCTTCACCTTCAAAGCCGGGGGCACCGGGGGCTTCCGTTAATTCTTTGAACATCTCCACCGTCTGCTGATCCGGCAACGATTGATCATTACCCATAAGTTAGTCCTCCTCTTGTCGAAAAAAAGGCATTCGTTTTTTTTCGGAAATTTACTATAAACTCCTTCTATTATAACGAAAAAACATCTTTTGTCACCCTTTTTTAACTTTTTCGCAAAAAGGGTTCGAGTTCGTCGACTAATTTCTGCAATTGTCGAGCCTGTTGTTCATACATCGACTTTGCCTGTTTATTCTGGGTTTGCAGAGCAAAAGATTCGAGGTCGGCCTGTACTTTTTTAAGGGAAGCAGCAACCAGCGGTTTTTTCTCAATCATCGGCACATCCAGTTGATCTGCATATAAATCCAGATAAAGATTGCCTTCCGAATCCAGTTGTCCGGCAAAAACTTCACGCACGTCACTGATCCCGCGCGATCGCAATTCTTTGATCAACCATGGAATATCATATCCCATGTTTCTTAAAGTACGGTGCATCACATGTCCGTCAATGATCACCAGGCGCGGCTCTCTTTCTTTTATCACCGGAATGCCCAGGTCCTTCGGAGTCAGCGGTTGCACATCCGATTTTTTCAGGACACTCAGCTTTCCGGTGGTTTCCATTGCCGCAAATTCAACATCGGATAATTTAAAAGCATTGTTTTTGCGCAGCAATGCATTAAGATCTTCGAGTCCGAGGCGTACTTTTGAGAGATTTTGTTCCAGAACTTTACCGTCTCGGATCAAGACAATCGGTTCCCCTGTAACAATTCGCCGGAAGATATAACTTTTTGTACTAAAAAAAGCAAGCAATACAGCCAGCACCGACCAGACAAGAACTCCGATTGTTGCATTTAATATTGTTATATTCTGATCGATGGCCAGAGATGCTGCAATGGATCCGATCGTGATTCCGACAATATAATCAAAAAAACTGAGTTCAGACAGTTGTTGTTTCCCCATCCACCTTGTCAATACCAGCAACAGAAAAAAAGATATCACCGAACGGAGAAAGATCCAGATAAATTCAGACACATATAATCCCCCTTCAAATTTTCCGTGTGTTCTTTTTTCATTATGGGAAAAAATAAAAGGAACAATTCATGAAGGAGGAAAAACGATGCCATTTTACATGAAGATGATATTGACTACGATGATCTCGGCCCTGATGTTTATAGGCCCCGGCGGAGGAATCTTGACAATTCCGGCCGAGGCACAACCGTTTCCCAGCGAACAACAATTTTATAAGTCCATTGAGCAAGTAGATGTCTATATCCAGATCAGCCAGTGGAATAACGCCCGAACGGCAGTAAACCAGCTGGAACGAACTTTTAACCGGCACCGGTGGAAGTTACAATTACTCGGAGATGAAGGAGAAATCGAAGACGTACACCAGTCCATTGTGAGAATCAAGGCGGCAGTGGAAGATGGGGACAGATCTGCCGCCAGGATGGAACTGGCTTTACTTAAACAGAGCATCCAATATATTTATGACTTTTAGAGCGGAAACGGCTTTCCGATAAAAACCTGCGGCACAGACGGAACGTTTTCATACCGATCGGAAGTTCCGTGATGATGGGGAGGATAATACACCAGCATATATCCCTCTTCTCCCCCGCCGATGTTCGCCATCGTTCCATTTTCCAGGTACTCGCGTAATTTTGTGGTCGTCTTTTCCAGTACAGTATGTTTGTGCAGTTCTTTCTCCGTCAGATTTAAATCGGCCAGGGTGAATACTCTGTCATCGCCTGTCGGGTAAAACTTTTTCATACGGTTGGGATCTGCAACAATTGCACCGTACATTTCCTGCTGCTCTTTTTTGTTTAGTGCCGGAGTCCACCACACCGTCCGCGGTTTTGTACGCTGGTTGACCAGATAATCAAACTGCATCAAATGATGAATCAAGTCGGGATTCTTCATGCCACGTTCCGACAAAAACTTGTGCAGGCGTACATACAGGTCATGCAGTTGATGGCCGATCCGTCCCCATCCCTGGTCATCCCAGTAATCACCATATTCCTGAAAAAAATCAAACGGGGTCTCAAACTCGTTTTCAAGCAAAAACAAGAGGGTACGGTCCATACGGTGATCATTCCAGTATTTTTCAAGGATATCCTCCAACCGCTTCAACCTTAAAATCTCGGCAAACGACAGCACATTGTTCTGCAAAATTTCATAGGGCGCTTCATCCATATAGATGTAACCGTGTTCGACAGCCCTCGCCCTGACTCCCGTACCGCGCAACATTTTTAAAAAACCGAGTTGCAGTTCTTCCGGCTTCAGCGCAAACACATCGTTAAAAGTTTTGCGAAAAGACGGATAGTCTTCTTCCGGCAATCCGGCGATCAAATCAAGGTGCTGCGTAAATTTCCCCGCTTCCTTGATTTTGGTGACCGTGCGGCTCAGCTTTTCAAAATTTTGCCTGCGCATCACCAGCCGATTGGTCTCCTCATTGGTGGATTGAACGCCCACCTCGAAGCGAAAAATGCCCGGGGGAGCATTTTCCACCAGGTAATCCACCACATCCGGCTTCATGATATCCGCTGTGATTTCAAATTGAAATACCGTTCCGTTATGATTTTCAATTAAAAATTGAAAGATTTCCATTGCATATTTTTTATGGATATTAAAGGTGCGGTCCACAAACTTAATCGTCTTGATGCCATGGTCAATCAAACGCTTTAAATCCCTTTTTACCCGTTCGATATCAAAGTAGCGTACCCCTTCTTCAATCGAGGACAGGCAAAACTGGCATCGGAAAGGACAGCCGCGCGAAGCTTCAAAATAGACTATACGGTTTTTTAGTTCGTCCAGGTGGTCTTCAAAGGGGGAGTGAATCGTATTGAGGTCCTCAATTTTCGCACGGGGACGAGTGAATCTGACCCGCATCTCTCCCTGGTCATCCCGTTTGCGATAGGCAATCCCTTCTATTTCTTGCAGCGAAAATTCCGAGGGGTTTTTTGAGGAGTGCTTTTTAAGTTCCCGTAACAATTCAAGAAAGGTATGTTCTCCTTCACCGATCACGATGGCGTCGACTTCGGGAAGCTTTTCCATCCACTCCGCCGTATCATAGGATACTTCCGGTCCCCCCAGAATGATCGTCACCTCGGGCTTGACCTTTTTCAGATTTTTGATCACATCGATGGTTTCGCGAATATTCCAGATGTAACACGAAAAAGCCACCACATCCGGGTGGCGGTTAAACAAATCTCCCACAATATTCATGGTCACATCATTGATGGTATATTCGACTAGTTGAACATGAGGAAATTCATCCCTGCAGTAACTTCTTAGATAGCGGAGCGCGAGGGATGAATGAATATATTTGGCATTTAATGTGGTCAGTATTACATTCACCGGAATCACCTTCATCTTGTCGTGTTCTTTAACCAGTCTACCATGTTTTCCTCCCGATTATCCACTGGATTCCGGTTCGTGTCATATCTCGTCTCACCTTGCAAATTTACAGAGCCAAATATACTTTTACAATGTGATCTCCCATTTCGGAAGTTCCCACAGCCTGATCAGGTGATGTTGCGATATCCATCGTACGATGGCCCGCTTCCAGTACCTTTTCAACTGCACGTTCCACTTCATCGGCTGCCTGGTTCAGACCCAGGCTGTAGCGAAGCATCATCGCCACCGACAAAATGGTAGCCACCGGGTTGGCGATATTTTCTCCGGCAATATCCGGGGCAGATCCGTGTACCGGTTCAAACAATCCGAATGTCCCTTCCGCCATGCTCGCCGACGGAAGCATTCCAATGGATCCCGTCAACATGGAAGCTTCATCACTCAAAATATCTCCGAACATGTTTTCCGTCACGATCACATCAAATTGTTTGGGTGAACGAATCATCTCCATAGCGCAGGCATCTACAAGCATATGGCGATATTCCACATCGGGGTAGTCATTTGCCACCCGATCCACCACCGATCGCCACAGGCGCGAACTTTCCAGCACATTCGCCTTGTCGACGGATGTGACATATTTGCGGCGCTTGCGGGCAATCTCAAATGCTTGCTTCACCACACGTTCTATTTCCTGCTCGTGATAGATTAAGAGATCACTGGCCACCTCCTGCCCGTCGATCTTTTCCCTTTTTTTCTCGCCAAAATAAATGCCTCCGGTAAGCTCACGGACCACCATGATGTCCACGCCCTCCACAATACTCTCTTTGATCGCGGAGACGGATTTCATGCAATCATATAAAAAGGCGGGACGCAGGTTGGCAAAAAGATCAAGTTCTTTGCGAATCCCGAGCAACCCTTTCTCCGGCCGGATTTCAGGAGGATTCCCATCCCATTTCGGACCACCGACGGCCCCCAATAGCACCGCGTCTGAATTGCGACAGGATTCGACGGTTTCAGGAGGAAGGGGGGTTCCATCTTCATCGATGGCGTGCCCCCCGATTCGTTGATATGAAAGGGTAAAATTGACCCCTTCTTTTGCTTCCACTGCCCGTAATACTTTTTCTGCTTCCCGCATGATCTCCGGACCGATTCCGTCCCCGGGAAGAACCGTGATGCGAAATGTTTTATCTTGATTTACAGACATAGATGACGACGCTCCTTTTCCACACTCTTTCTATACACCGACACTAGTTTTTGAACCCGATACCTGACGGTTTCCGTTTTCATCACGTTCCCGCCTGGCAACCAGTTTATTGAGCGCATTGATGTATGCCCGCGCACTGGCTTCGAGAACGTCGGTACTGACGCCGCGTCCCTGAACGAGATGTTCTCCCTGTTGCAGACGAACAAATACTTCTCCCAGTGCATCCTTCCCATGGGTGACGGACACAATTTGATAGTGATCCAGCGTGACCTCTTCACCGGTGACACGGTCAATCGCCTTATAAATGGAGTCAACAGAACCGTTGCCACAGGCCGCTTCTTCCACCACGCTGCCGTCTGCCAGACGAATCCGCACACTGGCAGTCGGTAAAGACATGTTTCCGTAAGATAACTGAATCGACTCCAGCGTATAGGTTTCCGGAACATCACTCAATTTGGAATCAACCAGCGCCAAGATATCTTCATCACTGACTTCTTTTTTGCGGTCACACAGATCTTTAAATTTAACAAAAAGCTGGTTCACCTGTTCTTGATCCAGGTTGTAGCCCAGTTCCTGCAACTTTTCACGGAACGCATGGCGACCGGAATGTTTCCCAAGCACCAGCTGGTTTGAATTAAGACCGATCGTTTCCGGACGAATAATTTCATAGGTGGTGACTTCCTTCAATACGCCATCCTGATGAATTCCCGATTCATGGGCAAAAGCATTGCTTCCCACGATCGCCTTATTGCGCGGTACGATCATTCCCGTCAAACGACTGACCAGCTGGCTGGTGCGGGCAATCTCCTTCAATCGAAGACCGGTTGCCGCCTTATAAAAATCTTTACGGGTCTCAAGGGCCAGCGCCACTTCCTCCAGCGCTGCATTTCCCGCACGTTCTCCGATCCCGTTGATCGTTCCTTCCACCTGAGTCACTCCGGCTTCAATGGCTGCCAGACTGTTGGCCACAGCCATTCCCAGGTCATCATGGGTATGGCAACTCAGCTTCACATTTTCAATTCCGCGTACGTTTTCTTGAACCACCCTGAAAATATTTCCATACTGTGTCGGTGTCATATATCCGACCGTATCGGGAATGTTAATGATCTTCGCTCCGGCGTCCACCGCTGCCTGGATGACCTCACACAGGTAATCCAATTCCGTTCTGGCCCCATCCTCCGGAGAAAATTCGATTTCACTGAAATACTTTTTGGCATAGGTGATGGCCTCTACCACATTTTCAATCACCTGTTCCTTCGTCATTTTCAACTTGTATTTGCGATGAATCGGTGATGTAGCCAGAAACAAATGGATACAGGGGTTCTCCGCCACTTTCAATGCCTCATAGGCATGATCAATATCACTTTCAACCGAACGTGAGAGAGATACCACTGTGGAATTTTTAACACGGCGAGCGATTTCTTGCACTGAGCGGAGATCTCCCGGCGATGCCGCGGCAAATCCGGCTTCCATCCTGTCTACTCCCAGCCGTTCCAGTTGAAGCGCGATTTCCACCTTCTCTTCCGTACTCAGATTGACCCCGGGAGACTGTTCGCCATCACGAAGCGTTGTATCAAAAATCTCAATCTTTCGCACTTCTGCCACCTCCGCTTTTTTTTTCTCGTTAAATACGTTTCATACCGACCTTATTTTTTCATCCAGGCCATCATGTCGCGCAGACGACGACCGACCTGCTCCAACTGATGTTCGCTTTCCATGCGTCGACGTGCATAGAATGAGGGACGATTGGCCTGGTTTTCAAGAATCCAGTTACGGGCAAACGTACCATCCTGAATCTCGCTTAAAATCTGTTTCATTTCCTTGCGAGTTTCATCGGTGATGACCCGTTTACCGCTGCTGTAGTCCCCGAATTCTGCGGTATCACTGATGGAATAACGCATCCCCGCCAGTCCGCCTTCATACATCAGGTCAACGATCAATTTCAATTCATGTAAACATTCAAAATAGGCGATTTCCGGCTTATATCCCGCTTCCGTCAGCGTTTCAAAACCGGCTTTTACCAGTTCGGAAACACCACCGCAAAGTACTGCCTGTTCACCGAACAAATCGGTTTCCGTTTCCTCCTGAAATGTGGTTTCAATCACTCCGGCACGGGTTGCCCCGATTCCGCTGGCATAAGCAAGTCCGAGATCCCTTGCCTGACCTGTGGCATCCTGATGTACGGCAATCAATGCGGGAACACCGAAGCCTTCGGTATACACACGGCGTACCAGATGCCCCGGTCCTTTGGGAGCGACCATCACTACATCCACGTCTGCAGGCGGAACGATCTGACCGAAGTGAATATTAAACCCGTGTGAAAAAAAGAGCGCTGCTCCTTTTTTCATGTTGGGTGCAATTTTTTCTTCATACATTTTGGCCTGTACTTCATCCGGCATTAAGATTTGAATGACATCGGCACGGGCCGCCGCCTCATCCACCGTATATACTTCAAAACCGTCCTGCTCGGCCTGATCCCATGAACGGCCTTTCCGCAGTCCGATAATCACTTTAAAACCACTGTCACGTAAATTCTGGGCCTGAGCATGCCCCTGACTTCCGTATCCGATAACGGCAATTGTTTTCCCTTCCAGTGCCTGTCGATTCACGTCATTTTCATAATACATGGTTACCATAATTCCATTCCTCCCAATTCTCCCATAAATAGTTGTCTTTATTTTGTTGTAAAAATTAATACCGATTATACTTTTGCGGTTGCGGCTCCCCTTGACATTGCGGTCACGCCGGTCCGACACAGTTGCTTTATGCCGTAAGGTTTCAACAATTCAATCAGCGCATCGATTTTATCCGAATCCCCGGTAGCCTGGATCATCAAAGAATTTGGTCCGACATCCACAATCGATGCACGAAAAGGTTCGACAATCCCGCTGATTTCCGTACGGTTAGCCGGATTGGCTCCCACTTTGATCAAGGCCAGTTCCCTTGCAACCATCGGATTCGCACTCAAGTGTTGCACCTTAATGACGTCGATTAATTTATGCAACTGTTTCATCATTTGCTGGACCGTATTTTCATTACCGGACGTAACGATGATCATTCGGGAAAGCCCTTTTTCCTCGGAAGTTCCGACAGTGATACTTTCAATGTTGAAACCGCGCTGTCCGAACAAATTGGCCACACGGGCCAGAACACCGGGCTGGTCATTGACCAGTATGGAAATCGTATGTTTCTCATCTCTGAACTCCATATTATTCTCCATCTCCCATCACCATGTTGTCCAACGTGGAACCGGGTGCAACCATCGGGTACACATTTTCCTCCGATTCAACCACGAATTCGATGACGACCGGACCCTGATGAGCAAGAGCCTCTTTCCATACGTGCTCCGCTTCGGAAGGCGTTGAAGCACGCATTCCTTTAATACCGTATGCTTCGGCCAGTTTGATAAAATCCGGTCCACAGCTGAGATCAATTTGACTGTAACGATTTTCATAGAAAATTTCCTGCCATTGACGCACCATGCCCAGACACTTGTTGTTAATGATCACGATTTTGATCGGTAAATTCCTCTGAGCCACGATGGCGAGCTCCTGTTGATTCATTTGGAAACCACCGTCACCGCTGAT
>JAWLDF010000051.1:0-19439 GCA_041686735.1 Bacilli bacterium
GCATGAACAATCGTCACCGGGCAGGGAGCATGATGCAACACGCCGTAGCTGACACTTCCCAAAAACGGACGGCGTACTGGCCCCAGACCGCGCGCGCCGATCACAATATGTACCGCTTTTTCCGCACGTGCGATATCATGAATCCTTTCCTTCGGCTGGCCTACATCAACCAGAGTACGATAAGGCACCCCGGATTCACGCAATGTATCGAGATAACCGTCGATTACCTTTTGCCCTTCTTCCTGCTGAATTTTTTTCAACTCACTCATATCAAAGAAAAGATGGGTATGAAATGTTTCCAGTGAAGGTTGAACATTCACAATCAAAAGTTCCGGTGAATCATAAGCTTTTGATAATTGAATGGCTGTATGTAATGCACTGTCGGCATGTTCAGACCCATCTACCGGGACAACAATTACAGATTTCAACAGTCTGTCACCTCGCTCTTTTTTTCGGTGAAAAAAAGGAGGAAGCCAGTCATGACATCCTCCCCATGTCTTATTATACCATAACATTTCAAAATTTCGCATAAAGTTGTAACTTGATTTCAGAAAAAAAGACAACCTGTGATTGCTTGTCAGGCTTGGAAATATCGAATATATGTAAACGCGTCTCAATATAATGTATCAGACGATTTCCAAACAGGGAGGCGAGGGGAGTGCACGATTACATCAAAGAGCGGACCATCAAGATCGGGCGTCACATTGTAGAAACCCGCAATACGGTTCGCAAAATAGCCAGAGAATTCGGCGTGTCCAAAAGTACGGTGCACAAAGATTTAACGGAACGGCTTCCGGAAATCAACCCGGAACTGGCCAGCCAGGTCAAGGAAATTTTAGAGTATCACAAATCCATTCGACATTTGAGGGGAGGGGAGGCAACGAAAATTAAATACAAAACGAAATTATCCCAGCAGAAAAAGGAGAAAGCAAGAAGTGAAAAAGAGGGCATGACCTGAATCAATATCAAAAAAAGGGTGAAAAAAAAGGAATTCCTTGTTCCACATAGAATAATCTAATATGGAAAAGCACGTGTTTTGATGATGATAAATAGATGAAGAAATAGAAATCATTGATACAGGGAGGACCTTTGAATGCTCGGCAAAGATATTGGAATTGATCTGGGTACAGCAAATGTATTGATTTATGTCAAAGGACGCGGCGTAGTTTTAAATGAACCCTCTGTTGTGGCCATTGATAACGATACGAAAAAAGTTCTGGCCGTGGGCGAGGATGCACGGCGCATGGTAGGACGGACACCCGGAAACATTGTTGCGATCCGTCCGCTTCGCGATGGCGTGATTGCCGACTTTGAAATCACGGAAATGATGTTGAAACATTTCATCTCAAAAATTGGCGTGAGAAGTTTTCTGATGCGTCCGCGTATTTTGATTTGCTGTCCGACCAATATAACTTCGGTAGAGAAAAAGGCAATTAAAGAAGCAGCAGAGAGAAGTGGAGCAAGAGCCGTTTACCTCGAAGAGGAACCGAAAGTGGCTGCCATCGGTGCGGGTATGGATATTTTCCAGCCAAGCGGCAATATGGTGGTGGATATTGGCGGCGGGACGACGGACGTAGCCGTATTATCTATGGGAGATATCGTCACCGCCTCTTCTATTAAGGTGGCGGGGGACAAGTTTGATTTCCACATCTTGCGATACATAAAGGATAAATATAAATTATTGATCGGGGATCGTACCGCAGAAGAAATAAAAATCAACATCGGGACGGTTGTTCCGGGATTGCGCGATGATAAGATGGACATCCGTGGAAGAAACCTGGTGACAGGATTGCCTCAGACGATCACCATTACCTCCGAGGAGATCAGGGAAGCACTGGCTGAGCCGGTTGCTGCGATTGTACAGGCTTCCAAGAGCGTACTGGAGAGGACCCCGCCGGAATTGTCGGCCGATATCATTGATAAAGGGGTGTTTCTCACCGGAGGCGGTGCCCTCTTGCACGGACTGGACAAGCTTCTGTCCGATGAATTGAAAGTACCTGTGCTGGTAGCTGAGAATCCAATGTCCTGCGTTGCGGAAGGAACAGGAATTATGCTGGAAAACCTTGACCGTGCCCCGAAAGAAAGAAATAAAAAAAGCAGCTAACATTTCTTCTGCGTTCTGCCGATATATAAATAGATTGAGAAAAAACCGACAGTGTTAAGAGAGGATGAGCATTCATGCTTCGCGGAGCATATTCAGCCATATCCGGCATGATCGCACAGGACAGGCGTCAGGAAGCGTTGACAAACAACCTGTCCAACATACATACTCCGGGATACAAACGGGATGATGCAGTCATGCGTTCGTTTCCCGAATATTTGTTGCAACGAATCCGTGACCAGGAGCAAATTACGGTGAACGGTAAGACGATGCCGGGTCAGCCGGTAAAAATCGGCGCCTTAAGTCACGGGGTGTATACGCAGGAGTTGATCCCTTATTTTTCGCAGGGGGATCTGGTGGAAACAGGAAACCCGTTCGACGTGGCGATCTATGATGCTGAACTGTTGCCGCAGGAAGCAGACGGGCGGTTAGTGAAACCTTCCCTCTTTTTTACGGTACAGACCCGCGATGGCGATGTCCGTTATACACGAAACGGTAACTGGACGCTGGATAATGAAAATAAGCTGGTGACCGCAGAAGGACACCTTGTTCTGAATGAGAATGGTGAGCCGATTCAAATAGAGAATCAGAATTTTACCGTTGACGCGGATGGGGTGATTCGGGTGCCCACGGACGATCCCAACGTGCAGGAAGAAGTGGCGCGACTCGCTCTGATTGGTGTGAATAATCCTCTCCTGATGGTAAAGGAAGGCAACAACGTCTATCGCTGGGAGGGGGCAGAAGAACCGTTTAATGCTTTTATCGCACAGGATGCGAAGTTTGAACTGCGTCAGGGATACCAGGAACGTTCCAACGTGGATCCCACCCAGACCATTGCCGATATGATGCAGGTTCTTCGTTTGTATGAAGCCAATCAAAAAACGTTTCAGGCCTATGACCGGACGTTGCAAAACCTGAATGAAATCGGACGGCTGTAGGTGCCTGTCACCGACATAAATCGACAAACCCAACAAAAACAGGGAGGTTAATCAATGAACACCTCTTACCTTAATACACTGGCGGGGATGCACGCGTTTCAGCACAAAATGGATGTCATCTCCCATAATGTCGCCAATCTGAATACGGATGGATATAAACGGCGCGAAGCCACCTTTTCCGCGCTGTTCACCCGTGAGCTTCAGAATCAGTCGGATGCAAATCGGGAGGAAGGCAGGGTTACACCTTTTGGCATCAGAGCCGGAAGCGGGGCGCGTCTCGGCATGACGCGGCTGGATCTTACACCCGGTGTTGTCAGGGATACGGGAATATCCACCCATCTTTTGCTGGAAGGGCCGGTGTTTTTTATGACGCGCCACAATCTCAGCGACGATCCCGCCAACCGCGAATATGAATTCCGCCTTACACGGAACGGTGCATTCAAACTGGATGCATACGGATATCTGGTCGATGATCAGGGGGACTATGTTCTTGATGCACAACAGGATCCCGTACAGGTTCCCGCCGGATACGAATTACATGTAATGAACCGGGGCGACGGACAGGCATATATTCAGTTCGTCAATCCGAAGGATCCGCTGGATGTGATTGATCCCAATGTTCAACTCGGCATTTATTATGTACAAAATCCACAGATTTTAAAAAGTGTAGGTAACCACCAGTTTACTCTGCCGGATGAGTTTCTTGACGAAGCGGGCCAGGTGGACCCGGCGGGGAATGAATATATCGACATCTTAACCGGCGGCAACGCCGTCGTAGCTGTGGAAGGCGTTGAGTGGGGGATCCATCAGGGCAAACTGGAAGGATCAAACGTCGATCTTACCAAAGAGATGACGGATTTACTGGAAACACAGCGCACCTTTCAGATGAGTTCCCGTGCCCTTTATATCACGGATCAAATGATTGGTATCGCCAATAATCTGCGGGGCTAACACCACTTGGAATCCTCCGCAATCGGTGGTAAAATAAAGTGAAGATACGGCCAATACATTGCAGAGGGATGTCCAATGACTGATAAAACATCTGCCAATACCAGGCGTAAAGTAAGAAGAGAACGACGCAAAAAATCGGGCGGGACAGGAATTCCTGCCTGGATTAAAATCATGATCATACCGGTCCTGTTATTTCTGTCCGTGGTAACCGGCGCAATTGTCGGATATAGTGTACTTGGTGACGGAAGTGCCGGAGACGTTTTTGATCTCAAGACTTGGAAACATATGTACGATCTCATTTTTACGCCAGGTTAAACAGCCGAAGAAACCATTCAAACACAATGACCACCTGAGAGGTGGTTTTTTTACACGATCAAATGTGAGCTACGGAGAGGGGGATGGCGATGGCGCTCAATTGGCCGAATACACTCACGCTCATTCGGTTTTTATTGATTCCGTTATTTATTCTCGTTTATTTTTCCTCCCATCCTTACCATAATGAATGGGCATTTGTGATATTGCTTACTGCCGGATTGACAGATGTGGTAGACGGTTATCTTGCGCGGCGAAACAATCAGGTGACCCAACTGGGGGTCATGCTCGATCCCCTTGCGGATAAATTGATGATGCTTACCGTCATTTTGTCGTTCCTGTTCTCGGGGCGCATCGATTGGTGGGCGGCGTTCATTTTTTTTGTTCGTGATGCGGCCATGATCATTTCTTCTGCGGTATTCCATTTTCGCGGCAAAAAAACGGTTCCCGCAAACATTTTTGGCAAAGCCACGACTGTCATGTTTTACATCGCATTCCTGTTTGTGATGTTCGACCTCGCTTATGCCGGAATCATATTATGGAGTGTTATTTTGTTTTCATTTGTAACCAGCCTGATTTATCTTTTAAAATTTCGCGTAATGAACAGCGGATGACCTTTTTCAACTTTTAAGGTATAGCCTGTAAAAAATTTGGAACGATATGTGTATAGGGAAAGTTTGTGTCAACTCAACGCAGTTGTCTTGAGAAGGCAAAGAGCACACTGACAAAAAATGGCCAGCGTGCTCCTTTATGTGAACCCCAAACACTCGAGTGTTAGTGGGGGTGCAATATCTAGTGTTTGCTCTTGAATGATTGGATATACGACGGTGCACAATGGTAATATGTGTGACACGTACAGATTTACAGGGAGAGGAGATGGAGCAATTGTCAAATGAATTGGACTTCCAGCAGATTGAAGAAATCATCCCCCACCGTTACCCGTTTTTACTGGTGGATAAAATCCTTGAGGTGGAGGAAGGGAAACGGGCCGTCGGTCTCAAAAATGTAACGATGAACGAACCGTTTTTTCAGGGGCATTTTCCGGGATATCCGGTGATGCCGGGGGTGTTGATCGTGGAAGCCCTCGCTCAGGTCGGGGCGGTGGCTGTGTTAAAGAGCGAAGAAAATCGCGGGAAACTTGCTTTTTTTGCCGGCATTGACGGATTCCGTTTTAAAGGACAGGTAAAACCGGGGGATACCCTCCGTCTGGAAGTGGAAATGACGAGGGTGCGCAAGTCCATCGGTCAGGGACATGCAGTTGCCCGCGTCGGCGATCAGGTGGTGGCCGAAGGCGACCTGATGTTTGCCCTGGCGGATCGGGAGGCAGAGTAAGAGTTAAGGACTGAATTGGAGTTGAATGCATCCAAACCAGGAAAAGATAAGAATAAAATGACAAAATCGGGCGCTTCGTCCGGTTTTTCTTTTTTATTTATACACGGATCGGAAAAAAAATTCATAATTTTATGTTGAAACCTTCGCTATGCATGCTATGATAGTGAAAAGTGATTTTATGAACATCAGGTGGGGTGGAGTATGGATCAAACACAGATGAGCAAAGTGAAAGAGATGTTGCACATCCTGGAAGAGAACAGTGACCTGTCCGTTGACACACTGGCATCGATGTTGAATATGCCGGTGGAATCGGTCGAACAAATGATTGCCGAGTTGAAGCAGAAAAACGTGATTGTCAAATATATGGCACTGGTCAACTGGGATAAACTGGAGGAGAATGATCATGTGACGGCGGTGATTGACGTCAAAGTGACGCCGAAGCGGGATGTTGGTTTTGATGAGGTGGCGGAACGGATTTATCGCTTCCCCGAAGTCAAATCGGTCTACCTCATGTCCGGTGCCTACGACTTGTCGGTGACGATTGAGGCCCGCACGATGAAAGAGATCGCCCAGTTTGTATCCGATAAATTATCAACCCTCGATTCGGTCATTTCCACGACAACCCATTTTATGTTGAAAAGATATAAACATGACGGTGTTGTACTGACCGATGGTGAGGATGACAAAAGGATGGTCGTGACACCATGAAACCAATTTCTCAATCTCACGTCAGCGAACAGGGTACAGCAGATCAAATACAGCAGCAAAATCGTTCGCGAATTTCCAAAACCGTGTCCTCGATTCCACCGTCGGGAATTCGTAAATTTTTTGATCTTGCCGCATCCATGGATGATGTCATCTCCCTCGGCGTAGGCGAACCGGATTTTGTTACCCCTTGGAATATAAGGGAAGCAGCCATTTCATCCCTTGAGAGAGGGTATACAACCTATACCGCCAATAACGGTCTGCCCGAACTGCGTGCCGAAATCACACGTTACATGAAGGAACAGTTTCAAGTGGAATATGACCGGGATAAACAGGTCGTTGTAACGGTGGGAGCCAGTGAGGCCATCGATCTAGCACTTCGTGCCGTTTGCGATCCAGGCGACGAAGTGATGGTGGTCGAACCCAGTTATGTTTCATATGTGCCGACTGTCAGACTGGCAGGCGCTGTACCGGTCACGGTGCAAACCACAAGTGAGACCGATTTTAAATTAACGGCGCAACATATCCGGGAAAAAGTGACTCCGCGCACGAAAGCGATTATCTTTTGTTTTCCCAACAACCCGACCGGATCGGTGATGAACGCTGCAGAGATGTCGGAGATCGCCGAGGTGATTCGGGAGCATGATCTTCTGGTATTGTCCGATGAAATCTACGCAGAACTGACTTACACCGGGACCCATACCTGTTTTGCCTCCATTGCCGACATGTATGATCGTACCGTGGTACTGAATGGATTTTCCAAAGCCTTTGCCATGACGGGCTGGCGCATCGGATTCGCCGTGGGTCCTCAGGATATTATTCAGGCGATGATCAAAATTCATCAGTATACGATGCTGTGTGCCCCGATTATGGCCCAAAAGGCAGCTGTTGAAGCATTAAAACACGGGATGCCGGAAAAGGACCGGATGGTGGAGAGTTATCGCCATCGTCGAAATTTTATTGTCCAGTCTTTCCGAAAGATCGGCCTCGATTGCCATGAACCGCAGGGAGCTTTTTATGCTTTCCCGTCGATCAAAGCTACCGGACTAACATCTGCCGAGTTTGCCGAAGCCCTTATCCAGGAGGAAAAAGTGGCTGTCGTCCCCGGCGACGTTTTTGGATCGGGCGGCGAGGGACATGTTCGTTGTTCCTATGCGACTTCGCTTGAACAATTGCAGGAAGCGGTTCGACGAATTGGCCGATTTTTAGAAAAATTTTAACGAAAATATATATTAAATGGTAAAAGTGGTGTGAAGCTGTTCCTGTTTTGGAACGGCTTTTTTATTTTAAATCACCAGAATCCTGTTGTGCTATTTTTGTGAATCTCCTTTTATAAAAAATAAACGGGAAGGATGTGCAGCATGGAACGTCGAAATATAATACACTGCGAAAAAAATAAAATGGAGGGATAAATGTGATAAGAAAAGGACTCATATTTTTATTCGCACTATTACTCGTCGTAATGGCAGGCTGTTCAAGCACCAACCCGTCATTAAAAGATATGTGGCTGGAAAGTATTGACCTTGCCGGTGAACCCTATGAAGTTGAACAAAAGGTTCATTTTTCAACCAGCCTTGGTAGCGATGAATTGGATCCGATTGCAAAAGAAATTTTAGCATTGCTTGAATCAGGCATTATCTTAAGGCAAAAACAAAATGGGACGGAAGAACTTTATCTCTCAATGGAACTGGAGAACCCGGACTTCATTAAAGATTCGGAATTCTGGCAGGAATACTGGACCCATGAAAATGACCCCAAAGGGGAGATGTACATTAATGGTACAGAAGGGTATCTGAAAACTTCTTCCGAAGAAGTATGGATCCGTTTTATTGATGATGCGGTGCTGGAAGGCAGCATGATGGGATCGCCACAGGATATGATCAAGGCACAGCAGGACTTCCAACAATTTTATCTGCAGTCGATGAAAGATTTTGCTAAAGGCTTTGATATTGAGCTGCGTGACGTGGAAAAAGTGGGAACAGAATATGTTCAAACCGACCATGGAAAAGTGAGGACCACCCATCTTCGTGTGAACATGGATTTAAACGATATCCGTGAATTTTCCATAGCGATACTTGATGGGTTGATTGGATATGAAAAGTTAGATCAACTGGCTGCAGAATACTTGCAATTGATGTACGGCGCAGGCCAATTACCGGAAGAACTGAGTGAAGAACAGATCCAACAGGCTATGGAAGAATTGCGTGTGGTACTGCATCAGCTGAGAATGATGGCTGACGTATATATGACGGAAGAAAACATTGCTGAAATGACGGGAATGAAACCGGTGATTAATCTCACCCTCGATTACTATGTTACAAACAAAGCAGAATGGGTGAAGCAGGTAATGAATATCGATTTGCTGCTGGAACCTGTGACCCTGCCGGACTCCGCTGAATCGATGGATGAAGGCATGGCAATGCTGAGTGAACCTATGATCGATGAACCGGCAAGTTTTAATTTAAACGTTGAATCCATCCTGCACCAGCGCGGAAAAGCTGATTTCAGCGACATTGATGTTTCTGAGAGTGTTTCGATGGCGGAATTGTTGCAGAGCCGGGAAAATCTTGACCAGTTGAACGAGAACTCCTTCATGCGCAAAATGTTAATCAAAGAATTTAACCGTGTGGGAGAGGTGCGAATCGGTGACGAATTCGCCAATATCAACGGAAACTATAAGTTTTACGAAGAAGCTGCTCCATATATTGCCGGTGAAGGTCATACCCTGGTACCGATCCGGGTGATCACCGATATCGCGGGCACAGAACCCAACTGGAATCCGGATACCAGAGAAGTCACCTTCCAGGTGAATCAAAATGTGGTCGTGGTGCAAATTGGAAGTACCACTGCCTATGTTAACGGAGACCCGATGGAAATGCCGGTCGCTCCGGAAATCAAAAATGACCGTTCCTTCGTACCGCTGCGGTTTATCACAGAAAATCTCGGGGCAATCGTTGATTATGATGCTGAAACTCAAACCATCACCATTCGCTTTGAAGCAGAATAATTCGGGGTGCAGTTGCAGCAGTTGAGATTATGAGATTGATTTGCCGGCCGTCCCTGCCGATGGCCGGCTTTTTACATACCTGATCAAAAGCAAGGAGAAGATTATTTTGAATAATAAACCATTTTTACTATCTAAAAAAGTTTTTACCGGATTCACATCCCTTTGTTTATTGGCTGTTACTATCATGATACCTGTTCAATTTCCCGCCACGGTAAATGCTTATAAGTCGTCAACCGAATATTTTACGGACATGAAAGACCACTGGGCAAAAGATGCAGTTTATCGTCTGGCGGAACAGTCAATCGTCCATGGCTTTGATGACGGAACCTTCCGTCCCGATGAACCCGTTACCCGTGAACAATTTGTAACCATGCTGGTGCAGGCCAAACAGTATCAACCGCAGTACAGTTATTATGATTTTGAGGATGTCACGGATGACCGCTGGTCATATATGCACATTCAAACGGCACTTGAGTTGGGGATCATCGACATCGAACAATACATCGAAGAGTATGCTGAGGAAATGTATAAGGCTGTTTTCGGAGCCGACGAACCGATTACACGAAAAGAAATGGCGGCAATGGCCGCGCGCTCTCTCGGGCTCGAGCCTTCGAATCAAGCGCTCGACATGCCGGACTATCAACAGATTGAAGAAAGCTATCGGGTGTGGGTGAGCACCGCAGTGCAGGAAGATCTGGTAAGAGGATTTGAAGACCATACATTTCGCGGGGACGAATCAGCCACCCGTGCCCAGGCTGCCGTAATCATCAACCGAGTGCTGGATTACTTCCCTTTTCATACAGCCGTTCTTCATAACGACTATGATCGGGTCAGAGAGTTGATTGGAGAGGGACAAGATATCGAGAGCCGGGATGAATGGGGTGTAACCCCGCTGCAACAGGCTGTAGTAATTGAAGATATCGCGATGGTTAAACTCTTATTGGATTACAATGCCAGTGTGAATACCGTCGATCATTACGGCTGGACTCCCTTATTTGACAGTATATATTATGGAAACGTCGAGATTGTGGAGATATTACTGGATCATGGCGCAGATGCGGATGTGACCCTTCCTTCAGGAAATACACCGTTGATGCTTGCTGCAGAAAAGGGAGATGTAGAGATTGCAAAACTTTTATTAAAACATGACCCTGATCTGGAGCAAAGGGATGTGGACGGCTGGACGGCCATGCATTATGCCGCAAATTCCGGTTCACTTGAGATGGTGAAATTCCTGCTCAAGGAAGGCGCTGATATCGATGTGACAGACGATTTTGATGAATCCCCATACTTGATGGCAGTTCAAACCGGACAAGTTGAACTGGTAAAATTCTTTTTGGAAAAAGATGTCGATGTAGATCAGAAAAACATGTTTGGGGAAACGGCTATGCATTTTGCAGTTTTTTTCGAGTATGAAGACGTCGTACAACTGTTGCTTGAAGCGGGAGCCGATTATGACTTGCAGTTTGATGACGGTTCAACATTTTTGATGATGGCCGTGTCAGAAGGAAATGAACGAATAGCTTCGATGCTGCTGGAAGCCGGTGCGTCCGTTGACGTTGAGGATGTTGAAGGTAACACCGCATTATCGCTGGCTATCAAGAGTGAAAATGCATCGACGGTTAAGTTGCTTCTTTCCGCCGGAGCCGATCCCGACGGGACCTTCCCGGACGGACGTCCGTTCCTCTTTATGGCCATTGATAGGGGGGATGTGGAAGTGTTGCAGGTGCTACTTGAGCACGGAGCCGTTCTGAATATTGAGGACAACGGCTGGACTCCGCTGACCAAAGCGGGAATGACCGGAAACCTCGATGTGGTTGATGCACTTCTCGCACACGGAGCCAATCCTGACGAAATCAACTATAGAGGACGAACCTCGTTGATGGACGCATCCATCAGAGGAAAAATGGATTTGATGCAACGATTACTGGACCACGGGGCTGATCCCGATGTCCGTGACAATGAAGGGAACACGGCTCTGATCCTGGCGGCAAAATACGGGCAGGTTAATGCGGTCCGATTGTTGCTTCAGCACGGCGCGGACACGGTCATCGAAAACCAGAACGGTATGTCCGCTCTGGAAGTTGCCCGCTCAAACGGACATGAAGAAATCGTGAAGATCATTGAACAGAACGGATAGATTTTACAATTTAAACCGGGGGCCTGACGGACTCCGGTTTTTTTGTGGAAAAATCGAACAATGAAACATATTCCTTTCCCGTTGCGTTTATTATAGGTAGGTAAATACCCCGGAGGGAGAGGACGTCAATGAATGTATTTTTTGATAGAAAAAGAAAGGCTCTGTCTGCGGCAGTGATTATAACGGGCATTCTCCTGCTGTTGCTGACAGGTTGTACTGTGAGTCCCGACGGGAATGGGGCGGGACCGTCGCCAGATGCCGGTTCGGATGTGGCCCGGATCGAACGGGTCGAGTTATCGGATCAGGAGGTGAGGCTGCTTGATGGTGCGGGTCTAAACCAGTACTGGGTTTTCAAAGTTACCGCACCGCAGGAGCAGGTTGGAACTAAGCTGACTTTTTGGATGGATCAGTATGTCAACGGTGAAAAACAGAACCGGTTTAGTCAATTTGCTACGGAATTGATGAATGAGACGGGACAGTTTATGCTCGTGAGGATCAATCGTCTTGACACGGATGAGGTTAAGGGCAATGAAGCAGATTTATGGCGGATGTCGTTTTCCCAGAAGGGGTCGATGGCGTCATATCACTTCATGGAAGAATCGCGACAGGGCGGTTACACCGCCAATGAGTTACAGCATGAAGTTGATTTTCCTCCGGGGCAGCCTGTCACTTTGATCATCCAGGCCGAATCGGAAAGCAGTGTGATGGGTATTGCAGATACCCTTTTTGAAGGAAGTTTTGAATCAATCGAGAAAAGGCACCCGCAGGACTATGCGAGATTGATGGAAAATGATGTGGTTTATGTACTGCAGATGCAGTGGGATTAGGTGATCCCGGCAAGCAGGAATATGGGTATGAGACCGTTGGTTTCGGTCATTGGTCATATCTCTCATCTATTAATCAGGGACGAAAAAATTCAGGTGATTTTTTCGTCCTATTTTTTGTTTCCATCACATTCACCCTCCGTCTTTACCCCCCCCTGACCCAGTCAATTCGCAAATATAAAGTTGCGAAAACTCAAAATTAATGTTATTTTATAGAAAAATGAATCCTATACTTCACTAAATGTAAAATATAAATTATAAACTTCAAAATGGTTAGTTTGTACTGATAAGTGGGTAAATAAACCAATCATTTAATTTGGATCATGCTTTATTCTGTGTATAGCAAAACATGTGCCATGATCATCACCTTTATCTTTATCCTGCCTGGCGAAGAGACGGAGGAGGCAAGCAATGAAACTTCGTGACCGCATCAGCGAAAAATATATGGGGCTCACCAAGAGTCTTAAAAAAGTGGCGGAGTATACGCTCAATAATCCGCAGGATTTTGCCATACATTCCGCAGCCGAGATCGGCGAACGGGTGGGAGTCAGCGAGACCACTATCATCCGTTTTTGCTATGCCCTCGGTTACAGCGGATTCAGTGAACTGCAAAAAGAAGTCCGCCGGCAGATCATCCTTGATGGCGAAGTCAATCCCAACCAGAGCAGTCTCAAACAATACCAGTCCTCAAAAGAGGGGATGGCGAACCGGTCGAAATTTTATGCTAAGGTGATGGAACGGGATATTATCAACATTCAACAAACCATCTCCCGGATCAAAGAAGACCAGTTTCAACTGGCCGTGCAAAAAATTACGGAGGCATCCGACATTCTCATCAGCGGATATCGCACATCTTTTGCTGCAGCACACTGGCTTACCTTCGCCTTAAACATCGTCAGGGGAAACGCACGCACGTACCGGCCCGCAACGGATGATTTAATTTTATTTGTCGAAAAAATGGATGCCCGGTCCGTATTTATCGCCGTCACTTTCCATCGCTACATGAAAGATACCCTGCAACTGGCCCAAATTGCAAAGGAGCGGGGGGCCTTTGTGATCGGACTGACAGACACATCGATTTCCCCGATCACCCGTTACGCCGATGTCACCTTTGCAGTGGGTCATGGAAGTGGCGATAATGCATCGACGCTTGATTTGAGCGCATCCCTGTTCTCGTTCATGAATGCCCTCGTGGCCGCGGTGAGTATCAGCGACCCCGATTGTTTTCACAGCCGGGTCGCGCAATACGATCAACTTAATTTGAAGGACTTTTTTACATCCGGCGATTAAACTGATTTCAAATTTTCCGAAGGAGCGATAAAGAACAATGGACACAAAACAGCAACTGATCGAAAACGTCCATATCGACAAATCGCTTCAGCTCGTGCGCCCGGCGATATTTGATATTTTCGATCACTTGCATCAAAATCCGGAAGTGAGCTGGAAGGAATATAAGACCACAAGCTACATCCGAAACATCCTGCAACAGCAGCAAGATTCCCAAGCGGCCGGCGCATCGGACGATGCAGGAATTCGTATTCACACCTTTGACGACATCACCGGCGTCGTCGCCGAACAGGGGGAGGGACCGTTTACCGTAGCCGTAAGAGCCGACATCGACGCCCTCTGGCAGGATGTTCGCGGTGACGGCACGTTTCAGGCCAACCATTCCTGCGGTCACGATGCCCACATGAGTATGGTTCTGGGAACCTTCCTCGTCCTCCGTCAGCTTGCCTTTCATCCGCCGGCCGGGACCAAAATCAAATGGATTTTTCAACCGGCGGAAGAAACGGGGCAGGGTGCTCTGGCGATGATCAAAAAGGGTGTGATCGATGATGTGGATGTGCTGTTCGGGGTCCATTTGCGTCCGGCGGAGGAGGTTCCCGACGGTCAGGCAGCACCCGCGATTCAGCATGGATCCGCACTTTTCATCAAAGGCAGGATTCGGGGGAACGATACCCACGGAGCCAGGCCGCACCTCGGCAACAATGCCATCGAAGTGGCGGCATCCATCGTTCATCAATTGAAAAACATTTACCTCAATCCGATGATTCCTTACTCCGTCAAAATGACGCAATTATCGGCAGGCGGCGAGAGCCGCAACATCATCCCGGGAAATGCAACTTTTTCCCTCGACTTGCGGGCACAGACCAACGCCATCATGGATCAACTCACGCAACAGGTGGAAAAAGTGATTCGGCACTGTGCTTCCCTGCATAATGTGGACATTGAACTGGAATTTGGGGAACGGATGCCCGCCGCGGAAATTGATTCCCGGGCGCAGCAGTGGATGGCAGAAGCGATCAGCACCGTACTGGGAGCGGATCAACTCACACCAACCATCATTACCCCGGGCGGAGAAGATTTTCATTCTTATACGTTGCAAAAACCGGAACTGAAGGCAACCATGCTCGGGCTGGGTTGTGACCTGAAACCCGGACTTCACCACCCGCATATGCGTTTTGAGCGGGAGGCGATCATCACCGGAACCCGCATCCTCACTGAAGCGCTGTTAATCGCTCTGCAGAAGGGAAAAGGGGGATTCGAAACCCGATGAGGACCCATCAACATGACAGTGGTGGTGAACGTGCGGAGAAGTTGCAGATTCGACTTTTGCAAAATGTAGACGAGATCGCCGCCATTCAACAATTGGAGAAGGATATATGGAACATGGATCCGATCCCCGTCCATCAGACATATACAGCTGCGAAAAATGGCGGGATCATCCTCGGACTCTATGACGGGGAGCGGCTGGTCGGATTCAACTACGGTTTTCCCGGTTATAAATATGGACGTTCTTATCTGTGCTCGCACATGATGGGGATTCTCCACGATTATCAAGGGCAGGGGTGGGGTGAACGTTTAAAATGGGAACAGCGCCGGCACGCGCTCAAACGTGGCTATACCTACATCCAGTGGACCTATGACCCGCTGGAAAGTGTGAACGCATATCTCAATTTGCACAAGCTGGGCGCCGTTAGTTCCACCTACATTCCCGATTGTTACGGGGAAATGAAGGATGAACTGAACCGTGGGCTACCGACCGATCGTTTTCAGGTGGAGTGGTGGATAGAGAGCGAACATATCGCGAACAATCCCCGGGATTCCCGTGAATGGACAATGGCCGTAACACTGATCGAACCAATCGTTGCCAAAAAAGAAGATGCCGTACTCAAACCTGCATCAGCTTCGTTCACGGACAGCGACCAGCGTATTCCGGCGCTTCCCGACTTCGGTATCGCCGACATTCGCACCAGAATCGCATCCTGTGCCGCGGAGGAGAAACCCTGTACCATCCCTATCCCCGTCGGCTTTCAGACATTAAAAAAGACTGATCCTGAACTGGCCCTGGAATGGCGCTTAAAGACACGCACACTTTTTCAAGAGTGTTTTGCACAGGGCTATGAGGCCACGGATGTGAAGTTGGTTCAATCAGTGGAGAAGGGGACTCCCCGGGTAGCATGCTATCTGTTGCAAAAAAAGAATCGTCTTCATCTGCCGCGGCAGGCAATTGAATAAAACAAGAGTCGCCAAAAATTATCCACAACACCGGGTAAAAATACCCACAGGTTATACAGGGTTTATCCACAATTTTCACATGGTTATACACAGACTTATACACAGATTACATCATGAGAGGAGCTGTTGTTATGGGGCGTAACTTAAAACAAGGGGATAAGGGTACGTCCGAAATTTATTTGCACTCTGCCATTATCTATCATGTACTTATGAAATTAAAGGAACCCTTCGCCGCCAGTTTTGGAAACATTCAGGACAAACATTTTTTATTGGTCGAATTGATCGATCGTGACGGTGTCTCGGGCTGGGGAGAATCGGTCGCCTTCACCGCTCCCTGGTATAACGAAGAAACACTGGAAACCAATCACTTTGTGATCGAACATTTTTTATTACCTGAGTTGCTTCACGCACCGGAGCCGATCCGTCATCCGGATGAAGTGTCCGCTCGTTTCCGTCATATCCGGCGTAACAACATGGCAAAAGCGGCTCTCGAAGAGGCCGTGTGGGACATCTATGCAAGAAAAACCGGTCAGCCGCTGGCCCATGCCCTCGGCGGCCGTAAAAATCAAATCGATGTGGGAGTCAGTATCGGGATTCAAAAGACGGTTCCCGATCTGCTTCATTTAATCGAAAACTACGTAACGCAGGGGTACAAACGAATCAAAATCAAAATAAAACCCGGTTGGGACGTCGGGGTGCTGCGCGAAATCCGCCGCCATTTTCCGGATATCGCTTTGATGGCCGATGCCAATTCCGCCTATACGTTGAACGACCTGGATCATCTCAAGCAACTGGACGAGTTTGATCTGATGATGGTGGAGCAACCGCTGGATCATGACGACATTATTGATCACGCCCGTCTGCAAAAAGAGCTCCGCACTCCGCTCTGCCTGGATGAGAGTATTCATTCCTTCGAGGATGCCCGCAAGGCACTGGAACTGGGGAGTTGTCGTATCATCAATATCAAAATCGGCCGGGTCGGCGGTCTCACGGAAGCCAAACGGATTCATGATTTTTGCATGCAGGAGGGGGTGCCGGTCTGGTGCGGCGGCATGCTGGAGTCCGGGGTGGGACGTGCCCATAATATCGCCCTCACCACCCTCGATCAATTTACGCTGCCCGGAGATACTTCAGCATCTTCAAGATACTGGGAGGAAGACATCATCACCCCGGAAGTCACGGTTGACCGGGGAACGATCACGGTACCAGCGGCACCCGGCATTGGTTATGAAGTCAATCGCGACCTGTTGCGAAAATACACTGTCAGCACACGTGCCTATCAAGCATCTAATAGCTAGATTGAGAAAAAAAGTCCTTTGGGGCGGGACGTGAAAAGGGAGGTTTTTGCTTGTTTCAATTAAAGGATAAAGAATTGCTTGAACTCTACAAGCGTGCAATTCAATTAAAAATTGAAGAAGATTTTATTGCTTTGTTAAAAATGGAAATCACTCGCCGCGGGCTGGAGGGTGACGACCAGAATTCAGAGAGCGAAAAGGCTGTTCCCTGATCGGGGCAGCTTTTTGCACTATCAGGGTTTATAACTTTTCTTCAATATGGAATAGTCCAGTCATTCGCCAGAAATAACGCCCAAATTGTTCGTTAAATTTTGAAATCGTGAAAAGACAATACGGTCCTTATTTTTCAGTTGGAGATCGGGAGCGATTCCTGGAGGAAGTTCTCTTCATGCAAAATTCGACAAAAAATACAGCTAAAACTTGCTATCAGAAAAAAATTGTCGTATAATTTAGGTAAATTTTACTAGGGCTAAAGTCATGATTAATAATCACGACAAAGGCAAACTCGTTGAAAGATGAGGGAGCAAAGCTTAGGTATCTAAGGTCTGGCAATACCCGGCTACGATGCTTAGTCACCGAAGATTCCATATTAAGAATCTTGGGCTGTTTCGTGATGAAACAGCTTTTTGCATACGTATGCAAACGATTCAACTTGGAAAGTGGGGAGTCATGGTGTGGTTTCAAACGTTTATTGATCAATATCAGGAAGCAATCATAAAGCGGATCATAGACAGGGCCGGAAAATCAAAAGAATTCAACCCGGATATTGATTTTTATAAAAATGGAAAAAAGTATTTTCAGTTGCTGGTCGACATTGATATCCCGATCAAAGAACATCCCGAGTTCCACAGGATCCCTGATATATGTAAAGACCACGCAGAAAATGGACTGTCTCTGGAATTTGTGCTCCATAATATTCATCTTTTCAGAGATTCTCTTTTTACCGAACTATATTCGTATTATGTTGAGAACCAGTTCCAGCCGGATGACATGTTCAAACTGATCCAGATTTTATACAACAGGATCGACGAATTTTCATCCATCGTAACCGGATTGTTTATGCAGCACATGATGGAGATTGAGAATCAAAGAAAAATCGATGAATTACATAATGACCGGCTCAATATGCTGGGAAAAATGGCAGCCTCGATGGCCCATGAAATCAGAAATCCGTTATTTGCAATACAGGGATTTTTGCAATTAATAAAGGATGATTCCCCCTGTGTAACATGTGATACGTATGAAAAAATACAGCGATATATCGATATCATCGAACACGAATTTAACGGATTGTACAGACAAATCTCATCATTCCTCAGTTTTTCAAAGAGCTTTGAAACAGAAGAAGCATACGCCGTATGTTCAGTGAAAGAAATCATCGACCCGGTTCTTGATCTGATTCACCCCCGAACGGTATACGAAAATGTTGAAATTACTCATACCATTGATGCAACCTCCCCATTCGTCGTTCAAAAAATTGCTATCCAACAGGTTTTAACCAACTTGATCAACAACAGTATTGATGCTCTAAACCAGGTAACTTATCAGAAACAAGTAATGATTCGATGCTGGGAAGATGAGAATTATCATTATTTCAGCGTTACGGATAATGGTCCCGGAATTTCTCCAGAACTTAAAAAGAGCATTTTTTTGCCTTTCGTTACAGGGAAGAAAACCGGCACAGGACTGGGACTTGCGATTTGCAAACAGATCATAGACAAGCATCGGGGAGATCTCAATTTTACTTCAGTTCAGGGGAAAACGGTGTTTACCTTTTCTATTGTAAAAAAGTGAGATGAAAGAACATATAGAATCTAAAATATCAGAAATTTCGATAAAATATACTAAATAAACTTGTAATATTAAAAAAATTGTCATATAATGTAGGTAAATATTACTAGTCATATAGTCGTATATGTCACGAAAAAGGCAAACTCATCGAAAGGTGAGGGCGCAAAACTTTGATATCTAAAGTCTGACATGTGTCGGACCAGGATAGAAAGTTACCGAAGATGAACAATTAGTTCTCATGTGGGCTGTTTCGTGATGAAACAGCTTTTTTTTATGATTACAAATACCTATGGGGGCAAATGTATCTTAGAATATTCTTGGCACTTAGCGGAAGAGGAAATGACAGCAGCTCAACTCAAAATGATTAATCCCTGAGGAGGTGATAAGAGGTGATAAAATCTGTAGGGTAATCATGTATTGGGTCGTCGTACAATAAATGTTGTACGATTTTTTTTGTGAAAAAACATAGTTCAAATGGTGTTGTTTTAAATTTATTTAAAAATTTCTTTGATTTTTTTTTAACA
>JAWLDF010000052.1:0-19374 GCA_041686735.1 Bacilli bacterium
CTCAAACAATACGGTAGAGGTTAATTGTGGAACTGGCAAGCCCTTTTTTTATGTACTTTTTCTTTGCATATCTGTGTATTTTTATTTTGCAATAAACAAAGAATTCAGCGTTAGAAGTATTCAATATTGATATATTTGATACTAAGAGTAAGGAAATAGAATATTTAAACTTTTTAAGTAAAGAAGCAATATTTGATACCTCAGTAACAAAATATTTTAGAGATATTGCTAAATTTAAAGCGTATAAATAACCTAAAGGCACTGGTAGTTGGAATGTTTACAAGGGAACTCTTTACGATTTCTTCTCCTACTATGCTAATGATCAAATGGTATATAGAGAGTTAAGCCAAATTAGAATAGATGAATTTGAAAAATTTTTAAGACATGACATTAATATAAAGAATGAAAAAAAGAAAAAGGTTGTCAGTACTGAAACATTCAAGAATAAGTACTCTCATCTAAGAGCAATGCTAAGAGAGTTAAAAAAACAACAATATATACCATCACACAATTTTGAGGAAAAACGCGATAAACTGATAGAAAGATTTGAAAACATAACAATCGAAAAGGATACTAGTTTCCTAAATGAAGCAAATATTGAAACAATTTTAAGATATATTGGAGAAAATGATAATGCTTTGAGAAATAAAGTTATTTTCTTGTTTTGTATTTATATGGGGTTAGAAAGGTCATCTCTTGTTGATTTAAAAATTAACATGATAAAGGATAATAAGATTATATTTGGAAGTAGAAAAATTCCTTTACCTCGACAATTATGTGATTTAATAAGCCAACTTATATTAGAAAATAGTAAGAAGAAAATAAGAGGAATACACTTATTTTATTCAAAGTATGATGGGAAATTTAGCCCTATGAAGGAGAATACGGTTAATTATGTTTTTAACAGTTTTTCAAAAATCGATGAAAGTAATGTAAAATGGAAAGTATTTTCGCCACAATATATTCGAAATAACTTGATTAAAAGATTATATAAGAATAACTATACAATTGAGGAAATATCATATTTAACCGGAATGGATTTGCATAACATTAGTAAATTAATTAGTCTTGAAGCACTATATGAGAAAGTGAATTTAACTCAAGGTACTAGAGCAAGAAGGAAGCATCCTTTTGAAAAATTTTTAATGTAATTATGATGAAATAACACAAAAGAAGATGAATTGCCCTTGTAATACAGGAAAATAAAGTATCTATGTAGAAAAGGAAATATTAAATAGAATGTCGTTTAAAGTATAACAATTTCAATTTTTTTAAAGTGATGAATATTGTTAACTGATCAAGAATAGCTTTACGGGAGATAAACTCACAAATGTTGTTTAGAGGTTAACAAAAATAATATATAAGGCGGGGTGAATTATGAGGGTAGCTAAGGAGGATTTTTATTGTGGAGCTTTTTTGTCACTGTTATTGAACAATGGAATTGACCCAGCTCTCTTCGACAAAGTTGATGATTCAAGCAGAAAGATTTATGACTTTGATACCAACAAAGGGAGTTTTAGGGTTTATGTTAAAACAACTGAAGCCCCGTCAAGTGAGAATAGTTACAGGAGTAGTGCAATTTGGAACTTTCCATTTACTGATAACCAAATTGACGAATTAAAAGACATTTAAGATGTAAACAGGAAGCTATATTTTGTTTTTGTATGTGGAAGAGTGGCATTGAATCAAAGTAGAGTAGCTATTATTCCAAGCAATGTAGTTTTTCAATGTATTGATTTAATGAGAAATAAAAAGTATAAAAGACAATCAATTTATATCAGGTTAATCAAAAGAGGTAGAAGTTTTGAAATTTATGGCTCAAATAAAGCGAACAACGAAGCACTAAAGGTAAAAGTGAATGATGTTTACACAACATTTGGAAGTGGTCACAACTATAACACCATCTAGATGATAGCGGTACAATGGCAGTGGTTTTACCTCATGGAGTACTGTTCCGTGGTGCTTCAGATGATGAAGGGAAGCTAGTTTCTCATCGATTTCCAACATACACGTTTACACTGTGAATCGCGTAAAGTGGACAAGTCTGGATGCATCCGGTTTATGGGCAAACTCTATGAGGTGGGTTTGAACTTTGCAGGGAATCGGGTTGATGTCATCTATGACCCAGCCGATGTCCGGGAATTGACGATTGAATATGAGGGGTACGAACCGTGGACAGCCCACCCCCTCACCATTGGGGAACGAGCCGGACAAATACCGGGATTGCCGGAACATATGGGAACCATTCCGGCGCAAGGGTCCCGCTTACTGGAAGCCGCGAGACAGCAACGAGATAAAAGGCAGGCGGAGCAGTTACCGGCGGTTTCCTACCGACGTGTGGACAAGGGGGAAACGGATCATGTTTGAGTCCTTTTATGCCCTAAGCCACACCCCTTTCACACGAGATATCCCGACAAATGCGCTGTATGGTTCCACGATGCTGGAAGAGACTTTGGGACGGCTGATGTATGCGGCAGAACGCCGGTGGTTTGCGGTTGTTACAGGGGACTCTGGAACCGGAAAAACGACGACACTTCGACGTTTTCGGGATCAGTTGGACGCAGGAAAATTTCAGGTATTGTATTTGTCGGATTCCAAATTAACACCTCGCAACTTTTACAAAGGTCTACTGGATCAATTGGGATGTGAAGCGAAATTTTATCGCGGGGATGCCAAGCGGCAACTCCATAAACAGGTAGAATTGATGCGGGGAGTTCATGGAATGCAACCGGTAGTCATTGTGGATGAGGCTCATCTGTTGGACCGGGAAATGTTGGAGGAAGTCCGGTTTTTGCTCAATTTTAAAATGGACGCTGAAAGCCCGATGACCCTCATCCTGGTCGGGCAGAGTGAATTGTGGGAACGGCTGAATCGACAGGCCTATGCAGCCATCCGGCAGCGAATTGACCTGCAATGCAAACTGTCTCACTACGATCGGTCACAGTGAGCCAGTATATTAAACAGCATCTTGAATATGCTGGATCAACCAGTGATATATTTTCAGATGCTGCGTTGGACGAGATCTTTCAGTTTTCCAACGGAACAGCCCGATTAATTAACAAAGTATCTACCCATTGTTTAATCTACGGTGCACAGAATGGCCACTGGATTATTGATGATCATATGGTAAGGCGGCTAATTGAAGGGGAATTGTCCTAAGGTGTCCGTTCTGGGAAGGGGTTTATCTCCTTCCCGCAATTTTAATCTTTCACGGTCAGCATTTTCGGCAATTCCTTGACAACTTAATCAGTCAATTGATTGACATTATGTAATGTCAGTAACAGCACTGTATTTATCTTCAACCAAATCATAGATAAAGTTGAATTCATACCGCTTCTACTTTCCGAACCGGTTTAGTACGGGATTCACCATCAATCCCGAATTGTCTGGAAGCGGGATCATAGACAATTTGGATCCGGTATAAGCAAATCATATGTTGTTCTGTATCATAATTATTTAATCCGGGGGAGATATTCATCTCCTTTCGGACCAGTAGTCGTTTTTTAGATTAAGCTGGTTGATTTCTTCGGTCAGAGCAACTCGTTCACCCGAGGTGGCATAACCGATATACAGGCTAGTAACAAGAAAACAAGAATCCGAGGCTTTAATTGACGCCGTTGCACGTTGATTGAAGACCTCTATTATATGGTTTGATAGATTCACATGCCATTAGAATAAAGTGCAGGTACGAAAATTATTCCTGCGGAAGATTGTTTGTAAAGTAAAAAAGGGAAATAACGGATGTATATTTGTCCGATATTTCCCTTAATGTTTTTTTGAATTAATGACTAATTTTTAAACCATCCGATTGGCTCTACTTCAAGATTAATGTTAATTTGTTTCACTTCGGTATATTCTTCATAACCAAATGTTCCAAGCTCCCTGCCGATTCCACTTTGTTTATATCCTCCCCAGGGGGCTTCGTTATAAGTGGGATGATAACAGTTAATCCAAGTGATTCCAGCCCGTAATTTACGTATGACTCTTTGAGCCCTTGTGCCATCCTTTGTAAAGACGGCCCCTGCTAATCCATATACCGTATCATTTGCAAGATGAATGGCTTCCTCTTCACTGGAGAATTTTTGTACAACTAAGACAGGCCCAAAGATCTCTTCTTGTACAATCGTCATATCTGGAGTCGTGTCAACAAAGATGGTAGGTTCAACAAAAAATCCTTTGTCAAGTCCGTTTTCCATCATGCGCTTGCCACCACAAACCAGTGTTGCGCCTTCTTCCTGGCCGATTTTAATGTAATTTAAAACTTTGTTCATATGGGCTTCAGAAATAAGTGGTCCCATTTCAGTGTCAGGTTGCATACCAGGCCCGATCTTGATCTTTTTTGCTCTTTCTACCATTCGTTCCACGAACCGGTCGTGAATTCGTTCATGCAAGAGCAATCGAGAACCCGCTGAACAAACCTGTCCCTGATTGGCAAAAATTCCGAATAATGCCCAGTCTACAGCTGTTTCTAAATCTACGTCATCAAATACGATATTGGGTGACTTTCCGCCCAATTCTAAAGAAATTTTTTTTAGATTTCCCGTTGCAGCCTGCATGATTTTTCTTCCTGTTACTGTTCCTCCAGTAAAGGCCACTTTATCTACATCATGATTTTCAGCAATTTCTTGTCCTACCGTTGGACCGACTCCAAGAACCAGATTTACAACTCCCTTAGGAAAACCGACTTCCTCAAATATTTCAAACAACTTAATGGCAGAAAGAGGTGTGATTTCCGACGGTTTAAACACAATGGTGTTTCCTGCAGCCAATGCAGGAGCCAGTTTCCAGACAGACATTAATAACGGATAATTCCAGGGGACGATTTGGCCACAGACACCAATCGGTTCACGAACAACCATCGCCTGCATTGGATCCGGTACGTTATACGTTTGACCACTAGGCTTGGTAACGATACCGGCATAATAACGAAAACAAGCTGCCGCATCGGCAACATCGAATTCAGATTCACGCAAAGGTTTACCATTATTCAATGTGTCGATTTCAGCAAATTCTGATGCTCTTTCTTCCAACTTATTAGCAACTGCAAAAAGAAGATTCGCTCTTCCAACAGCTGGTTTCTGACTCCAATCATTCTGATCAAAAGCTCTTCTCGCAGCACGGATTGCTTTTTTTGCATCCTGCTCGTTTCCTTCTGTAACCTTAGCCAGCAACTCACCATTGGCCGGATTAATAATATCTCTGCTGTTACCACTTTCTGACAAAAGCCACTCTCCATCAATGTACATTTTTAAAATTGAACTGTTCAATGATCATACCTCCTGTAATTGGATTGTCAATTGAATAAATCAAGCAATATTCATGCCAATGATATTAAAGAGATTTCATTCAAAATAATTGAGCTGTATGATACATGTTTACAGATTTCTACGAAACTCAAACGGGGATCAATAACCATCTCGACAATTTCACGAGTGAAATAATTCGTTCAATTATGAAATTTTTGAACAATAAAAATTAGCGAATTTGTCTTAATTTATTGCCCTGCTAAACTCTATTTTTCTATATGTATAAAGGCTTTCAATTGTTTTCTAGAAATCAATATGATTTTTGGCACGGGTTTTGCTTATTAATCTGTGCGTACGATCCAAATTCATAAACAAAGGGGGTGCGAATGAACCATGTCCAACAAATCTAATGATGATGCTTTCGTTCGCGAATTATATGATGAACTCGATCATCGTCTTGATGAACTTCAGCAACAGGGAACTTATGTTGAAAAGATGACATTGTCAGATGCTTACATTCCTTTGATCACTACCATTGTCATTTGCTTTATTTTAATTTTGTATATATTGTAAAATTATGGAGGTGACGCTATGTCCGGTCGTTCGGTAGCAGATGAGGTAAAATTTGGTTTTTTGCCTGTAAAAAAAGAAGAAAGAGAATTCGGATTATGGGACTTTTTATTTGTACAGGTCGGTTTCGGAATTGCAGCCTGGTGTTTTTTGGTTGGTGGTTATACGGGGCTTGTCCTTGATGCGAAAGGATCATTAGCAACCATTTTGTTTGGAAATGCGTTCCCGGTTTTTCTGATCATGCCTATTGCGATTTACTTTGCACGTTATGGGGTAGATACATTCATTGGATTTCGTAGTGCCCTTGGTTATCTAGGATCAGATCTCTTTTTTATCATTTTTGCCCTGTTAAACCTTGGATGGATCTCAATTTCTACCTTTATGATGGGAGAATCTTCAATTAAAATTGCAGGATTATTAGGAGCCGATGAATTTTGGACATCACGAACAACCGGAGCGCCATTTTTTGCATTAATTGCATTTGCGGTTGCCTTCTATATCGCATATAAGGGCCCGGTCGCGATTAAGTGGTTCAACCGAATAGGTGTCCCTTCAATCATGCTTGTGTTAGTCGGTCTGATCAGTGTCATTCTTTTTGGCGAAGGTCTTGAAAATGTTGTGGCCTTACAACCTTCTGAACCCTATGATACACTTTCCCGATCAATTGCTACAGCTATTGAATGGAATGTTGGGTTAGGTTTCTCGTGGTTACCATATATCGGACAATGGAGTCGTCTTGCGAAAAGTGAAAAAGTGGCTTATCATGGTGGATTTTGGGGTTTCGGAGTCGTGTTAAATATCGCTGCGGTATTAGGTGCTTTCACTGCATTGCTGGTTGCTTCTCTGGATCCTACTGACTGGATGATTGCTGTTGGAGGAGTATCTTGGGGTTTTGTCGGTTTAATATTATTAGTCCTTGCTAATACAACTTCTGCTGTCATTTTGATATACTCTCAATCCATCAGTTTCAAGACTTTGTTCCCCAAAGTAAAGTGGGGATTAGCGGTCAGTACCACGATTCCGGCTGCCTTTTTTATGTTAAGTCCATCTTTTTATGATGCATACGGTGTGTTTCTTTCCTTCATCGCTTTTGTAATGGCTGTATTTGGAGGAATTGTTATTGCTGACTTTTTCTTAATTAAGAAGCAAAATATTTCCGTCCGCGATTTATATGATCGTAGGGGTGCATATAGATACTGGAATGGTTTCAATCCATCGGCGATTATAAGTTTCATTGTTGGAACGATTTCTTACTGGGCCCTGTATAATCCCATTGTAGATAGTGCCAGTGGACTTTTTATGTACATTACTGCGGGGATCCCTTCGTTTTTTGTCTCAGGGATTGTCTACTTTATCTGTGTAAAATTTTTATTTAAATACAAGGTAGATCTAGACAACTCAAATTTGTCATCGGAGGTTAACAAAATTGCCTGAATCAATTTTATCTCAATGGCATCTATGGGAACGTTGGGACCTTGTTACCATCTCAATCGTTGTTCATCTAATCATCATATTTTTCTTCATTAGCAGTTCTTTTGTAAGGCCTAAAAAAATTGATTTTAGAAGCAAAGGGATCTTAACGGGATTTATCATCGCTTTGTATTTTGAAATGTATGGTATTCCTTTAACGATCTACCTTTTACAACCATTTTTGTCTGAGTACTTAATCCGGCTTTACCCTGTCCCTTTCGTTTTGCGTATGGTCGGGAGCATCCTGATATTTATTGGTTTTATCAACATCTATTTGGGATGGAAGAAGATTCATTCCCAAAATCGTATGGTTAAAGAAGGGATCTATTCCGTTATCAGACATCCGCAATATGTAGGGTTAATGTTGTTAACTCTGGGACAGTTGATTCAGTGGCCGACGGTAACTGCTCTAGTCTTATGGCCTGGCATCGTGTGGATCTATTACAGACTTGCGCTAATGGAAGAGAAAGAAGCTGAACAACAATACGGGAAAGAGTATGAGAATTATAAAAAATCAGTACCTGGATTTATTCCCAATATTGTTTCAGGAAAACTTTTATTGCAGCGAAAAAAATCATCAGCATGATAAATTTTTATTCATTTTATAAACAAAAATTAAGAAGGGAAGGGAATGATTTATGTTAACCGCCGCGTATAACATTGAAGATGTTGTCAATGAACTGGAAGAGGTATTAGGTAAACGAAACGTATTAACAGAAATGAGGCATCGTGCAGTAAGAAGTGCCTCTACATCTCCTTTTCCAATTCATGAATGGAAAAAGCATTTACCGGATATTGTTGTATTTCCTTCTTCAACAGAGGATGTAGTCCATGTTGTAAAAGTCGCCAATAAGTACAAGGTTCCGATTGTTCCACGAGGTGGTGGAAGTGGACTGGCAGATGGAGCAGTACCTTTACGTCATGGAATTGTGATTGACATGAAAAGGATGAACCAGATTTTAGAGATTGATGAGGAAAATATGTGCGTAACAGTACAACCCGGACTCAATTTGCTTGAGTTGAATCGTGTCCTTGGAGAGCTGAATCTGTGGCATCCCGATGATCCTGCCGGTTATGTCAATGCAGTGGTTGGGGGAAGAATCGCCTGTAATGGATTTAGTTTGATTGGGGCAGGATACGGACACACTCGTGATCTTGTCATTAGTATGGAATATGTATTGCCTACCGGTGAAGTTGTCTATATCGGAGAAGGCGGTGGGAAAAAAATCAGAAAGTCATCCACGGGATATCAATTTAAAGATCTATTTATGGGACATCAAGGGACACTTGGTATTGTTACGGAAGCAACGCTGGAATTATTTCCAAAACCGGAAGCCGAATTTCCTGCTTTCTTTTCCTTTGATAGTTTTGAACAGTCCTATGAATGTGCCTATAAGCTGGGTAGAACCGGCCTGAAAACATTAAGTGGAGTGATTATGTTTGACGAAAGAAAAATAGAATATTTACGTCGGGATGACGAGGCTTATATCCCTCTACCTGCTCGGGACAAGTCTGTCGTAGCCACCATTTGTTATGGGAACGAGGCTGAAGTAAATGAAGCAAAAAAAGTAATTTTTAAAGTGGCAAAAGAATGTGGTGGACGCTATATGGGAGAGGAAATCTCAGAAGGGGACTGGGCTTCAAGGCATGACCGATACCATATTCCTTTTCACGGAAGACGTAAAGATGGACAAGTTGTCCTGCTCTCGTGGCATTGTGAAGATTCAGCTGTAAACTATTCCAATCTTCCAATGGTGAAAGAGAAATGGCATAAAATCGTGAACAAATATGTTGAAAAATACGATGGGATTTTTGATAACTGGGGAATGTTTATGTACACCACAAATCCCTATAAACCATGGGGTGATTATCTGACGGAAATTGATATCGGTGTAAATGAGCTGGAAATGACAGATAAACTCTGGCAGGAATGGTTAAATCTAAAACAAGAGTTAGCTCAGGTGGTATTAGACTATGAAGGATCGATTTCTTGTTGCCATGGCGGTACACGTCCTGGAGATGTTGAGCTTGTCTGTTACGAAGAATTGGCAAACGGCACTTACGATTTAATGAAAAAAGTCAAAAGAATGCTGGATCCCAATAACATTATGAATCCCGGTAAATATCTCTTAGATAATGCATACAAGGAGGAAGATTAATGTCTGAATTACTATCGAAAAAAGATCATTACTATGAAACAAAATTTAAAGATGGTGAAGAACTGTCTCTGGAAATGCGCAAAGAGTGTTACGCCACTTTTGCATGTCGACATAAATTTTGTCGTGAAGTGTGTCCGGTTTTTAGAGAAGAAAGAAACGAAAGTTTTACCTCCTATGGATTTCAGACAACTTTGTTAGCTGTATCTGAAGGATTAGAAAGCCTGGCTAACGTGAAAGAGGATTTTTCGTTTTGCCTGGAGTGTGGTGCCTGTGAACTTCGATGTCCGACCACTTTGTTTGCTGCTGATTTCTACCGGTATGAGACGACAACGGTTGATCTGGTTAGAAAGTTTCGTCGCGATATGGTGAGCGAGGGCAATACGTACGAAGGGTTTGAAGAGGTTCAGAAATATATCGATGAACATATGAACTTATATCATCGTGAGGATGATGAGTTAATCAAATGGGCTAAGGGATTAAATATTACCATAAAGGAGTGAATGAAGCAGATGTCGATCCGTAAAAATGTTCAAGGAGAAACTTTATTGTTTGTTGACTATTTCAGTGCTACACAATCTACTGAATTACCCCGTTTAACCGCGCAAATATTGATGGCCGCCGGTGAAAAAGTATCCATTTTGAAAAAACCTGCCATCACCAATGGAGAATTGCTTGAAACTGATCTGGATTTATGGATTCAACATGCGAAGGAGAATGTAACAAAATTGAAGGAAGCGGGGGCGAGTAAAGTTATTATTGTAAATCCCCATGAATATTCCTATTTTGTTCGTGAGTATCCCAAGCATCTTGGACCGCTTCCTTTTGAAGTGATCTTTGTTACAGACTACATCTGGGAACTTGTGGAATCCGGAAAATTAACATATGAGAATGAAGTGAAAATGGATGTATCCTACCATGATCCCTGTTCTCTAAACAAAATGTGTAATATTAACCAATCCCCGAGAAACCTTATCAAGAGCTTACCGGGTATTAATTACAAAGATGAAGATCCCGTCACGCAATGGAGTTATTGTTGTGGGAATGGCACGGCCAGCTTCAAAAAAGTGCATCCGGATATTGCCTACAGAATTGGACAGAGGCGATTACACAGAGCTTCAGATCTTGAAACCGATACTTTGCTTGTTGCCTGTCCGCACTGCAGGGACCACTTAACTGAGGCACAAGCAAAGTCGGGTATTGATGTTACACCCATTCACGTTGTTGAGCTGGTGGCTAAGGCCATTGGTATTTCCTAAAAGGAGGAATAGGATTATGGCAGAGAACGTTGTCATCAAATATGGGCATTTTGAAGTTGATCCATCGAGAATGCAAAAGTATGTGAAACAACAGATTATGAATGAAAATGAACGTGAACGAATCATCAACTGTCGTTTGATGTATCTTGATTGGATGCATAACCATTTTACGCAAAAAGTTGTCTCTCCCCCTGAAGAAGAATAATGACATGATATTACGTTGTCCAACAGGCTTCCTGTTTGGACAACGTAATTAAAAACATCTATGATATCTACTTTTCTATTCATCAAATAAATGATATGGGAGGTTTATGTTTTGAACATTCTAGTATACGTGAAACACGTTGTAGATTCTACGGAAGTGAGAGTGGACAAAAAAAGTGGTGAATTAGTCCTTCAAGGAATTCCTACTAAAATTAATGATTATGATAAAAATGCCATCGAAGAAGCAATTCGGATCAAAAAGGAAGCAAATGGTCACGTCACTTTATTGACCGTAGGACCCAAAGAAGCTTTGAAAACCGTAAAAGAAGGCCTGGCTATGGGTGCAGACATTGCCTATATCGTAGATGACAAGTCTGTTACAGGCAGTGATCCACTTGAAATGTCGAGAATATTGGCTCAAGCAACCGATAAACTGGGAGCCTTTGACATTATGATTAGTGGAGCAGTTTCTGAAGACATGGGAAATAGTATAACTTCCGTCTGTGTGGCAGAAAGACTGAATGTGCCTCACATTGCTTATGTAAATAAAGTTGAATTAAACAATGATCATGTTGTTGTAGAAAGAAGAATGAATGAAGTAATCGAAACGATTAAGGCTCAATTACCCGTTTTGATTACTGTTGACAGAACCATTAATTCGCCTCGACTTCCATCCGCTATACAAATTATGAAAGTGAAATCCAATCGAATTCATAAGCTGGACCTTGATGACTTGGAACTTAATTCTATTAAAGAGAATATTAAATTGCAGGGTTACAGCGTAGTCGAATCCAACCGTAAAAATATTATTTTTGAAAATGACTCTTCCATTGATGAACTGGTCAAACAACTTGCTGAGGAAGGAGTTTTATCATGAGTGCAAAAACGATCTTACTTTATAGTTCAACAGTTGAAAATGCTACTGCTCTGATGAGTGGTTTTAGAAAAATAGATATTCACGCTGGTCACATCGTGTTGGTGGTATCCGGAACCGGTGTGGATAGCCAGCAGATTAAAGAAATTGAACAATGTGGGACAGAAAAAATCATGATCGTACACACGGGTGATGATTTTGCTGAAACGATCAGTACTGCTCTTGAGACAACCGTGCATGAAATAAAGCCTGATTATGTGATCATGATGAATGATCCTTTTGAGACCGAAGTAGCTGCCCGATTATCTGTGAAAATAGATTATCCTTGTTTTACAAACTGTCTTCAGATATCGGAGAAAGACGGGGAAGTACAGCTGGATAAAATGTTATATGGTGGGGTTGTTGTCGGTCATTATGTTTCAAGCAAATCTCTTGTTTGTACGCTAAACGAAAATATGTGTTCTGATCCACTTGAAATGTCAGGTAAGGTTGCCGAAATCATTGATGTTACAGTGGATACTGATCGAACAAAGACATCTAAGACAATCGTTAAAAGAGAACCGGTTGAAAAAACGGTCGATTTAAAAAATGCCCAGAAAATTGTTTCCTTTGGTCGTGGAGTATCTAAAGAGGAAGACATCAGATTAATTGAACAATTAGCTGAAGTGCTCGACGCCCAGATCGGATGTTCAAGACCCATTGTCGAAGACTATAAATGGATGAAAGTAGAGAGACAGGTTGGTTTAACCGGAACTACCGTTAATCCTAAATTATATGTGGCCGTAGGGATTTCGGGTCAAATTCAACATGCGATCGGAATCAAAGATGCTCAAACCATTGTTGCCATTAATAATAATCCAAACGCCCCTATTTTTGATATTGCTGATTATGGAATTGTAGGCGATTTATACGAAATAGTCCCGAAACTCGTTGACTCAATAAAAAATCACAGAGCGTAACATGACCGCCTGGATGATGGTTTGAGGTGAAAATATGAATAACCCCGTTCGAGAGTTTATGCCTTTTTTACCTGATTGGACAGCTTTTCTGATGTATTTCATTGTTTTTTTGATCTTGATTATTTTTATAGTAATCTTTGATCAAAAACGAAAAAACTATGGTGTTGGTTATCGTGAACTTTTTCATGAATTGAAGAATGCATATAAGAATCATGGAAGCGAAACATTTCAATATATAAAAAAATATGTATTTGGTCAGAAAAAAGTAAGCCGCATGAAATATTCGGGAATCATGCACATGTTCATTTTTTACAGCATGATTCTCCTATTTATAGGAACGTTTCTTATTTTCATAGAACAGGATATTTTGAAACATCTGGGTGTTGAAAGCATTATTCAAGGAAGTTTCTATTTAATTTATGAAGTGATCCTAGATTTATCCGGCCTTTTTCTAATCGCAGGACTGCTAATGGCTTTGTATAGAAGGTTAGTGATAAAACCTGAATACCTTAACTCATCCTGGCTAAGTTATTTTATTTTATTTAGCCTTTTGTATATATCCATATCTGGTTTTATGATTGAAGGAATTCGGCTAACCTTAAATCCGGTTGATTGGGCTGTTTTTTCCTTTGTTGGATATGGCTTTTCCTTATTGATGAAACAAGCGGATATTCAACTGCTTAACCAGATTTATCAATGGCTATGGTGGTCCCATTTTGCTGTTGTTATGGCGTTTTTTATTGTTGTTCCTCTGTCGGTATTAAAACATATCATCTTGATTCCTTTGAATTTATTATTGTCACCCCCTCGCAACCCAAAGGCAAAGATGACGACGCCATTTAGATTAGATGAGATGGAAGAGGATGAGATGGATGAAAGTGATGATGAGAATGAAGAAGATTTACAAATTGGGATTGCCTGTGCGAATGATCTAACATGGAAACAAAAGTTGAATCTAGCTGCATGTATTAACTGCGGCAGATGTGACTCGGTTTGTCCTGCCTTTGCAAGTGGACGTGAATTAAGTCCAAGAAACCTTGTTCAGAAAATCAAAAGTACATTTGATCACGGTTTACGTATCAACATGGTAGATCTGAATGCCAATTTTTTTGATACCGGATTATTAACTAAAAATGAAGTATGGAGTTGTACGAATTGTGGAGCCTGTGTCGAAGAATGTCCCGCAATGATTCATCATGTAGACTACATTATGGATCTAAGGCGTCATTTAGTCAACGAGAATAAATTCGATGATAAAATATCGAATGTGTTTAGTAGCATAGATCAAAATTATAATCCGCTGGGGATGCCTTCTTACAAAAGAAATGAATGGCTGGTAGAGATGGATGTGCCGTTGCTTGAAGATAATCAAAACATAGATTATCTCTACTGGATCAGTGATCTGGGATCCTATGATCCCCGAGTCCAAAGCATTGTCAAATCAGTCATTGAGATTTTAAATCATGCGGAAGTCAAGTTCGCCATCTTAACCCATGAAGAAAAGAATTGTGGTGAGCTGTTAAAAAGAATGGGGGAAGAAGGACGATATCAAATTATTGCAATGGAAAATATTGAAGTGCTTAACAACTATGATGTGAAGAAAATTCTCACACATGATCCCCACACTTTCAACATGTTTAAGAATGAGTACCCTGATTTTGGCGGTGAATATGAGGTCATCCATCATAGTGTTTTAATCAGACAGTTATTGAACGAAAACAGGATATCCATTTCATCGAAGCAAATGGAAAGAATCGTTTACCATGATCCTTGTAATCTCAGTAGATGGAATAATATTTTTAATGAACCACGGGAAGTGTTAAACAGTGTCTCTGAATATCCTCTACTAGAAGTTACTCAGTCGAAGGATCGAACCTTCTGCTGTGGGGCAGGAGGAGGAAATTACTGGTATAAAGTGCCTGAAAAAAATAAAATAAGTAACATTCGTCTTGAACAATTGGCAGTGGTTAATCCAGAAACGATTGCAACGGGATGTCCTTATTGCCTCATGATGTTAGAGGATGCGGTTAGAACATCAGATCATGACTTAAAGGTGTTAGATATCGCAGAAATTGTTTATCAAACGCTGAACGAAGAAAAATAGAATTGCGAACAATCCTCTTCCAAAGCTTCATCAAATGTTAAGTGAACACGTTGGGTGGGATGATCAGATCATCTTCCCGACGGTTCCCCATATTTTTTATATTACGGTAAAATTAATAGAATGTTTTGACAACCCTTTTTCGTAAAATCGTTTTCATAAAAAAAAATCAGTGCTAATATTTAAATACATTAGTCACAAATAATGCGTTGTTTCGCAAATTGAATTTTTTGTTCAGCAGGGGGGGAAGATATGTATTCTTTTGGAATTCATCATATTCAGGAATATCCCAATCGTTTAAACGAATCTAAATCAAAACGCTTACTCATTGAAAATCGATTTATTGCTCACAGTGAAAAGATGAAAGATGTATTGCAATTAATTGAAAAAGTATCAAAATTTCCATCTACTGTACTTCTGGTGGGAGAGTCAGGAGTAGGGAAAGAGATGGTTGCTAGTGCAATTTATGAATTAGGTCATCGGTCTGATAAACCATTCATTAAAGTAAATTGTGGTGCCATTCCTGAAAACTTAATTGAATCAGAACTTTTTGGTTACACAAAGGGAGCTTTTACCGGAGCGGATCCCAATGGGAAAGTGGGATATTTCCTTCAGGCGAATCATGGTGTGCTTTTTTTGGATGAAGTGGCTGAATTGCCATTAAATTTACAGGTGAAACTTTTACGTGTTATTCAAGAAAGGGAGGTTGTCCCACTGGGTGCAACTGAACCTATAAAGATTGATATTCAAATTATTGCAGCAACAAATAAAAATTTGGAAGTTATGGTAGAAGAAAATTTGTTTCGCAAGGATCTTTATTTTAGATTAAATGTCGTACCGATTTATATCCCTCCTCTCAGGCAAAGAAAGGAGGATATCCCATATCTTGCGAAACATTTTCTTACGAAATATAATCAACGCTATAAAAGAAACGTAACTTTTTCTGAAGATGCGATCAACAAGTTGATGGAGTACACATGGTATGGAAATGTTCGGGAACTGGAAAATTTAATTGAAAGAACAATTGTTACCAGTGATGACAATCATGTGAACTGTTCATTTTTTGAAAAAATAAACTATTTCCGGCAATCTTCTTGTAAACCCAGTATTATGGTTTCAGAGGTAATGAATCTACAGGAAGCAATTGACACAGTTGAAGAACAATTGATTATCCTGGCTATGGAAAAGTATAAATCGATTAAATTGGCTGCCGAAGCTTTGGGAGTCAGCCCGCCCACGATGAGTAGAAAATATCAAAAGGTGAAAGAGAAACTTGAATCCGAAAGAAATGATTCTAAAAAGAATGGCAATAAAGATTTACTGGAAAAGGAACTGGATAATCAATTACGCTCTGTATCAATCGTGATAGCGGCTTTGATTAATGTAGACAAAATTAAACTATTAAGTGAACATCCAAGTAAAGATAATCCTATTTATGAAAACATGAGAAATCTGCTTACAGTAATTAGAAAACAAGAAGGGAAAATTGAATGGACATACATCTGGAAGGTAAATGAGGATAAAATTATCAATATTGTTGCGGATGAAAAATTAGATATCAAACCAGGCGAGGAATATCAAGGACCTCCTGAAATGGTGGAAGCCGTATTTGAAGGAGCGAAAGGAAAGGTTGTAGTGACCCCTAGATATACAGATAAATATGGCCAATGGAAATCAAGTATTGCACCAATAAAAGATGAATCGGGAAATGTAGTGGCTGTACTGGGTGTAGATTTTAGTGCCAAATATATAGAAGTTAAGTTAAAAGAGTTAGATAGTTAACCCATGGTTGTAGTGAGGAGGGGAGCACCTACAGTGACCCCGTGAATACAGATGGTAACAGCGATATCATCTGTCTCTTCACCTTCAGGTGTAGTTACTTATCCCTTCCATACCCATAAATGCGGTCGACCATATCTTCATGACTGTGTATGGTCGGTCCGGTGCGTGTGACTACGATCGATCTCGTATTGGTATGTTCCATACAACTCTTTAGACTTACTAGATTATGGTAATATATATCAAGTCACAAAAATGGAGAACTAAAGGAGGAGTAAAGTTTTGGTATATAAGGTGTCTATAGGATAATAAGTTATCGAGAATGGTAGTGAATCTTAGGCTGTTTCGTAATGAAGCAGTACATATACAGCAAAATTTGCATAGGGTACAGGAAATAATGTTTGTTTGATGAAATCGAACGATTTAAACAATGAAATAAAAGGAGTTATTAAAACATGGGGAAAAGTTTAGTATTTAAATCAACCGTCGTATTGGTGGCATTGTTTTTGGCTATTTCAGGAATCTTTATTTATATGTCATATACCAATAAAAAAGAAGCGTACTACGAACAGATGCAAAATATACATATCACGTTGCGTTCACAAATAGAAGATCAGATACCGATAATTCGAAATGCAAAGGATAGTATGATTCAGACAAAGGACGAAGTACCGTTGAGTGAAGATTTGGCTCAATTACAAAGGAAGTTGAATCTGATACTCGAGTATGGCATGGTAGAAAATACTTACATGTTTATCCCAGGTGTAATTCAAGAAGGCGACAAAAAAAAATTGCGAGTTTTTCTAGGAGATAAAGGGTTGCATGATTTTGGATTTTTGCCTGGTTCCATTTATGAACCTAACGAGGAATTCCATAATGCATTCGTTACTGCTGAAAGGGACGGTAATGCAGTAAGCGAAATTTATAGCGATGAATATGGTGAACATATAAGTTACATGAGCCGACTTCAAGATAGCCGCGGTAATGTAGTTGCCATTTTTGGAAATGATTTTGCCTACGGAAAAATCAAGAAGGATTTGAATCGGATTTTGCTTGAACAAGTTGTCACGGGAGCGCTTATCAGTATAATCTTCATTGTGATTGCCACATTCCTGATTCGCCGTGTGCTACGTCCGGTTGCTGAAATGACACGTATTGCCAGACTCGTTGCTGAAGGAGATTTAACGGTAGAAGAAGTTGCGGTAAAAACAAAAGACGAAGTGGGACAATTAGCTGTAGCGATCAATACGATGGCTGAAAATATCCGAGCTTTAATCCGTGAAACCTCTGGTATATCCGAGAAGGTTTCGTCCGCAAGCGAAGAATTAACGGCATCTTCCAATGAAATGACGGAGGGAATCGAACAGGTTTCCGCCACCGCCGAAGAACTGGCAGCAGGAGCTAATAACCAGGCGGAACAGGCGAACAATACCCTTGAAGTGATCAGGGAAATTGATTTTGGCGTAAAACAAATTAATGATTATGCAAGAAGCATGGAGGAAAGTTCGAACAAAGCCAATCAGGTGTCCAACGAGGGGCTGCAAAGTGTCCAGCAGTCAGTCACACAGATAAAATCACTGGAGAGGAAAGTCAACGATTCTTCTAAAGTGGTTTTTGAACTTGCCGATAAAACAAAGGAAATCAGCGAAATCCTTAACGTAATTACCGATATCGCGAACCAGACCAACTTACTTGCTTTAAATGCGGCGATAGAAGCAGCGAGAGCGGGAGAACAGGGACGAGGTTTTGCAGTGGTAGCCGATGAGGTAAGAAAATTGGCCGAGCAGGCAGGAAAATCAACAAGCGAAATCTCGGAAATTATCTATTCGGTTGAACAGGAAGCGCAAAAAGCGGGGGTAGCTATGTCAGAAGTGGTTGAGGGTGTAAAATTAGGATCGGAAGTCATTGATTACAACGGTCAGGCATTTAATGAAATTGCCGATGTGATCAAAGAAATTTCCGCAAAAGTGGGGGAAATTTCCCGTGCAACTGAAGATATCACACACAAAGTAGATGAGGGAGTGAATTCGGTCGAAAGTATTGCAGCCATTACCGAAGAATCTTCAGCGGGAACGGAAGAATTGTCCGCATCAATGGAACAGCAGAATGCTTCCATGCAGGAAATAAACGGAATGGCTTCTCAGCTTGCGCAAATGGCGGAAGAACTGAATCAGTCACTGGCGAAGTTCAAAATCTAGTAGAAGGGAAAGGGCGGATCATCCCGCCCACTTTTATTTCCATGGAGCCAATAGATGATACTTACTTAAGAAGGTGTGGAGTCCAGGTGTGGTTTCAAGCATTTATCGCTCAATATCAGGAATCAATCATTAAGCGGATCATCGATAACGCTAGAAAATCAAGTGAGTTTAATCCCAATAATGATGTATATAAAAATGGACAGAAATACTTTCAACTATTTGTTGACATTGATATCCCAATCAAAGAACATCCCGAATTTCAGAGGATACCGGAACTTAACACATCCTTTTTTTCGTGTACGAATTCTTGGGTCCATTATATAGTGTTCGTTAATTGTACGTTGTCATTTAACGGTTACAGAAAGTTACATAGATGTGAGTATAGGTCAAACTCAAAAATTTTTCTATAATCCATTCATGACAGATGAAGAAAAACACAGATAAAATGTAGGCGCCATTGAAATGGCCCACCTCGAGGTCATTGCCACGCTGGTCTATAAACTGGTAAAGGATGCCACTCCCGAACAGATGAAAAAGGCGGGATTGGGCGAATATTAT
>JAWLDF010000053.1:0-18598 GCA_041686735.1 Bacilli bacterium
AGACGCACAACATATCGCTGCATAAAGTTTTTTTAAGATGTTCTTTGAAATTCTGCTCTTGCGAGCATTTTTAAAAAAGGGAATTATGAAATTGATTCACATAGAACTTTTTATTTAATAAGATCTTATGTTTCATTAATGAAAGGATGGAATAGATCATGGCTGCGGTAAGGCTCCTCTTTCTTGCTCATATAAATAGATATCTTTTAGAGTCGTGTTTAAGATCCCTTTTCCATAAAACATTGCCTGGAACTTATTTAATTCCGGCTTGCCGAATATACGATACCTGATAAATCTTGCTGCCCTTCTTGCTGATCTTTAAAGAATAAATATTGTTGAGATTTAAGATATTCTCTGATCTATTTTTCAAAATTCGCAAAATTTCATCTATATTCGGAGGTTCATTATTTTTTTCTTGTTTCTTTTTACTTCTTGTCACTCTCACTAAGATATAACTTTAAATCCTCTAAAATCCTTCTTGTAGGTGGTGCCATTTGAGGCAAATCGTTTAAATCCCAGAACTTCACTTCTTTACTTTCATGATCATTTGAAACCGGCTTACCAACGTAATTCCTGCATATATAGACTACATTGATAAAATAAACTTCATCTCCATTTGGATAAACATGATGTTGTGATTCACCTGAGTAGATATTAAAAAATTCAATTTGTTGAAGTTTCAAACCGGTTTCTTCAAATACTTCTCTTTTTACCGCTTCTTCAACCGACTCTCCAAGTTCGACCGCCCCTCCTGGATTGGACCATAAATTATCATCTGTTCGGTGTTGTAATAGGACTTGATGCTGTTCATTTAAAATTAAACAACTGGTTACACTTAACACTATGGGCATATTGCCCACTTTTTCCCTTAATTTCCTTATGTAATCTGACATCATATCGACCTCCTACTAAATTAAAAATGTACAAGTTACTAATATTTACTCTACAACTAATTTTTTGTACGTTTATTAAATTTCTACTTTTAAACTATGATAATTTTACCATAATTATTGTAAAAATAATCTTGCTATATTTATACAAAGTCTGGTATTTTTCAATAATTTTTCTTAAGATAGACCAGATACTCCTGAGTAGATATTAAACATAGTAAAAATATAAAGAAATACAAATTTCATCATATCTCCGTTAGAGCAATAAAAGAGCCCTCTTTAAAAAGTAGGCTCTTTTATTGCTGCTAGACATTATTTTCAGACTTACCGACGGACGGAACCTTAACGGGTGCCTCAATCTTCCCGTAGGTTAGCCGACGCCACACCCATTCTATCGGACCGAACCGGAACCGAGACATCCACCATTTGCTTAACCCGATCTCCGCCCAAATAATAACGAAACAATAAACAACAATCAAGAAAAGATTAAGCTTTGCATATAATCCAAACCCTACAAATACAACTGTAGACATGACAGACTGCAAGAGGTAATTTGTTAACGTCATTTTTCCTACGTATTCAAAGGGATGCAGCAGCTTCTTAACTAACGGTTTCTCAAGGGCAAGAAAAATGGAAGATATATAAAACATACTGATAATAATACCGAGTCCGTAAATTAAAAATTGAGCGAGGGTTCCTTTATAGACACCGACCTCGATTACATCCCACTTTGCCATGACAAGCAAGATTGAAACCAACAAACCGATTACTCCGCTTATATTCCTGATAACCCGAATGCGAGGAGTAAATTCGGCCATTCGTCTAAACAGTTGGATTCGCCCCGCATAAAATCCCAACAGCATCATACCGAACGTACTTGGATACGTAATCTGTTCCGTCATGAGCGCAGGAAGCACTTCCTCTTTAAGGTGGAAGCTTAACCATTCCCCGTAACTACCGCTCTGATAAGCCTTTATGGCATCCGCCGCATCTTGTTCGGCTACGGGATAACCGCTGCTGATTTTCTTTTCCAAATCTGTCGCCGGTTGAAGAAAGGCAAGGGAAAACATGAGCAGGAAAACAACTAGAATACCGATTGCCCATCTAAGCACGGTCTTTTCTTTTCTCCGGTAAAATAGCAGTAATAAACATCCAAGCAAAGCATAACTTCGCAGAACGTCCCCGGCATAGAAAAAAACCATATGAACAACGCCAATCAAATACAAGATCAGCATGCGTTTTATAAAGAATCTGTATACGCGTGCTCCTTTCTCCTCAACCCTGTTCATTAATAGAAAGAAACCGACACCGAACAGGAAGGATAAAATAGGGTAACTTTTCCCGGCAAAAAACAGCTCAACGGCCTGCCTTACCCATTGATCAACAACTGATCCTTCAGTTGGAAAGATACCGTTTCGTTCAAAAAATAGGGATGTCGTACTCATGTATAGCACATTTACAAATAAAATGGCAAAAACCGCCAAACCTCTTAACACATCAATCGTCCAAATTCTTTCAGAAGTCAACGTTGGCTGTAACTTCATTCCAAACTCACTCCTTTACCTCATTATCACACACCACATGTAAGACCCTGTATATTCCTTCATGGGAACATACAGGGTCATCTTTCGATCCAATTAAATGAACTGTCTCTAAAAAACACCCTTATATGTTGAATACATTCTGCCCCTCATAGATAAGCTTCCTATTACCGCTACAACTGCAAAAATGGTTCATATTTATATTTTTATTTTTCATACCTACAAGTAATTTTCTAAATTGATTAATTGATATTAGACAAGAAGGGTTAACCCGAAATTCTTGCCTGTCTCAATTGCTTTTCCTACCTGTTCAGGAGTCAGAGGTTGAGGAAGATCATGTTCCGATTGGGCCGGAATGGCCAATGCCTTGATGAAATTTTCGAAATCCGTAGATGTTGTAGCCACAATAGCCCTGGCCGTTTCAGTCTTCACCTTGAAGGTATGGGTAACACCCTTCGGAACGAGTAGCGTATCCCCGGCAACAGCATCAATCACCTGATCTTTTACAAAAAATGTATATTCCCCTTCAATCACCCGAAAAATCTCATCTTCATTTTCGTGAATGTGGGGAGGCGGTTCCAAGCCTCTTACTTCAGTGAAATCAAAAACAGATAGGGTCCCGCCGCTTTCTGCACTATCCAGTAACAATTTGATTCTGGCACCAAAAAAAAGATATGGGACGTTCTTATTCATACTAAAGACCTCCAATTATTTTATGATTTTACTTATTAAACAGATGTGCGATTCTTGTTTTGTTCCAGCCACTGAGACAGGGTCTGCAGGGAAGGATTTTTTAGCTTGCTGTTCTTCATCAGTAATGAAATAGTGATGCAGAACATTTTTTCATCTTCAATCTCTCCTTTTCTTGCGATGATTTGTGATCACAACTTGATCATATAGAGCGGTGCGTTCCAAAATCGTTTCATAAAAAAAATTATCCGTTCCTAAAAAAAGAGGGTGTCCCAAAAGGTCGGTAATACCGACTCCCAAGGGTCACCCTTTTTCTTTTCTGATCCATTTATTCGATTTTAATGAGCTAATTGAAGTACTTCCAGTCGTTATTATATACTGCATCTAATACAGAGATACCTTTAAGCAGATGTAAATTACGTTCGTTTTTAAAAATAAGATGATTGACACTCTCCTTAGATTATACGTTTTACTTCGTCTAAACAATATACAATCCGTTCTGACCTTCCCGTTGTTGTAACTGCCTGAAAAAGTGAATTCAGGATTGCTTCTTCAGTAGCCTAAGCTGCCGCAACAAATAGTTGATTCATGATCGGATGATCTTCGCGAAGCTGAATTCTTGTTTCCAGGCTGTCGTCCGAGAAATGTGCATGTTTTTGCACTGTAGAAAAAGCAATGACGATGTCCCCGCTGCCATGACTGAAATGACTCCCCGTTCGTCCCAGGCCGATTCCACAACGTTTGGCCACCCGCCTTAACTGTCGGTCACTCTTTTCCGGTGCCAACCGCACCTTCATCTGTCCGGCGACGGGAAGCGTTATGAATCGCTTCAATGGCATGCTCCGATTTCACTGGAAAAAGTCGAATCGAATTTAAATAGCTGTCATTGCATTCACCAACAACAATATTTATGGTTCCTGTTGTCTCACCGATTTCCGGATTATTTTCCAGTATGTACTCTAATGTTCCTTGTGTCACAGCAGGCACGGCAAATGTATTGGTTAACATGATCGGCGATTCAAGTACACCTAATTCATTCAGTTGCACAAGTCCAGTCGTTTTGCCAAACCCGTTGATTACATAACTCGCAGCCGTAACTTTTTCTTTGAACAAATTCCCTTCATGCGGTAAAATCGCCGTAACTCCGGTACATGCATACTCATTTCCGGTCATCCAGCGTCACATGACCAATCTTGACACCATCCACATCCGTAATACAGTTCTTTTCACCGGTTGGCAACTTCCCTACGATGATTCCTTGTTCTCGGGTTTTCATCGATGCACCTCCTTTTCGCAAAACAAAACCATGATTTATTTTATAACAAGTCCCTCTATCCCTATCTCCTTTGATGATTGGATTAGATTTCTTTATCAATTCATTGGAACTTACATTTTTACATGGTGTATCAAAAGTTTACCTAGCTCTTTACTAATGGCCTCTGCCCTTTTTTAAAGAAATGTATCGTAATTATCATTCCAAATTCCATAGCTATCAATGTCATTAATCAAATGGGTTTTCATAGTTTCTGCAATCTTATCGTTTTGTTCTTTAAAAGTTTTCATATATTTAGAAGGAGCTTGTGCTCGAATTTTCCTTTTATTTAGGAAGTCATCCACAATGGTTATATTTAGAATGTGATTAATATAAAACTCCTCTTTCCCCTGTTTTCTTAAGAATGCTCGGGGGAAAAAGTGGTGATAATTCTTGCTATTTGCCTGTTTAAGCCAGTCGTTACTTATTCTCACGATGGAATGATCGTTAAACGACTTGGGTTCATGGTAAGCGTATAGACACAGAATTGCCTTAATGTAACTACGATTTACACTAAACCACCCATTTTGAATTATGGCATCAACACTTACATCAACTTGAAAGTCATACTTTGGTTGTTCACCTTTTAGGATCTTTTCGATGCGTTTAATATCTTGTGATAATTTTGTTTCAACTGCACTCGAATATCTTTCAGATAACGAAATACGCCAAAAGAAATCAACTAAATAATTTTTCATATCCTGTTCTGGTTTGTCCGGATGATAATAGAAAAAATAAGCAAATGGGACAATAAGCGAATTGTATGGTAAAAGCCTTGAAACAGGAATACGGAAATAATTTCTGAAATAATCGACTGCTCTTTCAACAGCATCAACAACATCATCCCAAACGTCGATAAACATTTGACGGTCAAGTTTTAATATGTGCTTTTTGGTGCACTCTCCTTTTTGTAAAAGTGAGATTGTTTGTAAAAACACAATGGCAGGAATAGTGTCATAACCAACGTCATCTAATCGCTCCAAGACTTCCTCATACTTTTCAGACAAATCGAATTCACGATCGGCATCAAATGTTTTTGCGACCATAATTTCAAAAACAGTTAAATCTTTTCCCCCAACATTTAATCTTGTGAAAATTTCTGTTGCCACATCAATAGACGCTTCTCTTAAGAGAATGGTTGAAAAACGATAAGTATTTAGCCTTTTCTGATAATCTTCTAACTTTGAATAACTGCTTTGTGGGTATTTGGACAATACAGAAATACCACCATAAACTAAATCCTTTATTTTAATAACTTCTTGTGGATCTCTACCTTCAATATTTGTAATGACAAGAGGTTCGTCTTCTTCCGCAACTAAATCAACATAAATCTCTTCAAAATCTTCTTTTTTCTTATCTCTCTTTATAGTCAAACCTTTAAGACTTGCAAATAAGCTCGTCATTCGTTGCTGTCCATCAAGAACATATTGAACCTTCGATCCATCTGGTGTTTCTGGTAAACCAGCCCCACCAATATTTCGGATAGACCGCAGCCTTTCTTCTGTCTCCCAAAGGATAAAAGTTCCTATAGGATACCCTTTGAGGATGCTGTCCAACAATTTCGCAGATTGTTCCTTTGACCAAACAAAATCTCGTTGAAATTGTGGTATTTTGATAATTCCTTTGTCAATGTCGTGAATAAGGATTGAAAACGTCATAGATTGTGGTTCAGGTTGATACATTCATTTTCCTCCTTCAATAATTATTATTGTCCTCTCTTTTTACAATTGCCCCGTTAACTCAATAAGAAACGAACTTCTACTAGCTGGTATTATTAAATAGGTTATTTTGCTAAAGCTTTATTAAATGTATAAATCCATTCGTTAAAGCTAGGCTGAGTTGTCTCCATTTCAAAAATCAGCTCATTATCTTTTGCATAATTTTCTTTGTAACGTCCCTTAATAATAACGTAGCCTCTTTTATTGAATGAAAACGTTATATCTAGATTACATTCTGAGTCAAATAAAACAACTTGCTCTTTCATACTTTCATACATTTGTTTTAATTCCTCAGTGAATCGTCTTAACTCACCAAAAGTAAACCAAACTTGCCCCCGAACAAAATAATTACTTACCTTAATTTCAATTTCGCTTTTTCCATATTTGAAAAAATCATTATCTATAAAGAAAATTAGATATTCACCATTTTCACAGGATAGCTTAACTTCATTCATATATACCCCCCTTTTAACACATTCTTCAATTCATCTCCCCGTTAGTTACACGAGAATTTAATTCTGACTTTCTTCCTCACGAATTTATATTATTTTATCACTTCCATTCCAAATTGTGGAATAACAAGAGGGTGCAACCACGATTAAAGTAGCAAAAAACCCGAGTAAATCGCATGGGTCGCTCGGGTTTTTATCAATGATTCAGAACAAATGTTTCTGGCAAAGGAACGAGTTCGGAACACACGCAATGATAAGCTGGGGGTTGGAAAAGGAAGTGAGTCTGGATGAAAAAATAATGTTATCTGTAGGCTACGAGTGACTACTTGTAGAACGCCGTTCTACTAATTTCATTCATATAATGCTAATTCTCATTTTGATTATAATTTTCTCGCCTTAAAACATACCGAAATTGGAATCATTTTTGCTTTTTTTGTTTTGTCACTGTTATCGTCAACGGATTCCATAGTTTGTTGATCATTCTGCTCAATCATTTGCTCAACAGCAAACCCGGCTTTCGCCAACGCATTTATGTATGTTGATATCTTTCGGTTACATAAAATTATCTCGCTCCCATCAACGGGCATAGTAAAATACGACTCGTCAAAATAACTCTTGTTAAAAACCAACCGATCATTCTCTATCACATCTTGTCGCTGACTGCTTGACCAAGCCACACAGTAATATAGTGTGTGGTGCCAACTGAAAATAAATATGCCATCTTTTTTTAAGAAGGAAGCTATTTTATTAAATGTACCTTGCAAATCAGTTGTCCAACCTATGCCATATATTGAATAGACATAATCGAAATAATCTTTCGGAATGTCAAGATCCGCTTCCATAGGTGAACAGATAAGCTTTGCGGTATATCCATTTGCCCGCAAGTAAGTTTCCGCATTCTCTAATTGCTTGTGAGATAAATCCACTCCCCATAATTCAGCAGCATTTCTATCCGCGAGGTATTTGAGTGAATGACCACTGCCACAACATATTTCCAATACTTTTTTGCCGGAAACATCCTTAAACAAATGTAAATCGTCCTCAGAAACAAATTTAACACCATATGTAGGAAGTGCGGTTGTACCAAACCATAAGTCTGCATTTTCGTTCCAATATTTTTTATTAATATTGATAATTTCTTTTTGTTGCATTAATAATTCCCCCTGCGTCAAATATAAATAATCTGCCAAATTCAAATTTATCGAAATGCTTTTATCTCCCTGTTAAATAATAAATTCCATCCAACCTGCTCTCTCAACAGTTGAGTCCATATAATTGTGTAAAAAGAAATGGAGCCAAAGAAATACCGTAAACGTCTCCGGACAACGAACGGGATGGGGAGGTTGAATGAAGAGGTCCGGCGCAGAGAACGGGGCATTCGCATCTTTCCTAATAGGGAGTCGGCCATGAGACTCATTGGTGCTTTGCTCATGGAACAGGATGAGAAATGGTCCGTGGCCGAAAGTATCAAGGTTACTCTCTGGACAGATTCAATGCAAATTTTCCGCTAAATAGGTCTCTGGTCGGGATAAGGTATGAAATATCAGATATATCCCCAACTTTTAATATATAAGGTTCTTTAGAATCAACATCTATAAGAACAATTCTATATTCCTTCTGATGTTCAAAGGATAAGTCCTTCTTAAAAAAGATAGAAGGACGATGCTTATGATAATCATCCAGCCTTTTGGAGGAGTTAATGCTGAAGTCTTCATAGGAAATCTTTCCTGTAAGATAGGTAATTCCCATTTCATTTAGAGTATTCTCAACTCTTTCTAGGAAAGCTCGCGGATTAATTAATAACGCATACTCTCCAAAATCCTTGACGATTTGCTCAACATCCTCCGCATCAAAATTCATTTTGCAGTCTACACTGTCCTCATGTTCTTTGATAATCATTAAAGAATCAGCACTGATGTGAGTAATGCAGAATATTGGCTTAGTTAAAAGATAGTTATAATTAACAGCGATACGTTCAGCTTCACTTTCAAATAGGAATTCATCGGTTTCACTGTTAAAAAACTTCAAGTTAACCTTATTCATCACAGCAGACAATTCATGTTTGTCACCGATTCCTTTGTCTCCGTCCTGTTTTTCTCTTTCTATAAAATACTTTCCATTATTCATGTACAAGTGACCTTTTTGCAGGTCTACTAAATACCTTTCTTCCCTTGCAAACTTTACGAACATGAAGATATTGTTTTCATTTAGTGTTGCTCCCATCAAATTCAATCCTTTCTTTTATTTTTAATTCTATTCCCATTAATCCTTCTTGACTATTTATGTACTTTTTCTTTGCATATCTGTGTATTTTTATTTTGCAATAAACATTAACTCACCAAAAGTAAACCAAACTTGCCCCCGTACAAAATAATTACGCTATATATCCCCCTTTTTAACACATTCTTTAATTCATCTCCCCGTTAGTTACACAAGAATTTATTCTGACTTCTTCCTCACAAATTTATATTGTTTTATCGCCTCCATCCCAAATTGTGGAAAAACAAAAGAGGGTGCAACCAACGATTAAGTAGAATGAAACCCAAGTAAATCGCATAGGTTGCTCGGGTTTTATCAATGATTCAGAACAAATGTTTCTGGCAAAGGAACGAATACGGAACACACGCAATGATAAGCTGGTAGTTGGAAAAGGAGATGAGTTTGGATGAAAAAATTAAAATTAATGTATCTGTAGGCTTGATTGCGCTGCTTATGATGGCGACTGCTTCAATTTTCTCGGCCGACTACATTGAATTTCCAAAATTATAGGCGATAGCATAACGACCAATCGCTTGTAGAAGAAACACACAGCACCCCACATGGCACAAGTTTATGGAAAACTCCACCAATTCTATACTTTTGTCATAATCTTTATTCTTATGGAATTCTGCAATTGTCGTGTTTGTGCTACTCAGTAGTCCATCCAAGGCAAGGTTTAGTGAATCCAATGCATCAGTGATTTCAGTCGCAACCTCTGGAAAGTATAGCTTAATAAAGTCGATTAATCTGTTGACATTAATCTGAGTATTTTATACCATCCCCCTTTTCAATATTATGCCTTCTTTGTTCTATGTCTTATCCCAAATATACATTCTCATTATGCCACTCTAAGTAGTTTGGATCTGGAAGTTGTTCTCTTCTTTCCGGTAAAATTATCAACTTACTTCCATGGTGTGCATAGTACTCTTTACCATTTCCAAAGTCTTCTTTGATACGGCGACTTACTTCAACATTGAATTCCTTATCAATCGTTATATACCCTCGATCAAACAATGTATGAAAATCTCTTCTAAGCAGAAGTCCATTATTAATCTCATGAGGCCCATCAAGACTGTACGGTTTAATGTGGGCTGCCTCTAATACGGGCAATGTTTTTTCACCGGTTATTGCACATCTTCTATGGTAAGCATCAGTAATAAGGACCTTGAAAGCACCCTGCCCTATTCTTGGTTTTATCTTTTGTTCTTTACCATATCGGCTATTTACGGAGTCTTCTCTCAGTATATTTTCAAATCTCTGATTAAGTAACACTTCCTGTAGTTGCTGATATAACAACTTTCCGTAATGTTCTGAAGTATCGTACGTCTTGCCTTGTACGATGTTTCTGTTCCAATTGTCTGGAACAGGGATCCAGTCATCTTCTTCAAAATAAAAAGGAATCGATAAGATAATACAACCAATCTGAGGATCCGGATCAGATAAGCGGTTTGTCTTTCTATATTTATATATCCTATTATTCAACTCAAACAGGCTCCTCGCTCCATTAGCTATTCCAAAAGCTTCCCATGCTAATGAAGATGGTAATATTGAGAACTTTAGAAAAAATCCACCTCCGACAATATAATCTTGTGGACTATGTAATTTGAATAAAAACAAATCACCTTCGTCTAGAGCTTTGAAATTTGTTTTTCCTCCTGGTTTCCAAAAGTTCACCTCGTCGCAATTTGCCTGCTGTAAAGTTCTAAACCAGTCATAGTCTGTGATCCCAACATACATCTTCAATGTCGTCACCGCTTTCCACTATACAATAACACTCATTATTTATTGTATCTATGCCGCAGGATAAGTAGTATATACAAACTCATAAATCTTACGGCGATATTCATTTAATAACTGATCTTCATAACTTTCAGGCAGTTCGCTCCATAGCGTATCCCTAATACGTTCCAGCAATACTTTGGCGAGCTTTTTAATCTTTTTAATCTCTAGGGAAGTAAAAGAGTCCTTTAAAAGTAAATCGTACATAGCCAATTCTTCGTCATTGTCAAACCCTTCTCGCACATATCTTTATTCCTCAACATCCAAATCATTTACGAAATTGGTTAAGTCAATAAATGTTTTTAGAATAGCAGCTTTGTCCTGTTCGGCATTTATTCCTCAAAAATTTTTCTGATATCGTTCATAATAGTTAATACGTGACGGATTGCGTTTCATCATTATGTCCAATCTGTCATTGATAAGTTCTGCAAATCTTTTCATATGAAGAAGCTTGTTCTTATGTGCAAATTCCTGCTGTAAGTTTTGTTGTCTGATGTGAAATATGACACATTCCTTTTAAATTGAATCCGATAGCCCTGAAGTTTTTTTACGAAGGAATATCCCCAGATCATGCTGAAGGCTAAACTCATTATAGACCTAATCAATCGACAGCAAATGTGAATCACCCTAACAACTCACGTATCCTTTCCGTAAGTATTGCTTTTCTTGCTTCATAAAACTTTTCGAAGTCCTCTATTTCAAGTGATACATCTTGCGGAATCATTGCCTGTTTACAAAATTCCGCCTTTTGTTCATCGTTCATATCGTTGTAATAATCTACGAGACGCATATCATTTTTACTACCATTACTTCTACCTTCAAGTAGATGCAAATTAGGTAGACGATTCCGCATTCCACGCCATCTTTTCCAATCCTCCATACTAACAGATATGGGTTTGCTGCCGTTAAATCTGCTCTCTGGATGCAAATGGTCTTGCTCGTACTTGAAATTTTTATTTGTCCAGTCAAGGTTCAAGTAATACAGAACCTCTCCAGCAACTCTGTTACCTTTTTCTGAATTAAGGACATCTTCGATTTTGCCATCCGTTACTCTTAGATCATTCATCTGGTTGAGCATTTCGATGGTAATTTCATAGTCAAAGCTATTGATATTACTTTTCATCTGTTGTAATTTTCCTGTTGTGCCAGATTGAAAATATGTAAAAAAGATTGCTCTAAGTAAATAAGCACGGACACCTTCAGTGTTTTTATCAAAATCAGGATTATAATAAATGTAATAGATGATAGGCAATAGCACGTTCCAACTACTTGAAAAACGGCTCACCTCAATCTTCATTTCTTTTAGTACACTTTCCAGATCCTTCAAGGCCTTCTTAAAGGCACTCCAGTTATTCTTCAATTCTTCCGCTATTTTTTTGCTGATATTAGATTTTACAACATCACCATAAAGCATCAGTGCAGAACGTATAATAAAGTCCGTACCAAAATTTTCATATGAGTCAACAAGTATCTTTCCGAACTCTGTCTTTGCACTCGGCCAGTATGCCTCAAGAATGGACATCGTAATTTCAGACTTACGCAATGGCTTACCACCACTATTAAATCTTACAAACATCTCTAGTGCATCATCCTGTTTCATATCTGTTATTTCCGTATATCTGACCAGCTTTTCTACAAAAATTTTATTGTAAAGCTTTTTCAGAATGTTTCGGGCATATTCCTTACTGTCTGCAGGAACATTGGCAATAGCATCCTCGATAGCCTTTTCTCTCATAGAGTCATCCTGAAATTTCTTATCAAGGATGTTTTTGATTTCAAATTGTGTAGGACTTAGTCTGCCAACCTTTTCACTAAATTTGATGTCAAATTTCTTACTGTTATACTCTTCTTCATCCACAGAAATCTTGTTCTTGTTCAGTTCTATTAATAGCTTGGTTACAAGCCTGTCTCCTGTTTTCTTTCTTGCATAATTCGGACGGATATACCCTTCGCCAAATAGTGATAAGTACAGAGAAGTCAATCTCTGCTGTCCATCCAGTACCGCTGTATCGGTATTCTTAACATTAATGCTAGTTAATTCATAATTCACACTGTCAGCCTGTTTTCTGCTGTCAAATGTTACTTCAGATAAAAAGTTACAGAAGTATGTATCCCAGGTTACATTGGAATCATCAACGTGCCAGAACAGAAATGTGGCAATAGGGTAATCCAACAATATGGAATCCCATAATTTTTCTATTTGCTCCATACCCCATACAAATTGTCTTTGAAATGCAGGCATTACATATTTTCCGTCTTTGATATTCTGTAACGCTTCGTATATTGTTATGCTGTTATCTATTAATCTGCTCATCCTCCGTACCCTCCTCTTCAATCACAAAAACTCGATTTGTATTTCATCAGTGTATCTTCAACCTCGTGCCAGATCGTTACCGTTTCACCATCATCCTCAAATACTTTACCGTGGCTCTTAGGTCCATCCAGCTTCATCTGTGAGTAATTATTCTTAAAAGTCGGTACATACAGTTCAGGGTTGTTTATGTCACTGCATAAGCGTTCCATCATATCTATGGTAGCACTACCTGAGGTAGCAACTGCCTTGAAATAAGCACGGATGATTTTGTGGTTATATTGATTCGGCTTAATAGCCCATACTGGGATTCGTTGGTTTGCTTTTCCGTAATAGTCCCTGTTTGCATCTTCATTCTGTCTTGCAACTGTTTTTGGGTTATAAATTTGTGATGCTTTTTCAAAAGTCTTTGCAATGTACCAACGCATACAGCTTTCCACTGCGGTGTCTTGTGCTTCATTGGCTAAATTCAATGCGATGCAGAATTTCTCGTACACATCTGCATCAACTGTAAAGGTCACACTCTTATTCACCTTTTACCTCTCCGTCGTTTACACTATAAAAAATTATATCACTAATTTGTATTTTCTAAATACTAATAAACTAATTTGTATTACTCATAGTAGGAAATATGAAAAACACCTGCATTCCAGCATGGTGCAGATCCTAGTAACAATTTGTTATTCAGTTCAATCTTTCAAATCTATACTAATGCCGGACTAAACCCTCCGCACATTTTTGTAGTCGATTTTTTTCTTCAACAAATAACAACAAGGATTTTCGAGGTCAAAAGTAACTGCCAAAGTACAGGCAGAAAATCTTCTAACCTCGGAAACCCTTTATTATCAATGTTTTGGGTAGTCCTTATTTCTCTACCCTCGACATCAACGCAACACTTTCAACATGCCCCGTATGCGGGATAGACCCCTCTTATGATAGAATCTGTTATAGTCGGCTGAAAGTGTTGATATTACTGGGTTTTTGGTGTTGGTATTTTGTTCTGGGTGTATGCTTTAGATTGATTGGTGATAAATTTAACACCAATTTATCACCAATCAAAGGCACAATAGTATGGTAGCTATATTACTGTAACTGCTAAACTAGAATTAACAGATTTCATTAAATAACATTGAACCCATTTTACCTTAAATATCCTATTCCACTGTACTAGAATTGGAAAAGGATCTCAGAATAGGGATAGAGAATTGTGTTCAGAGAAGAAAGATGGAAAATATATTTCGAAGTTCATCAATTAAAGCAATTAGGCCTGAAAGTCGCACAAATAGCACGTAAAACCGGTGTCAGTCGGGAAACAGTATATAAGTATTTATCTGACACCGGAGGCATATCAAAAGTATTTGGAGGGGATGGATACCAAGAAAAAGAAACCGGATCAACATCATGGCATCATTGTGTCGTGGCTGAAAGACTATCCGGACTTATCAGCCACTCAGGTTCCGAACTGGTTGAAGGAAGACATGAAACAATTAAAGTGAGTGAAAGCACGGTCCGAAACTGTCCGCCAGCTCAGAGCGATCTATGGGATACCGAAACAGAAGTATAAACGAGATTATGAATCGATTCCTGAGCCGCCAATGAGAAAACAAATGAAAGCAGATTTTAGACAGGTTCAGGTATTGACGGAAGAGGGAGAACCGACCAAGCTGTGGTTCATCACCTTTCCCACTCCCGGTATAAATACGTGAAGTGGCAGGAACTCCTTTCACCACCATGGATGTCATTGAGGCCCATGAGCAAGTCTTTCAATACATGGGAGGGATGCCTGAAGAAATCGTTTATGATCAGGATGGCTTAATGTTATTCAGTGAAAATCACGGCGACCTGATGTAGTTTAGGCTAATTTTCTATTAAACGAGGTTGTATTTTAACCCAACTCTTTCCTCCGTCAGATGTGCTGTATAACCTGGATGTACGGGGTGTTTTGATAACCATCCAACCTGTGTTTGGATCAACAAAATCAATTGCGAATATTTCACTATTCATTTCATCAGTTATTTCATTTATATGACCAAGTTTGATCCATTCTTTCATCCCGTTTTTTGTGAAATATAGCTGAGTTCCCTCCGTTGCCCATCCCACTTCGCTACTCACAAAATCATAAACAAAACCAAATTCACGATATTTAAACGTTGATTTCAACTCCCAGGTTTCACCACCGTTCATACTGGACATGAAGTATGTACATGCTTTATCATTACATCCGTCTGCATGTATGGTTAGAATCCCTTGTTCTGAATTAAAAAAAAGTGGGCGATCCGTAAATATGATAGAATAATCTTGATCAGGTATAGTTAGAACCTGTTTATTCCATGTTTTTCCACCATCATGTGTTAAATATATCCAGGGCTCATCATGATCTGGCATATAACCTGATATCCATCCGGTTTTATGATTTTTAAATGATATTTTATCCTTAATACCGTCAAGAGGTAAGGTTCCATCTGGATTTTCCTCTGTTTTCGTTTCGGCAATTTTTGCCCAGTGCATCCCCCCGTCTTTTGTATGATATAGATCAACATTATCATACGTTAATCCGGTATAGTTATGGATCATCATCCAGCCCTGTTGGCTATCCACGAAATAAATTTGGGGTTGGCCGTCTGCTTTGATAACTTCACCTATACTCCAGGTTTTCCCGCCATCCATGGTACGATATGTAGTAAATGTTTGATTATCAATATCATCATAGTCAATAACCCATGCGGTTTCTGCATTGAGAAAAAACGATTGTCCTTTCTCTAAAGAAACATTTCTCGGGGAAACATTTTCCCAACTTTCACCACCATTCTCTGTTCGTAATAATGAATCTTCATGAATGGTCCAGCCATCATTTGAATCCATCATTGAAATATTTGTAATTTCGATGGATTTACCCGTATCAATACTTTGCACTTTATCTTGATTGCGAGATATCACTACTTCTTTTTCCCCCTCGTCTACTCCCTGAAAACATGCCGTAAGACCGATACTAATCAAGAGAAGGCAGATATAGGTGAAAACATTCGTTATTTTTAAAGTTTTTAGCCACATATTTGTACCTCCATTGTTAGTTTCCTATATATAGATGTATTATATATTTCTTTAAACTCATAAGTGTTTGTGTTAAGTGTCCGAGGGGGGGCACTTGCCACTTTATCCACCAGTTATAGTCTTCCAACATTTCAGGATATTGTTCTAGTTATTTATTAATTGATTCTAAATTGTTTTTCTTTTTCTTCAGAATTCAGTGTCCCTAACTGTATAATTTTAAAAATGAGATTCTCCTCATTCTGATTGGCAAGGCCATTGGTGATCGTGACGCCTTTTTCAGTTAACCGCATTACCTTATGAAAAGTTTTTTTACAGTATATATAAAATTTTGGGGTGGGAGCAAGGCTTCCACCCCATGGACAGTCTCTTCTTTTAAGGTTTTGACTTATAAGCATTTTCAGAAAAAAATTAATTTGGGCAATTTCCTTCTGGACATAAATAACTAGAATTATACCAGAGTAAATTACCGCGAGCGTTATCAGCGGTATCGCGAATGGCCCTAATGTCTATATTATACCCTGTATCCGGTCCTAACCAATGCCTATGTTCGTCAGAATATTGGACATAACTCCAAAAGGAATACGTTAACGGAGAGGGTATACCATCGGAAGTATCCCCTTCATATGGACTGTAAATCCAAGAACCAGTATATCCTTCTGCCTGGGAAGGGTCAATTTTATAGCAAGTAAAGGTATTATAGCTATAGGTGGTATTACAATATGTTTCCTCCATTCCTCCCATACTAGAAACACTATAATCCCTTGAAATATTTAAACTATCATTTGAAGAGTCATAGATTTGTTGGAAGATGTCCTCACAAGCTCCATTATTGCAAGCATACCAAGGTTGCCATACTTCATTTCTTCTTTCTGAATCAGTACCTATAGAACTTTCCCATGAAGCAGCTATTTCATCAGCTACAACAGGAGCAGCAACTGCTGAATTGATTCTATCATGGGCACCCAGTTCTCTGGCAAATCCCGCGGAATCTATCTGCCACAAGCCTATGCCCGGATGCCAAAATGCTCTCTTATAAGAGTTACTGGAACTTCGATTCTCAAAAGACCATAACCCTGAATGACCATCCCCTCTTGATAATGTCATTGGCGAAGGGGTGACGGATGTGCTACCACCAGCGGCTTCAGGCCAAGTAATGGCCAAGATGATCGCTGCCAATTCATTAGTAGTAAGATCAGAAATGTACTGGGCTTCATAATTAGCTGCATCAAAGACATCGTCTAATGGCCCACTACCAAACTTTGCTGCCGATGCTGCATTTGTTATTGGTCCAATTGTTAATAAGAAAGTGAACGTCAGGATAAGAAAACGGGATTTTTTCATTATTCTCCCACCACCCAAATCATATATTGTGAATTATTAAGCAGAGATCCAATTTTTTTATCTTCTATCACAATATCTTTGAAATTTGCGCTACCATCTTGCTTTACGCCGTCGGAAAAAGCCTCGCTTAATGAAGTTGTTTCTATCCATACTACTTCATTATTTTGATTTAACCATGCAACTACCAATTTTGCGGTGTTAATATTTTGTCCGTAATTTCTTATTCCTGTCGACAAGACATAAGGATAGGACTTGTCCTCACGAGGAATACCTTTGTACTCATTAACACCATAGGGTATTTGATCATACACTCGAACGTCAAAGTTTCTTGAGATATCATTACCCGGACTGGCATCTACCGACCAATCAATACTGGCTACTTCGTTAACCGGTGTGGAGGAGTCAATCGAGAATGGCGCTGGTTCACCAGGACGAATACCACCTACTGGCACAATTGTGTATGCCTTTTCCAACTCCGAGCCGTCCTCTGATCGAAGTACAGCCGTTACCGTTACTTCACCGACCTTTTTTGTTGTTTCATTGCGAATAAGCCCCATTACATTCCAATTTCCCTCTTTATTTACTCTTAGTGAATCTATTATAATGTTTACTGATTTACCGTCGACCTCAGTAGCATAAAGTGGTCCACGAAATCCTAAGAAGTCCCGGATAGAATGAAGTTTTTTTGAGGAATCATTTGTTTAATTTCAATTGGAGCAGATTCGATGCTCTGATGTTCCTCTTTCAACCTTTTGAGTGTTTTTTCATCGAAAAGTTCAGGATGAACTTCCCAAATAAAGGGTCGTTCCGGTAGTTCTACTTTAATCCTGCCATTTTGAACTATCTGTTCTTTGATTGTTGCTTCTGAACTCGTCGTATTAGTATAAAAGAGGATTAGCAAAGTAGAAACTGTCAAAGTAGCAACGAATAATGGTTTACCTAACTTCAATAGAGCTTTCAATGTCATTAATCAATTTCCTTCCTTTCCAATTTCTTTTTTATGTTTATGTGAATCAATTTCATAATTCCCTTTTTTAAAAATGCTCGCAAGAGCAGAATTTCAAAGAACATTTTAAAAAAACTTATGCAGCGATACGTTGTACGTCTTGTAATTGCAAATTCAGTCGATCACAGGCTAACTTCGCTCCATTGTAAACCAGTACCGCCATTTGAAAATGTACGTTTGCTCGTTTTCCTGTCCTATATCTGATGTTGTTTAACTGAAAAAATTCTTTGAGATAACCGATGACTCTT
>JAWLDF010000054.1:0-16059 GCA_041686735.1 Bacilli bacterium
GCATGATGTTCAATGCGACTGGTAATGACATGCCGTCCCTTCTCACGGTTGGCCATGGCTGCACCAATGACGGCATAGTTATCTGCTTCCGTGCCACCGCTCGTGAAAATAATTTCCCGCGGCGTGACATGGAGGCAGTCGGCAATCTGACTGCGTGCACGGTCCAACGCCGATTTAGTACTTCTGCCAAAACGGTGCAGGCTCGAAGGATTGCCATGTTCCTGTTGCAGGTAGGGAAGCATCGCTTCCAGCACCTGCGGATGTAGCGGCGTGGTGGCTGCATGATCAAGATAGATTGGTTCCATGATTTTATGTCAACTCCTGCGTATATCAAATGTAGAACATATAGGCTCCGGGCTGATCCGAGTCATCGTCGTCATCAGCCTGGTATGTAATCATATCCTGCAGTGTCGTCGAATCAAGTACATCGGCAATACTGTCCCTGATACGTAGCCACAGATCTCTTTTGGCCGGGTCATCTTCCTCGTCAAATTCCACCGGACTGATCGGTCCTTCCAGTACGCGAATCACTTCCCCCACCTTAATCTCTTCAGGTTCACGAACCAGGGAATATCCACCGTAAGCGCCGCGGGTGCTTTTCACCAGCCCCGCATTGCGCAGGGGAGGAACCAGTTGCTCCAGATAATTTTCAGACAGATCATGCCGCTCCGCAATCGCTTTAAGCGAAACGGGGCCCTGCCCCTTATTGCGGGCCAGTTCCATCATAATCGTCAGCCCGTAGCGCCCCTTTGTGGAAATTTTCATCAGATCTCACCTCATTTATCCGTCGTTTGCGTGGTTTGCGTGGTTTGCGTGGTGGAATGACCTTTTTTAGCGAGGCAGCCGTTTCTAAAGATGAACGATATGTTTCGGGATACATCACGCGTTCAAAAATTTGCCTCCACAGGATCACAAAAAATTGCATGATCGGTCCGATGGTCAGTGTAAATAACAGGGTTCCGAGCCACACAGGACCGCCCATTAACCAGCCCAGTCCGAGGGCAATCACTTCCATCCAGGTTCGCACTTTTCGAATCGACCAGTTTAAACGGTCGGATAATGCCAGTAACAATCCGTCACGGGGTCCCGCGCCCAGCCGGGATGAAATATACATCCCCGAACCGAAGCCCATCAATGCAATACCGATAATAAGATAAATCCAGCGGACAACTTCCGTTTCTGGAACCGGCAACAGACGGGTGAACATGATAAGGTCCACAAAAGCTCCGACCAGAATCATATTGAGAATCGTACCGATTCCCGGAAATTTCCGAGTTAAATAAACGGTGACCAATATCAGAGTAATTCCCACTGCCTGGTTCCAGATACCGATCGTCAATCCCACGGTTTTCTGAAGACCGATATGCAGGACATCCCACGGAGAAACCCCGAGATCTGCGTATACCATCAAGACAATTCCCAATGCCATAACAAACAGTCCCGACAAAAACAGGCCATACACAAACAGAAGTTGTATTATCTTATGATGATTCAATGGTTTCCCTTCTCCCTTTGTGATCATAATCCATGATACGGTCAGCATCTCTTTATATCTGTAAAAAATCAGGTCTGTGACCGTCCGCGCAGTTTATTCATATGTTCTCTGATTTTTTGTTCGTATCCGTTTTCCGTCGGAACATAATATTGGGCCGATACCCCCTGCGGAAGGTACGTTTGATCCACATAATTTCCCGGGTAATCATGAGGGTAGAGGTAGCCTTTTCCATGCCCCAGTTGTTCGGCCCCTTTATAATGTTTATCCCTCAAATGCACGGGCACCGGCTGATGCCCCTTTTCACGCACATCCCTTAATGCCTGGTTGATTGCCATATAGGAGGCATTACTCTTGGGAGCACAGGCGAGATAGGTTGTTGCCTGAGCAATGGGGATTCTCCCCTCCGGCATCCCCATCAGCTCAAAAGCTTGAAAGGCCGCAGTTGCCACCTGCAATGCCCGGGGATCGGCATTGCCGATATCCTCCGAAGCGGCGATGATCAGGCGCCGTAAAATAAAACGTGGATCTTCCCCGGCATCCAGCATGCGGGCCAGCCAGTACAACGCGGCATCCGGATCGGAACCGCGAATCGATTTAATGAATGCGGAAATCGTATCATAATGATTGTCCCCGCTTTTATCGTACCGAACGGCACGCCGCTGGATGGAGTCGACGGCCACGGCAAGATCGATATGAATGGTGCCGTCCTCAGCCGGGTTGGTCGTGACAGCCGCCAATTGCAGTGCATTAAGGAGACGGCGCGCATCCCCTTCGGCATAGGTGATCAAATGATCAAGAGCTTCGTCATCTATGCGAATGGAAAAATCACCGAGTCCCCGTTCCCGATCCTCTATTGCCTGCATGGCAATGGAGCGCATATCCTCACTCGTCAGGGGATGAAGTTCAAAAATTTGCGACCGTGAAAGCAGGGCAGCATTCACTTCAAAAAACGGATTTTCCGTAGTCGCCCCGATGAGAATGATCGTTCCCTGTTCCACATAGGGAAGGAGGGCATCCTGTTGCCCCTTGTTGAAACGATGGATTTCGTCAATGAAAAGGATGGTGCGTTGATCGTACATACCGAGACGGGATTTAGCTTCCTCCACCACTCTGCGAATGTCTGCCACTCCCGCGGTGACGGCGTTGAGGTCGTCAAAAAAAGAGCGGGTGGTGCGGGCGATGATTTTGGCGAGGGTCGTCTTCCCTGTTCCCGGCGGTCCATAAAAAATCAGGGAAGAGAGCTGATCTGCCTCGATCGCTCTGCGCAACAATTTTCCTTTTCCAAGAATGTGCTCCTGGCCGACGAATTCGTCCAAGGTGCGCGGACGCATGCGGGCGGCAAGGGGAGCCATTTTTTCGCGATTTTGTTCTTCGGCATATGAAAACAAGTCCATGAGTGAACACCACGTTTATCTGCAAAATTGGTTCAATTGCCATTTATTATATGCCTCTTATCGGATAGTGTAAAGGGCGCTGGCGATCCTGCGGGGTTCATCTGGACGACAGCGCATGACTCTTTTTGACTTCTTCAATAAACTGGTGAACTTCATGCCAGTGGTTGATGCGGGGCAGATCGGGAAAGACGTGTCTGTTGTACACCGCATTGACCACCACCGTCGGAATCCCGGCAAGAATCAATCGTTCAATATGTTCAGGTGCATCTTCGAAAAAAAGTTGTACCTGTAATCGTCGGGCCACTTCCGCCTTATCCCGGGCATTCATATAGAGATGTGTGTCTTGAAAGGGGAAGCCGTGTTTTCTCAACCAGGAAATGGTGATCCGTCTCAGCATCGGTTTTCCGGGACGGGCGGTAATATAATAGATGCGATGTCCCTCTTCTTCCAATTCGTTCAATAGCTTTGCCGCTCCCTCCTGGGGTACTCCGCGCTCGTATATTTTGTGCTCGAGTTTGCGCCACAGGCGGCGGCCTTCTTTTTCCGTCAATCCATAGGCCCGGTCGAGGTAAAAATCTCGGATATCGTGAGGGTGGATATCCATTCCCAGTTCCTCGTTAAAAACAGCGACAGCCGCTTCCTGGGTACGTTTGATGGTTCCATCGATGTCGACACCGATGTTCAGCATGCCTTGACCTCCTTTCTCAGATGAAGTTATTTTCCCCGGAAGTCCGTATTCTAAATGGTGGGCGAATACGAAAAAGGCCGGCAACGGTTCCATGTTATTGCAGGCCTCATTCAATCTTTATTTAAATGGAAACTAAATGGCTTTAACCAGACCGCCATCGACGAGGAAAGCCTGCCCGGTAATATAGGAGTTGGCCTCCGATGCCAGAAAGACAACGGCACGGGCAAATTCTTCCGGTTCCCCGTAACGTCCGAGCGGAATGATCTGTTCATAATTTTTGCGAACTTCCTCAGGGGTAATCCCCATGATTTCAGCCCGTGTCCGGTCGAGACTGGCAACACGGTCCGTTGCGATGCGACCGGGGCCGAGGGTATTGATGAGGATGCCATCCTGCGCCAGTTCCATCGACAGTGTTTTGGAAAGTCCGATGATACCGGTGCGGAAAGTATTGGATAATATCAGATTTTCCAGCGGTTGTTTAATCGATGAGGAAGCGAAGTTGACAATCCGTCCCCATTTTTTCTCACGCATGTAGGGCAGAACTTCACGAATGGTACGAACAAAACTGAGCAGATTTAATTCAAACGCTTTTTGCCAGGCTTCATCGGAAAAATCGTCGAAGGTCCCGGCCGGCGGTCCGCCCGCGTTGTTAATCAGGATGTCGACGGATCCAAATTGATCGACGGTCTGTTGTACCAGTTGTTTGATGTCTTCCGGATTGGTCATGTCGGCCACAGTATAGGCCACGGATTGCCCCGTTTTTTGCTTGATCTCTTCAGCGGTGCGGGCCAGCTCCTCTTCGGAGCGACTGGCGATCATGACACTGGCGCCCTCTGCGGCAAATTGCATGGCAGTCGCTTTGCCTAGCCCTTTACTGGAAGCCGTGACCAGAACCGCTTTTCCTTTGAGTCCCATATCCATTGTTTGCATTACCCCTTTTCTCCGTTAAACTTGGTTGTCCTTTTCTAACTTATTTTATGGGATAAAAAAGAGGAGTGCAACGGATATGCATTCGTGGTGCGGCCTATTCCAGACGTTCGTTGCGTTTGACCATATGGATATGGTCTTCCCAGACGCCATAGATCTTGAGATATTTCAGGGCTAACCCTTCGTGATAAAAGCCCAGTTTTTCGACGACTCTGAGAGATGCTTTGTTTCTCGGCATGATATTGGCTTCGATGCGATGAAGACCCATTTCGTTAAAAGCGTAATCGACGATTTCCCGCACGGCCTCAGTCATGTATCCTTTGCTCTGTTCGTGTTGGTCCAACTGATAGCCGAGGTGGCAGGATTGAAATGCGCCATATACGATATTGCTTAGCCCCACGGAACCGATAATCCGGTCAGGTTCTTCTTTTTTACATATCCAGACCTTATAGGCTTCCTGGTTCTCGATCATTTTGTACAGCTCTGAGAGAAGCCGCTTCTGTTCCTCAAGGGTATAGTAGTTTTCATCCCGCCTGGCGGACCAGGGTTTTAGGAAATCCCGGTTACGGATGTAGTAATTCAGCACCTGTTCTGCATATGAATCGTCAAGGATTTTCAATATGAGTCTTTCGGTTATCAGTGATTTTTTCACAGATATTCTCCCTTTATAACTTGATCAATTAAAGCTTTTTTATCGATTTTTCCTACATGGGTTTTCGGTAATTCATCGACAATAAACGTTCTTTAGCAGCCGGTGGTGTAAATTTAAAAATATTATTCTTGATTGATGTTGATTTTTCCTGTTCATGAGCCGTTTAAAATGATTAAATTTGCAAATGTTCCATCATCTCCGCCCGAAGTTCAAGGAAACGGGCATCGTTGCGCAGGCGCGGACGCGGCATGTCATTGATGATTTCGCGGACGACCGTGCCGGGCCGGCGGCTGAATACATAAATCCGATCGGCCAGGTAGATGGCTTCGTCCATATCATGGGTAATCAGCAGCATCGATTTTCCCGATCCCTGCCACAGATCGATCAATTCATTCTGCATGGTCATGCGTGTGATGGCATCGAGGGCCCCGTAAGGCTCATCCAACAGCAATACCTCGGGATCCATCACCAGGGCGCGGGCGATGGCGGCCCGCTGTTTCATGCCGCCGGACAATTGCGAGGGATAATAGGAAGCGAAGTCCTGAAGTCCCACCAGTTTGAGAACCCGTTCCACACGTTCCTTCGTCTCCGTTTTCTTCATCCCGGCCAGTTCGAGACCGAAAATCACATTTTGTTCCACCGTACGCCAAGGGTAGAGTGCGTGTTCTTGAAAAATCAAGGTCCGTGACGGGTCCGGGCCAGTGATCGGTTTCCCGTCGGCCAGTACCTGCCCGCGGTCGGGAAATTCCAGTCCGGCGAACATGCGCAGCGCCGTACTTTTTCCACATCCGCTCGGACCGACGATGGCAACAAACTCCCCTTTTTTTACAGAGAGATTGACATCCTCGAGTACATTGAGATCTCCAAAGGTTTTATATACCTGTTGCAACTCAAGTTTTTGCAATGTCTTCCCCTTCTTTCCTCCGTTTTCGCCAGAAGATTTAACTCGATGATTGACCGACATAGCGCCAGCGTAACAGCCTCCGTTTCAAGCGTTCAAGAACCACATGGTCGAGAAGGACTGCAATGAATCCGATGATGACGATATGCATGATGACTCCTTCCATATCGGCAATCTCTCCGGCAAAACTGATCGATCGCCCCAGACCGACCGATGCGCCACCCACCATCTCGCTGGCAATGAGGGAGCGCCAGGAATTGCCGAAAGCGACCTGTGCCCCCGTCACAAATGCCGGTAACGACTCCGGTAAATAAACTTTTGTCAAAAGTTGTCCGCGCTTTGCTCCCAGCACCCGGGCCAGCTCGATGTGGGTCCTGTTGACCCCTTCTGTGGCGTTCATCACCGAAAGCGCCATCGGGAAAAAGCTGGCGATGATAATAATGATGATGATGGGAAGATTTCCGAAGTTAAGCAGGATCACGAGAAACGGCAGCCAGGTGATCGGCGGGATCGATTGCAAAATGGCGATCACACTGCGCAGGTAAACAGCAAAATGACGGGATATCCCGGCAAACAATCCCAGCATCGCTCCCAGCAGACATGCGATCGGATACCCTACCGCCAGCCGGAACATGCTGTGTTGTAAGCTATCAAGAAATTCGGGTTCCCACAGTCGTTCGAACAACATGCTTGAAAAAACGGTATAGACGTCCGGCAGAATAAAGTCGTCATATAGAAAGGAAGCTGCCTGCCACAGGACAAGCAGACTTCCTACAGCGGCAATGAAGGGCCATATTTTTTTCTGTGTCATTTAGGATTCTCCCTTCCCATCCATCCGGCAGGTACACCGGATCATCCATGTTATCATTGTTGTTGCTGTTGTTGCCAGGTAAGGTCGAGAATTTGTTTTACGTCGATCTGTTCTTCCAGTACTCCCTGTTCCAGCATGATGTCGGCGATTTCCTGCATGCGATCAACCTGATCCGGTGTGATCTCCCAGGTGAAGGTCTGTGATTGAATGGCCTCGGTGATAATATCCACCGCAGCAACGGGACCATCGGGTGTATCCAGGGTATCTCCCTCGATAAAACGGTGGGCAATGTATTCCGCAGCACGGGCCGGGTCTTCGTTCAACATTTCAATCGCCTCTTTCTGGGCATCCAGTACACGATGAATCACATCTTTTCGCCCTTCGAGGGTCTGTGCGGACGTAATCACGACCATGCAGGGGAACGGCCACACATCCCCGATTTCATAGATCCGGCTCACCGGACTGGTATAGCTGGCAATACGGTCATAGGGTTCAAACAGAAACGCGGCATCCACTTTGCCGGCGGCGAGAGACTGAACGGCCACAGACGGTGAAACATAGACCATGTTGAGATCTTTTTTTGATAGTCCCGCTTCTTTTAAGGTGACCCCGTTTAACACGATGTCTGCGGTACTTCCCTCTTTTTGACTGGCAAGACTTTTGCCTTTAAGATCAGCAACGGTTTCGATTCCGCTGTCATCCCGCACGAGAATGCTGTGATATCCCATTTGCGCTCCGCCGACAACTTTGAGGTCGGCCCCTCTGGCTGACCAGGTGGCAGCGTTTGTAAAGCCGAGCACTCCGGCATCCAGCTGGCCGCCGACGATTGATTTAATTAAATCGGTCCCGCTGGAAAACATGGTTAATTCCACATCAAGCCCGTGTTTTTGATAGATTCCTGCGTCCTGCGCCAGCATCACCTGGGCATCGTCCATCACGTTTACATAACCGATGCGCACTTTGTCGGACGGGGTTGTGTTAATGTTGTCTGTGTTTGCATCACTTTGCTCGTTTGTTGTGCCGCAGGCGGCAAGCAATAATAATAGCAAAGCCATCAGGGCCATAGTGATTTTTTTGGTTCTGTTCACTTTTGATCCACTCCTGTTCTATTTATTATAATTCCTATTGGTTTACTAGGTAATTATAATGGGTGGATGGGGGTGCGTCAATACCCGTGGAGGTTTATCATATTTTTTTAATAAAAATTGTAATTATTGCAATTTTTAAAAAGTAAATTAAAATTATAGTGTCGGGTATGTCCAATATTTTCCCATCATAAAAAACTTTAATCATGCATGCTTGACTTTCACTTATTTAAGGGAAGGTGAATCGGAATGGTTTTAGAGCAACCTCATCTGAAAATCGGTATTATCGGTGCCGGCATAGCAGGTAGTTTTGCTGCATTTTTTTTGAGAGAAGCATGTGGAAATGATGTAGAATTAATCATTTTCGAACAAGAAGAACAAGTAGGAGGAAGAGTAAAAGAAGAATATTATCAAGGAAAAATGTTTGAAGCGGGAGCATCACTCATCCATTCCTCCAACCGTTATCTTAACGATGCTATTGATCAACTGGGTCTACATCGTACAAGTTCCTTAAAGGGGGAAAAACGTTCTTCAAATCGGAGAAAATTAGGAATATGGAACGGAGAAGATTTTGATTTTCTGTCGTCAACGAAAGCTTTCCCTCTTACTTTAAACATGTTTTCGCGCTATGGATCAAGCCTGATAAAAACGAGAAAGATGGCAAAAGAAGCTGTATCTCGTTTAACGACGATCTATGAGGAGCAATCGCAGGGTAAAGCATATGAAACTCCTGAGGAAATGCACAGGAGTCTTGGTTTATTTGACTGGACCCAGGAGGAAGCCTATTCTTTTTTTCAAAGGAACGGTATTGGAAATCGATTTGTTTACGAATTCTCTGACGGTGTCGCCAGAAGCAATTATGTCCAGGGTGGTGAGATGAATACCTGGGTTACTCTGGTTTCTCTAATCGGAGCAGGTCTAGATGGAGGAAGTTTGTTCTCTGTAGCAGAAGGAAATCGCAAAATATGTGAGGGTTTAATTGAACGATCCGGAGCAAGGATTTTGACGAGTACGCCAATCACAAAAATTTCAATGCGGTATGACGAAAACGGAAAGCAAACATATGATCTATACAACCCCACAGGACTGAAGGAAAATTGCGATGTCATCATTCTGGCAACCCCTTTTGAAACAGCCAATTTAGAGTGGGAGCATGTAAACATTCCCAATGCCAAGTGGTTAAAACGCAAATACCAGGAAATACATGTAACGTTCATTACAGGAAAACTAAATCCCAACTTTTTTAACTTAGAGAGGGAGGCAGATCTCCCCCAACTCATCATGACTCGCAATGACAAAAAGCTTCCTTTTTCAGCTCTTGCGGAACTTGGAATCACTGACGATGGACATCGCAAGATTTACAAAATGTTTTCAACAGAAAAAATGAGTGAATCTAAATTATCGGAGATTTTTCAGGAACACACGGATGTCAAAGAGATCGTCTGGCTAGCTTATCCTGTACTGACCCCAATGAAGGAATGGCCGCCTTTCTGTATAGAAAAAGGACTTTATTACGTCAATGGAATGGAATCCGCGGTTTCCACGTTGGAAACCGAAGCGATTGCCGCAAAGAATGTGGTCAATCTGATCAAAAAAACCTATGTTGGAAGGGCGTAAGAAGTTAAGAACGTCAGGAGACGAGATCCTGACGTTCTTCAGATGTAAAGGTATCTGTTCTATTATTTCGCTCCAGCTTTGCGCTGCTTCTCCAGTTGCCGCAGTTCCACCCTGCGAATTTTGCCGGAAGTGGTTTTGGGCAGTTCCTCCACGAACTCGATGGCTCGTGGATACTTGTACGGAGCCGTCACCGATTTGACGTGATCCTGTAATTCTTTGATTAACTGATCCGATGCTTGGGATGGGTCCTTGAGGATGACGAATGCTTTGACGATGGAGCCTCTCTCCTCATCCGGGCTGGCAACGACCGCACACTCTTTGACGGCGGGGTGTTTTACCAGCGCATCCTCTACCTCAAAGGGTCCGATGGTATATCCGGAACTGATGATGATATCGTCGGAACGTCCCTCGAACCAGAAGTATCCGTCCTCATCCTCGCGCGCCTGGTCTCCGGTAATGTACCATTCCCCGCGAAAAGCGGCATCCGTCCGCTCAGGATCGTTATAGTATCCTTTGAATAATGCGGGCGCATCACGGTGTACGGCGATATCTCCCACCTGTCCGCGCTCCACCGGCTTTCCGTCCTCATCGATGATGGCCACGCGGTTCCCCGGCGTAGGTTTACCCATCGAGCCGGCTTTGGCCTCCATTCCTTTTAAGGTGGCGACGAGCAGGGTATTTTCCGTCTGTCCATAACCGTCACGGACTTCCACGTTAAAAAATTGACGGAAGGTATCAATCACTTCGCGATTTAGGGGCTCACCGGCACTGACGGCACTGCGCAGGGAGGAAAGATCGAAGCGCTCCAGTCCGTCCACTTTTGCCATCAGCCGGTATTCCGTGGGTGTGCAACAGAGCACATTGACATTATGTTCAGCAATGAGCTGCAGATATTTTTCCGGGTTAAACCGTCCATGGTATACGAATCCGGTCGCACCCGAACCCAGGGTGGAGATGAACGGGCTCCATACCCATTTTGCCCAGCCCGGTCCGGCAGTGGCCCAGACTACATCGTTTTCGCGAACATCGAGCCACATTCTCGCGGCTACGGCCTGATGGGCATAAGCCCAGCTGTGGGCATGAATGACCCCTTTCGGATTCCCGGTGGTTCCCGATGTATAGGAGAGAAAAGCAGTATCGTCGCGGTGCGTCCGCTCGATTTCCATCTGATCCGATTCGGCGGCCATCAGTTTTTCGAGGGATAACCAGCCGTCCTTTCCATCACTGGCAGGGGATGTCTCGCTTCCGCCGACCATGATGAAATGTTGAAGGGTCGGAGCCTCATCCCGCATTTCATCGACACTGCCGGTCAGGTTGTGGTAAGCGATGACTGCTTTTGCCCCGGCGTGATTTGCACGGTACAACAGGTCTTTCGGTCTTAGCATCTCCGAGCAGGGAAGTAAAATGAGTCCCGCTTTGAGACAACCGGTGTAAGAGATGTAGGCTTCAATGGTGCGGGGCAACAACAGCAGCACTTTATCTCCTTTGGACAGTCCCAGTTTTTTGAGGGCGTTACCGACCCGATTGGAGGCCTGTTTCAGTTCCTGATAAGTGACCTTTCTCGTTTCACCCGCCTCATTTTCCCAGATTAAGGCGAGTTTTTCGGGATTGGCAGCGTGTCTGTCGATATCCTCCGCCATGTTGTAGAATTCAGGGGCTTTAAGATTGAATGTGTCAGTCAATGTTCTCCATCTCCTTCCTTTGTTTGGAAAAATATTTGAATGTGAAATTACAAAAATCTTGATTCAAGGGAGTCGAAATTTTCTGCATTTTTGGAGTTGGAAAAAGAGACTATGGTTGATGAATCGAAGGATAGTCTCTATTAAATAAATAATATTCTCGCTTTGATGGGGAATTTCCTGTTTTTTTTGAATGATTGTGGAGGTTAAATTTTTCAAGAGGAAAACGGGACCTGCATATGTAAGCGCTGGCCGAAAACGCACGGAGAAATTGATGTTTCTCGGTGCGTGTTTATTATTTAATATATGCTCCGAAGAATCTCGCGACTTTAGTCTTGAGAAGTTCAAACCAATAAATCACGTTGATCGCAATTACAATTATAAAAGACAGCATGCACCAAAAACATATGGCATGAAGAATAAAAAGCTCCACCAGGGTTAAATAAAAGGAGAAAAGGAATCCTGATAAGGTTAAAATCTTGATTGTTTTATCCAACAAAGGAATTGAATTGTTTCTTGTTAGTTCCATTAATATGAGAATAGTTGCATAGAAAAAAACACCCATTAAAGAAACAGGAACGGGTCCTATTTGAGCAAATTTGCTATTATTTACTGTAAGGCAATCTCCGATAGGACAAAAAAATTCACTTGCTACCTTGGATAACAACAGGTAAAATGACAATACAAAACCTGAAATAGAAAGTAATTGTATCACTCTTATCCATAAATTCTTCATCATTGAACATCCTCATTTCAATGATCTTGTTTGATCAATCAGCTTACTAAACTCTTTTTGATCAAAACCAACCATGAGATCCTCAACGATTCCTGATGAATTGACGATGTAGAACACCGGAAACACCTTTATTTTTAAATTCTCTTCAACTTTTTGATCTGTGATTAGTATAGGAAAAGTAAATTTATGGTCTTCTTTTGTTTGTGAATATTCTCCCGGTTCTCCTTTACCTACCATGAAAAACGGTATGTCCGGATATTCCTCATCCCATTTTTCTAATGTAGGGTAACTAGACTTACAAACTTCACAGTCAATCTTTGCAATCATTGCAATAAATGTTTTTCCGTTATATTCATTAAAATCAAATGGTTCTCCATTCTCTTCTAGTCCTGTTAATTCAGGAAACGGATCTCCTTTTTCAAGACCTCCCAAATCCACGAAAGTCAACAAAACCTCCTTAGGATGGCTTACCGCCCAAATGATCAATACCAATAAGATACCTGAAGAAATAATGAATATCTTTTTTTTCCAGCTCACCTAAATTGCCTCCTCTACAATTTTTATAAAAAATGACTCTATTGCACATCTCGATTTTGAAAATGTATAAATCCAAGTAAGTATATGAGAAGAAACATAATGATCGATACGCTGATCGTATAAGAAAAGGAAATTGTCCTATTCCCTGTTTCATCAGGGGGTAATAATGATAGCAAAGGCAAGGACCACAAATAAAATTTGCCGTAAACACTGTTCGTTACGATAATACTTGCTAATGAAGCAAATAATGAAATTGAAATAGGAATACTAATATTTGTAAATCTGATACTCAACCACATCTGTATAGCTAAGATCGGTAAACATGCAACCCATCCGGTGAGGACACTTTTCAACAAATACAAATAGGAAATTTGTTCAATAGAAACAATCTTACCTGCTACAATCATTCCTACATAAAGTACCACCATGGATAAACCAACCAGAATAATGTGAACAATCGTTTTTGCGGTATAAATCGACCAACGACTAATGGGTAAGGTGAGAATATATTTCCAGTTGTTATTTGAATGTTCAATTCGCGCCAGCCAAACGGTTAGTACTGCAATAGACAAAGGTAAAAGTAGACTCCCATAAAAGAAGACAACTTGACTTAACATTTTGTCCCAGGGATTCCCTCCGTTTTGCAAAAAAGTATCTTTATAGCGAATAAAATTAGATGTACCAAATATCACCATAAACAAGGGTGCTAGACTCATTAGCATCCAAACGGGGGAACGTTTCAGCTTCATTAATTCCGTTTCCAGTACATCCAAAAAGCTCATATTCGAATATCATCCTTCCTCAGAGATCTCTTCGCAAAAAATCACGTAGCCCTACTACAATAAAAACTAGACCAACAATAACAGAAATGATTAAATATCTAACCACTGTGACATGTTCATTCAACTCAATTGGCAACACATAAATTGGATAGACCCAGGGTAACCAGCGCGTATACGCTGACTGCGCAAAAAACACTGCCAATATAGTCCCGCAAACGGCAATAGCCAATGGTATGGCAGGATTTTGAATGCGAATGCTCAACCAAAATTGAATGGTTAATACGGCAAACACTCCACAAATTGCAGCTCCCAAAGTTTCTACCAGTTTTATCACTTGAAAATCACCGGGAAGCTGAAGGACCCGAGCACTAATTAACATTCCCATACCAAGTATAGAAGAACTTACAATGATGAAAACGAGAATGAGAAGGAGTTTGCTCATAAATAAGTACGAACGATAAAAAGGAAGGGTTAGAATATACTTCCATTGATTGTTAGAGTGCTCAAGTGATGTCACTATACCAGCCAGTATGGCGGATAGTAATGGAAGCATTAAAATGGACCATACCGTTGCATGTTGGGTAATAAACACGTTCCATGGATCATCCCCCGGTTTAATCACGCTGTTATAACGCAACAAAAAATTTAAATATTGTAAAACAATAATCAGAATTGGAGCTAACAGAACCGGTATGGTTACTCTGCTTCTTTTTAATTTTATCCATTCACTCTCCCATACGCGCCAAAACATTACTGTTCCTCCTCGATACCTGTCATTTCAATGAAAATGTCCTCAAGGGTAGAGGATTTGATATAGATTTGAGAAACTTTTATTCCATTAAGAACCAACTTTTCGTTGATATCAGCGGATGACTGATTTGACCCGTTTATATGAAGAGTATTTCCCACCACTTTTATGGAATGCTCCCCTTCAGAGAGAATTCGGGTAGCCCGATCTGGATCATCTGCTTCAATGATCAATACAGGCTTGTTGTGTAAACGTAAATCTTCAATTTTACCATTAAATATCATTTTTCCTGATTTAATAATTCCTACGTGGGAAGCAATCATATCTATTTCATTTAGATTATGGCTTGAAATCATGACCGTGATATTAAACTCACCGGGAAGTTGACGAATGAGTTCGCGGATTTCCTGAATCCCTGCTGGATCCAATCCATTCGTCGGTTCATCCAATATCAATAACTCAGGAGATCCAAGCAATGCCATTGCAATCCCCAGTCTTTGTTTCATTCCAAGAGAATATTGTTTAGTCGGACGATTGGCATCCTCCGTCAATCGAACTATCTCTAATACTTTATGGATCTGTTTTTCAGAAACTTTTAATATTTTGCTGGCAATTTCTAGATTTTCATAACCGGTTAAATTTCGATAATAGGACGGCGATTCTACAAGGGAACCGATACGACGCAAAATTTCAACTCTATTTTCTTTTAATGATTGACCAAAAAGCATAACTTCCCCTTCAGTTGGTTTCATTAAACCAAGCAACATCCGAATCGTTGTTGTTTTTCCTGCACCGTTTGGACCAAGAAATCCAAAAATTTGTCCTTTCTCTATTTCCAGGTTTAAATTGTTTACTGAGGTTTGCTTGCCAAATCTTTTAGTCAGATTCTTCGTTGATAAAACAACATCTTCAGAGGTCATACCCAATTCTTCTCACTCCTTTTTTGAACATATCATCACAAACAGATAAACATCCTAAACAATGTCTTCTAAAGATTTTTTGAATTGTTGTTCATATAAGCGTATGTAGTGTTGATTGCGCTGGAGCAGTTCTTCATGTCTACCGTTGTCAATTATTCTTCCCTGATCTACCATCAACACAATATCCGCACGAACGATTGTGCTTATTCGATGAGTAATGACAATGCGTGTACAGGATATCTGATCCAAATTATCATGAATTCGTTGTTCTGTAACTGTGTCTAAAGCACTGGTGGCCTCATCCAGCAACAGGATGGCCGGGCGATGGACCAGTGCTCTTGCCAGTATAATTTTCTCTGTCTTTGCCCCCCCGAAAGATTACTTCCCTCCTCAGATAATAAAGTATTATACTTTTGTGGGAATTTTAGAATCTCATTGTGAATTTCCGCCAGTTTTGCTGCTTTGATGACTTGGTCCATACTTAAATCAGGCTTATGCAGGGCAATATTCTGGTAGATAGACCTGTTAAACAAATGGACCTGCTGCGTTACAATACCCATCTGTCGTCTTACCGCAGATTTGTTAAGCTCACTTAAGTCATGTCCGTCAAATAATATTTTTCCTGCTGTTGGTTGGTATAACCCAATAAGTAATGAGGCCAATGTAGTTTTTCCTGAACCGGTCGCTCCTACAATAGCAACAAACTGTCCAGAATGAATGTTTAACGAAACGCGATCTACTACTAATGGACCATGAGAACTGTAACGAAAACTTACTTTCCGAAGCTCAATATTTCCTTGCAAGTCCGGAGGATGGATTACTTTCGTTTCTTCTTGCTCAGGGGTGGCCTCAAGAACATCTAATATTCTGCGAAAATAAGTTTCCATGATTACCATTTTGTTTGCCGTTGTGACCAAAGATGTAAGAGGAGTTAAGAAGCTTACGGAGAGTGTAAAAAAGGCAAACATCTCTCCTAAACTCATTTGTTGAGATGACGTACAATAGTTTGTGTATTGAGAAAAATGTGCACATTTTCTCGCCAAATAGGAAAAAGTAGGGTATCCTCGGAATTGACTAGATCCCAAAA
>JAWLDF010000055.1:0-15542 GCA_041686735.1 Bacilli bacterium
GCGGAACTTGTTATACTAGCTCTTGTCGTGAATATTTTGATCGGGAAGTGGCTCAGCTTGGTAGAGCACCTGGTTTGGGACCAGGGGGTCGCAGGTTCAAATCCTGTCTTCCCGACCAGATTTGTGCGGGTGTAGTTCAATGGTAGAACATCGGCCTTCCAAGCCGAATGCGTGGGTTCGATTCCCATCACCCGCTCCATCAGTTTTTCAGGTTGTTATATGAAAATTTACGTTTTACCTGTCTTCGGAGGTAATCATTTACCTGTCAGGATGTTTTATCAACATTCCGATCATAACCTTACATATACAAGCATATACTTATTGCAAAACTGTTTTTAACGCGGTTTTTCGCTCCATCAAGGGACGAGGGATCGCGTTTTTAATTTGATTTGCATGGAGAAAAATGGATTTGTATGATAAACTTTTGTTTGTGTTAAAGAATTGGGAGAGAAACGGTGGGGGTGGAGAATTGTCTTCGCAGGAAAAATTAATCTACTCATACGATCAAACACCTCCGTTGTCCGTCACTTTTTTTGCTGGATTACAATGGTTTATTGTTGCCCTTTCAAGCAGTCTGGTGGTACCGCTGGTGATCGGTGATGCCTTTCAATTGAATCAAGATGAAGTTGCCGTTTTTGTACAGAGAACCTTTTTCTTTGTGGGTGTAACGTCTCTGTTGCAGGTATTGTTTGGACACCGGCTCCCGATCATCGAGGGTCCGGCCGGAATGTGGTGGGGAATTTTTTTAATTATGGCCCAGGTGGGAACGTCCCTGGGGAAAACTCCTGATGAAATCGGACGGAATTTGCAGTTCGGATTAATTGTCGCGGGGATCATACTTGTATTTATTGGTGTGTTTCGTCTCGTGGAAAAAATCAGAGGGATTTTCACTCCCATGGTCACCGGAACCTACATGATCTTACTTGCTGTTTCACTGAGCGGGTCATTTTTAAAAGGGATTCTCGGGATCGGATATTTTGATCCCTATGTACATACAGGAATATCGATCGTCTCACTCATTTTGCTCTCGTTCACCTTTTTTCTGGTGCTGTCAAGGTGGAAGTGGGCGCGCAGTTATTCGCTGTTAATCGGTATGTTAACGGGATGGCTGATCTATATCTTACTGGATTGGACACAAGTTCCCCAACTTGACCACATTCGACTATTTGACATCCCCGGCTTCTTCTTTTGGGGAGCCCCCTCATTCGACCCGGGCATTACAATCACCTCGGTTTTAACCGGACTGATCCTGCTTACCAATCTGGTAGCCAGCATCGTCGTGATGCTGCGTGCTGCCAACCACCGGCCGGATGAGCAGATTTATAACCGGGGAGGTACATATACCGGAATTGCCCATATTTTGTCGGGGGTGGGAGGCGTCGTTGGTTTAGTGCCGTTATCGATCACTGCAGGTGTTGTGGAAACGACGAGGATCGCCTCAAGGTCTCCGTTTATCCTAGCCTCGGTGTTGATGATGGCCATGGGATTTTTCCCAATGATCGGTGCTATTTTTTCGGGGTTGCCGGCTCCGGTCGGATATGCCGTGTTATTTGTCAGCTTCACCCAGTTGCTCGGATTTGGCGTTAAAGACTTATCCCTTGTAAAATGGGATCGGGATAACGTTTTGATCGTGGGAAGCTCTTTACTGATGGGGTGCGGCTTAATGTTTGTGCCGGGAGAGGCACTGGCAAAGCTGCCACAGTTGCTGGCTTTTCTGGTCGGGAACGGATTCATGGTGGGCGTGTTGACCTGTATATTGCTGGAGCAAATCGTGTTTCGCCGTCATAAAAAGGGGAACTCTACTGAAAAAACAGTTGACGTTGGGAAGGTGTGAAGATCAGATGGAGCAACTGAAGAACATTTTACATCGAATCGATGGCAAAGGATATAAAGCATATAAAGACATACAGGGATCGTATCGTTTTCCCGGTTTCACCCTTTTTATTGACTATGTACAGGGGGATCCGTTCGCATCCCCTTCGCGCATCCGAGTGCGTATTCCGCAGCACGAGGCCCGATGTGACCGCACATGGTATGATACCCCACACCGGATGATCGCGCTGCAGGATTTTTTTGCGCGCAGCGTCGCCAGAGCGATCCGGGAACAGGAACTGAACATAAGAGGTACGGGTAAAAGTGGTCTGATCGCCGTGGATACTCCCGGCCAGGAGATATTACCGCGGACGTCGGCCAGAATCAATGAGGAATTCCTTGAAATTCGCATGACCGTGGGTCTGCCGGCAGCGGGAAGACGTGTGCTGGGGAAACAGGCGGAACAAATGCTGTGCAGGGACCTTCCTCAGATTATGAAAAGGGGAATCGCGGAACGTAACGAGCATCAGTTAATTCAACAATTAAAATTGTCCGATCAACAAAAGGCGATCCGTGATTTTATCCGGGAAAATCAATATGTGGCCTTTGTCGCGAATGGGTCAGTTTTGCCGAGGGAAAGCGGGATCAGTAACCGTCCGCTGAAAGGAAAGGGCGTCATCCCTTTTCAGTCTCCGCCTTCACAGGAAGTGGAGATTCCTGTTCCCCATCGTGAACCGATACGGGGTATGGCCATTCCCAGAGGGGTGACGCTGATCGTTGGTGGCGGTTACCATGGAAAAAGTACATTGTTGAAAGCGATCGAGCGCGGGGTATATGATCATATTGCGGGAGACGGACGGGAATATGTCATCACCGATGACAGCGCGGTGAAAATCCGTGCGGAAGACGGCCGCAGAGTAGAGAAGGTCAATATCTCCCCGTTCATCTCCAATCTGCCTTTCGGAAAAGAGACGGTCCGTTTTTCCACGGATGATGCCAGTGGCAGTACGTCCCAGGCGGCGAATATCATCGAAGCGCTGGAGGCGGAGATCAAACTACTACTCATCGATGAAGACACCAGCGCCACCAATTTTATGATTCGGGACGCGCGCATGCAGGAACTGGTTACAAAGGGGAAAGAACCGATCACCCCTTTTATCGATAAGGTGAATCAGCTATATGCTGACTATGGGGTTTCAACGATTCTGGTGATCGGCGGATCGGGAGATTATTTTGATGTGGCCGATACGGTCATCATGATGGACGAATACCGGCCTTATGAGGTCACGGAGAAGGCGAAAGAGATTGCCGGAAACATTCAAAATCACCGCAGGAGAGAAGGGGGAGGGTCCTTCGGAGAGATCAGCCGTCGAATCATTCAACCGCGCAGTTTTGATGCCTCTCGCGGTAAAAAGGAGAAAGTGGACGCGAAAGGACTTCATACGATCGTGTATGGAAATTCGAACATCGATCTTTCTTTTGTGGAACAGCTGGTGGACCCCAGTCAGACCCGGGCGATTGCGCTCATGATAAAATATTTAAGTGAACATATTTTTGACGGAAAAATCGCACTGCGGGAGGCCGTGGATCAACTGTATCAACTGGTCGAGAAAAAGGAGATTGATCTCGTTTCTCCCCATGCGGGAAAGCATCCCGGTGACCTTGCTTTGCCGAGAAAATTTGAACTTGTTGCGGCGATCAACCGCCTTCGAACGCTGGCAGTGAAGTAAAGAGGAAAAGGAGATCCGCATATCATGAAAGAAGTGACGATCTACACAGATGGAGCCTGTTCGGGCAACCCCGGTCCGGGTGGCTGGGCTGCCGTACTGATGTACGGCAATCATGCAAAGGAGATATCCGGTTACGATAAGAATACCACCAATAACCGCATGGAACTGCAGGCAGCGATTGAAGCACTGAAACAGTTAAAGGAGCCGTGCAGGGTAAAGCTTCACAGTGACAGTGCATACCTCGTCAACTGTATTCAGCAAAAATGGTACGAAAAATGGAGAAAAAACGGATGGAAAAACAGCAAGAACCAAGCGGTTGAAAATCAGGATCTGTGGGAAGAATTGTTGCAGTTGTTGGAGGAACATGAGGTTGAGTTTGTGAAAGTGAAAGGCCACGCCGACAACAAGTGGAATAACCGTTGTGACGAGTTGGCCGTGGCTGCGTCACGTAAAGCGGCAGGAGAGGCTTAAATTCAGGCAAAACCAGCCGGTGAAGCTTTGGAAAAATTTTTACGGAACGGAAAGGAGGGGAACGGCTATGGCCATGACAGAAAAATCGATGACAGTATGGCAGCAGTTGAAACAGGAATTAATCGAATACGCAGGTGAAATCGGAATCGACAAAATCGGTTTTGCTTCCGCTGATCCTTTTACAACTTTAAAAGAAAGGCTGGAACACCATCGGCGACTCGGATATGAATCGGGGTTTGAGGAGAAGGATTTGGATAAAAGGACGGATCCGCGGCTGACGGTGCCGGAGGCGAAGTCCATCGTGGCCATTGCCGTTGCTTATCCTTCCAAAATGGAAAACCCGCCCGTATCCCGACCGGGTTCATACCGCGGTATGTTGTGCCGCTCTGCATGGGGCCGGGACTACCACCATGTTTTGCAGGAAAAACTGGAGCAACTGGGCCGATTTTTAGAGGAACGGGTTGAGGATGTTCGGTGGGAGTCAATGGTCGATACCGGTGTGTTGTCGGACCGCGCGGTCGCGGAGAGAGCCGGACTGGGATGGATAGGGGAAAATTGCTCTTTGATCACACCCGAGTTTGGATCATGGGTTTATCTCGGGGAAATGATCACCACCATTCCCTTTCCTCCCGATCAGCCGATAGAGGACGGCTGTGGAGATTGCAATATTTGTGTGGAGTCCTGTCCGACGGGGGCATTGGTACAGGGGGGGCAGCTCAATTCTCAGATATGCGTCGCTTATCTTACCCAGCTAAAAAATGAGATCCCACAAGAGTATCGTGATAAAATCGGAAACCGCCTCTATGGCTGTGATACCTGTCAGCAGGTCTGTCCCAAAAACCGCAAAGTTCATTTTTCCCACCATACCGATTTTCAACCGGATCCGGAAGTGGCGAAACCCCAATTAAAACCCCTATTATTTATGGGGAAAAAGGAGTTCCGTGAAACATTCGGCCACACTTCGGCGGCATGGAGAGGGAAAAAACCGATCCAGCGCAATGCGATTATTGCACTGGCTCATTTTAAAGATCGTTCGGCGGTGCCGGATCTGGTGAAGTTGCTGAACGAAGATTCGCGGGATGTGATACGGGGAACTGCTGCCTGGGCCCTGGGAAAGATCGGGGGAGAAGAAGCGATTCAAGCATTAAAAGAGGCGAAAAACAAAGAAAAAGCTCCTGAGGTGGTCAATGAGATTGAAAATGCGATAAAAATGTACGCTGAAGCACGTTCACCCGTGTAGCATCCCCATGAAAAAAGGAGTATGATGATGGATAAGACCAATTTGGGAGGGAGCATTCAGATGTCACGTCAATTGACCGTAAAATACAGTACGATGAGCAGTCCGATAGGGCCGATCATGATTGCTTCTACACCCCAGGGTATCTGTTATGTCGGTTTTGGAAACGGGGACTCCGAGAAGTTTGCTCTGCTTCGCTGGTGTCAAAAGTGGGTTGCGATCGATATCAACTCGGATCATCTTGAAGAGGATGAAACAGCCCATAAGGACGTGATACAACAACTTCGGGAGTATTTTGAAGGGAAGAGAAGAGAATTTAATGTTCCCCTTGATATTCGCGGTACGTCTTTTCAAAAATTGGTGTGGGAACAGTTGCAAAAAATCCCGTACGGTGAAACCCGTTCCTACAAAGAAATTGCCGTGGCTATGGGTGCTCCGCGTGCAGTACGTGCAATCGGCGGGGCCAACAACCGTAACCCTCTGCCGATTTTAATTCCCTGCCATCGTGTGGTCGGCTCCAACGGGGCCCTGGTGGGATATGGCGGTGGACTTGACATTAAGGAATACCTTCTTAATCTGGAACAAAACCGGCTGATTGCGAAAAAAGCACGTTAACTGAAGATTATAAACACAGACACACGAAACGACCGGGAAGCGTTTGACACGCGTTCCCGGCTTTTTTTATTTTGTCAGTGAATATTCAAAAATTCGCTGAAAAAATGGGTAAAAACCCTTTCAGATAGGTGAATGCCCCCATGTTTTTAACCATCTGATTCCTGTACTTTTGAAAGTGGAACAGGAGAAATTCAATAACTTGAATGGGGGCGTTCGCAATGGAATTTCCTGTCGTTGATTATGCCTGGCTGGGATCGGGAACGGTGATTGCCTTAATTGCCGTATTGCATGTCCTGGTCAATCATGCGGTTGCCATCGGGGGTTCTCTTTTGATGGTAGGTGTGGAGTACCGGGGATGGAAAACCAATAACCCGGGGCTGGATCAGGTTGCACGAAAAATGAGTAAGTGGGTCCTTATCATTACAACGACTGTAGGAGCGCTGACCGGGGTGGGGATTTGGTTTTCGACCACGGTGATTCAGCCGTATGCCATCGGTTCATTGCTACGTGTGTTTTTCTGGGCATGGTTTGCAGAGTGGATCGTGTTTATTACAGAAGTCATTTTGTTACTGGTTTACTATTTTAAATGGGATAAGTGGACCGGAGAGAAAAAGCTGCGGCACATTCGGACCGGGATGGCGTTAAGTTTCGCTTCATGGTTTACGATGGCCATCATTACAGCCGTACTGGCAGCCCAGCTTACACCGGGACAGTGGATTGAAACCCGCTCATTCTGGGATGCCGTGGCCAATCCGACATGGTTACCGTCCTTATTTTTCCGTACTTTTGTCGCAATTGCACTGGCTGTTGCCATATTTAGTCCGTTCATTAAAAAATTTGTAAAGGAGCAGCCTTTACAGGAAACGATCCTCAAGGATTTCGGAAAATGGATGATGGTTTCGATTCCGTTTATGTTTGCCTTCGGTATCTGGTATGTAAGCAATCTGCCGGAACAGGCACTCAATTTGATTGTATGGGCATCGGGTCTGCAGGGGAAAGAGTTAACATTCCAGTTGATCAATCTTGGCGGAATTTTACTGATGTTTATTCTCGGTTTCCGATTACTCACGAAACCGGGTAAGTTGTCAATCGTTCTGGCATCGCTGGTTGCTTTTGTTTCCATCGGAATGATCGGGGAATTTGAAATGGTACGGGAAACAATCCGTAAACCCTACGTCATTTATGACTACATGTACGTAAATGGAATACGGGTGGATCAGGTAGATCAATTTAGAGAAGAAGGTTTTATAGACAATGCCAAATGGCTGAGTGTTGATGAATTAAATGAGGATAATGCCCTTGAGGCAGGGGAAGCCATTTTTAAAGCGCAGTGCTTATCCTGTCATACTGTGGACGGATGGCGAAGTAAACGGGCACTGGCGCAGAGGACAAAAGGAATGACAGCTGAACAGCTTGACTCCTATATTGCCAACATGCACACGGTGCGTAATTTTATGCCGCCTTTTGCCGGAACAGATGAAGAACGGAGAGCTTTATCGATGTACCTCGAAACTGTGGCCAACGGTCAGACCCAAACCAATACAATGGCAGGTGAGAGCAAATGACACATATCATGGCAGCGGGGATGATTCCGGGAGAACTGGAGTTGGCGATCCCCGGGAATATCGGGTTTTTTAAAGTGTTACTGGTCGTCAGTTTTGTGTTGCACATCCTGTTTGTCAACCTGATGGTGGCCGGAGGGCTGATGGCTGTATTCAATGAATGGCGGGGCTGGCGCAGCAATAATGAAAAATGGGACCGGCTCGCGCAGCAGTTATCGGTGCAGGTGTCGATTCATAAAAGTCTGGCCGTCGTTTTAGGTGTCGCACCGTTGTTGATCATTAGCGTTATTTATACTCCATTCTTTTACACTTCGACGATTTTGATCGGGAAAGCATGGATTATGTTGATTGTGATCATCACGGTGGCGTTCCTCATGTTTTACGTTTATAAATTTACGTGGGAACGCTGGAAAAACAAAAAGGGGCTTCATTTATTTTTCGGAATCGGCGGAACTGTACTGCTTCTCTATGTTGCACTCGTTTTTATCACCAACGTTACGGCGATGCTGCAACCGGAACTGTGGCAAAACGGTCAATCGGTATTTACGGCGTTTTTTCATTATCCCACCATCTGGCAACGATTCTTTCATTTCTTGTTTGCAACCCTTGCGGTGATGGGATTGTATCTGGCCATTTTTGCCTCGAAACAAAAAGGAGTATCTGACGATGACAGGAAACTGATGGGCGATTTCGGGAAAAATGCAGCCTTCTTATTTACTACATTGCAGCTGGTGGCAGGTCCGGTACTTTTATTCAGCTTAAAACCTGAAGTGCGGCAACTCTTTTTGGGCGAATCTGCTCTCGCTACAACACTGGTGATAGCAGCTGTCATTCTGGCTCTGGGATTCTGGTTTGCGCTTTATCAATATAAAAAGTTGTCGTCCGGTAAGTGGTTAAGTTCTGCACTGGTGATGTTTGTGCTGGTGGTCGGCATGATGGGCTGGTTACGTCATGAAGTGCGTGATTCCTATCTTGCACCTTATGATCAACCGTCGGTTGCCTCTGTTGAGCAGCAGGGCGAGGAGATTGTACAAACAACTGCTTTACTTAAGGATTAAAACGGTTATAAGCAAAAATTGTCACCAATTGATCATAGGGAAGACAGCCATAAACTGAAAACCCCGGGTAAACTATACCCGAGGGTTTTTTCTTAAGGGGACGATAAAAATGATCGAATTTCGAAAAAGGGAGCTGTTTTGGATCGGGATTGTCATGCCGACGGGTTTTGTCTTGATTTTTGAAACCTTATGGTATACCCTGCTGCGTGATTTGCCTTTTCTGTCGCCGATTATTGAACATATTATCCGGGTTCTCGTGATATCATGCGGTGTATTTTTGTTTACTCTGTTCTTTTTTCACAATATGAACAGAATGGAACTTCAGGTCAAAAAGGAACAGGAACGATTTCAATCCATTATAAAAGCAGTGAAAGACGGCATTTTGATCATGGATGAAAATCGGAAGATTCAATATATGAATGAAGCTGCGGAGGATTTAACCGGCTGGGAGATAGGGGAGACGGTTCCTTACTGTTCCTACTGTAAAAACAGGGCAGTCCTGATGGGAGAGGAACGTTGCTTATTGCAAGAACAACAATTAATTGATTATTTTGAGGCGGACATGCCCGTCTATGAAGGGAAAAAACAGCGCACCTTTGAAATGAGTACCGCATTCATTGATCAGGATGGAAATGAGCGGCGACAACTCATCCTGATCTTGCGGGATAAGGAAATGATTCAACATGAAGAGAAAGCCAAACTGGCACAGCTTTTGATCCATGAAACCCTTTCTGCCGAGGAAGCGGAACGAAAACGGATTGCCCAGGAATTGCATGACGGGCTGGGCCAATCATTATATAGTATATATATCGGTTTAAAAGGAATTGAGGCCCAACAGAAAGGGAACGGAAACGACCATTCCCATTTTTCCGTACTTGAAAAAACGGTGCAGCACGCAATGAAAGAAGTAAAAAATTTATCCTATCAACTGCGTCCGGGGACGTTGGATATGTTGGGACTCGTCCCTTCGCTTCAAACGTTGATTCAATTTTTAAATGAGCAGACGGAGACAGAAATTCAATTGGTTTACGATCTTGATGAGGACCGTCGATTTTCGCCCAAGATGGAACTGCATCTTTACCGTATCGTCCAGGAAGCCGTAAATAACGCAATCAAATATGCAGATGCCAGCAAAATTACGGTTAAACTAAAAGAAGAGCCGGATGGGTTGCACATACATGTGATTGATAACGGATTCGGTTTTGAACCCGATGAGGTAAAAAGAGGACTGGGACTTAAACATATGAAGGAACGGGCTCAGTTGATCGGCGGTTATTTAAGGGTGAATTCCTCTCCCGGTACCGGAACCCGGATTAGTTGTTATGTACCCTTGAAAGGAGATGAGGTAAAATGAGTCGTGTGCACAAAGTTCTAATTGTGGATGATCATGAAGTTGTACGTACCGGATTGTCATTGTTGGTTTCTGCTCATCCCTCTTTTGAAGTGACGGGTGAAGCGGAAGACGGACGGGATGCGATTCAGGAGGTGTATCGTCTGTCACCGGACATTGTCCTGATGGATCTCTCCATGCCCCAGGGGATGGACGGATTGAACGCCACCCGGGAAATCAAAAAAATTGATCCTGACATTAAAGTGGTGGTCCTTACCATGTATGATGAGAATGTCTATGTCTGGCAGGCGATCAAAGCAGGAGCCGAGGGATATGTATTAAAGCAGAATTCCAGTTCCAAATTGATGAACGTGATGGAAAGAGTGATGTCCGGAAAGATTGCATACGAAACTTCCCTTGATCCCAAAATTGTGGAAGATATGCTTGAAAAACGGGAGCAGGAACGGGATGATTATGATGTCTTGACGGATCGGGAACGGGAGATTGTCATCCTGACAGCCAAGGGATATCGTAACAAAGAGATCGCAGATAAATTAAACATCAGCGTTAAAACAGTGGAAAATCATAAAAATAAAATTATGCACAAACTGGGGATCAGTGAACGTCATGAATTGATCGATTATGCGCAGAAGAATAAACTGTTGCAATTGTATTGACCGGTTGATCCGGATCAACATCAACTCCCCGGTTCCCTGTTGTGCCCATTGTGCATATCATGGGATAACAGTTCAGAACAGAATCGAGGAGTGATTCCCAGTGGATGTACATCTCCCGTTACAGGAGGACTGGATTCGCATCTTAACCCATTACTATCAGTGGAAGACCGGAGATCCGGTTGACCCGGACTTGAACAAATTATCCGACAGTGTCACTGCAGAAGGGATTCATCATCGGTATCGCATTGAAAAAGGTCTGAGGCAGCGCAAAGCAAAACCGGACTCAAATGAAGTGAGGATTTTACGACTTCGTGTGGCAGAGACGACGCCGTATCGGGTCAAAATTCGTGCCGTCGTCTATCAAAGACAGGTTTTGCAGGTGAAGAACCAGTATGATGTACAGCAGCAAGTTTTTCCGGCTGAAATATGGCTGGCAAGAAACTTGTACGGCTGGTCCGTAGTGGCTGAAAGGCGGCTGCCGGATCATGACCACGAATCTGCTCTCGTTCCCCGGATGTCTTCCCGCGTGTACGGAGGTGAGAACGAGAACCCCTTTCATTCCTCTGCTTTCCCCCGCTTTCCTTCTTCTTACCAGAGGAATAAAGCGAAACAATACGCGGACAGGTGGTGGAAAGGGAATAACCCCGCTTTTTTGACGTTTGAAGTGGATTGTACCAATTATGTGTCGCAATGTTTGTATGCCGGAGGGATTCCGATGCATGTAACGGGCAATCGTCATAGCGGATGGTGGTATCAGGGGAACGGAAGTGAGCGGGATCGCTGGAGTTTAAGCTGGGCGGTGGCACACAGTCTCAGGTGGTATCTGGCTTCACGACAGCCCGGAGGGATACAGGCAGAGGAGGTATCTTCCGCTGATCAACTGATGATCGGCGACGTGATCTGTTACGATTTTGACGGCGATGGAACATGGCAGCATAACACGATTGTCACCGCCAAAGACGGGAACGGCATGCCGCTGGTCAACGCCCATACGGGGAGCAGTTATCACAGATACTGGGATTATCATGACTCCTATGCCTGGACCGAACGGATCCGGTACAAATTTTTTCATATTCTCTCCTGATCATTTTACCCTGAATCGATTTGTGATAAAATGGATGTTGCATTTGGTCGTTCGATCGAAAGGATGAAAAAAGAAAGGTGATGGAGAGTGGCCTTTAATATCGTGTTACATGAGCCGCTCATTCCTGCCAATACCGGAAATGTAGCCCGCACCTGTGCGGCAACGGGCACCCGTCTTCATTTGATTCGTCCGCTGGGCTTTTCCACGGATGATAAAGTGTTGAAGCGGGCGGGACTCGATTACTGGTATGCGGTGGATATTCGCTATTATGATTCAATAGAGGAATTATGGGAGCGTTACCCGGAAGGGCGCTTTTTCTATGTGGAAACAGGCGGCACGAAATATTATACTGACTTTCGCTTTCAGGATGAAGATTTTTTTGTGTTCGGCAAGGAAACAAAGGGTATTCCCCGGGAAATATTAGAGGGACGGGAAGACTGGATCATGAAATTGCCGATGAGTGATGTGACCCGTTCGCTCAACCTGTCCAATGCGGCCGCCATTGTGGTATACGAAGGGTTGCGACAGTTAAGCTTTCCCGGAATGTTTTAGTAAGGGGGATAATTGGGATGGAACAAAATAAAATACTGGGAGCGGAGCAGATTCCGCAGGTGGAGTATGCCATCATTGGAGGGTCGAGTACGTTTTCCATTTCCTTTCCGGAAGATCTGGGAAGGGAAGATGTGGAGGTTTTAGAAAAGGATCTTTTTTTTGAAACTCCCTTCGGGACAAGCCCGGCCTTTAAACTGGCGTTGATGGGAGAGAAAAAATTTATAACCTGTAAAATGCACGGGTGGCGTCCCAATGAAGTTACGCGCGGTACGGCAAGCCAGCAGGTGTTCTGGGTGTTTCAACAGGCGGGGGTAAAGAAAATTTTTGCCGAAGGCGGCGTGGGAAGTATCAATCATTTGCTGGAACTGCGCGATCTGGTGATTCCCAACGATTACATTGACCATTCCATGCGAAAAGATGTGGGATTGGGCGGACCCTACCTGTTGACGATGCGCGAATCGATCTGTCCCCATCAGGCGGATGCGTTGTATCAGGCAGCGAAAGAGAAGGTATCGCCGCAGGATCGCTATGTGTATAAACGGGGCATTTACGTGAATACGGACGGAAGACATTTTGAGAGTCCGGCGGAAGTGCAGATGTTTCGTACGTGGAATGCGGATATTGTCGGTCAGAGTATTTGCCCGGAGGTTTACCTCGCCCGTGAGATCGGGGCCTGCTACGCCGGAATTTATATGGTCGTCAATTATGCGGAAGGGATTATTAAGGACTGGGATCACAAAGATTTAAAGGATATTTTTTATCAGGAATCGAATACGATTGGAGAGATTCTGCTCGATGCCCTGGCGCGGATCGACACGGATCAGATCCGGTGCAATTGCCTTGATTTACGGAAAAATACCCTGTTGAAGGAAGAGAAATGAGGCGTTTTGATGGCTCGCAAATACTTATTGTTTGATCTGGACGGTACCTTACTCCCCGTTGATACCGATCAATTCATTCAAGCTTATATGAAAAAGGTGGCCGAGTTTGTCGCACATATTTTTCCGCCTGAACAGATGATTCGCATGATCTGGCAGGGAACGGAAGCGATGATCCGCAATACGGATCCGCAAAAATCAAATGAACAGGTTTTTACCGAACACTTTTTGCAGGTGTCCGGTTTGCAAAAAGAGGAAATCTGGCCGGTGTTTGAACAGTTTTATCGCGAAGTTTTCCCGGAGTTGGCCGATTATGTTGAGCCGACGCCCCATGCACGCGAGATCATCACCGAAGCCCACAACCGGGGATATCAAACGGTGATTGCCACCAACCCCCTTTTCCCGCAAGAAGCGGTGCTGGAACGGATGAAATGGGCAGGGGTGGATGACCTGCCCCACGTGCTGGTGACCACCTATGAAAACAGTCATTTTTGCAAGCCTCAATCCGGGTATTATCAGGAAATCTGTTCCCGACTGCAGGTTGCGCCCGAAGATTGCGTGATGATCGGTAATGATATGCAGGAAGACATGATTGCATCCGCTATCGGGATGCAAACTTTCTGGGTGACAGATTTTGCCATCGACCGCGGCAAGCCGGTTTATCCCGTGACCGCACAGGGAACGCTGGCACAACTGTCTGTCGAGTTAAAAGAGGGGAAAGGATTGTTTAGCTGAACAGATGAGCAATCCGTTCGAGGCGACTTTTTGCTTCGCTGACCCAGTAATCTTCATTTTCAATTTCAGCATCCAGCTTTTTAGGTTCCTGGAACTGGTTGACAAGATACCCCATCTGATACGGATCATAGGTGGGGTTTTCTGTATTCCCCTCGCTGTAACCCGTCTGTACAACGTGTTTCAACAGAAAGGGGCGTCCCATTTGAAGAACGGCATTGGCATCATCCAGTTCCCCCTGTACCACCTCAAAAGGAATACGGAGGAACAGGGTGGAGTCGTATTTTTGATTGAGGACGCTGTCTAAAAAGCCCGCGTCATATTCCCAGTTGTCTCCGAGGACAAAACCTTCTTTTTCCAGATGTTTTTGAATGTCTCCGTAAACAACTTGTTTTCCTTCAATGGGTGAAGAGATCTCGAGCATTTCCGATGCCTCCCGATGATTGATTATAGTTATCTTGCCCCAAACGGCGATGAGATATGAAGGAAATAGAAAGGGCCGTGACCCGGTCTTATGTGACGTCGGGTTACAGCCCTTTTTGCATTGATATGCATGTTTGCTTGAAAATTATAAGTTCCAGGTTTTATCCTCATTGTAGCCGGCCGTCAAGATGGCCCACAAGAACGCACCCAGTACGAAAACAGCAGTAAAGGTTTTAATTAAAAGCATGATTGAATCCCCTCTCTGTAACATCGATTGCATTCTGCTTTTATTATATCCAAAATCACGGGTGAATAACAAGCCGCCTTGCACCATATTTTGTTACAGTTTGTAGACGGGTATGAAAAAATATCACCATCGATTAAAGTGATTCATTTCAGTGCTTCAATCAACCGGTTCCAGTCTTCCGGTAATGGTGCGTGAACGCTGACTGTCTCGCCACTGAAAGGATGAATGAAACGTAACGATTCGGCATGCAGGGCCTGCCGTTTTATCAAATCTTTGCGGCCGCCATAAAGGGTGTCACCCAAAAGGGGATGTCCGATATGACTGAAATGGACGCGGATCTGGTGGGTGCGTCCCGTTTCAAGCGTGCATCGGACCCGGGTCACATCGACGGGAAATTGGGAGTTGGCCGGACGGCGCCCGATTACCTCAAAATGGGTGACAGCCGCTTCCCCTTTTTCATCCACCATGCGTTTCACGGGATGACCGGGCACGCGCGTGACGGGATATTGCAGGCTCCCTTTTTCTTCAGTCAACAGTCCGTGGATCAGTGCTTCGTACCTGCGCTGCAGGGTGTGATCGCGCAATTGTTGATCGAGCAGCCCGTGTGCCAGGCGATGTTTGGCCACAAGGATCGCACCGGAGGTGTCGCGGTCGAGACGATGCACAAAGCGGACTTTCACGGCCTGACCGGTTTGGCTGTAATAATCGGCAACGGCATGGGCCAGCGTTTCCTGTTCATCGGGGTGTACGGGGTGGATGGCAACTCCCGCCGGTTTATTGATGACGATCACATGCTCGTCTTCATATAAAATGTCGAGGGGACCGGTGTCAAGCGGTCGGGGAGGCAGGCCGTAATCCTCCGCTTCAAAAACGGCCGCAGCAAGCTGATCTCCCTCCTTTACCGTCGCTTTTAAATGGGTCGGTTTGCGGTTGAGCCTGAGCCCCTTTTTTCGGGTGAGACTCTGTAACATTCGCCCGGAGATGTGAAACCTTTCTTTAAAAATGTCTTTGACCGGTTTTCCGTGGTCATCGGCGGGTATCTGGTACTGAAACCATTTTCCGCGACGAGAAAACAACGTTTGCATGGTCGTTTGAGTTCATCCTTTCCGTAGTTCATTTCATTTGTGGAAAAAT
>JAWLDF010000056.1:0-15479 GCA_041686735.1 Bacilli bacterium
GATTGTAATGGGATCCCAACCTGTCGTACAGGGTCGAGCGAAGATCATACAGGGTGCCGCAGGCTCATTCATTTGAGTTAACGGTCATATACGGCCGAGAGGTCGTATATGGCTGTACAGGTATCCTGTATGGTCGAACGAACCATCATTATGGGTGGTGACCTGTTCGGTTATGGTCGAAAGATCATAGCCGGATAATAAGCCATTCATAATGGTGCAAGGTAGATCGTTACGTGCTCGATCTATTTTTTTTTGTCAAAATCATGGTGCCAAAAAGGTCGAAAAATCATACAATGGAGAGGTAAAGTTTAAAATCGGAGAGGAAGAAGTCATGTGCAACATTTTGTGCAACAGGGGATCGGCATCATTGATTCGGGAATCGGCGGTCTGACAGTTGTGAAGGAAGTCATGCGCCAGTTACCTCGAGAAAGGGTCATCTATTTTGGAGATACGGCACGTTGTCCTTATGGGCCTCGTCCTGCGGAAGAGGTCAGAAGGTTCACCTTTGAAATGATCGAATATCTTTTGCAATTTCAGATGAAGGCCCTCGTAATTGCCTGTAATACGGCTACGGCGATTGCGATGGCGGAAGTCACGGAACAATCGGCGATTCCGGTCATCGGGGTGATCGAACCGGGAGCACGGACAGCAATCAAAGAAACCCGAACACACCGTATCGGAGTCATCGGCACTGTCGGGACCATCAACAGCGGGGCATACGAAAAAGCATTGAAACGTCTCAATCCTTATGCCGAGGTGTTCAGTCTTGCCTGTCCAAGTCTGGTCCCGCTTGTGGAAAGCGGTGATTTTTACAGCGACAGGGCCCGTTCCATCGTCAAAGAATCCCTGGCCCCGATGAAGGATAAACAAATCGATACACTGATTCTTGGATGTACTCACTACCCTTTGATTTCCCACCTCATCCAGGAGGAGATGGGAGAGGGAGTCAATCTGATCAGCTCGGCCGAAGAGACGGCCCGTGAATTGAGTGCCGTCCTTTCTTACCGCGGCATGTTGACCCAAAATGGTATATTTCAGCCACCGCAACATCAATTTTTTACAAGTGGTGACCCGGACCTGTTTCAAAAAATGGCCGAAGATTGGTTAAAAACTTCCGTTCAGGTGAAACAGGCGCGCCTGTATTAATAAAAAAATCAATCCCCGCAGACACATGTTCTGTAGCAGGGATTCTTTTTTTATCTTCCGTGGACAAATCAGTTATAAATTCACCCGAGGCTCGTATATATAGTAGTACAAATATGAGCCTGGGAGGGAAACGTATGTTATCTCGCAAATCGATCTTAATGCTGGTGATGATTTTAGTGATCGCCGTATTTTCAAGTGGATGCGGACTGTTCAGTACAGAAGATCAAGACACATCGCAGCCGATTGATCCGCCGCCACAAAACTGGGATGATGCAGACCTCAACATTGATCTTTCGGAAGAAGATATAGAGGGTACAAATGATAATGAACAAAGTGCAGGGGAAGTGCAGGGGGTTTTCACTGGTGAATTATACCTCTACGACCCGCAAGGAAATGTGGTTCCATTAACTCTGGGGATTCCTAAAACGGAGGGGATCGGAAAACAGGTGTTGCGATATATGGTAAAAGGCGGACCGGTGGAAGCATTGCTTCCGGAAGGGTTTTCTGCCGTTTTGCCTGAAGGAACCGAAATTCTGGGAATGAAAATCGATCAAGGTGTGGCGACGGTTGATTTTTCACCGGAATTCCAAAATTACAGTGTGCAAGAAGAACAACATATCATTGATGCCATTTCTTGGGCATTAACCCAGTTCGATACCATCGACAGTGTGAGAATATGGATTAACGGGTATCCCCAGGAAGTGATGCCTGTAGGGGGAACACCGATTACCTCCATGTCGCGTGACAATGGAATTAATCTGGAAATAAGTCACGGTGTGGACATGGGAAATACCGCCAGGGTAACACTATACTTCCTCGCCGAGACGGAGGAACTTACCTATTTTGTTCCGGTGACCCGGATTGTTGAAAAAACCGATGATATTGCGATGGAAACATTGCGTCAACTTATAAAAGGACCGGCTCAGGGGACGAATCTTTACAGTCCGATCCTGCCCACGACAAAAGTGTTGGACGCAAAGGTGCTGGACAATGTTGTCATTGCCAATTTTAATGACGTAATTCTCGATTACAATTCGGGAAATGCTTCACCAGAAGCAGTACGGTCGATTGTATTATCCCTCTCGGAAAATACGGGAGTGAAACAGGTACAGCTGCAGGTCAACGGAAAAACCAATTTTGCTGCGGGAGATCTTGATTTGAGTCAACCGATGGTCCGCCCAGCGGCGATCAATACTTTTTAAAAAACGGTCCCGAGTGAGGGCGACCATTTATAAATGAAGTGACTGCAAGAGGTAGTGACAAAAGAACTGCCTCTTTTTTTCTTGAAAAAATTACATGTCCGTATGGGTATAAGATTTTAAGGGAAAATATCCTTATGATATAATAAGCAAAGTGTCTGAATTATTGGGAGGGAAATTGCCGATGAGAGTAGATGAACGTAAACAGGACGAAATGCGTCCGGTAAAAATAACGACGAATATTAGCAAACATGCGGAAGGATCGGTATTGATCGAAGTGGGGGATACCCGGGTCATTTGTATGGCATCAGTTGAAGAGCGCGTCCCTCCTTTTATGAGAGGACAGGGTAAAGGGTGGATTACCGCAGAATATGCGATGTTGCCGCGTGCAACGGATACGAGGAATATTCGTGAGTCCAGCAAAGGCAAAGTTAGCGGACGTACCATGGAAATACAGCGATTAATCGGACGGGCACTTCGTTCTGTAGTTAATCTGGAACAACTGGGCGAGCGTACCATCTGGCTGGATTGTGATGTGATTCAGGCCGATGGCGGAACACGAACCGCTTCGATTACGGGGGCTTACATTGCCATGGTGGAAGCGATGGGTAAATTGTTGCGCCAAGAAGCAATCGAAAAGATGCCGATTCATGATTTTTTGGCGGCCACGAGTGTGGGCATTATCGATGGCATACCGTTGCTTGATCTTAACTACATAGAAGACTCACAGGCAAAGGTGGATATGAATATTGTGATGACCGGGAACGGAAAATTTGTTGAAATACAGGGTACCGGAGAAGAATCTCCTTTTTCTCCCGAAGAACTTCAGCAATTGTTGAGTCTGGCCGGGCAAGGAGTACAGCAATTGATTGCCATTCAAAAAGATGTTGTCGGGGATCTTGCCCAACATATTTTAAAGAACGCAGAGGAGTCGGAGAAAGCAACGGGGGAAGAGTAGCATGTTTAAAGAAAATTTGCTTGTGCTGGCTACACGAAATCAGGGGAAAGTGCGTGAAATCTCAAAGTGGTTTGCCCCACTGGGTCTTGAAATTAAAAGTGTTGCTGATTTTTTCGGGTTACCTGAGGTGGAAGAGGACGGACAAACATTCAGGGAAAATGCGGTAAAAAAAGCTGAAACCATTGCCCGTTTTTTGCATTTGCCCTGTCTTGCTGATGATTCCGGGCTGGAAGTGGATGCACTGGATGGTCAACCCGGAGTCTATTCTGCACGGTTCGCAGGCCCTGAAGCGGATGATGAGGACAACAATCACAAATTGTTAACCCTGATGCAAGACATCCCGTCCGGTGAGAGAACGGCACGTTTTCGGTCGGTTCTGGCCCTTGCTTTTCCCGGGGAGAATCATCCCACCATCACCGCTGAAGGCATTGTGGAAGGGCACATTCTTTCAGAACCGAGAGGGGCCGGCGGATTTGGCTATGATCCTCTTTTTTTTCTTCCGCAATTAAAAAAGACGATGGCCGAATTAACGGCTGAAGAGAAAAATAAAATCAGTCATCGAGGCAATGCGTTACGTGAGTTGCGCCGTATCTTGAGTGAAGAATATGGGGTGAATTTTTGACGAACGGACGGGCAGGGTAAGGCTAAGGCAGGCCCGGACGCACCTGATTTACGGTTGAAGAGGGATAAGGGGAGGATAAACGATGAGCAGCCTGCTTGTGATGAGTGATACACACGGGTTGACGACAGAAGTGAAGAGACTGGTGGACAGAGTAACGACACGAAAAAAAGTGAGTCACATTGTTCACTGTGGGGATTTTTGTTGTAATCGTCATCAGGAGCCTTTTTCAAAAATGGTACTGGTCAGGGGAAACTGTGATGTGGATGATACCGTTCCGGAAGAACGGATCATTGACTGGGAAGGATTGCGAATTCTCGTCGTTCACGGACATCTGCTGCGAGTGAAGCAAACAGCAATGAACCTGCGTTACCGGGCGATGGAGACAGGGTCACATATCGTCTGCTTTGGTCATACCCATGTGATGACATGCACGGAAAGCGGCGGCATCCTCTTTGTCAATCCGGGCAGCCTTGCACGGCCGCGGCAAACCTCGAATCCGTCTTTTGCCCTTATTGAAAAAACAGGAGGAGATTCCGGAGAAACACCGGATGGGGATTCAGGTTTTCAGGTGAAAGTCCGTTACTTTACCCGGCAATTACAACCGATAAAAAGTCTAGGCGGTATTTTTAACATCCCGAAAAATCCCGGTCAATAGTCTTGCGGCTATAATAAAACAATTGTTATAATTAAAGTATGCCTAAAATTGTAGATCATGAAAAATACCGAAAAGAGTTATTATCCAAGTGTTTTGATCTGTTTGCCGAGAAAGGGTACGCATCCCTCACCATGAGGGAAATCGCCGATGCACTGGGGGTGTCTACCGGTACACTGTACCACTATTTTGAAAATAAGGAGGATTTATTTGAGAAATTAGCCAGTGAACTGGCAACGCAGGTTATGTCCGGACTGATGCAAATCGTCCCCAAACGAAATACCCTGGAAGAACGGCTTGAGATGTTATTTGAGTTTGTCGAGAATACGGAAGAACGAATGGTCAAAATATTGTTGATTATGGTAGATTATTTCAGAACGCATCGAATGTCAGAATCCGATACGAATGAAGTATTCTACGAGGAACAAGTGCGTCAAATGAAGTGGACGGGTGAATACCTGGAAATCGATGATCCCGACTTGGTCCGTTTTATCGTGATATTTGTTGGAGGTATCGTCGCCCAGCGATTTCTTGACGGAAATAAAACGGAAATGAAAAGTCAATTGACATTGTTAAAACACATGATTCTGACCTATGTAAATCAATCAAAACTCCATGATTAACCACTTGATTTTTTAAATTGAATCGTTTATACTCTTTCTTGTCGCAAAAAATGGTGCGGGTGTAGTTCAATGGTAGAACATCGGCCTTCCAAGCCGAATGCGTGGGTTCGATTCCCATCACCCGCTCCACTTTTATTTAAAATTTAAGAAGCAGCTGTCCCAGTAGCTCAGCTGGATAGAGCAACGGCCTTCTAAGCCGTGTGTCGGGGGTTCGAATCCCTCCTGGGACGCCATAGCAAAACAGGGAAACGTCAGGCGAGAACTGACGTTATTTTAATGCAGAGAAGGATAGCGAGGGATGAGAACCCTCCGCGAAGCGGACACGGGTTCGTTGGAAACACGACGAGGACAGGGCCGAAAGGACCGTGCCGAGTCGATGTTGGATTCCGGAGCCGAGCCGATGGAATCGGCGAAGGGGAAGGTATCCCTCCTGGGACGCCATAGCAAAACAGGGAAACGTCAGGCGAGAACTGACGTTATTTTAATGCAGAGAAGGATAGCGAGGGATGAGAACCCTCCGCGAAGCGGACACGGGATGTGACAAATTGGGTGCAATCATTTGCGTTGAAAATATTCTCAAAAAATGTCTAAAAATTATAAATATGTGTTATTATATTTACACCAAAAATGAATCGTCAAAGAGGAGGAAAGAAATGATCAGACGTACCAAGGAGGAACATAACCGGTTAGTGGAGCATTTAGATCTGGTGAGCAAGGCGATCCGTAACAAATTGACGTCGATGACGGAAGGAATTCTCATTGTTGAAGTAGCGAATTCACGGATAATGCGTATCAATGATGATCAAGTGAGTTTAAAGGAACAACACAAGCGAAAAATTCCGGTGGATCAACTGGATGACATTATTGAAGAAATTCAATATTATCTCTGGAAATGCCTCGTAAACCACGTTCGTTTCAATTTAAAAATCGTCCTTGAAGAAGGAAGCATCAAGGACGTTCAGAAATCCGGGTTTAATAAACCGGAAGAATTAGTCGGATAAATTTTCTGATTTTTTATTATGAGGTTTCGTTACAATATAAACACCCGATATTATCAAGATTCCCCCCATGATCTGCGACACCATAATCACTTCTCCCAAAAAGATGACACCAAAAACAGACGCAAATAGGACAATGAAGTGAAGATAAGTGGATGCTTTAGCCGGACCGACGGCAAGCAACGCTTTATTCCAGCATATAAATGAGATCACAGAAGGAAAGATACTTACATATAAGACCGACAACCAGTGAACAGTAGGAAGATGCCATCCTGGTAAAGCAAGGGTTTCATAACCCGCAAATGGCATCAAAATTAAAGTGGCCACAGCGATTGAAGCCAGAAAACCTGATTTTGCCGGAAGATCCGAACCATATTTTTTCATGACCAGGGAATAAACGGCCCATCCGATAATGGCTACTCCCATGCTGAGATCACCCTGATTGAATTGCAATGAAAAGATGTCTTCCCAGTTTCCCCGACTGATGATCCAGAGAACACCGGTCAGGGACAGGGAAATCCCTCCCCATTGCCTTAGGTTTAGTGATTCTTTCAGAAAAAAAAGGCTCATCAGGGCAACAAGTACCGGGGTAAATGAATTCATCAGGGCAGCATTAATCGAACTGGTAAATTGCATGGCAAGATAGGTCAAAGAATTAAACATTGCCAGACCGGTCAGTGCCATCAAAAAAATCAATTTCCAGTTAAGCAATAATACTTTATAGGTTTGTTGCAATTCTTTCCAGGCAAACGGTAAAAAAACAAGAAAAGATATTCCCCATCTCATCCACGACAGGGTAAAGGGAGGGATGTATTCCACCAGTGCTTTTCCGAAAGTGAAGTTGCCTGCCCAGAAAAGAGTAGCATAAATTAATAACAGATATGGAGACGTCAACATCCTTCATTCCCCCCGGCACAAAAATAAATCATAAGGAAAGGGATGCCTGTCTGCCGGGCATCCCGTCTTGCTCTTTCAGATAAACTCAGTCGATTTTCATTACGCCGCCGGTGCTGGCGGAAGTGACCAGTTTGGAGTATCGGGCCAGATAACCTTTTTTCACTTTTGGCTCAAACCCGCTCCAGTTTTGTTTCCGCTGATTTAACTCTTGTTCATCAACAAGCAGTTCAAGAGTGCGTTTTTCAATGTCAATACGAACGATGTCACCGTCCTGCACAAAAGCGATCGGTCCGCCTTCAGCAGCTTCAGGCGAGACGTGTCCCACGCTGATTCCGCGTGAAGCACCGGAAAAGCGTCCGTCAGTCACTAACGCTACTTTTGTACCGAGGCCCATTCCCATGATTTGGGATGTGGGGGCAAGCATTTCAGGCATACCCGGTCCGCCTTTCGGCCCTTCATAACGGATGATGACCACATGACCTTCTTTTACTTTACCGCCCGCGATTCCTTCAAGTGCCTCATCCTGAGAGTCAAAACAGATGGCGGGACCTTCATGCTTTTTTATGGAGGGATCAACAGCGCCTGCTTTGATAATGGCCCCGTCGGGAGCAAGGTTTCCGAACAGAACAGCCAGTCCTCCCTTTTCACTGTAAGGATTGTCAAGGGTATGAATCACATTTTCGTCTTTTATCTCGGCATCGGCAATGTTTTCACCGAGGGTTTTTCCGGTTACCGTGATGTTGTCCAGATAAAGAGTACCTTCTTTCTTGCTCAGCTCTTTCAAAATTGCGCTTACGCCGCCGGCACGGTCAACATCTTCGATGTGATAATCGGATGCGGGACTTACCTTACTTAGATGAGGTACACGTTCCGCAACCTGATTAATCCGTTCCAATGGATAGTCTACATCCGCTTCATGGGCGATTGCCAGGGTATGAAGAACCGTGTTGGTTGATCCACCCATGGCCATATCCAATGCAAATGCGTTATCAATCGACTTTTCGTTCACGATATCACGCGGTTTAATATCTTTTTCGATTAATTCCATAATCTGACGGGCGGCTTTTTTCACCAGTTCTTTACGTTCTTCGGAGATTGCCAAGATCGTCCCGTTTCCGGGCAGAGCAAGTCCGATTGCTTCCGCAAGACAGTTCATGGAGTTGGCGGTAAACATTCCCGAACAGGAACCGCAACTGGGACAACCGTACTGTTCAAGTTCAAGCAGGGCCGAATCGTTAATTTTTCCCGATTGATAAGCACCGACACCTTCAAATACCGAGGCAAGGGAAATGGAACGGCCGTCACTTGTTTTTCCCGCAGCCATCGGACCTCCGCTGACAAAAATGGTGGGGATATTCACGCGCAAGGCTCCCATCATCATGCCGGGAGTGATTTTGTCACAGTTGGGAATGCAGATCATCCCGTCAAACCAGTGGGCGGAAACGACCGTTTCCACGCTGTCGGCAATAATTTCACGGCTGGGAAGAGAGTAACGCATTCCGATATGACCCATGGCGATTCCGTCATCCACCCCGATCGTATTAAATTCAAACGGAACCCCGCCTGCTTCGCGAACAGCTTCTTTGACCAGTCTTCCGAACTCCTGTAAATGGACGTGCCCGGGAACAATATCGATATAGGAATTACAAATGGCGATAAAAGGTTTTCCGAAATCTTCGTCTTTGACCCCTGCTGCACGCAGCAAACTGCGATGCGGTGCCCGGTCAAATCCTTTTTTTATCATGTCACTGCGCATGGTTTCTCCTCCATTACATCTATTTTTCTCCCCATTGTAACACGTTTTATGGATGTTGTGTATGTATTATTCAGAACTTTTGCATTTGACAAAAATTTGATAATATCCACAGTACATCTATGATATAATGTAAAAAAAAGTAATTTTCGTTCAGTCGAGAGGGTATCGAAGGGAGAAGTATAACGTTGAACAAAAAACAGGTGGCACTTATTACCGGGGCTTCAAGCGGATTTGGTCTCCTGACCGCACTTGAATTGGCGCGGGCAGGATTTAAAGTAGCAGCAACGATGCGACAACCGGATAAAAAAGATCAATTAATGGATATGGCGCAGAAACAGGGTCTTGAAAAGGCCATCCATGTCTACCGCCTCGATGTGACAGACTCGGAAGAGGGAATTGCTGCTGCTATAAGTGATATCGTTGATAAAATGGGTTCGGTAAATGTCCTGGTAAATAACGCCGGATATGCTTTGGGCGGTTTTGTAGAAGAAACGACACTGGCAGAATGGCACGACCAGTTTAATACCAATTTTTTCGGGACGGTTGCTGTGACCAGAGCGATGCTTCCCTACATGCGCAGGGCGGGGAAAGGACGGATCATTAATGTCAGCAGTATCAGTGGTTTGATGGGCTTACCCGGTCTGGCACCTTATGTATCCTCAAAATTTGCTGTCGAAGGTTTCAGCGAAAGTCTGAGGCTGGAAGTGGCTCCTTTCGGGATCGATGTGGTGCTGATTGAGCCCGGATCCTACCAGACCGGTATCTGGACAACAGGCAACCGGATTGCACAGGGTTCACAGTCTCCCCAATCGCCATATCGCGTTATGATGCAAAAAATCGAAAAATATCTGCAGGCATCACAGTCAGGATTCGGTGATCCGCAGGAAGTGGCCCGTCTAATCGGACAGGTAGCTCAGGAGAAAAAACCACGTTTACGATATCCCGTCGGAAAGGGGGTTAAATCGGGAGTGTTATTGCAAAAAACAGTTCCGTGGAAGATGCGGGAACGAATTATCTTGCGGATACTGATAAAAAAAGAAAGAGGTGGTCATACCGATGACTAAGGGAACTTTTGATTGGAAAACGCCTGTTACCTGGTACCTGATTTTTATTGTCACGATCTGGATTTTATTTCGCGGGTTAGCAGGTGATTACGAGTTCTTTGAAAAAACCGAATCATTAAGCATGATTTCGGGATATGTGGCTTTTTTGTTTGTCGGCCTCACACTTGTAATCGGTCCTTTGCAAAGGTGGCTTCCGCCTGGAAGGTTTCGCTCGTTTGTTCTGCGTGGGCGCAGGTATGCCGGAATTACAGCGGGTCTGCTTGCAGTCATCCATGTAGCAACGGTATTGAAGATTTATGAAGAGGGTCCCGGTTACATCCTGTTCAAGGAACAGAGGGGAGACGTTCAGGGATGGTGGACTCTCTTTGTTTCTAGGGGAATTGAAGGGGATCTCTTTATAGCGCCATTCTTTACGACCATTGCCAACTACATGGGATTGTTTGCATTCCTCTGGTTGATATTTCTGCTTGTGACTTCTTCGAATCGTGCGCAGTACACCTTGGGTTCATCTGCATGGAACCAGCTCCATGCAGGAAACATGGTCATTTTCATTCTGGTCACCTTCCATGCGCTTCTTTATGTAACAAACATTAAAGGTTCTCCCCATGGTTATGGCGACTTCTTTTATGTCGTCATAATTGTCCTGTTGATCAGGTGGCTTACCTTTGGGAGGGCGGTTGCCAAAATGAAGATTCGGGGTTGAAGAAAGGACTCAAACCGTAGTTTAATAGAAATGCGTGTTCAAAAAAGTCTAGACATGACATCCATAACAAAGGGGATTGAATAAAAAGTGAACTGGTTGGAAGCACTTATCTATGGAATCATACAGGGATTTGGCGAACCGATTCCCGTTTCATCAAGCGCTCAAACAATGATTGCCTCATACTTTATGCAGGTGGAAACGCCGGGGATTATATTTGAAGTCTTTTTAAATTTTGCCTCTTTTCTTGCGATCCTCTGGCTGACCCGTCGTGATGTCATGCAGATCATCAGTGGGTTCTTTCGTTACTTTCTTAAAAAAGACAGGCGTTATGTACAGGAATACCGCATGGCCTGGTTCGTCATCATCGGTACGGTGCCGGCAGTGGTTTTTGGTTTTACCATGAAAGATCTCATTGAATCCTATCTAAGCAGTTTGCTGACCATCGGGGTTGCTTTGATCATCACCGGTTTATTCCTGTTTTTCGTTCGCAAGTTAAAAGGGATTCGAAGCGCACAGCAAATGACCTGGAAGGATGCGTTGCTGGTCGGTTTGATTCAGGGAACGATATCTCTCATTCCCGGAATCTCTCGGTCAGGCTCGACGGTGGTGACAGCTCTATATGCAGGGTTAAACAGGGAAACAGCCTTTCGCTATTCATTCCTTTTGTACCTTCCCATCGGTCTGGGAACAATGATTCTGGGAGCAGGGGAATTACTTTCATCACCGATATTTAAAGAAAACTTACTGCCCTACCTTTTTATGTTTATGGTGACGTTTTTCATGACGATGGTGGGGTACCATCTGTTCAGAAATGTGATGCAGCGGGGAAAATTGATTTACTTTTCCATCTATTGTTGGGCTCTGGGAGCGATCCTCATCTGGATCGCCATTTAATTTAGGAAATGAGAAGTCAGAGGTGTGAAGTGAGAAGGAGAAATCGGCCGTTACAGCCGATTTCTTCAAAATCCCACCTCCCACCTCTCTTACATTAAATGATTCTGCTCATTCTGCGAATAGCTTCGCGGATCCGCTCTTCGTGATCGAGCAGCCCCAAACGGATATATCCTTCTCCATGCCGGCCGAATCCAATTCCCGGCGCCACCACCACATACTCCTGGTCCAGTAATCTGTCCGCAAATTCCGCCGACTTGACCCCATCCGGCAGCGGAATCCACGCAAAAAAAGAACCGCGTGAAGGGATTCCTTTTCTCCAGCCCGCTTTGTCCAACTCGTCATAGAGCGCGACCCTTCTTTTCTCATAAATTTCGACCAGTTCTCTCACACATTCCTGCGATGCTGTCAGAGCCGTGGCAGACGCTTCCTGAACGGCACCGAACAAACTGCAGTAATAATGATCCTGTATCTCTTCGATCAGGCGAATCACCTCTGAATTTCCCAGCACAAAACCGACACGCCAACCCGCCATGTTATAGGTTTTGGACATCGTGTAAAATTCAACACCGACCTCCTTCGCACCGGGGCGGGCGAGGAAACTGTGCGGTTTTTGTCCGTCAAAACCGATTGCTCCGTAGGCAAAGTCATGGGCGGCAACGATCTGGTTCTCTTCGGCAAAACGGATCACCTGATCGAAAAATACGTCTGAAGCACATGCCCCCGTAGGATTGGACGGGTAATTTAAGAACATTAATTTCGCCTGTTTTTTCTGTTCGTCTGTTATGGCATGAAGATCAGGCAAAAAAGCATTTTCCTCTTTCAACGGCATGGGGATCATCTTGCCGCCGGCAATGGCTATTCCCGACCAGTAATCGGGATAACCGGGGTCAGGCACCAGCGCTGCATCACCCGGATTCAGCAAAACCTGAGATATTTCCACCAATCCCGCTTTGGCACCGAATAAAACAGCCACCTCCGTATGGGGGTCGAGGGATACTCCCTGCTCCTTTTCATACCATGACGCAATCGCTTCCTTTAATTCGGGGATCCCCCTGAAGGGGGGATATCGATGGTGTCTGGGATTTTCCGCAGCCTGTTGCAGGGACTTAATAATATGATCCGGAGTAGGACGATCGGGATTTCCCTGTCCCAAGTTAATCACATCATGACCTGACTCGATCGCCTGTGCCGCTTTTTTTGTTAATTGTGAAAAAAATTGTTGCGGCAATCGCATCATTGTTTCCGAGGGAGTAATCTTCATGCTCTCATTCATTCCTTCCGTGGTCCTTTAAATTGATTATAAATATATCAAAAGCCCGTTCAGTTTGTATAGACCTGAACGGGCTGTTTCATTGATAAAGTATTTCTCTGTTCAAAAAATGTTTTGTTCAGAAAAAGTGCCGTCCCGATGAAGAATAATACTGGGAAGTTCGTCAGCCTCTTCCTGTTCGGTAATAACCGCTCCGATCGGCACCAGTCGATTGGCCTCAATTTCTACTCCGACGACTCTGGCACCGGGAGATATGATGCAATGATTCCCGATGCGACAGTGACTGATAAAAGATTGCGGTCCCACATAGACATCATCGCCGATGGTGATCGGCCCGTTCAGTTGAGTCTGGTGATCAAAAAAACAGTTTTCACCCACGTCGATATCGGAGTCCTCGTCCTGACTCAGCCGGGCAGTCTCCCCTACTGCCATATGGGGAATAAAATGAGGAGCTCCATCCATTATTACTGCGTCCTGAATGGTCGTTCCGGAACCGATTCGAATGTATGATCTTTCACCTGCGTTTAACGTAACATATGCCCCCACGTCCACATCGTCTTCCATCATCACATCCCCTTTCATGATGGCGGAAGAGTGAATGGAAGGAGAGCGATTTTCCCTGTAATCTTCTCCCTTCGAACCTTGACTTTCAACGGGGCGTTCTTTTGACGCATCGACATCCCGTGGATGGTTTTCGGATGATGAATTACCTTGATTGACACCGATGAGATATCCGACCATCCCGCTAAACATCATTTTATTTAATATACCCATTGATTATTATCCTCCTTACCAGCTGGATTAGCTTAACGGTAGTTTGTGACTTTCAGGGTAATTTCATTCATCTTCGTGGGGAACTACGGTATCCACATCAACAATAGGGTGAGTGTCAAAGCACTGATGATGGTACTGATAAAAGTGATGGATGATACGAGATCGGGCTGGTTGTCATACTGCAGCGCATATAATGTCATAATAGCCGAAGCAGGCATGGCAGCCTCGACAATCATCACGTTTCCCAGCAGATGGTCAACCGGCAATAAAAAATAAACGATCAACGCCGCCAGCACAGGAGAAATAATCAAACGTAGGATCAGGGCCAGATTTAATTTTGACCATGAAACCCGTTCAAATTTGATCTCCGCAAGTTGCATTCCGAGCACAAGCATAATGGTCGGGATCGCCGCATTACCAAGCATATCGATGACTTTGCCGATGTTTACTGGCAAAGGCAGATGAAAATGTTGCCAGATAAAGGCGATGAAGAGCGCATGGATAATTGGCATTTTAACAACGGATTTTATAGCTTTTCTCGTATCGTATTTTCCCCTGGCAGCATAATAAAGTCCGATGGTACTCATGGCAACAGTATGCATCACAATGATGGCTACAGCGTAACGAAATCCTTCTTCTCCAAAGGCAAACAGGATCACCGGAGCCCCGTAATTCCCGTTATTCATAAATGCGGTCGACAGAATCAAAGCTGATTCTGTTGATATGTCGTATTTTCTTAAGCGACTGATGACTTTTACGATGAAAATCAACAAAACGGTCAATAATAAACTGTAAATGGCAATATAAAGGTAAGTCGTATCAAGCTTTGTATCATAAAAAGTTTGAAAAATGAGCGCAGGCAACATTACATACAGAGCCGTTGTTGAGATGGATTGAATGTGAAACTTAAAAATCCGTTGTGCAGTAAAACCGGCTGCAAAAACGAGAAAAACAGGAAGGATAATTTGAAAAAACAATGGGTATGCCGCCTCCTTAAGTCGAAAAGTACTTACTAAAAAAACACCACCCCAAAAAGGGTGATGTTGAGACAACGTGACTGGATCGATCAATTCATCAATTGATGGTTGTCAACGTGCTGTAACGCTGAACATACTCAAGAAATTTTGAGGTCAGCGGAACAACAACATCTGTATGCCCCCGTTCAAAAATACCGTGGGTATTGTAAATTTTAATCTTACTTGCAGAGATTTTGAAGTAATCGGAACAGGAGTTCGAGAATATTTTCTCGCCTGAATCTTGAATAGCGACTTTCTGGCCAAAGACGTTTGCCGGAATGATTCCGATAATATCTTCAAATTTTATATGATACGAGTGATACGGCTTTTGAAAAATGACCTCTTTCGTGGTGACGGAGCAACCAAATGATTTTTTCACCTGAGAAAGTTTCAGTTCGCCTTCCAATGATTTCACGCGTATAAAATCGTTATTCATAATACACACCTTTCATTGGGAAAATGGCTTGAAAAAATTGTTGTGTTCATTATATCATAATTCTCTGGAGTTTGATGAATCAAGAAATGAACAAAGAAAATAATGGTGAAGCTTGTTGAAAATTTGGTCTTAATTAACTGTTGATTTGGATTTGAGAATATGTTAATCTATAAAACGTCGCTGTGAAAAACAGTGATAAAGAAGAAGTGTCGATATCTGATAAATGTTGATATCATCGCATTTTTCCAAAAAACAGGTATTGACTGAACCAATGATGATATGATATATTGATAAATGTCGCTGTCAACCTAATGTAACGATTGAATTACAGGTATTAAAATCCTGCGAGTGGTTGATTTAAGCAGAAAAACGCGTTCCTTGAAAACTGAACAGAAGAAACGTCCAGCTTTGTGCGAGCACAAGTTGATTTGAAGAAAGTCAAGGAAAGAACTCAAAATATTTTATGGAGAG
>JAWLDF010000057.1:0-15426 GCA_041686735.1 Bacilli bacterium
TACTGGGCGGAACAGTTTGTCAGTTCGGGGGTTGCCGCCACCCTGTCGGCAACCGGACCCATGATGATCCTGTTTATCCAGGCTGCTGTCTTACGGATGAAACTCCAGCCCCGCTCATTCATCGGAGGAGTCATGGGTCTGGCAGGGGTGATGTTACTCCTCTCCTCCAGTTTTACGTTGGAAGCGAATATCTGGTGGGTGCTGGGGTGTATTGCCATTTTAACAGGAGAGGTCGGTTACGCAGGGGGCACTTTATATTCGAGGCGGGTGATCTCGAACTTCAAGGATACCTCACCGATTACATTGAATGCGGCGCAGATGATCCATGGAGGAGGACTGTTAATCATCCTGTCTTTGTTTACGGAAAAAACGGATGTTCAGGCTATTCTAAACGTTGAGGCGCTTGCTTCACTTTTTTACTTAATGGTGGTCGGATCGATGGTGGGTCATACCCTGTATTACTGGCTGGTGGCAAAAACGAATCCGATCTTCCCGTCTACCTGGTTGTATATTTCGCCGATCATCGCCGTTACTATCGGGGCATTGTTTTATCATGAAGAAGTTACATGGATCATGGGGATGGGCATGGTGACGATTTTGGCGGGAACGGTACTCGTCAATCTGGATGGGTTAAGGCAATTATTTGTGAAACGGAATGTTCAACTGACCAAGACAAATTAAATCACGCCGCAAAAGTTTTTTGAAACCGTATAAATTATTCCCGTTATTTCCATAATAATTCCAGTTAGGTATAAATTATTCCCAACGTGGAGGTTATTATGGCAAACAGATTGATATTCGGCATCGATGTAGGGTCAACAACAGTAAAAGCTACCGTTGTTGATCCGTCTACAAGGGAAATTCTCTGGTCGGATTACCAGCGCCATCATACGAAACAGGCGGAAAAGGTGCTGGAATTTTTAGTCCGCATCGGCAATGAATTTCCCCATGTTCCGCAGAAAAATATTCGTGTGTTCATCACCGGGTCAGGTGGTTCGAGGATCGCCGACTACATCGGGGCAAAATTTGTTCAGGAAGTCAACGCCGTAACCATGGCAGTGGAACAGCTTCACCCGGACGTGGGAAGTGTAGTGGAGCTGGGAGGGCAGGATGCCAAGATTATCATATATAAAGAAAACGAAGTGACAGGTGACAAACAGGCGATTACCTCCATGAATGACAAGTGTGCCTCGGGTACAGGCGCCACCATTGACAAGTGTATGATTAAAGTCGGCATGCCTCAGGAAGAAGTAACGAAGTTAAGGTTCGATGACACCAAACTGCACCATGTTGCCGCAAAATGTGGTGTGTTTGCCGAAACAGACATTGTGAATCTGGTCAAAAGCGGAATCCCCTCTTCGGAAATTATGTGTTCACTTGCAGATGCCATTGTGATGCAAAACCTTTCCGTTCTCACCCGCGGAAATACCCTTCGTCATCGCGTTCTTTTACTGGGAGGTCCCAATACCTATTTGCCTTTCCTTCAAGAATGCTGGAGGAAGCGGATCCCGGAGACCTGGGAGGAACGCGGCTACAACTATCCGAAAGATGTTCCGATTGAGGAACTCATTTTTGTACCCCAAAATTCTCAATATTATGCAGCCTACGGAGCCGTGATCTATGGCATTCATGAACCTGCCGGAACCGCTGTGTACAAAGGGATAGAAGAACTTAAAAACTTTGTCGCTTACGGAAGGAAAGCTCAGCTCGGAGAGAAAGCCGGCCCGCCCCTGATCGACAATCATGAGGAACTGGAAGAATTTCGCCGTCAGTACAGTATCCCCAAATTCAAACCGGCTTCCTTCAAACCCGGTCAAAAGATCAGAGCCGTCATCGGAGTGGACGGTGGATCTACCTCTTCCAAGGCTGTCCTCGTCGATGAAGACGGAACCATTCTGCTGAAAGAATATCAACTGTCCAAAGGCAATCCCATTTTAGATACAAAGGAAATGCTCGGAAGGATCCGGGATAAAGTGCACCAGGCCGGAGCGGTTCTTGAAGTCATCGGTTTCGGTGCCACCGGATATGCCGCCGATGTACTGGAAAAAACGTTACAGGCGGATGTGAATATTGTGGAGACGGTAGCCCATATGATGAGCGCCGTACATTACTTCGGGGATCTCGATGTCATCTGTGATATCGGCGGTCAGGATATCAAAGTGCTTTTCCTGAAAAATGGGGATATTCGAAACTTCCGGCTTTCCAACCAGTGTTCTGCCGGCAACGGTATGCTTCTGCAGGCCATGGCAGATCAATTTGGTATTCCTGTTGAAAATTATGCCGACACCGCATTTCAGGCTGATCTTTCCCCGAAATTTTCTTATGGTTGTGCTGTTTTTCTCGATACAGACCGGGTCAATTTCCAGAAGGAAGGGTATTCCAAAGAAGAATTGCTGGCAGGTCTCGCACTGGTTCTCCCCAAAAACGTTTGGCAATACGTCGTGCAGGTTCCAAGAATGTCCGAATTGGGACGCAAGTTCGTTTTACAGGGAGGAACCCAGTATAACCTGGCAGCGGTTAAGGCCCAGGTGGATTACATTAAAGAACGTGTGTCTGACGCTGAGGTATATCTTCATCCCCATCCGGGAGAAGCAGGGGCAATCGGTGCGGCGATGGAAACCCTGCGTGTTGTAAAACGCAAAGGATTTTCAACTTTTATCGGACTGGATGCCGCGATCGGGATTACGTATACAACACGTAATGATGAATCTACCCGTTGCAATTTTTGCCCCAATCATTGCAGCCGTACATTTATCGACACGAAAACTTCTCAGGGAAAAACAGCCCGCTATATCTCCGGATTCAGCTGTGAAAAAGGAACGGTGGAAAACAAGGAAGCGGTCATCCAATTGACCCGCGAAAGACAGCAAATTAAAAAGCAATATCCCAATCTGGTGGAATATGAAGCACGCCGCATGTTTCAACATTTCTATGATGCGGAGCCCCTGCCCGGACCGGATCAATGGGTGGAAGATGTGAAAATAAAGCGCAGTTGGATGAGCCTTGGATCGTTACGCCGCATTCCTTACAAGCGACCTTTTCAGAGGTCATCAGCAGAAGCGGCAGAACGTCGCAAACAGATTCGTATCGGGATGCCGAAGGTCCTGAACATGTGGACCACAGCCCCCTTTTGGCGGACATATTTTGAAACCCTGGGGATGGACAAACAAAACATCGTTTTTAGTGATTATACCAGCGAAGAGATGTGGAAGGAGGGTGGAAAATACGGTTCGATTGACCCCTGCTATCCATCAAAGGTAGCCCAGGCACATATTCACAATTTACTTTTTAAACATCACAAAGAGCATAAACCGCTTCACTATATCTTTTTTCCATGTATCACTCACATTCCGACCCATTTGCAAAACGTGATGGATTCGGCCAGCTGTCCCATTGTGGCAGGGGCCCCCAATGTCATTAAAGCGGCTTTTACCAAGGAAACCGATTTCTTTCAACAGAGAGGGGTCACTTATCTGGATCCGGCCGTTACGTTCACCGAACGTCATTTGATGAAAAAACAGTTGTATGAAGCTTTTAAGGATCATTTGCAGATCACCGAAGATGAAAGCAATTTTGCCGTGAATGAAGGTTGGAAAGCGATGGAGATGTTTGATGCGGAAATGCAGGAGAAAGGAAAAGAGATTTTGGAGCAGGTCGAAGCGGAAAATCGGATGGCGATCCTGATGATCGGACGTCCCTATCATTCGGATCCCGGCTTAAACCACGGTGTGCTGGAGGAATTTCAGGTGCTGGGCTATCCGATTCTGTCCATGCGTTCCATTCCCAAAGATGAAGAATGGTTACGCCGCTTTTTTAAAGATGATCTGGAAGAGGGACGGGTGCAATATGCGCTGGAAGTCACGGATGTGTGGCCGGAAAACTTTAGTTCCAACAGTGTACAAAAGGTCTGGGCGGCCAAATTTGCAGCGCGCCATCCGAATGTGGCGGTGCTGGATTTGTCCAGTTTCAAGTGCGGTCACGATGCCCCGACTTACGGGCTGATAGACTCGATCATTACTACGGCGGGTTCTCCCTATTCGGCCCTTCATGATATCGATGCCAATAAGCCGAGCGGATCCATTAAGATTCGTGTGAAAACCTATGCCCACAGTTTAAGTCTGCATGAGGAGCGTTTGCAGGATGAAGCCCGGAAAAAGGAAAAATTACAGCGACTTCTCGATAAAAAAATCATCGAATTAAAAAAGGAGAGAGCTTAACATGCGTTTTGTCAAAGAAATCGAAATCGCGGACCGTAGTGAGCGTTCTTCCGCCGAACAAATTTTTGAGCAAGAATTGGAACGGTTCAGGGCTGAAAAAGAAGCAGAATTAGAATTGGACCGTGGCAAAAAACAGCATTGGTTTGACCCGGTCCCTAGACAATTTTTTGCAAAGGACAAGGCATCCACCACCATTCTTTTCGGAGGGCTGACCATGGCCCATGATTATCTGGTAGAGGGAGCACTCAAGGGGCTGGGATATAACGTCAAGCATCTGGATTGTCCGGACAATGATTCTCTACGTTACGGCAAGGAGTTCGGCAACCGCGGGCAGTGCAACCCCACCTACTTTACGGTAGGGAATTTAATTAAACACCTGAAATATCTGCGTGATGTTGAAGGAAAAAGTAAAGAAGAGATCGTTTCCCACTATCTGTTTATCACCAGCGGATCCTGCGGTCCCTGTCGTTTCGGCACTTATGTTACGGAATACCGAAAAGCGTTAAGGGATGCCGGTTTTGACGGATTTCGGGTTCTGTTGTTCCAGCAACAGCATGGTTTGAAACAGGCGACGGGAGAGGAGTCTGCGCTGAAACTGGATACCGCCTTTTTTGTCAGCTTTTTAAAGGCGGTTATTCTTGGAGATATATTAAATGCGATTGGTTATCGCATCCGCCCCTATGAAGTTGTCGAGGGTTCGACCAATCAGGCACTGGAACGCTGTAAAGAAATGTTGTACAAAGCGCTCAACGAGCGTAAGCCATTACTGCCGGTTCTGTACCGCTGCCGCAGGGAATTAAAACAGATCAGAATTGATCGCTCACAGGTAAAGCCCAGAGTAAGCATTATCGGTGAGTTTTGGGCGATGACGACGGAAGGGGACGGGAATTATCAGTTGCAGCGCTTTTTGGAGAGCGAAGGGGCAGAAGTGGAAGTACAATCGTTGACGGCTTGGATTTTGTATTTAATCTGGGAAGGACGCTACGATACGAAAAAACGGATGAAGTTAAGGGGAACAGACTCCGGGCGATATGGTCTGGAAGGAAAGAATCCGGTGATGCGCTTGCGTATGTTGTGGCTGGCCGATCGTCTGCTGCGCGGGATGTTCCAGTTGTATGCGAACGTGATCGGGCTGCATGGTTATCATCTGCCGGATATGGATGAAGTTGCCGAGGCGTCCCATAAGTTTTACAACAATCACCTGAGAGGCGGAGAGGGCCATATGGAAGTGGGGAAACTGATCCTGAATGTGTTGAAGAGGAAGGTTAACTTTACCATCTCGGTGAAGCCTTTCGGGTGTATGCCTTCATCAGGAGTTTCCGACGGTGTGCAGTCGCTGATTACGGAAATTCATCCGCAAGCGATTTTTCTCCCTATCGAAACGACGGGAGATGGGGCGGTTAATGTGTACAGTCGGGTACAGATGATGCTGTTTAAGGCAAAGCAGGCGGCCCAGAAAGAATTTGAACAGGCTCTGGAACATAAAGGGTTTACCCCGGATGAATACCGTGAATTGTTGCAGCGGTCCAAATTAACGAATCCGCTGAAAACAACCCGTCATGTCGTTGCCTGTGCGGCAGCGAACTCGGTATACAGTGTTCACGGATTTTCCCACAGGTTGATAAAAGCTGTCAACCTTCGCAGAAGAAAGGAAGAAGTGAAGGAGGTTTGATCAGCATAAAAAGAGTGACGATGATATTTTTCGTCACTCTTTTATTGTTTGTGAAGTTCCGCTGCTTTTTGTGCAAGATCACTTGACGGATCCCCGGTTTGAAACGCTTCCGCCAGTGTCTCGTGGATTTGCTGAGCAAGTTTTGTCACCTGCTCATGCTCCTCCTGCGTCATATTTTTCAACTTCCCATAAGATAGATCAACCTTCTCGTCTCCATATTTGTCGCGAACTTCTTTTCCATATTTACGTTCGTTCTCTTCAATCATCTGTTGTTTAAACCCTTCGAACTTTTCTTTATCCGTCATTTTTATTTTCCCCTCTTTCATGGCAATTGTTTTATCCACACTGGAAATTAATAAATCCAGTTGATTTCGTTTTGCCAGTAATTTTTTGCGATGTTCCTTCAGTGCTCTGGTTGCATCGAAGGATGGGTCACTGATAATCACTTTGATTTGCTCCAGTTCAACCCCCAACTCTTTATAAAAAAGAATCTGCTGCAACTGATCCACTTCCGCCTGACCGTAGATACGATACCCTGACTCATTGGTTCTGGACGGTTTCAGGAGTCCGATCTCGTCATAATATCGCAGGGTGCGGGTACTCACATCGGCCAGATCTGCTAATTCTTTTATGGTGTATTCCATGATTTCACCTCCTGAAAACTACTTTACACCTTTACGTTGCGTCAATGTAAATAGGTCAGTTGGGAAAGTCCCACAATTTTACCCCCTGTGGTATAATTTAAGTAAGACTTAAACATAATGAAGGAGTTATATTATGGGGACAACGGATTGGGCAGTGCTCGTTGAGCAATTGATATCCCTTGTCGGGGATATCTTCGGTGTTGAATCGGGGGTAGGCAGGGGGATTCTTACGGTTGTTCTTGCACTTGTCGCCATTCTCGGAACTGCAACTACCATCGTAGCAGGTCTGCGAAAAATCGCGAGGGTGACGCCGACCGATAAGGATGATGTATATCTCAGTAAACTGGAGCGGTTTTTGATGAAAATCAGACCTGTTTTGAGTCGGGTTGCATATAAGCAGAAAAGAAATTCATCAAATTCTTCTAAGTTAAAATAAACTTAACTGGTAATGAATAAGAGTAGGGAAAAGAAATGAAGGGGAAAAGTGTATGGGAGAAAATGAAGCATCTCCACAGGAAATCAAGGAACTGATTCATCGCGAAAAATTGAAAAAAGGGAAACTGTTTAAGAGGGGCTTTTTTGTGATATTAGGAGCCATCCTCATGGCAACTGCAATAGAAATCTTTCTTGTTCCGAATAATGTCATGGACGGTGGCATTGTCGGCATTTCCATCATTTTATCTCATTTAACCGGGATCAAACTCGGGCTGTTTCTATTTTTCTTAAACGTTCCGTTTTTTTTCATGGGTTATAAACAGATCGGGAAAACCTTTGCTTTTACAACGCTTCTGGGTATTACTGTACTTTCGATTACCACTAATTTTCTTCATGATGTACCGGCGTTTACAGAGGATTTACTGCTGGTTACCGTTTTTGGCGGAGTGATCCTTGGAGCTGGGGTGGGGCTGGTGATTCGCTATGGAGGTTCACTTGACGGATCAGAAATCCTCGCCATTTTAATCAACAAAAAATTTCCTTTTTCCGTTGGCGAAATCATCATGTTTTTTAACGTTTTCATCTTTGGTATTGGCGGATTTGTATTTGGATGGGATCGTGCCATGTACTCCGTCCTTGCTTACTTTATCGCTTTCAAAACGATTGATGTCGTAATAGACGGGTTTGATGAATCAAAATCGGCGTGGATCATCAGTGACAAGTATCAGCAGATTGGCGAAGCGATTCTGGCCCGGCTCGGACGCGGTGTGACTTATCTGAGAGGGGAAGGGGCCTATACCGGCGATGACAAAAAGGTCATTTTTTGTGTTGTCACCCGCCTGGAAGAAGCCAAGTTAAAAGCGATCGTTGAAGATATCGACCCGGGAGCTTTTCTGGCCGTTGCCGATATGAATGAGGTGCGCGGCGGACGTTTTAAGAAAAGAAATATTCACTAACGGTGATAAAAAATGCAGATCCGTTGAGTTGAGAGGACCTGCATTTTTTTCATGTAAAACGGTTATAAAACGTTCAGTTTTTTGCCAGAGTTTTAGAATGGTTCACGACTGTTGCCGGTTCAACATCTGAAGGATCTTCCGCCGGTTTCGCCCTTTTAATGAAAAAGGCCATAATCAGTGCAACCAGAGAGATCAGGGTGGCGACGAAGAAGGCGTCATTGATACCTCCAAGCATCGACTGCACTCCGATTTGCATCATCACCTCTTCAGCAGGTTGACCGCTGAAATTCTTCAATAAATCTGCAGCATAGGATTCCTGACGGATGGACATGATCGAGACCAAGAAGGCTGTGCCAACGGCGCCGGATACCTGTTGTGTCGTATTATTCATGGCGGTGCCGTGCGGATAAAAGCGGGCAGGCAGTTGATTCAATCCATTCGTTGAAACAGGCATCATCACCATCGACATGCCGAACATCCGCAAAGTGTTCAGAATCACTAATTCGGTATAACTGGTTTCCAGCGTCAAATTACTGAAATAATAGGTGGTCACGGTGGTAATCGTTAAGCCGGCGATTGCTAAAACTCGTCCTCCGTATTTATCAAACAACCTCCCTGTAACCGGAGACATAATCGCCATCGTAAGGGCGCCCGGAAGCAACATTAATCCCGCATCAATCGGAGATATTCCGAGGAGGGTTTGAACATAGATCGGTAAGAGCAGCATCCCTGAAAACATCGCCATCGTAAGAACCATGGAAATGGCGGCGGATAAGGCATACATCGGGTATCTGAAGATCCTGAAATTAAGCATGGGCTTTTCCATTTTTAACTGACGCCGGATAAATACGATCAATGAAATAACCCCTGTGATGATGGTGAGATATACCTGCGGACTGTCCCAGCCTTTATTGCCTGCGGAACTGAATCCATACAGCAATCCGCCGAAGCCGATACTCGACAACATAAGTGAAAATTTATCAAGACGAATATCTACTTTCCCCTTTTTATCTTTTAACAAGAAAAAGCCGGAAAAGAAGATGACCAGGGCAATCGGTGTGATAAAATGAAACAGCATTCTCCAGTCGTAATGTTCAACGATCCATCCGGATAAAGTCGGACCGATTGCCGGAGCGCCCATTAAAACCAGGCCGAAAACCCCCATCGCCGCTCCCCTTTTTTCAACGGGGAAGCTCACTAACATGACGTTCATCAATAGTGGCATCAAAATTGCCGACCCGGAGGCTTGAACCATCCGTCCGGTCAATAATAAAGGAAAGGCATGTGCAAAACCTGCTAGAATCGTTCCCAATGAGAATAAACCCATGGACACCAGGAACAGGCGACGCACAGAATATTTTTGAATCAAAAAGGCTGTCGTCGGAATCATGATTCCATTGACCAGCATAAAACCGGTAGTCATCCACTGAACGGTTGCCGTACTCACATTCAGATCCTTCATAATTGAGGGCAAAGCGATATTCAGCAATGTATTATTTAAAAAAGCAATAAATGCTCCAACCATTAGCACAGACAGTATCCCGTATGGCGGGCGATGATCATCCTTTTTCTGTTTCTGATCCATTTCAGTTCCTCCAGTAGACACGAAGTATAATTTTTTATACGATAGTTCTAATACAGAATATTATCATATATCAGGAATGCGGTTTTTGCAATGGAAAGGTGATGAATATGACCGGAAGAAAACAGCACGTGATCAAAATAGCCCATCAATTATTCATAGAAAAAGGGTTTCGGTCCACGTCCATTCAGGATATTTTGGAGTACAGCGGCATTTCCAAAGGGACTTTATATAATTATTTTTCATCTAAAAGCGAGCTGTTTATCGCCCTTTTTACAATGATTCATGAAAAAATGGCAAAAGATCGGGATGAATTACTGATCGGGCAGAATCCTTCCGACATTGAAATTTTCATCAAGCAAATTGAATTGCAACTGGAAGTGAAGCGGGCAAATAAGTTGGACATCCTGTTTGAGGAAGTCTTTTTTTCCGATGATATTGATTTGAAACAATTTATTAAATTAAGGAATTTAATTATGCTGCGCTGGTATTATCGGAGGTTTGTGGATCTTTTCGGCGAAGATAAGAAACCGTATCTGTTGGACTGTGCCGTTATGTTTTCAGGCATGTTGCACCAGAATATGAAATATTATGCGATGGCACATGGTTCAAATATCAGCATCCAGCGTGTGGTCAGGTATAGTGTCGATCGAATCGTTAAAATGGTTGATGAAGTTTCAAAAGCCGGTGAGCAATTGATTGAACCTGAACTATTAGATCGCTGGCTGCCGGAGGGAAAAAACATGGACGAGGTTTTCCAACAAAAGCTGTGTCATACGGTGGCAGCATTGAAAAAAAATCTGAGTTGCATGGATCAATCAGCGTTGTGTGATTTACTGGACTTTATACAGGAAGAGCTTTTGCAAACAAAGATCCCTCGCAAATTTTTAATAGATAGTGCTATTCTGTTTTTGAAAAAGAGACAGGCATTTTTTGATGAAAAGGAACTGCAAAATCTTGAAGAGATTGTTGACGGTTATTTTGCACATGCAGACGAACCGATGGAGAGGCGCACCTCGAAGTGATTGCTACGCTGCTAAAAGGTCAACAAAGATCACCGCCGGAAGACGGCTATAGAGTTCGAAAGCTTTCCCGGATATGGTTTAGCGGAAAAAAGGTTCGCTATTTTCCGTGAAAATAGCGTTTCCGATCAAATAGTGAACAAAATGTGCGTTAACTCTTTACGAAAATATATCATGCTGAAAAGCGGAGGTAAATCTTTCAAGAAAAAAGTTGCTGTTCTTACAAATGAACGGAAATTATTATTCTCAAAAAGGGTTGGTTCAATGAATCACAGTGAGAGCTTAAGAGTTGTCGTCGGCGCAGGTCAATATAATTATAACCCCGGGTGGGTTCACACTCAGGAAACCGAACTGAATTTATTAAAACGGGAGGATTGGGAGAAAAAATTTCCTCTCAACTCGCTCGAAGCGATTCTGGCTGAACACGTCTGGGAACATCTCAGCTATGAGGAAGGTCAAAAAGCCGCCAGGATCTGCTTCGATTTTTTAAAACCGGGCGGTTACATTCGATGTGCAGTGCCCGACGGCTTTTTTCCGGATGAGGATTATCAAGCGCTGGTTCAGATCGGGGGGCCCGGGCCAGCAGATCATCCGGCGGCAACTCATAAAATTGTACATAATTATAAGACTATTACTGCAATGTTTGAAGAAGCCGGCTTCAACGTAAAGCTATTGGAGTATTGTGATGAGAAGGGCAGGTTTCATTATCATGAGTGGGATGAGAAGAAGGGATTTATCTACCGGTCATATCGTTTTGACCACAGAAATCAACATGGGAAACCGGGTTTTGTTTCGCTGATCATTGATGCAATTAAACCTCTGACCTGACGAACCCCGGTTAAAGTTCCCATGTAAACCATCGTCCGTGTCCATCTGTTTCACCAATCAGTTTCTGATGTTCGATACCATTCAGGTAGAAATCGACATGCAACTTTCTGTCCCAGATATTATTGTACAGGTGAAAGATATCTCTGAAGCCGCCAATCACCCTGATGTTGTCCAGAAGTCTATATTTCGTCTCTTCTGGCATTTGATTGGCGACATGTGTATGAAATACACAGGGGAGGGCATCCTGCGGGATTTGCTCTACGATTTGCGGGAGTATATCCACTCCATCTCCCTCAATCAGATGAATTTCATTTTTGTATTTTCTAATAGACTTGACGGCTCGATGAAAGAGATTCCTTCTCTCCTCGTGTTCCGGCCAGATGAGAGCGTTTAGCCACAGTGAATCTTCATCGTCAGAGACATCGTTTACATGCAGATCGATCCCGATTCTTTCCGCCACAGGAGGCACTTTAGCAGGGAAATTCGGCACTTTTTCTCCCCTAATTTCGGATTGGATATGAACGTCCGAATCCATCTCTCCGTAGTGTTCACCTGACTGGTAAGTATAACGGTACTTATCCCACAATAACTGAAACCCTGCACTTGTACCGATTTCAATGAGTGCCTGCGGTTTCTTTGTTTTTTCAAAGATATAAGAAAAAATCGGATAGAGATAGGCACAGCGTCTAACTTCGTTCGTTTGTACATTTTTTACTCTGAGAATGGATATGATTAGATCACGGTATTGTTGACAAAACTTCTTGAAAGGATGGAAAGACTCTTCGACAGGCTTTGGTTGCTCCACTATGCTTGGATAATAGTCACGTAATTCATGACGGATCCCTTTTAATAAAAGATAATGAACCGCACCGAAAAATAGGTTGGGAACGGGTTGTCCTTCTTTTGCATATGCACTTAATTCCAGCAGTTCATCATCTTCCGCAATTTTATAAGACAGAAATTCATATAATCGGCTTGAATCTTTACATTCCCGTTCGGCGAACGTTTTAAAACGATTGGACATAGTGTTGATATTCAACCGAGACCCTCCAAACTTTACTAGTCAATCCCATATATTGGGGCGGTCAATTCCCATTGTTCTCATATAATCTAACAGTTGGCCGGTATGGACCGATTCATGGTAAGCAATACGAAGTAACATATCAGCAAGCGTTCTGATATACCCTACATCTGAGCGATCTATTTTGATGTTATCTAAATCATTTGCAGGAATCGATCTTATGTATTCTAAAAAATCCTCTCGATAAGGCTTAGCAAATTCAAGTTCATCATCTACTGTAGTAAATTCTCTTGATTCAAAAGGATTTGATACATTAGCTATGGCATGACTTCCTCGTCCTAATAGAATTTGGTGATATAAAAATTCACCTTCTAAAACATGTCTGATCATTTCAGAACAGGTAAGAGCTTCTTCATCAGGTCTCCAATTTAACATTTGTGCGGGTATCGATTTCCAGACTTTTATACTCCTGCGTCTCACTTCTTCAAAATTCAAGATGATTAAATCGTTTACATTCATTTTGTTTTCCCTCCCTTGTTCTAATAGTCATATTATAACAGTACAGTCCCGGATAACAGCACTACAAATGTGTTTTATTTATGGTTATAATGAATCCTGAGTATTGAAGAACAAAAAGCGGTGATTGATATCATGCTGGAATTAACGGGAGAAAGAGTCATACCCAAACTGATGAAACCAACCAACGGAATGCTTCTGGAGCACATCGCACGCTACTATTTTTCCCTTCCTTATATAAGGGGACGGGTGCTGGATATCGCATGCGGGGTGGGATACGGTTCCCATATGATTGCGAAAGCCTGCAAAAAGGAAATCGATGAAGTAGTGGCAGTTGATGTGGACAAAAAAACGATCCAGTACGCACAAAAGAACTACCACCATCCGTTAATTACGTATCAAATCGGGGACGCACTTGATCCTGAATTACCTCAAAAACTGGGTGATTTCGATACGATTGTCAGTTTTGAAACAATTGAACATGTACCGGATGATCAACTTTTTATCAAACAAATGTACAGCATGCTGACTTCTGGCGGGACGCTGATCTTGTCGACCCCTTTCGGACAGGGCAGGGGAAAACCGACCAATGAACCTTTTCATGTTCATCAGCTGACGAGGGAAGAATTTATTGAATTGTTCGGGGGATTTAAGGAAGTTGAAGTTTTTTACCAGCGAGGGGTCACCTTTGAACGCGCATCGGAACATGAGCCGCCCAGAGAAGGTGTGAAATACCCGATCGGCATTGCCGTAGCCAAAAAATAGAAAGGAACGACACCCAATGGGAAACGACCGTCAACAACTAAAAGAACAGATTGAAAAAAGAAGGACTTTTGCGATCATATCGCATCCGGATGCGGGGAAAACGACGCTCACGGAAAAACTGCTTTTATTCGGGGGAGCGATCCGCCTCGCCGGATCCGTCAAAGGACGTAAAGCGAAAAAGTTCGCCACCTCGGACTGGATGGAGATTGAAAAGCAGCGCGGAATATCCGTAACCTCCAGTGTAATGGAATTTTCCTATAAAAATTATCAGATCAACATTCTCGACACCCCGGGGCACCAGGATTTCAGTGAGGACACCTATCGCACCCTTACTGCTGCCGACAGCGCGGTTATGTTGATCGATGCCGCCAAAGGGGTAGAACCGCAGACGATTAAATTATTTGAGGTCTGCCGTATGCGCGGCATTCCCATTTTTACGTTTATCAACAAAATGGACCGTCAGGGAAAAGAGCCCCTTGAGCTTTTGGAAGAACTGGAGGAAGTCCTCGGCATCCGCTCCCATCCCATGAACTGGCCTGTCGGTATGGGTTCTGATTTTAAAGGGATTTATGACAGGGTGCATCAACGTCTCGAATTGTTTTCTGCGGAAGAGGCGGAAGGGAAGCGGACGTTCGTCGAAGGAGGAGAAGAGGGTGTGGAAAGTGCCGCCATTCGGGATGCACTTGAACCTTCTTTTTATGAAAAATTGTGTGAGGATGTCTCCCTGCTCGATATTGCCGGGGATCCCTTTGATCCGGACAAGATTTTGCACGGGCAGCTGACACCGGTGTTCTTCGGGAGTGCCATCACCAATTTCGGCGTGCAGGCCTTCCTCGATGAATTTATCGAACTGGCACCCCATCCGCAGCCGCGTAAAAGCAATATCGGCATGATCGATCCGCTGGAGACCCCGTTTTCCGGGTACATTTTTAAGATACAGGCCAATATGAATCCGGCCCACCGCGACCGGCTGGCATTCCTCAGGGTCTGTTCCGGTAAATTCGAACGGGGAATGAGCGTTCATCACACCCGCTTGGGCAAGCAGATTAAACTGGCCCAACCGCAGCAGTTTATGGCGCAGGATCGCAACATTATAGAGGAGGCTTACCCCGGGGACATTATCGGGTTGTTTGATCCGGGGATTTTTCAGATCGGAGATACGCTCTGCATGAAGGGAGAATTCCAGTATGAAAAACTGCCCGATTTTTCACCGGAATTCTTTGCAAAAGTGAGTGCGCGCAATGCTCTTCGTCATAAACAGTTTCACAAAGGGATCAACCAGTTGATCGAAGAAGGAGCAATCCAGTTATACCGTACATTTATGCACGGGGCGGAAGAGTTGATTATCGGTGCGGTCGGCGAATTGCAATTCGAGGTGTTTGAATACCGGATGAATGCGGAGTACGGGGTGGACCTGATCATGCAGAGATTACCTTACCAGTTTGCACGCTGGGTTGTCGGTGACGGCGTGACGCCGCAGCAATTAAGCAGCAGCACCAGTGTCTGTGTCAAGGACGGACAGGACCGGCTCGTCGTCTTGTTCGAAAATGATTTTGCGATGCGCTGGCTGATCGACAAGTATCCGTCGCTTTCCTTTTATAAGACGTCATACGAATTGATGGAACATGAGACAAATCACGTTAAGTGATCTATCTCACAAATCGACAGAGTTAGAAAAATTATAATAAGGGTTGACTCCTGACATTTCTATGCAAAAAATTCTGGAGGTACCCGATATGGCAGCGATCATATATGACGGGCTCGTTTA
>JAWLDF010000058.1:0-15137 GCA_041686735.1 Bacilli bacterium
AATCCTCACTCTAAAAAATGGAGGGAAAACAATGAAGGCTGGCATTACAGGGAAAAGAAAATTTTTCAAAGTCATGTCGTCAATATTGATCGTGACGATTTTCTGGCAAAGTCTGTTACCATTGATGGTCCATGCCACGGGTCAGTCAATCGGCATTTCTTCAGATGGACAGGCTTTGACAGAAGTACTGGAATCACTTTCAGTCTCGAAAACAGAGCAACCCAATTTAGAGGGAATGATGAACCTGGAGAGAGGGAAGATCGCAAGCGAATTAAAACAGGTTCATACTGTAGTAGCCGTTCCTGAGGAAAGGAACACAAACGAAATCATTATTGAGTTTAAACCGGATGTTGCAGAGATTGAAAAACAACAAGTATTTGATGAAATCGGCGGAGAAGTGGTATCAAGCAAATATGGCTACTCTCTCATCCGGTTTGACAATCATGAGCGGACTACAGAAGCCTTAAACCAATTAAAAGATCATTTATTAATCAAGTTTGCCGAGCGAAACGATGTTTTAATGGCGCAGAGTATACCCGACGATCCTATTTTTAACGATCAATGGGGACTTTCACAGATTGAAGCTGTCGAAGCATGGGATACGGTAACTCAGGCAGTTTATGACAATGGATTAATCGAACCGGTAGTGATCGCCGTGATTGATACCGGAGTCGATGTTAATCATCCCGATCTGGCGGGCAAATTGCTGCCAGGTATGAACGTCATGATGGACGGCGGTCCCGGGTATGATGATGATAGTGGACATGGAACCCGTGTTGCCGGGATCATATCAGCTGTTACCAATAACGGGTTGGGTGTAGCAGGGGCGACGGGTACGTTACCCACGAAGATTTTGCCCATTAAAGCACTGGGCGCGGACAATACGGGAGATGTGTTCGACATTGCCACAGCGATCCATGAGGCCATCGACTGGCGCGGTGACAACACAGAAGATGGATCAGTCCAAAAAGTAAAAATCATCAATTTAAGTTTCGGAGAAAGATTGGATGCAGTTCCGGAAGTCTTAGCCTATGCCATCCAGAGGGCGATGGATGTGGGCATACTTGTCGTTGCTGCAGCGGGGAATGACGGTTTACCGATTGAAGATCAACAAAATCAAAATGCCTACTATCCGGCAGCTTTTCAGGGAGTGATCTCTGTAGGAGCACTGGGGGAAAATCTTGAACCCCATCCGATGTCCAATGGTGGGGCCACTTTAATGGCTCCCGGGGAGAATATTTTGAGCACCATCCCGGGAGGAGGGTATGGAAGTTATACAGGAACATCCTATGCAACTCCGTTTGTTTCGGCAGCCGCCTCCTTATTGTGGATCGTTAATCCGGATATGAGTGCGACGGATATTGCCGGCGCTTTGACATCTAATCAAGGACAGGCATGGAGTATGTATCAGGCAGTGTTAAATGTGGTCAATCCGACGGATCCGAATGCCGCCGACCAAAATCCCCCTGTCTGGTCCGATGGGAGTCAATTAACTGCTTCTGACATAAGCTATAGTTCAGTTACCCTGTCCTGGCCACAGGCAACGGATGAAAGTGCAACAGTCAACTATCGCATTTTGCAGAACGGGACACCTTTGGACGGCTTTAAAAGTTCTCCTTTTACCGTTTATGGTCTTCAGCCGGGGACCGAATATACTTTTAAAGTAGAAGCGGGGGATTATAACGATAACTGGTCAGTGAACGGCCCTTCTGTCATAGTTGTGACCAAATCCTTAACCCCGTTAGAGCAGATCAGTATAGGAGTTGACGGACTGCCGACTGACGGGGACAGCCGCTTTGCTTCAATCAGCGATGATGGGCGATTCATTGTTTTTGCGTCGCTTGCAAGCAACCTAGTAGACAATGATTTCAATTCTTATTCCGATGTTTTTCTTTATGACCGGGATACAAACACAACCCGGATCATTACCATAGGGACGGATAGCAGCCAGGCAGATGGTGACAGCCATGCACCGGTAATCAGCAGAGATGGCAAGCATATTCTATTTACGTCAAAAGCCAAAAACTTAGTCGAACCAAACGACACCGACAGCGTAGAAGATCTATTTTTGTACGATGTTTTGACCGGAACTACGGAAAAAATCGCTTATGATGTAAACATTGGTACGATTTATGCTGAAAATCGGACTTATGACATCAGTGCAGACGGACGATATGTTGCCTTTTCCTCCTTTCATCCGAACGGGCAGACAACAGATACAAACCAGGACTGGGACGTTTTTCTGAAGGATCGCGAAACAGGGGAACTTATTCGTTTAACGAACCACCCATACTCATCGAGTCCATCAACCCGGCCATCCCGGGTATCGATCAGTGCAGATGGTCAGTTTGTCGCTTTTGCTTCCCCCCAGACGAATCTGGTGGACGGGGACAATAACGGAAGAGCGGACGTATTTGTTTATGACGTACAGAAACAAACTTTTGAACGGATCAGCGTATCCAGTGAAGGAACGGAAGCAAACAATGACAGCAGCAGTCCGGCAATCAGTGCGGACGGGCGGTTTGTGGCTTTTGAATCTTATGCTGTGAATCTGGATCAAGTTGAGGCTGACCCGTATATTACCCAAATTTATGTTCGGGATCGGATGACGGGCACCACGGAAAGGATCAGTGTAAGAAATGGTATTGCGGCGGATATGGACAGCTCTACACCCTACATCAGTTCTAACGGTCGGTATATTGTATTTGTTTCAGAGTACGGATTTGATCCCTCGGAAAGCGGATATACCCGTGACGTATATATCCATGACCGGACGTCTCAAACAACTGAATTATTAAGTATATCCGCCTCGGGTGTAAACGGAAACGGGGACAGTCTGGTCCCCTATATCAGCAATAATGGAAAATGGGTTTTATTTGAGTCAGACGCCAGTACACTGGTTGATTCGGCAACGGACAACTCCAATCGTGATATATTCTTAAAGGAACTGGTATCGGATACATCATCGGATATTCATGCACCGATCTGGCCTGCCGGAGTTACACTGGAATCGATACAGACCGGCGGAACTTACTTCTTATTGAATTGGGGAGAAGCTGAGGATGACACCTCGGTAACTGCCTATCGTGTTTACCAGGGTACGGACTTGATTGCCACCACAAAAGAAACATCCTATCTTGTAACCAATCTGAATCCGGGAACAACTTATCCGTTTTCAGTTCAGGCAGGGGATGCGTCATACAATTGGAGTGAGTCCCTTTCCGGGTAATTCACAACGTTATCATCAAAGGAAACGACACCTCCGCAAGCAGCTCAACAGGTTAACATCGCGGTGCAACAGGGAGGCGTTGTCATCACCTGGATCGATCCCATTGACGCGGACTATATTGGATCACGGGTGATGTGGAGAAAGCCGGGGGCATTTTTCCGGCAGAGCGATTTAATCCCTAAAGGGCAAGAGACAGCGAATATCAATGGCTTGATCAACGAAACATTATATGAATTTAAAATCATTTCTTATGACGCAGATGGAAATTATTCCGAAACCGGTACTCAGACGGTACAAATCGATAATGGGCCGCAAATTTTCCGACTCAACAAAGCAAATGACGGAACAGAAGCGGATAGAGCAAGCTTTGAAGGTGACGTCAGTGATAACGGACGATATTTTGTATTCTCTTCTCCGTCGGATCGGTTAGATCCACATGACGAAAACGGAAAAACCGACGTATTCTTATATGACAGTGTTACCGAACGCCTTCAGTTAATCAGTAAATCAATTTTAAACGGGGCAGCAAATGGCTATAGCAGGGCACCGAAGATCAGTGGAGATGGAAGGTATATCGTCTTTTATTCCAACGCCACGGACCTCGTTGACGCGGATACAAATGGCATAATACCTGACATCTTTTTATATGACAGGGATGCGGATGAGAACGGAATCTATGATGAACCTGAACCGGGACAGACATCGATGGAAATTGTCAGTGTTTCCTCTGACGGTGAACAGGGCGATCAGTATAGTGTGGATCCGGAAATTAGCGCGGATGGAAGCGTCATTGTATTTCGTTCGAAAGCAAATAATCTAGTAACCGGAATGAACAGTAATACAACTGACCATATCTATGTGCGTCATCGTTTCACAGGGGTTACCCAGTTGGTTGACAAAATGGCTGGTGAGGCAGGAAATTATGATGCCAATCAGGCGGGGTTAAGCGGGAATGGCCGTTATGTGGTTTTCGTATCATCATCCACAAACCTGGGCAGTGATAATGGATATGATGACGTCTATCTAAGTGATCTGGAAACGGGAATGGTAGAAAGAATTTCTCAGATTCCCTCGGTCTCTGATACCGGACAGGCCTCAAATCCTTCCGTCAGTGCAGACGGTCGTTACGTAGCATTTGTATATAAAAATTTTGAGATTGATAACGGGTTAAACCATATCTATATCTATGACAGAATGGCAACAAATCCGGATGAGAGAGTATCAATGATCACAATCGAAGCAAACGGGGACAGTGACAATCCGGTCCTCAGCAATGACGGCAGTATCCTTGCTTTTGAATCAAGAGCTTCGAATTTAACCATTACCGATGGAAATAATGCATCGGATATCGTGGTATTCGACAGGAACGCCGCAATGTTTGAAATCGTGAGTAAGTCGTATGATGGTGAGGATTCGAACAGTTTTTCTACTAATCCGCAAATAAATGGTGATGGGTCGGTAATTATGTTTGCGTCCCATGCAACCAATCTGGTATCAGATGACTACAATGCGATTGAGGATGTTTTTGCCGTAATTGTAAGCGAGGGATCAACCGTTTCACAATGGCCTGCAAACAAAAATGTGGAGGTAATCAATTCCGGGCAAACCTTCGTCACTTTGCGGTGGACTCCGGCCAATGAGGGAACGGCCTATTATAAAATTCTTTATGGTACAGAAAGTGTTACAGTGAATGGTGATGTCAATGAGGTCCGAATAGAAGACCTGACTCCCGATACAACATATACGTTTAAGGTGGAGGCTTCCAATGTAAACGGGGTCTGGAGCACCGATGGACCTTCCGTGGAAGCCACTACCCTTTCAGCAACGGAATTAGCCGGTTTGTCCCTTGAATATCTTGGGGACAAAAAGGTAAAGCTGGTCTGGGATGCTCCGCTGCAAAATACGGATATTACGGGATACGAGGTCCATCGTCGTTCCGGTAACGGCGCAGATCAGATCATCGCAACCATCGATGGTCCCGATACACTGGAATACATTGATCATGAAACGATCAATCAAACGGCATATACTTACAGGATATATGCGGTGAAGACAGCAGGTGCAGATCCGTACACCGTCGAACAAAGCTTAACGACTCCGGCTATTGCCATTGAGACGGTAAGTATACAAACACCCCTGTATTATCGAGCCTATGCAGCAATCGGAGGCATGTTACAAGTTACCCTGACGGGGGACAGTGCCCTTGAAGCAGAGGCAGTCTTAATCTATCGTTCCTCTGTTGACGGTACGGATCAAAGCCTGGTAATTCCGCTTCAGATAACTGAAGACAGTTCCGTATATCAAGGAAGTGGAACCATTCCGGAGGATGCATCTGAAATCTTATCGGTGAAAGGAAAGTTAATAGATTCCTACGGGCATCAGACAGAAAAAGAAGCGTTATTTACATCTGTTCCCGTCGGAGGAACGTATCGCATCACCATTCAATCGGTTGAAGGAGGAACACTTGACGGTTCTAACCTGGTTTTATGGAGTCATGACCATTCGATTCGAGAATTGATTCAGGTCAGCGATGCCGGTCAATACGAAATGATCGGTCTTCCTGAAGGAACGGATTATGAACTAAAACTGGTCTCGGCAAATGGTCTAGAACTTTACCATAAAACCGGAATCAGCATTGAACCAGGAACAACCGGGGAACTGAACATGATCCCCGTTTATCCGGCATCTTTCTCGGCAACAATCAAGGACCAGGAAGGCCAACCGGTTCCTTATGCACGGGTAGTGATTACCGATGGTGACGGAAACTTTATAGCAACGGCAAACACGGGAGATGACGGTCAATTCTTGAGAGCTGTCAGTAACCGTCTATCCGGAGAAAAATTGTTGGTAAAAGTCTTTGCGGATCCAGTCAAATATATTTATACAGAGGTAAACGGAATACTGAACCCTTTTGAAAATCACTGGAATATTACTGTACCCAGACGGGATTATGGGGAACTTAAGGGTACGGTGTGGGATGAAAATGAAATAGAAGTGGCCGGGGCAACGGTTACGGTTACAACAATGATCGAGGGTGTTTCCAGAACCATAAAAACGGTCACGGATGAACAGGGACAATATTCCCTTGAGGTTCCTGCAGGACAAGTTCACGTGCAGGCGGCTTTGTCCGGGGTGTCCGGAATGGTATCATCCGATGTTGAGGAGTTTACAATCCAGTCTCATGGACAAACGACTGGTCATATTCACATGAAGACCGGGTTGCCGGGTAAAGTTGTAATCAATATATATACCAAATATCGTGATGGACAATGGGAAGGCCCGATGGCTGTGGATTGGAGAGTAGCCTATCATTACAATGTGAAGTCATCTCTGCCGAGAATATCGTTTACGGATGCGCTATGGATCAAATCAAAACCGGGCGATGAGGTCGAGGTCTGTGTAGACGGAAGAGAGGCCGGACTCCCGGGAGATTGTGAGACCGTAACTATGAATGAGGATAATGAGGCGGTCATTGATTTTCATTTGGAAGAGATCGGAGGCAAGGTATCGGGAACAGTTCATCTTCCGGATGGGGTTGAGGAGCAAACCTATCAAGTGAACCTGTTCCGCATTGACAGTAACGGACAACGAGAATGGACATCCTCACAAATCTACTCTGATGACCATTTTCAATTGTCTAATTTAGATGCCGGATCCTATCAGCTTGAGATTACTGCCGCAGAAGGCCGGTATATCATGGTCAAGGAATTTAATATATTAGCAGGAGAAAACAAAAATATAGGAAACCTTGATTTTCCGGATGCCATTTTTTCAGGAAAAGACGGGAACAGTGTGACGATACAACCTATGGGGGTATCTGTTGGCGGTATTTTACGTATCAAGGACGAGTATCGTCATGATTCCAACCATGCGAAGGTTGAAGATGCAGTTCTTATGCTTGAAATTCCTTCGGGTACTGAATGGATTGAAGGAAGTTTAACTTTAAACTCTCAAACAGTCGTGCCGGAAACCGAAGGAGGATATATGCTGGTTCCGCTGGGAACGCTTGATGGGCAATCTGGCTCGGCAACCTATCAATTACGAGTGAAACCGGAATATGAAGGAAAACAAATAGGGATCAATTCCAAAATCCGCTTTTCCATAAATGGGGAAACCAAAGAAGAGCCAATCGGTTCAGCGCAGGCAAAGGTTCATCAATTGAGAATCGATGCTCCTCAGGTAACAACGTCTCCGAACATAAGTATTTCCGGGGTTGCGCCTGCGGGACACACGGTGATGATTTATGACGGCAGCGTTTTACTGGGAGAAATTCGTTCTTCCGATCAGGGAACATGGATGCTGGATGTGACCCTCGCCGATACTGAGGATGCGGAACATGTTCTGTACGCTGAAATAAAACAGGGCAATCTGACTTTACAATCAGATAAAGCAACTGTCACATTAGATCCCAACCAACTGCAATTAATTGAAGTGAGTATGGAGCAAAGCGGGGGAAGAAAACAGGTCGTTGATCCGAGGAAAGGGGTGGCTAAATTCCCCTATGTGTATGTACCGGGAAAACCGTTCAAATTTATCTTAAAGTTTAACAATCATGATCTGGTGGATCAGGTCTGGGTATATATGGGTAATAAAAGAGTCAAGGCGGTAAGGGAAGAAACGCAGTACTCTGCCATTCTTAATCCGGACGAACCTGCACCGATTGAAGTTTTTTATACAGAAAAATCTCAAGAATTTGATACGGATTTATCCCATCTAAATGATGAACTACCTTCATTGGAAGAATTGATTCCCGAAGATGCAGAAATTCAAGAAAAACAAATCATTCCCAATTCCTCGGGCGGTGGAACGATGGTTCTAGGAATGGCGCAGGGTAGTTCAAATATAAAATCATCTTTTTCCGTTGAAGTTGTACAGAACTATGTCCCAACGGCAGCAGACACTGCGTTTGCAACCAATTCCAAGTTGCCGGTATATGATATGTCCGTAGGGTACTCCTATGATGATAAACATATGTCGGGACATTTATCGGCAAAAATACCTTTAAGTTTTGTGCAACAATATGGAGATGCAGCAGCGATAGCTGTATTGACAGAGGCTCTAAATATTAAGTTGCAAGAAGGATATTCTGACGATGAGAGAAGCATAGAGCCAGACATACAAAATAGCATTCGTTTCCATGCGGCGGATTTTTCGGATCCCCCAACAATGTTGAAATATTCGGTGGATTTTATGTTTACCCATGATGGTCTGGGATCTCCAATGGTTAAGAATTTCAATGCTCCCTGGGCCGGGATTTCCGGATTATTTAGCTCTATAGATGCTATCAATAGCAATACCGCGAGACTGGAAAAATTGATGGATCTTGTAGCGGACAATTGCGACCCGGAAATGGCCCGAATTTATACAGATAACATTTTGTCCCTGTTTAAACAGGTTCACATCCATGAAGCAGCGAAATGGGTGATGACTATTGGAAGTTTGGCTCTGGGTCCATTCACTGCAGGCCTCGGAACGGTAGCCCTGGCCGCCGGGGGGATTTTGCTTGGTGAGGCGCTGGATTATCGTCTGAAAAAAATGATCGATGATTTGGAAAAAGAGATTTTGAATGATAGTTATTGTTTCCCTGGAAGTTCCGTAGCGGAACCGACATACATTTATGATCCGAGCGGCTACGTGTATGAAGTATTGACTGAAGCTAGAATAGAAGATGTAACGGCGACAGCGATGCAGTGGAATGATAAGACAGGTCAATGGGATGTCTGGAATGCAGATTGGTACTTGCAGGAAAACCCACAAACGACCGATAAGGAAGGTCGATATGGCTGGGATGTTCCTGAAGGAAAATGGAAAGTAATCTATGAAAAAGACGGATATATAACGGCGGAAAGCGATGAATTGCTGGTACCGCCACCGCACTTTGATGTTAACATCCCGATGGTTTCGACATTGCCGCCGGAATTAAAAGATATAAGGATGGATGATAGCGGCAACGTCATTTTTACCTTCAACCGGCCGGTAAAGTTGTCATCCATTAACGAATGGACACTGAAGATCGAGGCAATAGATTCAGAGAATCAAGAAGTATCAGGTACGTATTCAGCAGTCGATTCTCATAATGACCAAGATCAGACGGTGGCAACTCAGATTCGATTCGAGCCTGCAACACCATTAAACACGGGTGAGAACTACCGGGCAACCATTTCCGGTGCAGTGGAGAGCTACTATGGAGTTCCCATGGGTGATGATACCGTGATGGAATTTGCAAATACTGCCGATACAGACTCCCCCAATCCGGTGGCTGACGTGAAAGCGGGCTGGCAAGATAACAACGCATTACTCATGTGGTCCGATCCGGGAGACATGGATCTGAATGGCGTTCGCATCCGCTGGAAATTGGAGGGTAAAGGAGATTACGGTTCGGCAATGGAGATTGATCCAGGTGTTGAGTGGGCTGTTATTCCGGATATCGGTGCAGAGAAGGATCTGGAAGTTTCCATCCGTACAGTGGATCTTTCCGGGAATGAATCAAGTGAAATGCTTGTATGGTTACCGGCCCAAAAAGAAGGTTTAGATGAGGAACCGGAGGAAAATCCTGAAGACCCGGTTCCACATAAAGGGTCAAAGGGGCGGAAACCAAATGAAAGTCACGGCGAAAAAGTTGCCATAACAGGACAACATCAACAATTTTCGGTTCTTGAAGGGATGCTCACCTTCATTCTGGAAGAAGGTTCACTTGAAGAGGGCAACGTGATCACGGTGGAAAAGAAGGATTCTCCCGCAGCCGGTGAAAACATGGAATTGATAACAGAAGCATTTACGATCCGCACGGATACAAATCAATCTTTTACCAAACCGGTGCACGTGCAGGTCAAGTATGAGCAAGCTGCCCTTAAAGGAGATGATCCCCGCAAACTAGCTTTGTATCGTCTCAAAGAAGAAGGATCGGATGAATGGGAGTATATTGCAGGAAAAACAGACACCGCCCGCAGTCTGATGATCGCTGATATTTTTCAGCCTGGAACCTATGCTGTGATGATCTATCACAAAACATTTGCAGACTTAGAGAATCACTGGAGTAAAAAAGATGTAGAATTACTCGCCAGCAGACATCTCATTCATGGAGTCGGAGAATATCAATTTGACCCGAATCGCAATATTACCCGGGCCGAGATGTCCAAACTGCTTGTTGATTTTGTGACTCAGGTGAAGGGAGAAGCAGTTGTGACATCCGGACCGGCAACCTTTGAGGATGTTGATGTTGACGCATGGTATGCGGATGCAGTAAGCCAGGCAGTTCAGTTGGGAATCGTACAGGGTGATGGCGGACGATTTAGACCCAATGACCCGTTAAAAAGGGAAGAGATGGCGGTAATGCTGTTTAAGGCATTACAAATCAACATGGGTGAACAGGACAATCAAGAGAATATGCTGCAAACATTCAGTGACGAAGATATGGTATCCCCCTGGGCCGTCAATGCTATGAACTATGCGGTTCAGGAAGGGCTGCTGCAGGGAATGGGCGACGCGTCTCTTCAACCGAAGGGAACGGCGACCAGAGCGCAGGCAGCGGCAGTATTATTAAGGTTGTTAAATCAGTGGCAATACTTTGAAGCAAAATAAAAAGGAAAGAGGGAACTTTTCGAAGTTCCCTCTTTTTTTCAGTAATATCAGACCGGGGTCGTATTTACATCCCTTTTAACTTATTATTTACACTTCTCAACTGAGTTTTGATCGTATTAATCGATTTGTGAAGTAATTTGGAGATTTCCGTTTTGTTAAGACCTTTGTTTTTCAGTTCGTATACTTCCCTTTCCATAGGTGTAAGGGTCATGAGGCGAATTTCCTCTCTGATCACTTTTGCGGCATCTGGATGTATCGAGGACTGATTATTGTGGGCATCGCGAATCGCTTTTATAATATCCTGATAACTTGATTTGTTGATAAAATTAAAGGCACCGGACTGAAAAGTTTGAAGAATCACCTTTTGGTCGGTTAAAGAAGTAAGGACAATAATATGGAGGGGGCGTTTAACCTTCTTTAATATCTCGTCGATCGCCTCGAGACCATCCAGATTATTTCCCGTTAAATTAAGATCCATTAAGATCAAGTTACAGTCCGTATCAAGGGTTTCTTGCAAAGCTTTTTCTTTCGTATCAGCAACGGCAACTACCCGGATGTCCTGCTCATGATTTAGATCTGCTGACAATTGCTGTTGCCAGAAGGGATCGTCTTCGACCAGTAATACTTTAATCTCTTCCATTTTTCTTCACCTGTTTATCCAGTGTTTGACCCTACTATATTCCATCGATGGAAACATGGGAAGTATGAAGTTCTTTCACCCGGTTTCCACGAAACGATGCCCCGGAAAAAGCAAGACAAATGTTGATCCTTTTTGCGGTTTCGATTCTACACGGATACCGCCACCGTGCTTTTTCATCACACTGTAACTGTAGCTGAGTCCCATTCCGTAATGGGAGGAGTGATTTTTTGTCGTGAAAAATGGTTCGAAGATACGTTGCATCACTTCTCTTGTCATTCCCCGACCGTTATCTTTCACTTCAATTAACAAATCACGTTTATATTTTAGAATAGTCACGCGCAATTCTCCTTTGCCTTCTTCCATGACGTCGAGCGCATTTATGTACAGATTATTTAAGACTTCTTTGATGTGCAGGGAATCACAGAAGAGGGTACCTTCGGTCTGGAAATCTTTTATCAGACGAACCTGTTTTTTTTCAAACAACGGTTGAATCGCGTTCAAAGAGTCCTCAACTAACGAACGGACAGAGTGCTTTTCTTCCATCAAAACAATTTCGTTTGTTTTTTCTTTGAAACGATTCACCATGTCCAACATATGCGTAGTAACCTGATCAATATTTTTCAAAGTCTCCATCGCTTTTTCGGGGTGTTGGTCGTGAATTAGAGATTGCCCGCGTTCATTTAAATAATTGATTTTTTCAATTTCATTTTTTAGCGTGTGATTAAGGATAGAGGCTCCGGATGTCAGCGCAAGCAGGGACTGTTCGTGGAGCTGATTCTCGATATTTAATTTAATGCCGAGAAAACCGTATTTTAAGCCATAATAAAGAAAACCTGCCATCACAAACAAGATGATCACAATATCAACTTGCCAGTAGGTCATACCCGTGATCTGGACTTCCTTTTTGTAAAAAATAAAAGATTCGATAGACCGGAAATCAGTAAAAAAAGCCCAGAGGATGGCCGGAATAAACACAAAATTGGTTCGCAGTTTATTCCCTTTTAAAACTGGATTCTGTTCCATGATATAGTTGTAAAAATAAAAGAATATCCCAGTGAAAAAATAGATTGCAGCATAAATCGAAATCGGCTCCATCGGGAATATGGCCACAGGATAGAATGTAGCGTTAAGAAAAACAATGGTGATCGGGGGAATAAGAAGAAGCAAAGATATAAACCGGAACCGTCTTCGTGCCATTTGAAAACGGGCGGTGATTGCACTTAGTAAAAAAGCGTATGGGAACATAGTCAAATACAGGGTTAGAGCGGTAATACTCATGACTCTGACCAGTTCTTTAATTACCGGCATGGAATTGAGATGGGGTAAGAGAAGATCCATTAGTGAAATGGAGAAGCTGCCACAACCTGCAGCAAACATCAAAATGCTGATCCATCTCAAAAAACGGTTATTTGCATTTCGAATCAATATGATCAGACCGATTGACCATAAGGTGGAAAACATAAATATATAAAAAATATCCAATGTCTCCCCTCCCTCTGACTATATTATTCGAAAACTGTTCTTTATTCTATTAATATCAAATCTATATCATAGATGGATGTCCTGAGTCAATGTATACGTTCGTATAATAGGCGAAGGATGAAACAATTGGTTTAATAAAAGCAACATAAATAGTAAACTTATTTTGAACAGGGGGAAATTGGCGGTGGCTAAGAATATACAGGCAATTAGAGATTTTACTGCTCTTTTATACTGGGTCGAATCAATCAAAGACCTGGACGAATCCATCCTGACCAGACCGATGAAGGAAGGGAAATGGTCCATTAAAGAAGTCTTATGTCATATATGGTTTTGGGATCAATATAGTCTGGAAACGATGGTTCCTCAGATGAAGGAAGGGGCCAAGCTCTCTTTTGTGGATATTCAAAAGTTGAATGATCAGGCCGGGGATTATGCCGCTCAATTTGATTTGCCACATATCATTGAACAATTCATTACTACCCGAAATCAATTAATTGAAAAATGGGTACAGGTATGGGATGAAGAATTGACATTTTTCATCAGCAATCAGCCATATAATCAGGAAAAATATCTTTCTATTTTCATTGAGCATGATCTCCATCATTTCAAACAGATGGATAATTATTTAAGTAAACACAAACTAAGATAAAACTTTATCTAATCACGGAATATGGTAAAGTCATGGTCGTCGAGGGTGGACATAACCTCATGTTTGACAATCCGCAGGCAATCATCGAAGCGGTAAGGGATGTAATGAGAAATAAGTAGACCGTTATGCCGGGAGAGTTTAATATAAAGATTGCTGCCTCTCCGGCATTGCTATTTCAACACAGTTACGTCCATTATTTTTTGCCCGGTAAAGAGCTTTATCGGCCTCGCTGTAGCATTCCTGGAATGAATGATGGCAATGTGTCAGTGAGGCCACGCCAAAACTTGCGGTGATTTTGTGATCAACACCATCAATCGAAAAAGAGTGATCCTGCAACTTTTGCTGTAATTTTTCTGCTACGCGGTTTCCTTCTGACAGCGAAGTATTGGGAAGCAAGATGATAAATTCCTCTCCTCCCAATCTGGCGGGAATGTCTGTTCTTCGCAGGACCTCTTTAATAAAATCGGCCACTTCCTTTAAAATGCGATCTCCCACAGGATGACCATAATGATCGTTGATATTTTTAAAATGATCGATATCCATAATCACCATACTGGTCTCTTTTTCATTGTTTTGACTGGACACAATTTCTCTTTCGACAGTTTGCATAAATTGATCCCGGTTAATCAATCCTGTCAGAGGATCGTGGGTCGCAAGATATTGCAATTGCCGGTTGCTATCCTTCAATTTCTCCTGCTGCTCTTCTATCTGATTTTTTTGTTGTATGGATTTAATATTATTACGCCATAAAACTAGGGCAATGCCGACACTGATGCCTGTTGCGGTAATACTGTTGACACGAACGGACAGCAGCAGTTCACTGCTGGTTTGCATCCAGTCAACTGTATAATAAAAAAATAGAAAAGTAATCGCATAATAGATCAGGACAAAGATCGGCCGGATTAAGAACGTGACAGCAATACCAACACTGGCAACGAAAAAGGGCATGATGTTTGAGGTGACCAGCTGATCAATCAGGCTGACCGCTACCCCGAAAAGAAGATAAGAAAGTATCACAATACCCTGGAAAACACGTGAGATCATACCGGAGGTTTTATTTTTAAAGGAGATCAGAAAGGCAGCAATTCCATAAATAGTGATGAGTATTGCCATCACCAAGTGAGCATAAATAATCCCGTCACGCCACAGCATAACTGTCTCACTTTTTCCTGCTTGATCACTGTAGAAAAAAATAAGAACGTGCGCAATATGAACCACCACCATAATCACAAACAGATACTTGATTCGATGGATGTTGATTTCACTCACTTCTTCAGCAATAGACTTATTTTTTAACGGGACTAACATGTCTAGCAAGTTCGACATTATCACACAACCTCTTTGTCAAATTTCGAAAGTAATAACTTTCCACATCATTGAATAAATGACCTGCCGGGTTCTAGAGATTTATTAATATATGTTCAAATTTTATTCATATGATATACTAATTTCGTTGTAATTAGCTATATATTATTTTTTGCATTGTGGGTGTATAAGTCATGACGGAATTATCGATTAATGAGCAAAAAACTAGCCGTGTCCGATCATGGGTAAAA
>JAWLDF010000059.1:0-14825 GCA_041686735.1 Bacilli bacterium
TCTTTTGGGATCTAGTCAATTCCGAGGATACCCTACTTTTTCCTATTTGGCGAGAAAATGTGCACATTTTTCTCAATACACAAACTATTGTACGTCATCAAAATATGAAAAAATAGGATGAAAAAATCGTCTTATATTGCCATGTGAATTACCTCAAAGGAGGTCATATGGGAATTAAGACGATTTTTTCGTCTTAACTTCCCCGGTTTACTGGAATTTATGAAAATAAGGCGAAAAAATCGTCTTATTATTCGCGAAACCGGAGTTGCAATCTGACTGGATATCCTTTACAATAGGAGTAACATATTTTTTTGACCATAGCGGGACTAAAAATGCATATACGGGACAAAATTAGTCCAACAAGATGCTATATTAAACCATCCAACAGAGCAACCCCAAAGGAGAGCGAATTTTAAATGACCATCATGGAGTTTTTATCCATTCAGCAGCGTCTGCTTCCGGATCTGATGGAGACGCTGAAAAAGCGTCATACCATACTGCGCTATATCATGCTGATGCAACCGGTGGGCAGACGAAAACTGGCGCAAATGTTACAAATCACGGAACGCGTTCTGCGGGCAGAAGTTGAATTTTTACGAGAACAGGACCTGATCAAAACGGAAACGAACGGGATGCAACTCACTGCTTCCGGCTATACGTTACTTGAAAAATTGGAGCCGATGGTGAAGCAACTTTTCGGACTGACGGAAATGGAAGAGGAGCTGGCACAAAAACTGGGCATCAAAAAAGCGGTGATTGTGTCGGGTGATGCTGATCAAGACGAACTCAGCAAAAAGGAAATCGGCCGCATGGGTGCGCGATTGATTCAGCAACTCGTACAGCCCCGGGATGTTGTTGCCGTCACGGGAGGTTCAACCGTCGCGGAAGTGGCGGAAATGCTTCCGTCTTCCCCGCTTTTTCAAGATGTATTGTTTGTGCCGGCCCGCGGAGGTCTTGGAGAAAACATGGACTACCAGGCAAATACCCTGGTTTCTCTTATGGCAAACAAAACCGGAGGTCAGTACCGGCTTCTTCATGTCCCGGACCGACTCAGTCAGGAAGCTTATCAATCACTGATCCGCGATGACGTGGTAAAAGAAATTTTGCAAAAGATCGCCTCCGCCCGTGTTGTTTTGCATGGTATCGGAGAAGCGATCGCCATGTCGAACAGACGCAAACTGGATGAAGCGATCATTGACCAGTTGCAACGGCAGCAGGCGGTAGGAGAAGCATTCGGATATTACTTTAATCCAGCCGGAGAAATCGTATACAGAATGCGGACCATCGGTATCGATCTCGATCATATACAGAAAGCTGAGGTTGTCATCGCCGTGGCTGGCGGAAAAAGTAAAGCAAAAGCAATTGCTGCAGTGACAAAAAATCAGTTTCCTCACATTTTAATTACCGACGAAACTGCGGCACAGGAAATATTAAACCTGTAAAGGTGCATTATTCATAAATTACTAATCATCATATTTAAACAAGGAGGAAAAATCAAAATGGTTAAAATCGGAATTAATGGGTTTGGAAGAATCGGAAGGAATGTTTTTCGGGCTGCATTGGATCATCCGCAACTTGAGGTGGTGGCCGTAAATGATCTGACGGACGCCGGTACACTGGCACATCTGCTCAAGTATGATTCAGTTCATGGTCGGCTGAATGCCGAGATTGAAGCAAAGGAAAATGCTATTGTTGTCAATGGAAAAACCATCCGCGTCCTGGCGGAAAGGGATCCGGCGAAACTCCCCTGGGGAGATTATGGAGTCGATATCGTAGTGGAATCAACGGGAAGATTTACCCATCGGGATGACGCGGCCAGCCATCTTGTGGGAGGAGCAAAGAAAGTGATCATTTCCGCTCCTGCGAAAGAAGAGGATATAACCATTGTTATGGGAGTGAATCATGAAAAATATGATCCTGCGTCGCACCATGTGATTTCAAATGCGTCCTGTACAACCAATTGTCTTGCTCCCTTTGCAAAAGTATTGCATGAATCTTTCGGGATCCGGCGCGGTATGATGACCACCGTACATTCATACACCAATGATCAGCAAATTCTTGATTTGCCCCATAAGGATCTGCGTCGGGCGAGGGCTGCGGGAATGTCGATCATTCCCACGACCACCGGAGCTGCGAAAGCGGTCGGACTTGTTTTGCCTGAGTTGAAAGGGAAATTAAACGGATTTTCCATGCGCGTGCCTACACCCAATGTATCGGTGGTGGATATGGTCTGCGAACTGGAGCAAAATGTTACCGTCCAGGATGTCAACGGGGTGCTGTGTGACGCTGCGCAAAACGAGCTGAAAGGGATCCTCGATTACATGGAAGAACCCCTCGTATCCATTGATTTTAAAGGAGATTCGCACTCTTCAATCATCGATGGCCTTTCAACGATGGTGATGGAAGATAACATGGTAAAAGTCGTATCCTGGTATGATAATGAGTGGGGTTACTCAAATCGTGTCGTTGATCTGGCAAACTACGTTGCACAAAAGGGGTTATAAAGGTAGAATATTGAAGGTGGGTTGAAAGAGGAGAGGGGATCTCCTCTTTTCATGTGACGAGGAGGTTTATTTTTCAATGATGAATAAAAAGACCATTCGTGATGTTGAACTCAAGGGGAAAACTGTTTTTTGCCGTGTCGATTTTAATGTGCCGATTCAGGATGGAAAGATCCAGGATGATACACGCATTAAAGCGGCGCTCCCCACAATAAATTACCTGATCGAACAGGGAGCGCGGGTTATTCTGGCCAGCCATCTCGGAAGACCGGAAGGGAAGGTTGTGGAGGAGTTAAGGCTCGATCCCGTGGCTGCACGGTTAAGCGAGTATCTGCAAAAGCCGGTCAAAAAACTGAATGAAGCCGCAGGTTCCAGGGTGGAGTCAGAGGTGGCCATGATGGCCGAGGGAGATGTGATTCTGCTGGAAAATGTGAGGTTTTATCCGGGAGAAAAGAAGAATGATCCCGAACTGGCGAAAGGGTTTGCCCGGCTGGCGGATCTTTTTGTCAATGATGCCTTTGGAAGCGCGCATCGTGCCCATGCTTCCACGGCCGGAGTTGCAGACTATATCCCGGCGGTGGCCGGTTTTCTTATGGAAAAAGAACTGGAGTTTCTTGCCAATGCCCTTCATCGTCCGGAACGTCCTTTTACGGCGATTATCGGAGGAGCCAAAGTAAAAGACAAGATTGACGTGATCGCCAATCTATTAAATAAAGTGGATCATCTTATCATTGGCGGCGGCCTGGCCAATACATTCATCAAGGCAAAGGGTTATGATGTGGGAACATCCTTGCTTGAAGAAGAAAAAGTGGACCTGGCCCGCCGATTCATCGAACAGGCTAAAGAAAAGGGAGTCGACTTTTTGATGCCTCAGGACGTGGTCGTTGCCGATCGTTTCAGTGCCGACGCACAGACGCAGGTTGTCGATATTGACCGCATTCCCGAGGGGTGGATGGCGCTGGACATCGGTCAGAAAACAGTCGAAGCCTATCAAAAAGTGATTGCTTCTTCCAGACTGGTGGTCTGGAACGGACCGATGGGGGTTTTTGAAATGGACCCGTTCGCGAAAGGAACGACGGAAATCGCCCGTTCTCTTGCAACCGTCAACGGAACGACCATTATCGGAGGCGGTGATTCCGCAGCCGCAGTAGAGAAAGCGGGAGTTACCGCCCAAATCACCCATATCTCCACAGGGGGCGGAGCTTCTCTTGAATTGATGGAAGGTAAGGAATTGCCGGGGATCGCCGTGCTGGCGGACCGGGAATAAGTTATAATATTGAAAGAAGGGACGGTTAGTATGCCACAGCGTAAACCAATCATCGCCGCAAACTGGAAAATGTATAAAACGGCTGCAGAGGCGGAAATGTTCGTAAAAGAAGTCAAAGAGAAGCTTCCTGCAAATGACATGGTGGAGAGCGTCATCTGTGCGCCTTTTACGGCACTTCCTGCATTATCCCGGGCCGTGGAGGGCACACCCATCCGGACCGGTGCGCAAAATATGCACTGGGAAACGGAAGGGGCCTTTACCGGTGAAATCAGTCCGTTGATGTTGAAAGAGTGGCAGATTACATATGTCGTCATCGGCCATTCCGAACGGAGACAGTATTTCAATGAAAGTGATGAAATGGTCAATCGCAAGGTGCATGCCGCTTTTCAACATGATCTGATCCCGATTGTCTGTGTAGGAGAAAATTTGCAGGAGCGGGAAAGCGGAGAAACCGGGGCGGTCATTCGGCGACAAACGGAGGCTGCTATCAAGGGACTGAATGCGCATCAATGTGCGCGCCTTGTCATCGCTTACGAACCGATCTGGGCGATTGGCAGCGGAAAATCTTCCACCCCCCAGGATGCTGCAGAACAGATCGGATTTATTCGCTCTGTCCTGCGTGAAAGTGTGGGAGCGGAAGCGGCGGAACAAGTACGGATCCAGTACGGTGGAAGTGTGAAACCCGAAAACATCGACGGATTTTTAAATGAGACAGAGATCGACGGGGCGCTCGTCGGCGGAGCCAGTCTTAAAGCCGAATCTTTTTTGAGTTTAGTAAAATCAGCGGCGACGAAGGAGAGTTAGTAAGATGAGTCAATCAAGACCGGTTGCTTTAATAATATTGGATGGATTTGCCCTGCGTGAGGAAATTGAAGGAAATGCCGTGGCTCAGGCCCGCAAACCTAACTTTGACCGTTACTGGAAGCAATACCCTCATACCACCCTGCAGGCCAGCGGGCTGGCAGTGGGGCTTCCCGACGGACAGATGGGAAACTCTGAAGTGGGACACCTTAACCTCGGTGCAGGACGGGTTGTTTATCAGGATCTGACCCGGGTCACCCGTTCCATTGAGAATAAAGATTTTTATGAGAATGAAACCTTTCTTGGTGCGATCCGCCATGTGAAGGAAAAGGGAAGTAAGCTGCATCTGTACGGCTTATTATCGGACGGCGGTGTGCACAGCCACATCCACCACCTTTTTGCCCTGCTTGAACTGGCCAAACAGCAGAACATCGAGCAGGTTTATGTCCATGCCTTCCTTGACGGACGGGATGTGGCCCCCGACAGTGCCGTGCGTTATATTGAGCAGACTCTCGCAAAAATGGAGTCGCTGGGAATCGGTCAGCTTGCGACGGTTCAGGGACGCTACTATGCGATGGACCGCGATAAGCGCTGGGAGCGTACGGAAAAATCTTATCGCGCCATGGTGTACGGGGAAGGACCGGCTTACCGCGATCCGGTGCAGGCGGTCAAAGAATCCTACGAAAAAAGTGTGTATGATGAGTTCGTCATGCCGACGGTGATCGTGGACGAACAGGATCAGCCGCTGGGACTGATCGAAAATGAAGATGCCATCATCTTTTTTAACTTCCGCCCCGACCGGGCGATTCAGATCTCACAGGCGTTTACCAATAAAAATTTTGAAGGGTTTGAGCGCGGGGAAGGACATCCGGATAACCTGTATTACGTTTGCCTTACCCATTTTAGCGAAACGGTAGACGGTTATGTGGCATACAAACCGACCAACCTGGACAACACGCTGGGTGAAGTGTTGGAACGGCATGGCAAAAAACAACTGCGGATCGCAGAGACGGAAAAATATCCTCATGTCACTTTTTTCTTCAGCGGCGGGCGTGAAAAAGAGTATGAAGGGGAAACCCGCGTGCTCATCCATTCGCCGAAGGATGTGCCGACTTACGATCTGAAACCGGAGATGAGTGCGTACGGTGTGACGGAAGCCCTTCTCAAGGAACTGGATAAAAACGTGCATGATGCGATTATCCTTAACTATGCCAATCCCGACATGGTGGGGCATTCCGGAAAAATGGAACCGACGATCAAGGCGATCGAAGTGGTGGATGAATGCCTCGGCAAAGTGGTTGATAAAATAGTGGAGATGGGTGGCGTGGCCATCATTACGGCCGACCACGGAAACTCGGACTACATGATCGACAGTGAGGGCAATCCGGTTACCTCGCACAGCACTTTTCCCGTGCCGTTTATTGTGACCAGGGAAGGAATCAGCCTGCGCGACGACGGGATTTTAGCCGATGTCGCTCCGACGCTCCTTCAATTGTTACAGATTGAACAGCCGCCGGAGATGACGGGGAAATCGATGATCATCAACAAATAATCAATGATTTTATATACATGAATTGAAAAAAGGAGTGGAATGAACAGATGACGATTATTCGTGATGTGTACGCACGAGAAGTTCTGGATTCCCGCGGGAATCCGACAGTAGAAGTGGAGGTATTCCTCGAATCCGGCGGACATGGACGGGCACTGGTCCCTTCCGGGGCGTCCACCGGAGCATATGAGGCGGTCGAGTTGCGTGACGGCGATAAAAACCGTTACCTGGGAAAAGGAGTACAGCAGGCCGTATCCAATGTGAATAATGTGATCGGCCCGGAGGTCGTCGGTTATGATGCACTGGACCAGATCGGCATCGATCAATTGATGATCGAACTGGATGGAACCGAGAACAAAGGCAAACTTGGCGCAAATGCCATTCTGGGTGTATCGATGGCGGTAGCCCATGCAGCCGCTGACGCACTGGACATGCCGCTGTACGCATACCTCGGCGGATTCAATGCCAAAACACTGCCGGTGCCGATGATGAACATCTTAAACGGCGGAAAACATGCCGATAACAATGTGGATATCCAGGAATTTATGGTGATGCCGGTCGGTTCGGAAAGCTTCCGTGAAGCCCTGAGAATGGGTGCGGAAATTTTTCATCATCTGAAGGCTGTATTACAGCAAAAAGGGCTGAACACCGCAGTCGGTGATGAAGGAGGATTTGCTCCCAACCTGGCTTCCAACGAGGAAGCGATCAAGACCATCCTTGAAGCGGTGGAAAAAGCAGGTTACACTCCGGGAGAAGAAGTATTTCTGGCGCTGGATGTTGCTTCCACTGAACTGTACCAGGACGGGAAATATGTACTGGCCGGTGAAGGGGTAACCAAAACCACCGATGAGATGATCGATTTTCTGGAGCAATTGAGCAGCACCTATCCGATCATTTCCATTGAAGACGGTCTGGCTGAAGATGACTGGGATGGCTGGAACAAGCTGACTGCCCGCATCGGCGACCGTGTTCAACTTGTCGGGGACGATTTGTTCGTCACCAATACGAAACGTCTTTCCACAGGGGTTGAGCAGGGTACCGCCAATTCCATTCTGGTAAAAGTGAATCAGATCGGAACTCTGACTGAAACCTTTGATGCCATCGAAATGGCCAAACGTGCCGGATACACGGCGGTGATTTCCCATCGTTCCGGAGAAACGGAAGACGCCACCATCGCCGATATCGCCGTGGCCACCAATGCTGGGCAGATCAAGACAGGTGCGCCTTCCAGAACGGATCGCGTAGCTAAATACAATCAACTTTTGCGGATTGAGGATGAACTTTCCTATCTCGCCCAATATGCCGGAAAAAAGGGTTTTTATAACATTAAAAGATAATCAGCGGGTCTGAAGGCGGGAGTTGAATCCTGTCCCGAGATGTGATAGAGTGTTGATTAGTGAGTCGTGCGATTTTATACAAAAATCATCCCCGATGACTTTTGTTTTTGCGAGGTGTATAACGTGGAGATCTTTTTCAAAATTTTGCTGGTCGTGGTTTCACTGGGCTTAATTTCCGTGGTATTGCTTCAATCCGGGAAAAGTGCAGGATTGTCGGGTGTTATCAGCGGTGGAGCCGAACAATTAATGGGTAAACAGAAGGCGCGCGGAATCGATGCGTTACTTTCCAAATTGACGATCGTATTTGCTGTGGCATTTATGATATTATCCATTACCGTGGCCTATATTGTGAAGTTCTTATAAGCCGTATAAAATCAGGAAAAAACAGCAAGTATATAATACATACTTGTTGTTTTTTTATTTTTTTCAGCAAAAAGTGGTAAAATGAAGGGAAAAGGTTTCATAAATTGCTGCATGAACATAAACTGCCTGTATGAAGGATGAATGAGGATGTGGGATCGATTATGGTGGGTTGCGTTCTGATTCATGGGTTTACCGGTAGTCCGAATGAAATCAAACCGCTGGCCGTGCATCTGAAAAAACGGGGGATCAAGGTGTGGTGTCCCACCCTTCCCGGCCATGGCCACGATCACCATCGGATCAAGGAAGTTCGCTGGCAGGACTGGGTCGAACGTGCCGAGAATACGGTGAGGCATGCCGTGAAAACCTGCCGGACCGTTTATCTGGTCGGCTTTTCCATGGGAGGAATGATTGCCGCTTACCTGGCGACCCGCTATCCGGTCAAAAAATTGGTGCTGTTAAACGCAGCCGTTTACTATATTAACCCGCAGCAGTTCGTCAAAGATATCGGAGACATGATCCAGCGTTTCATTAAACATCCGATCCGCTCCACATTAAAAGGTTCATGGCCTGAATCCCACCGCTGGAAAAGATATAAGCAAAAGGTGAAGGAAACACCGATGCATGCCGTAATCCAGTTTCAATTGCTGGTTCATCATCTTCGCCCTCATTTGCGGAGAGTGAAGGTTCCTGTCCTGATCATTCAGGGAGCGAAGGATGAACTGATTCATCCGAAGAGCCCGTATTATATATATAACCATATTTCCTCGAAAAATAAAGAAATTTGCATTTTTCCGGAATCGCGGCATCTTATCTGCCTTGATCGTGAACATAATAAAGTGATTGCACGGGTCGAACAATTTTTCGGGTTGCACAGAGGATCCCATGCGATGTAATGGGGAAAGGGGCGACGTTTGTGAGTACAGGGAAAGGCTCTCCTCAACCGTTTTTTTATGAAGGGGACCGGCGGGGATTACTGCTGATCCATGGTTTTACGGGGACAACCGCCGAATTGCAACCTATGGGCCGCTTTTTTCATGAAAAAGGGTATACGGTCCATGCCCCGCTCCTTGCCGGCCATGGCACATCACCGGAAGAAATGGCAATGACCGGCTGGCCGGACTGGTGGAGCAGTACGGTTGAAGGGTATAAAAAATTGGTTCAGTACGGGTGCCAGCCCATTTATGTCGCCGGATTATCCATGGGCGGATTACTTGCACTGAAATTAGCCCATAATTATGAGGTGAAGGCAATCATATCGATGTGCACACCGATCTATGTCAAGGATCGGCGCATCTATTTGACCCCTTTGTTAAAAAGGGTTGTCACTTATTCCCCGCGAACCGAGGAAAAAGAATTTCATATCGAACAGTCGATTTTTCCATACGACCGCACACCCGTCTGTTGCATCGCAAATTTATATGATCTCATTCGCAGGGTGAAGAAGCGGCTCCCCGACATTACCAAGCCGATTTTTATCGCCCAAGGGCACCGGGATGAAACGGTGAAACCGAAAAGTGCGCAATATATCTATGAACACATCGGTTCGGATGTAAAAAAACTGGTCTGGTATGAGAAATCTTCCCATATTATTACGCTGGACCATGAACGAGAAGCATTATTCAGGGATATTGAATCATTTATCCATTCATTGGATCCCTGATTTTTTGAGAGGAGTTGTATTGATTGATCAACGAGAAGACGCTGTTGAGTTTTATGCGTGAAACGGCCTACCGGCCGATGACTGTGCAGGAGCTGGAGCAAGAACTGGGAGTGGAAACAGCCGAACAGTTTAAGCAACTGGTGATTGTACTGAACAGGCTGGAAGATAAAGGAGAGATTGTCCGGACCCGGACCAACCGTTACGGGGTTCCGGAACGAATGAACTTGGTTCGCGGTACCTTGCAGGGACATGCCAAAGGGTTTGGTTTCGTCCTGTCTGAAGTACCGGGCGAACCGGATGTTTACATTCATGCTACCGACATGAACAGTGCCCTGCACGGGGACCGCGTGCTGGCACGGATCAACCCGAAGACGGCGGGGCCGAGGCTGGAAGGGGAAATCGTGCGTGTGATCGAACGGGCCAACCAGCGGGTGGTCGGCACGTTTCGCGAGAGTAAATCGTTTGCTTTTGTTATTCCCGATGAAAAACGGATTACCCGTGACATATTTATCCCGGGTGAACAATTTAACGGGGCGGTGGAAGGCCATAAAGTGGTGGTGGAAATCGAACGATTTCCCGACGGACCCCGGGCCAATCCGGAAGGAAAAGTGGTGGAGATCCTCGGCCACAGCAATGATCCGGGCGTGGATATTTTATCGATTATCCGCAAACACGGCCTGCCCGAAGAATTTCCTGCGGAGGTGCTAGAGGAAGCGAATCGGGCACCCGACAAGATTGCCCCCGAAGAGTTAAAAGGGCGCCGCGATTTGCGGGACAAGCCCATCGTCACCATTGACGGGGCCGATGCCAAGGACCTCGATGATGCAGTCATCGTTGAAAAATTGCCGAACGGAAATTACCGCCTCGGGGTCCATATCGCGGACGTCAGTTATTATGTAAAAGAAGATTCGGCGCTTGATCAGGAGGCTTATCGTCGCGGCTGCAGCGTCTATCTGGTGGACCGGGTGATCCCGATGTTGCCCCATCGTCTCTCCAATGGGATTTGCAGTTTGAATCCCCGGGTCGACCGGCTGACGATGAGCTGTGAAATGGAGTTCGATGCTGACTCCCTGAAAGTCGTGAACTATGAGATTTTTTCCAGCGTGATTCGCACGGCCGAGCGCATGACCTATTCCGATGTGAACAAAATATTACTGGATAGAGATGCGGATTTGATGGAACGATATCGTCCGCTGATCGATCAGTTTGAATTGATGCAGGAACTGGCGATGAAGCTGCGCAATAAACGAATGCAGCGGGGCGCTATCGATTTTGATTTTCAGGAAGCGAAAATCCTGGTGAATGAGGAAGGAAAACCAACGGATATTGTATTGCGGGAACGGTCCGTCGCCGAGCAGATGATCGAAGAATTCATGCTGGCGGCCAACGAGACGGTGGCGGAACATTTTCACTGGCTCAAAGTGTCGTTCATGTACCGGATTCACGAAGATCCCGATCAGGGGAAATTGCAGTCCTTCCTTGAGTTTATCACCAACTTCGGTTATGTGGTCAAAGGGACGGCGCAATCGATCCATCCCCGCGCCCTGCAGCAACTGCTGGAAAAAATAAAAGGGGAACCGGAAGAGGTCGTGATCAGTACCGTCATGTTGCGGTCGATGCAGCAGGCCCGATATGCAGCGGATAATGCGGGTCATTTCGGGCTCTCTGCCGAATATTATACCCATTTTACTTCACCGATTCGCCGTTATCCCGATTTGATCGTCCATCGCCTCATTCGTGACTGGCTCGACGGCCGCCTGCAGGAACGGGAGGAAGGGTGGCGGGAAAAGCTGCCGGACATGGCCCGTCAGTCTTCGGAACGGGAACGGATTGCCGTCGATGCGGAACGGGAGACGGATGATCTTAAAAAAGCGGAATTTATGCTGGATAAGATCGGTGAAGAATTTGAAGGAATCATCAGCGGAGTCACGTCCTTCGGCATGTTTGTGGAACTGCCCAACACAGTGGAGGGTCTGGTCCACATCAGTTACCTGACGGATGATTATTATCATTTTCATGAAAAGCAGTATGCTTTGATCGGTGAACGAACGGGTAAAATATTCCGCATCGGTGACGAAGTGACAGTGCGCGCGATTCATGTTGATATGGATGAAAAGTCGATCGATTTTGAAGTGGTGGGGATGAAGCCTCCCCGCAGAAAACGGGATCATCAGATTCGTGTGATTGAAAGCGGAAACGGTAGCGGCGGCGAGGGGAATGGCGGGTCGAGACGCAAAAAGAACGGTGCGCGCAGCGGTGCTGCCGGGAAGGGAACTGGAACGGGTGCCACGGTAACCGCCGGCAAACAGCGGAAGAATCGCAACGAAAAGAAGGGCAAGAAACAGGTGAAATTTTTTGAGGAAGCGGTTCAGATCGGCAAAAAGAAAAAACGGAAGGGGAAAATAAAAAAGAAGAAGTAAAGTCTTGACGGTCCGCCGTGGCTTTGCTATATTACTTCTTAGCGTGTGTATACTGTCTTCGGGTTGAACCTGCGGTATATGCACGCTTATTTTCTAAAGGGATCATAAAGTTTGATTGATCAGAAGCGGGAGGTGGCCGCAGGTGGCCGCACAAAATGTGAAGATTATTGCTCAAAATAAAAAGGCGCGTCATGATTTTTTTATCGAGGATACGTACGAAGCGGGGATTGTCCTCACCGGTACGGAAATCAAGTCGATCCGCGCCGGACGCGTGAATTTGAAGGACAGTTTTGCCCGCATTCATCATGGGGAAGTGTATCTGCACAACATGCACATCAGCCCCTATGAGCAGGGGAATCGCTACAATCATGATCCGGTGCGTACCCGCAAATTGTTGTTGCACCGTCAGGAGATTGACAAGTTGATCGGTCTGACGAAGGAAAAAGGATATTCGCTGGTTCCGCTGGATGTTCATTTGAATAAAGGGTTTGCCAAGGTGAATCTGGCCCTGGCCAAAGGGAAAAAGTTGTACGACAAGCGGGAGAGCATGAAACGGCGGGATGCGCAACGGGAGATCCAGCGCGCGTTCAAGGAAAAGATGCGATAAGGCGGAAAAGTTAATTGTAATGGGAATGGAAACCTTTGTGGATTGGCGCAAAGGTTTTGTTTATGGTATACTAATATGTGCACTTTGATAAAATGCTGATGCTTGCCTGCCTGGATATGGCGGGGTTCCATCGCCCTTTGAGTTGCAGAATTTTTATCAGGGGGGCGTTTTGGATTCGACGGGGGTCGATCGAGCATCAGTTGCGAGCCGGGGGGTTGCGCACCCGTTAACAACGCAAGCGTAAATATAAACGCTAAAAACAACAACCAAGTAGCTCTGGCTGCGTAACAGCTGAGCGCTCTGCCATTCCATCGCCCATGTGGAGTGGTCAGGGTTCACATGCAGTGGGATACGGCGTCAGGCTTCCGTCTGTAGTCTGCGCAAGAGATCAATCAGACTAGCTTATCGGATCGTGGGTTGCCTGGCAGTCCGCTAAGCGAATCAACCACAGGTAACTACGCTCGTAGACGCTGATGTGGCGAGGCCTTCGGACGTGGGTTCGATTCCCACCGCCTCCACCAAAAAAATGGTGGGGTTTTTTTATTTATGTGTGACTTGAACCATAAGTTTGCCGTTTTGGCAGGGTTATGGCTTAAATCGAGGAGGTCCCAATATTGAAATATACACATATTGATGTAGAAATTGAACAAATATTTTTGATCGAAGAACATCTTGACGAGCTTTCTGAACTATTAATAAAGGTAGTTGAAGATGGAGCTTCGATAGGGTTTTTACCACCAATAAGCAATCTGGAGGCAAAAAAATACTGGGAGACTATTCTTAGCCCAGAAGTGTTTTTACTTGGGGCTAAGTTAAACAATCAAATTGTTGGAAGTGTACAGGTACAATTATCAACAAAGCCCAATGGAAGCCATAGAGCTGAAATTGCAAAATTAATGACGCACCCCGATTATCGACGGAATGGTATTGGTCGCTCACTTATGCAAAGAGCTGAAGAAATTGCAAAACAGAAGAACAGGTCATTATTAATTCTGGATACAAGGGAAGGTGATCCCTCTAATAAACTATATATTTCATTAGGTTATATTCAAGCGGGCAGGATACCTAACTATGCAAAATCAGCGAATGGTGAATTATCTGCAACCATTTTTTACTATAAAAATATCCATGAAAACCTCAAAATTAAGCGAAGACTGATTGATGAGTAGCAAGGAAGTTTACTCCAGTAAATTAAAGATAAAATCTTTAAGGAGAGAAGAGTGATGAGTTTTTTTGAAACGATGTTGGGGTTGATCATCATAATTGGATTATACATTTTGATATCAGAATATTATGTTAAAAGGCGTTTGAAGATTAAAAGAAGCCAAATTGGATTGTTTTCAAAGGGGAGAAAAAAGGTCTTTGTTTTAATTGAAATTACTTTGCTCATTTTATTACTCATATCTTTAAAGTACTTTTCATCCTCACCAGTTCTTCGAGGGTTTCCGGTACCTATTTTTTTCTTCTTCATGTTTCTGGTAAGAGGAATTGAAGAATGGGTTGTGAGGAAAAGTGAAAAGGGTTATTATCACGAATGGCTGGCTGCCGCCACAATGTTAGTCGTAATGATATTTGTTGCTCTTGGGGAAATGCTGAAACAATCATCACCTTGACCACCTCCTTCCATTGTGACCAGATGTGAGGTGTTTTTAATTGTAAAATATATTCAAAAAGAATATTCAACAATATGGAGGGCAGCTTTATGAGGATATTTTTTGCGGTTTTCATTCCCGTTACGATTATTTCATATCTTGTCTTAATGCTTCCAACACCTATTACATTCGTTCTCGCATATTCTGTGATTGTTTCACTGCTTATCACCATCATCTATATGCTAAAAGGCGAAGATGAATCGGATAAGATTCCAACAGTACCAAACGAGGAGATTGAACGTGAGCTTGAGAAATACATTAAGGACAAGAAAGTTTAAGATGGAGGTGATAAATTGAATCGCATCATGGTCATTGGCGTCTCAGCCGGTACAGGTAAATCTACATTTGCACAGAAGCTGGGAAAAGCCTTAGGTATGGAAGTCTATCATTTAGATACGTTATATTGGAAACCCGGATGGATCGAGGCGTCGCTGGACGAGTTCGGGATCAGTTTTTTAAAAAATAGGTTAGATGAGGAGGAATACTTTATGGGAAAAGTTTATTCATCAATACTTCCTAATCACGAAGAATTTATAAGAAAACAACGGATTTTTTTTGTTGGTTCAGCACCTCTATCAGCAGGAGGACACGTTAACATTTCCCCAAAAGGTTATGATGTACTAAGGATATTTTCTCAAAATGAAGTCGCTTATTTAGATTTAACTGGG
>JAWLDF010000060.1:0-14770 GCA_041686735.1 Bacilli bacterium
AAAATCCGTGGGTTGGTATGTGAAGAGCAATTGCAGAACATTCATGGTGTAAGAAAATCGGCCCAACTTCCATTGATTAAGCCACTTTTTTTCCTTAGAATTATTCGTTCTTTTCGACACGGCGCCGTCGAATCCAATCCCTGCGCCATTGATAAAATAGCTGTAATTTATCTGTCCGACATCAATCGGGCGGGGATCATGTTTTAAAATCCTGTCCAGTGCCTGATCAATGTCCCTCGGTATGCCCAGCGATCTGGCAAAATCATTTCCCGATCCGGCCGGAATAAATCCAAAGGGAACGGTGGTGCCGATCAGCGGCTGCGCCGTTTCATGGACGGTTCCGTCTCCGCCAACGGCAACAACGGCCTGCACCGAATCTTCCTGCAAAATTTGTTCCGCCAGCTCAATGGCATGGCGGTGCCTGTGTGTAAAATGAACTTGATGGGGAACCTCTTTTTCTTTAAGGGCTAGCTCTAACTTATCCCATACTTTTTTTCCGCGACCACCGGCGGATGAAGGGTTTACAATAAAATGAATCATCATAACACCTTTTCAATTTTTTTTATTTTATTAATATTGCGTCAATTACAAAGAAAAATTGAAACAGAGTTTCATCTTTTGAAACATTCATATATAGTTTCAATTTCTTTCATTTTAGCACGGTAACATGCGTTTTGCAGAAAAAAATAAACAGCATGCGGCAGGGGGCATGCTGTTTTTCGATCAAGTGACGGGTTAAAGTTTTAAATTTTGCTCAAGCACATCGACGATATTTGTCCTGTCGGACTCCTGCAGATTATTCCACATCACTTCGAATAATACGCCGAGTCCGGGGAGCGTTTTCTCTTCTCCTTTTTCAATGGCATCCACAATTGTGCTGCGGATTTCTTCTTTTGATGAATTTTGCATGTTATTGATGACGGCTTCCCGCAAATCAATATCCTCTGGATTCATTTGTTTCATCACTCCTCCAACTGAGAAATCTTTTCCTTTCCCTATTGTGTACAATCTCCGCTCAAATCATCCGCGCTAAAGGGGTCAAACTCTTCTGTCGGGAGGGAGGAAACAGAATTTTTTTTGTAAGAAAAGCATCCTATTGCTATAATACAGGTGGAATGAGAAAAGAGGTGTCAGGATAGATGGCGAAACAATTTGCTATAATCGGATTGGGCCGATTCGGATCCAGTGTGGCAAAAACCTTGTTTGAACAGGGGCATGATGTGATGGCCATCGATTCAAGCGAAGAAAGAATCGAAGAAAATATCAATTATGTCACCCATGCCGTTCAGGCGGATACGACGGATGAAGCGGCATTAAAAGAACTGGGCATCCGCAACTTTGATGTCGTGGTCGTGGCCATCGGACAGGATATCCAGGCCAGTATATTAACGACACTCGTTTTAAAGGAACTGGGTGTAAAAAACATCGTGGCGAAGGCACAAAATGACCGGCACGGTCAGGTACTATACAAAGTGGGAGCAAACCGGGTTGTTTTTCCCGAACGGGATATGGGTGTTCGCGTGGCCCACAACCTGATCTCACCCAACGTGCTTGATTTTATTGAACTGGCGGAAGATTACAGCGTGGCTGAAGTGGTAGCCACCGAGAAAATGATCGGAAAAAGTTTGCTTGAGTTAAATATTCGCGCAAAATACGGGGCCAACGTCGTTGCCATCAAAAGCGGGAATAACATCAATATTGCACCGCGGGCGGAAGATGTGATCAATGAAGGGGATCTGCTCGTGCTGATCGGACACAACAGCGATCTCGCCACACTGGAGGAAAAGGCGTAACCCATGAAACACGTTCAACATCTGTCATCCGTACACAACGATAAAGTGAAACAATGGAGCAAACTACTCACCCGTAAAGGAAGAGAGTCATACCAGCAGTTTCTTGTGGAAGGTCCTCATCTGCTTGAGGAATTGTTCACTTCCCCTGAATTCCATCAACAGGTGGAGGCTGTGATCTATCAGGAAGACAGGAAGGATCTTCTCTCCGCCGTGCTGAACGAACAACTTTTACAGTTGAATATTCCGGTGTATTCTGCAACCGACAGGGTGATGGGCAAACTGACCGACACGGAAAATCCCAGGGGGGTAGTGGCGGTGGTCAATCAGCCCTCTGTTGAACAGCAAAGGGCCGTCCTTCTTCAAATCATGCGGGAGTCGAAGGAGCGGGGATTCTTTCTGTTGATGGTGGATCGCGTTCAGGATCCCGGCAATCTGGGGACAATGATCCGTACGGCGGATGCAGCCGGACTTGACGGCGTCATCCTCGGGCAGGGTACGGTCGATCTTTATAATCCAAAAACGGTGCGGTCCACGATGGGATCCCTTTTTCATTTACCAATTGCTGCGGGGCCTTTGCCCGAGTGGATGGATGAAATACGCGGCGCAGGAGGATTGCTGATCGGCACCACTCCTTCTGCCGGTGCATCGCTGTATGAGGAGCCGGTTTTTGATGCCAGATGTGCCGTGATCATCGGAAATGAAGGAGAAGGGATGGATGCACGATTGCTGGAAATGGTGGACAGACAGGTGAGGATCCCCATTTACGGCCGGGCGGAATCGCTGAATGCCGCCATAGCCGCCTCGATCATCATGTATGAAGGGGTGCGCCAGCGGAATGTACATCTTGCAAGATGAAGCGGATTTCAGTATAATAGTGGGCAATCCTGACAAACGAATAGGTATCAAAAAGCGAGGATGGAGACGAGTAGACGGGGAACGGCTTGATCAGGGAGAAGGGCGCCGCTGACTGAGAGCCCCTTTGAAGTACGTGCCGTTGAATTCACTCCTGAGCTGACCTTTGAACGTGAGCAGTGTCTGGCTTCATCATTAGAAGGTTCCGGATTGTGATCCGTTATCCCAATGAAGCGAGTGATCTTAATTTTTGTTTTGCACGGATTAATCGTATCCGTCAGATTAGGTTGATCACTAATTAGGGTGGTACCGCGAGCCTTTCGTCCCTTTTATGGAGACGAAGGGCTTTTTTTGATACGAAGGAAAAAAGGAGGTCATGTGTGATGAAAGAAAGACTGGAAGAAATGAGATCCCGCGCCGCAGAATTGATTGAGCGCGCAGGGGACATGAGCGAATTGCAAAAATTGAGGGTGGAATATCTCGGTAAGAAAGGGGCTTTAACCGAAATCCTCAAAGGGATGGGGAAACTCTCTGCGGAGGAACGCCCGGTGATCGGACAAATGGCCAATGAAGTTCGTCAGGAGCTTGAACAGCGTCTGCAAGAAAAGCAGACGGTGCTTGAAGAAGAGCAGTTGAAGGCACGACTCGAAGAAGAGACGATCGATGTGACCATGCCGTCGAGACCACTCTCTCTCGGTTCCCGGCACCCTTTGACCCAGGTCATCGAAGAGATTGAAGACATTTTCATCGGTCTGGGCTTTGAGGTGGCGGAAGGACCGGAAGTGGAAACAGATTACTATAACTTTGAGGCATTGAATCTGCCGAAAAATCACCCGGCGCGGGATATGCAGGACTCCTTCTACATTACCGAAGAGATTTTGCTGCGCACCCATACTTCTCCCGTGCAGGTACGTACCATGGAAAGAAAAAGGGGGGAAGTGCCGGTCAAGATCATTTGTCCGGGTAAAGTTTACCGTCGTGACGATGACGATGCCACTCACTCCCATTCATTCATGCAGATAGAAGGATTGATGATTGATGAAAATATTCGCATGAGTGACTTGAAAGGGATCCTGCTTGCTTTTGCCAGAGAAATGTTCGGGGCTGATCAGCAGATTCGCCTGCGTCCCAGCTTTTTCCCTTTTACCGAACCGAGTGTCGAAGTGGATATCTCCTGTGTGATGTGTGGGGGAGAAGGCTGCCGTACCTGTAAAAACAGCGGATGGATCGAAATTCTGGGAGCGGGCATGGTCCATCCGCGCGTGCTGGAAATGTCCGGTTACGACCCGCAGAAGTACAGCGGATTTGCCTTTGGAATGGGACCGGACCGGATCGCCATGCTGAAGTTCGGGATTGATGACATCCGTCATTTTTATACCAATGACGTTCGTTTCTTGAAGCAATTCCATCGCATTTAATCCACAATCGGAAGAACATTTGTACGGAGAAAACTCTAAATTTAGTTGAAGAACAGGAGGATGAATGAGGGTATGCGTGTATCCTATGAGTGGTTATCGCAATATATCGATTTGCAGGATATCACTCCGCAGCAACTGGCTGAAAAGTTAACGCGGAGCGGGATTGAGGTAGATATTGTTGAACCCCGAAACCAGGGTGTGACACAGACGGTTGTGGGGTATGTTGAACATAAAGAAAAACACCCGCAGGCCGACAAGTTAAATGTGTGTACGGTCAATGTCGGTCAGGAGGAAACATTACAGATCGTCTGCGGGGCGGCCAATGTAGCGGCTGGTCAGAAGGTGCCGGTGGCTCTCGTCGGTGCCACCCTGCCGGGCGGTGTAAAAATTAAGAATGCCAAATTGCGCGGTGTCGAATCCCGGGGCATGATCTGTTCCGCGAAGGAACTGGGAATTAACGATAAACTGTTACCGAAAGAACAGCAGGAAGGGATTCTTGTTCTGCCGCAGGACTGGGAATTGGGTCAAGATATCCTTCCGTTGCTGGGACTCGAAGATACGGTACTTGAACTGGATCTGACCCCGAATCGCTCCGACTGTCTCAGTATGATCGGTGTGGCATATGAAGTGGCGGCGATTCTCGGTCGGAAAGTGCGCATGCCCGATCTGACTGTTAACGAATCTGATCATGAAAAAATCGAGGATCAGGTCCACATTCACATCGATGCCCCGGATCACTGCCATCGGTATTCGGCCCGTCTGATTGGGGAAGTGCGTCTGGGACCATCCCCCGTGTGGATGCAAAATCGTCTGATTGCAGCAGGGATTCGTCCGATAAACAATGTGGTGGATATCACCAACTATGTCATGCTGGAACAGGGACAACCGCTCCATGCCTTTGATTATGAGTCGGTAACCGGAGGAAAAATCGTGGTCCGTCTTGCCCGGGAAGGGGAAACGATTGTCACCCTCGATGATGTGGAACGAAAACTGGACCCGGAGATGCTGTTGATCACCGACGGAGAAAAAGCGATCGGTATCGCCGGGGTAATGGGGGGAGCCAATTCCGAGGTGACGGAACAGACGACCACCATCCTGCTCGAATCGGCTCATTTTGCCGGGGCGTCGATTCGTAAGACTTCCCGTAAACTGGGACTGAGATCAGAGGCCAGTCTCCGCTTTGAAAAAGAGGTGGATCCGCAGGCGGTACTGCGTGCGCTGGAACGTGCCAGTCAGTTGATGGAACAGCTGGCCGGCGGAAAAGTGGTGAAAGGGATAGCCGATGCGCTGGTGAAAGAAGGAGAAGCGATCCATGTTCCCCTTCGCCTTGAGCGGTTAAATCGTTTTCTCGGAACATCACTGGATGAGCAAAACGTATCGGATATCCTGGACCGATTGCAGTTTTCATACTCGAGCAAATCAGATGAACAAAAGGGCACGGTTTTTGATGTGGAAGTTCCGACCCGCAGGCAGGATATCACCATTGAAGAGGATTTATTCGAAGAAGTGGCACGGCTTTACGGATATGATCACATCCCGACTACACTGCCGGAAACGGTGACCACACCGGGCGGGTTGACGAGACAGCAGTATCTGCGTCGCCAGGTGAGACGGATTTTAAACAGTCTCGGCATGCAGGAAGCAGTTACTTATAGTTTGACCGCTGCAGACCGGATTGACGACGTGGAAAGTATTTTCGGCACCGTTGAAAATACGGGGATCAAACCGATTCCGCTGGCGATGCCGATGAGTGAGGAACGCAGCCTGCTCAGAGTCAATCTGCTGCCCAATCTGATTGAAACGGCAGCCTACAACCGCAATCGCCGTCAGGAAAATGTCGCATTGTTTGAGATCGGCACGATTTTCTTAAGTGAAGAAGAGCACTTGACCCGATTGCCGCAGGAAAAAATGGTGCTCGGCGGTATGCTGACGGGTGAGTGGGTCGATCAACACTGGCTGCAGCCGCAACAACCGGTCGATTTTTATCTGGCAAAAGGGATCCTTGATACCATGTTTCATCAGTTACTTGTGAAAAATGTGTACTATGAAGCGGCCGCAGATTTGAAAGGAATGCATCCCGGCAGAACGGCAAGAATCAAGGTGAACGGAGACACAATCGGTTTTGTCGGTCAACTTCACCCCGACGTCCAGAAAAAATATGATGTGGAAGACAGTTACGTCTTTTTGATCGAGCTTGACAAACTTTATGAACAGGTTGTGGATTATGAACTGTATCGTCCGCTTCCGAGATATCCCGCGATCCGTCGCGATCTGGCGATTGTCGTGGATGAACATGTTCAGGCCGCCGAACTGCAAAAGGCGATCCGTGAAACCGGCGGCGACCTGCTTGAATCGGTGGAACTGTTTGACCTGTACAGCGGTGAGAACATCGGGTCGGGCAGAAAGAGTATCGCTTTTGCCCTGACTTATCGTGATGCAGAGAGAACGCTAACCGACGAAGAGGTAAATGCAATTCAACAAAAAGTGATAGAACGGCTGGAAAATGTTTTCGGTGCCACATTGAGATGAATGAAAAGCCCTCCCGGATCCGGTTCATGTGCTCCGGGAGGGTGTTTTATTAACCCGACTATATTTAACCATTTCATAATCTACAGAAAAATTATACAATGAATGCATCATCAATGTTTGTCATTAATAACCCTGGAAGGTGGGATGAACATGCCGTCCGATCGTTGGTTGCAACGCGAATCCCGGAGCTGGGTTGATAATGGAATTATTTCCGAAAACCAGCGACGGCAAATTCTAGAACTTTACCAAAAGAACGTCAAGCCGGTTTCCATTATGGTTATTCTCGCCTCTTTGTTGATCGGGTTTGGTTTATTAAGTTTTATCGCTGCCAACTGGCAGGGAATGAGCAACGGACTGAAATTGTTGGTCATTTTTACATCTTTACTGGGTGTTTACGGACTTGCGGATTGGATGCATACCCGAAAACAGCACGTCTGGGGCATCGCTTTTTCGTTTCTCGGTGTGCTGATCTTCGGGATCGGTCTGATGTTGATCGGACAAATGTATCATATCGTCACCTATAATGCGGGTGCCGTGTTTATGTGGGCTGCCGTATCCCTGCTGATGGCATATGTGTACCGGAATGATTTATTTGTAATTCTTGGCCTCATCCTTCTCACCACAGGTGAAATTTACAGTGTCGCTGAATTCCATTCCTTCAGCTACATGTATTTTATTTTGTTCACTGTTTTCGTTGTTCCCTATCTCATTCGTTATCCGTCCGGCTATAATCAAGTTTTTAGTGTGCTTTCCTTTTCATTCAGCATCCTTCTGTTTGTGATCGATCAGGATCAACATGTGTTATGGATGCTCCCCTATGCGGCAGCTTTGCTTTTGTTGTCCGATGTTAAAAAATTGAGGCGGATGAGCATTTCCTCTTATCTGCGTGTGATCGGATATGTGGTCGGCTTTCTCTTTCTTATTATCTATTCGTTTGATGCCACTCCCTTCTTTTTGGGAGAACGGGACGGATCGGCGTCGTTAATTGCAGCAACAGTAATATTACTCGCAGGATACGGACTGAGTGTCTGGAAAAAAGGGGATGCGGGACGGTTGTTTGATGTGTTGCTTTTCATGCCCGTATTTTTTCATAATGTCTCCCATATTGAATGGTTATATATCCTGACCCTGTTTGTGTTCAGCTTGTACCTGATCATCCACGGATCCAGACATACGCTGATTATTCAGGTCAACTTCGGTATCGTTGTATTCGTCATCAGTTGTCTGATTGCCTATGGTCAACTGGCGTGGGCGTTCATGCCGAAATCCCTGTTTTTCGTGGTCGGGGGATTACTTCTTTTCGGATTGAGTTTTTGGATGCAACGGCAAAAACATGTGTGGTTGAAGCGGGGGGATAATCAATGATGGATCAAAAACCTGCAGAAGTTCGTCCCGAAAGACGTCGCTTTTATTTCATGATTCTCATCCAGATCTTGTTATGGGGAGTGATACTCGCTTCTTACTGGATGATTGACTGGAAGGGGGAGCCGGTCATGCTGGAGACGGCCCCGGTGGATCCCCATGATTTTTTTCGCGGGGATTACGTCATCCTCAGTTATACCATCAGTACCATAGACAAGACGCTGTTAGCTGACAATGATTCCGGATCGATAGAAAGAAATGCTTCCGTTTATGTCGTACTGGAGGAAAAGGGCGAATACGCCGAAGCGGTTGCAGCGTACTTCGACAAACCGGATCATCTGCAAGCAGGCCAGAAAATCATCCGCGGAAAAGTGAGGTACGACATGGGAGACCGTGTGCTCATCGATTATGGAATCGAACGCTTTTATGTAGAGGAAAATCGGGGTCGGGACATTGAAGAATTAAGGGATGAACTGGACGTTGAAGTTCTTGTCACTTCCTCCGGCCGCAGCAAAGTCAACCGCCTGTTCTACCGGGGAGAACCGGTTACTCTGGAATAGGCAAAGTATTCTTGACGAAAGGGTTACTTTTATATACGGTTAAAGGAGTAGGAGATGTTCCGTTAAGGAGGGCGCTTTACGTGGAACAAGAAAAAAAGCGGTTAACAGTTGAAATATATGGACAAAATTATCGTATAAAAGGGGATTCCAGCGTCAATCATATTCGCTCCGTCGCCGGATATGTTGACGACAAAATGAGGGAGATCGGGGAATCCAACCCGAAGCTGGACACGACAAAGATTGCGGTACTGTCCGCAATCAATATCGCCGATGAGTTGTTCCGCTTACGGGAGAGTTACGAACAACTCCTGCGGGAAAAAGAAGAGAGGCGAGAAAGTCGGACGTTATGAACGGATTAGACTGGATCATGATCGGGATCCTGATCGGAAGTGTGCTGATGGGATTCCAACGCGGCTTTGTTTGGCAGCTGATTCATCTCATCGGATTTGTGGCCGCTTATTTCATCGCCTTCTGGTTTTATAAAGACCTGGCTCCTGTCGTTTCCGAGTGGATTCCTTTTCCCGATTTAAGCAGGAATACCTATCTCTATTTTTTTGATGCTTCATCCCAATTAAGACAGATTTTTTACAGTGCGGTAGCCTTTGGGCTGTTGTTCTTCGGCAGTAAATTGTTTCTCAACATCATCGGTCATGTTGCTCACGGGATTGCCAGTTTGCCGGTGCTGTCCTTTGTGAACCGCTGGATGGGCGGAATTCTATCGTTTGTGGAGACCGCCCTGATCATCATCATCCTGGTCAATATTGCTGTTTCCCTTCCAGTTCAGAAGGTGCATGAATTTGTCGCCGGATCTTTCATTTCAGGGTATATTCTTGAACAATCCCCGGTTCTCACTGAAAAACTTCAGGGTTTATGGCAGGAATACAAAGGAGATTTTCCATCTCCGACTGAACAGGACGGTAAAGAGGAGTTCGATCTTCCCGAACCGGGGGAGATATGAAACAAATAAAAGGGGAAACCCTGAAAAAATCGGGTTTCCTTTTTATTTTGACCTATCATTAAAAATTAACAAAGTTTAAGTTAATGCTAAATTCGGGTTACCTGGTCTCTTCGTTTCCTGCCCCCGCACGCTGTCTCGGATTGGGAACCGGAACAAAAAGATCGATGATTCCGATGACGAGAGCAGCCAGTAAAGCACCCAGAATGGTCACTTCCACCCCGCGTACGAAAAATTGTGTCATGTAAATAATGACGGCACTGGTTAAAAATCCGACGATCCCTCTGCCGTAAGGGGATATCCTGTTTCCGAAGAAGGCTTCCACAATCCAGCCGATCACCGCAATGGCTACAGCTGCCCAGAACGCGCTCCAGAAGCCGACAACATTAAATCCCGGCACAATGAAACTGACAATCAACAGGACAATTGCTGACACGATAAATCGGATGATATGTCTGATCACGTTCAATTTTTGACCCTCCTTTCTTCAGATTATTGTGGCCCAAAAAATCTTTATCTATACCAGCAGATTATTGTATTCTTTTTTGATTCGCTTTTTCCATGATTGAAACCGGGGCGGATTGTGGTATCATGGTAACGGAAACGGCAATCTTGTTATCACAGGAGGATCCCATGGAAGAACGGGTTTTAAATACATTGGAATTTCATAAAGTGTTAAAACAATTATCATCCCATGCATCATCGTCCCTCGGAAAGGAAAAAATCCCCAATCTGCGCCCTGCTTCAAATATTGATCAGGCGAGGACATGGCAAAAGGAAACAAGGGAAGCGACCATTGTTTTAAGATTGAAGGGGAGTGTGCCTCTCGGGGGGATTCGCAATATCAGGGGATCGATTCAGCGTGCCGCGATTGGCGGAATGTTAAGTCCTTCCGAATTGCTTGACATAATCACAACCCTTGGGGCTGCAGGCAAATTGCGTTCTTTTTTCAAACTGCTCCTCGAAGAAGAGGAACTCCCCCTTTTACAGGGATTCATTGAGCAACTGGATCCCCTTCCACAAGTACGGGAATCCATCAGCCGGTGCGTAGACGAAAATGGAGAGATCAAAGATACGGCCAGTCCGGCGCTGTTGCAACTGCGCAGGCAGATCCATACGCTGGAAGGGCGGGTCCGTGAGAAACTGGAACAATATACCCGTTCGGCTGCCTATCAAAAAATGTTACAGGAGCAGATTGTGACCGTTCGCAATGATCGCTATGTTCTGCCGGTCAAAGCGGAGTACCGTTACAACCTGGGCGGAATCGTTCATGATCAATCCACTTCCGGAGCGACGCTGTTCATCGAACCGGAGGCCGTTGTACAACTTAATAATCAGCTGCGGGAGAGTAAAGGAAAAGAGGAGCGGGAAATCGAACGGATTTTACGGATGTTGAGCGAAGAAATTTCTTCATTCGCCGATCCGTTGAAAACGAACATTGAAGCGCTGGCTGAACTGGATTTTATTTTTGCCCGGGCGTATTATGCACAGCATATTAAAGCGACGGAACCCGCATTGAATGCTGAGGGACGTATCCGCTTTAAAAAGGCCCGTCATCCCCTGATCCCGTTCGATGAAGTGGTGGCGATCGATGTGGAACTGGGAAATGACTACAGTGCGATTGTCATCACCGGTCCCAATACGGGCGGGAAAACGGTCAGTCTGAAAACGATCGGACTTTTGTCGCTCATGGCTGCTGCCGGCCTGCATATTCCAGTGGATGAGGGCAGTGAAGCTGCCGTATTTTCTTCTGTTTTCGCCGATATCGGCGACGAACAGAGTATCGAGCAAAACCTGAGTACGTTTTCCGCTCATATGACCAACATTATTCACATTCTGCAACAGATGGATGAGCGAAGCCTGGTGTTGTTCGACGAACTGGGAGCGGGAACCGATCCTGCTGAAGGGGCGGCACTGGCCATTGCCATTCTGGATGAGGTGATTTCCCGCGGAGCCCGTGTGGTGGCGACCACCCATTACAGCGAACTCAAAGCTTATGCATATAACCGCCGCGGCGTAATCAACGCCAGTGTGGAATTTGATGTGGAGACGCTGCGCCCGACCTACAGACTGTTAATCGGCGTGCCGGGAAGAAGTAACGCCTTTGCCATTGCCTCACGGCTGGGACTTGATGAGTCGATCATTACCCGCGCAAAAGATCAGATCAGCCAGGAAGAATCCCGGGTGGAATCGATGATTGCATCCCTTGAACAAAGCAGAAAAAAAGCGGAAGAAGAAGAGGCTCAGGCTGCCGGTCTGCGACGTGAAGTGGAGCAATTACGCAATGAACTGGAGAGGGAACGGGAAAAATTTGATCGAGAAAGGGATCGCCTGTTGCAACAGGCACGGGATCAGGCGGAACAGGCTGTAGCCGAAGCGAAAAAAGAAGCGGACCGTATCATAGCCGAGTTAAGGGAAATGGCCAAACAGGAACATGCCTCGATCAAGGAGCACAAATTAATTGAAGCAAGAAGAGATCTGGAAGACGCGATTCCCGAATACAATCGGGATACGGACGGTGGTCAGGACGCATCTGCTCAGGAACCGATCCACCCCGGTGACGAAGTGAAGGTATTAAGTCTGGGGCAAAAGGGGCATGTGATTGAAGAACTGGGTAATGGAGAATGGCTGGTTCAAATCGGCATTATAAAAACCAGTGTGAAAAGAGGGGACCTTAAGCGTCTCAATCCATCCCAAAAAACTGAGGCAGTACAGGTATCCCGCATCAGAAGCAGTCGGCAGGATGTCAAAATGGAACTGGATATCCGCGGTCAGAAAGTGGAAGAAGCCCTTCCTTCTCTAGATAAATATCTGGATGATGCACTTCTTGCCGGTCTGCATCAGGTTTCAGTCATTCACGGTAAAGGAACGGGCCAACTCCGAAAAGGAGTTCACGAGTTTTTACGCCGGCACCGCCATGTTAAATCATTTCGTCTAGGCGGACAGGGTGAAGGAGGACTGGGTGCCACGATTGTGGAATTAAGGTAACAATAACAGGGATGAAACAGGAGGAGAATCCATGTTCACGAATCCGTACATGCATACACTTTCCTATTTTGCGATGGCTGCTCTTGCCATGATCGTCTTTTTAGCCGTTTTTGAACTTGTCACCCGCTATAAAAACTGGGAAGAGATTAAACGGGGAAACGTGGCGGTTGCCATGGCTACCGGAGGGAAAATCTTTGGGATCGCCAATATTTTTCGTTTTTCCATCGCCGAAAATGATTCCTTATGGCAGGCTTTAATCTGGAGCTCGTATGGATTTGTCCTTCTGTTGATTGCATATTTTATCTTTGAATTTTTGACTCCCACCTTTCGGATTGATGAAGAGATTGCTAAGGATAACCGTGCAGTCGGCCTGATTTCGATGATCATTTCCATCGGGTTTTCTTATGTCATAGGTTCAGGGATCAGGTGATGTTCCAATTTGGGACTACCACCATTTACATAATTTGATATAATATAAAAGAGTATGTTAGAATATAATTGATGAGAAGAAATGATGAACTGAATATCATGTCTGCGTAACAAAGGCAATCTTGCTGAAAAGCAAGTGCGCAAAGCCAGGGACTAAGGGAATCGTTCGATTTCTATGTTGGCCGGCTGCTGAAGTGGAGGATAACTGTGTACATATACATAAAGGTACACCTGAACCACACTTCAGGTGTACCTTTTTTTTGTGATTCAGATGAACGTTGGCAGATCGTTAACCTGCGTCAGTTTCAGGGAGTGTACGCCTAAATGTATACCATGTACTGTGATCTTACAAACAAAAAGATTTCGTGGAAAGTCAAAGGGAAAATGGACCAATCGGAATACAGCAGTTTTATGGATGAAATGGAACGCAACATGGAAAAAATGGGACATGGGTTTTCATTCCTGATCGATCTGGTTGAATCAGAAGCATTTTTTCCCGATCATCATGAGATGTTTCTCAACATGATTGAATCATGTCGCAAAAAAGGAATGAGAGCATGTGCGTGTGTCCTGCGTGATCCGGATTGGGTGAGTAAATTAACGGCAAAGTTCGGTGCGGAAGACGGAAATACATACGAAAAATTTTTCATCAGCAAGACAGAAGCAGAATCATTCCTCAACAGTCAGATTTAAAAGTAAAAAGGTTAAAAAATCCCTGCAAAACTTTAGTAATTTGTAGAAAAAAATATAAAAAATTAAAGGTTGACTAATATTTTTCAAAAGTGTATAATAATTAAAGAAATATTTTGAATAGTCATTCAAAATATTTCGAAGCTTGTTGGCCGTATGTTAAGCTCCCCCTATGAATTGCGGCCGCTTTGCTCTTTATCATGACATGACCACTTTGTTGAACGGATTTTGCCCTATTGAAATAGGGCGCTTTTTTTGTTTTGATAGAATTATATGAAGGGATTTCCTTTTTTATGATCATAAACGAATATCACATCCCGTCATAAAATAGGATAAGAGGATAAAGGGAATAATCATATGTGATCAATGCAGGAGGTGATCATCATGGCTGATGCCGATGTGATGGAACGTATTGAAACCAGCGGAGAAGTATCGGAAGAATTAAAAAATAAGATTGTGGAAGCCCTCGAAAATGTAGAAGATCCGGAACTGGGTATTGACATTGTAAACCTGGGTCTTGTTTATGGCATTGAAAGGGACGAGCAAGGAAAAACGACGATCAGGATGACGTTGACGGCGATGGGATGCCCTCTTGCCGGACAGATTACCACACTGGTCAAGCATGCGATGAATCCGATCGATGAGATTTCCGAGGTGGAAGTCGATGTGGTCTGGAGTCCGCCGTGGTCAAAGGACCGGATGTCACGCTATGCCAAAATTGCTCTGGGTATTAGTTAACAAATTTTTGCGGAATTTAAATTACACCCGCTCCATGGTTATGAGCGGGTTTTCTTTATGCCACTGGCAAGGGAAATGGCAAACGTGTATAATGTAGTTGTTTGTTGTAATCAGTTTGGAGGGATGGCAGTGGTTTATGAACGCCTTGCCAAAATACTGGCTGTTGTATCCACCCTTTTTGTTATCGGGGGATTGATTTACTGGATGCTTAAAGCTTAATAAGGAATGGGAGAGGGAGAGAGTGCAATGAATAAAGGAATGCATCTTGCCGTAATCGGACTGGGGTTTGTCGGTCTTCCCCTATCACTCAGCTATGCCATGAAGGGCGCTCGTGTGTTCGGTATCGATGTATTATCCTCACTTGTTGATGATATCAATCAGGGACGATCCCATTTGATTGAAAATTATAACGGAAAAACGCTACCTGAAATTTTACGGGAACAACTGGATTCAGGA
>JAWLDF010000061.1:0-14591 GCA_041686735.1 Bacilli bacterium
ATTGGCTACTTTTTTGCGATCTTCATCGATGGTAATGTCCCCTGCGATTTCAAAGGCTTTGATGATCCCGGTCAGGGCCGCCGTTCCGGAAACGGGAAACGGGGCATTAATCTGCACGGATACATCTTTTACCCCCGCCGTTGAAAGCGCCTGTTCATACATGGCCGTCGTGACCCAGGTGATATTATTGGTTTCCACCTTAATCCCGAAATCCTGTTCTTCTGTGCGGATATAGGCACTTGAGATGGCCCGCGTTCCGATTACTTTCGGATCCAGTAATCCGTCGAGATAGCGATGTTCCTCCTCGTTCGTTACTTCGATGATTTCTGCGTTCCCGGGATTGCCGAAGGATTCAATCATCTGTTGTTTCTTCTCTTCACTCAAATCCCTGCCCAGGGTGATGACTTCTTTGCCGGTTACAGCGTCCGCAAAAACGGCTGCCATGGAAGAAAGCATCAATAAGAAAGACAGAAGTAAAACCACTGCCTTTTTCATTCTGTGTTCCCCCTTAAATTTTGTATGTTAGATTCTTGCTGCTTCAATATATGCATTCGCAGAACAAATATTTTTTAGGGGCCGATCGTGAAAAGGATTTATATGTTAAAAATTGAATATTGTATGTTGCGGGGAGAATTTGAGGTAAGTATCAGGAGGTGTCTGTTATAAAAAAAATCGTTATTTTTCTTGCGTTCGCAATTGTATTATTTCTTGCCTATCTTTATGATCAACATCAACAATTACCTCAACCGCAAGATGTATATAAAAGTACGCCACAATTGAATACCCGTGTATATTTTGTTAAAAAAATCGATAATGATTGGATTACGATCTTTGGGAATGACAGGGAATTGATGTTAGGAAGATTAGAAAAGGATTGGCTTGGCAGATGGAGAATTGGAGAGTATTTGGGAGATGCAAATATAAACCCGAATGAAAATCAAGGGATCGTATGGGGAGTTTCCGAACAACGCGGACCAGTTTCATATTATTTCGGGATGATTAGGGGCCCTGATATTCAAACATTGATCATTGAAACGGACGGTGAAATTTATCAAGATGTCCCCATCTTTGAATCGGAAGGAAAACAATTTTTCTATTTAAAAAGGGATGGGAATGCGCTCCCCTTTTCCTTTAAAGGACTATCAAAAGAGGGAGAGATTATTTTTTCCGACTAAGCGGAAAGCAAATAAAAATCGGAGGGATGATCATGGAACACACCATGCGGCTATATGAGCGGCCTTTTAACTCTATAAAAGCAGGCAGGAAGAAAGTTGAAGTAAGATTAAATGATGACAAAAGAAGAAAATTGAAAGTCGGGGACACAATAAAATTTATAAGAATTCCGGGTGAAAATGAATCGTTAACCGTCAAGATCATTGAATTAAGGCAATACCCCACATTCAAAGAAATGTATGAAGATATTCCGGCAAGTGACTTTGATGCCATCAGTAGTACAATTGAAGAGATGGTAGAACTGACATATCAAATTTATACGCCACAACAGGAGAAGGAATGGGGAACCTTAGCGATTACAATTGAATTATTGGGTTAATAACTCTTAAAAAAAGGAGCCCGGAAAAAATCGAGGCTCCTTTCTGCATTGAATCAAATAACGTATAACCTTACTCCCGCAATGCCCTGACATCGTTTACGATCTTATCCACATCAGGATTGAGCCCGTCGTACCGGGTAACAATCGTTCCACTCTGATCGACGAGAAAAAATGAGGTTCCGTGAACCACCTGATCGGAATTGGGATCCTTTTGCACCAGCGTCTTAAAACTATTCTGGGCAAATTGCTGGATTTCTTCATCGCTATAACCGGTCAAAAAGTTCCATGTGGTAAAATCGGCATGAAATTTTTCACCGAACGCCTGTAAAATTTCGGGTGTATCCACCGTCGGATCCACGCTGAATGAAACAATGGTTACGTCCATTTCTTCCTGCTTGAACCTCTCCTGAATATTCGCCATGTTGGCCGTCATCGGAGGACAAACGGTATTACAGTTGGTAAAAATAAAGTCGGCCAGCCACACGTCACCCTTGAGATCCTCGAGCCCCACCGGCTCACCGAACTGATTGAAGAATTGGAAGTCTTCCACTGCCCAGTCGAGGTCGGCCGGTTTCTCAGGACCGCCACAGGCAGACAAGGAAATCATCATCAGCATCCATAATCCTATAAATAACGGCATTGCCATCTTCGATCGCATGGTCATCTCCACCCTTTCACTCTTCAGGCCTGCCGAGGCCAATTATACCAATTCACATCATATCACGTTTATGTCCCGCGTACACCTTCGATTTTTAACGATTTTGAAAAAGTTCCGTAGTATATTTGCGGAAAACTCTCAAAAAATACAACACTTTCCATTATTTTTGAGTTACAATGGAATGGAAAAAGAAAGAGTCAACGAGAAAGGAGCGCGTTGCATTTTGACATCCATCAAAGAACAGCCATCTTCAACCAGAGACCAATTAACCCTGTTGCTATTTGCCCTGATTGTCGGAGTTTTATACGATTTTCTTTTTTATGATAAGGTGGCGGGAATTTCCGTGCCGATCTTTGTGATCGCCTTCTACACCCTGTTCTGGTGGGGGATTCGATCCGGAGCGGCATTGCAGCCCCGGCTTCAATTTTCCTGGTTATTACTCATCCCGATTTTTCTATTATCATTGACATATGTGCTGTTTGATAACCCTGTTTTCCATATGTTAGACGGGCTGGCCATCCCGATGCTGATTGCCTTTCAAACCACATTGATTGCCGGAAAGCATGACGGTGATTGGGGACGAATCCGTTTTGTGCGCTATATACTCGAACATACCATTCCGCGGGCATTGATCAACATGGCTTTTCCCTTTTCATTCGTCAAAAAAGGGATGAAAAACCGTATCGATGAAGGCCGCTTAAATACGCTCAAAAAAATCTTGTTGGGCCTGGTGATTTCTCTTCCCCTTCTCTGGATCGTGATTTTATTGCTTTCCTCGGCCGATCTTATGTTCAGCCGCATGATCAGTGAACTACCCGATCTTCTGCTGAATGTGAATCTCGGAGAGACGATTTATCGGGGACTGTGGGTGGTGTTGATCGGACTCTATTTATTTGGATATATCCGCGGGATGCTGGCTACAGAGACTCGTTCCGATGATAAGGTCTCTGATTCAGTTGATGGCGATGTATCAAAAAAGGTACAAAATGACACAAAAAAGATACAAGATGGTTCAGAACAGATACATCTGCCTTCCCTTGATCCGGTGGTTGCGGGGACGATACTGACTGTCATCAACCTGGTGTACATATTGTTTGTCTTTATCCAGTTTTCTTATTTTTTTGGCGGGGGAATGGGAACGTTACCCTCTGACATCACCTACGCCGAGTATGCCCGCAGCGGATTTATGGAGTTGATGCTGGTTACGGTGATTAACTTCACCATTCTCTTGATGACCCTTCATATGAGAAAACAGCCGTCTTCTTCCCTGAAAAAAATGCTTCGTGTCCTGCTTACGCTTCTGGTGGTGTGTACTTTTATCATGCTAATTTCCGCCTATTCGAGATTGACTTTATATGAAGAAGCTTACGGGTACACGCGTTTTCGCCTGCTCGCTCACGCATTCATGATTTTTCTCGGTCTGTTGTTTGTACTGGCGTTCCGCAGGATCTGGAACGAAAAAGTCTCCCTTTTGCGTCAGTACATTGTGGTGGGAATCATCGCCTATGTGATCGTAAATTACATCAATATCGACCGCATGATTGCCGTACACAATATCGAACGCTACCAAAAAACCGGAAGGATCGATGTCTACTATTTAGGAAGATTATCTGCCGACAGTATGCCCACACTGGTTACATTTGTTGAAAAAAACGATGGACCTGAGGAATTAAAGGGAATGATAAATGCCAAGCGATTGAAAGGTTTTTCCGAAGATCACTGGCAGTCGTGGAACTGGTCAAGGTGGAGAGCCGACCGCTGGATGGATGAGATGGAGTAGGTGAATTGATCACCTGTCCCACACAAACGACTTCACAACCGCCAGAGATTCGCGAATATGATAATAGACTGAGATAAAAAACGGTGTTTCTGCAGGCTGACCCAAAGGTTCAAGGCCATGCCGTTGTGCAAGGAATTTAGCACGGAATAAATGATAGTCGCTGGTGATGATCATAACCTGACCATTATTGTCGGTGTCGGGTTGCTCATCACCGGCGGGGACATGTTCCCCCACTTTTTCCGACATTTCCTCAATGATTTTTCGTGAAAAAATAATGTTCTCCATGGTGTTTGTCGCCTGGTCTTCTTTTAAAATACGTCCCGGCTCGATGCCGTGGGCGACCAGATAACGTTTCATCGCCTCCGCTTCAGAAATGAGTTCCCCCGCACCCTGCCCTCCGGTGACGATCAGTTTTACGTTTGGGTGCTCTCTCGCGTATTCGACCGCCTGATCCAGTCTCGTTTTTAACGTGACAGAAGGCTCTTCACCCCTGAGACCCGCTCCAAGGACGATGGCATACTCCACCGCTTCATCATCTTCCGAATGAGCTTCCCAGACAATCAGACCTTCAATGAATATAAATAAGATCATTCCGGGTATTAAGAGAACAACAATTCCTTTGATCAGTTTTGATTTCATAAATTAACCCCGCGTTTATAATTTTTTCATCCCCCTTCAATCATTTTTCCCAGCCTGACTGACTACTTATGTAATAATAAAACCGAAAGCAGGAGAATCCATGTTTGATTATATCATTTTACTGGTAGGTCAATTAGAGTGGAATATTCCTTTTTTATTGTAGTCGCATTGTATGTTCATTTTGTTATGCAATCAGGAAGCATAAAATGGTATCATAAAAAACCTTATCTTTTTTTTCTTGGAATGATTCTGCTGTACATCACCGCCTTCAGTCCGCTGGTGACGTTCACTCACCTCTCCTTCAGCCTGCACATGATCAGGATGAGCATGCTATTTTTTATCGTCCCCCCTTTGATTTTATCAGGCATTCCTGATGCATTCATAAAAAAGGAATGGCGCAAGCGCAACAAATGGTTTTCCCCCATGACGGCATTAATTTCTTTTTCCGTACTGTTTCTCGTATACCATCTACCGGCTGTGCTTAACATAATAACTCGCTATCCTTTCCTTTATAACGGATATTCAACATTGCTTTTTACATTATCTGTCGGGATGTGGTGGCCGCTGGCCGGTCCCGTCCCTGATCCCGCATCAACATTCTGCATGGGGAACAGGGAAAAAATGAAACGATATGCCATGGTGAGCGGATTGATCATCATGCCGGCCTGTTTATTATTCATCGTCAATTCCTTGACTGTTGGGATGAACAATCCCTTTATTGCCCAAATCAATTCAACCCTGTGCTTGCCCGCTTCATCCAGCTCTTTTAACCTGTTACCCTATCCGTTTAACTTCGCGACAGAAAATCTGAGTTTGACACAATTATAAGTCCAGTGTTCTTTGATTTAACTCTTGATTCAGGAATTTTTTTCTCGACCTTCGACCAAAGAAATAATAATATACAATCCCAGCAAGACACCATATTCCACCTACAATGATGATCTCTACCCCTGAAAAAATAATTGCCAATACATAAAGGATTATCCCGACAATTGGTGTTATCGGATAAAACGGAACTCGATAAGGTCGCTTTAATTCAGGACGCTTTATTCGAAGATAAATGACTAAAATACTGGCTACAATATATGTTAGGGCATATCCGAACACCCCAAGAAACCCGGCCCATACCCATGCGCGTTCAGTAATCGTTGGCAATAGTGACACTACCACCATCGAGAAAGCAGTAAAATACAAAGCACCCTTAGGTACATTGTGCTTTTTGTCAACCTCTGCGAATACTTTGTTGAACCAACCTTCTCTGGCCATGGCGTACATTACACGAGTTTGGCCTATTACTCCACCGTTAACTGTACTCATAGAGCCAGAGAAACTCTGTAGGGCAAGCCAGATCAAACCGATACCACCAAAAATTAATCCCCCTGCTTTAATCAAAGGTGCTTCTGTGGTTAATTCAGTTGCAGGCAATAATCCGAATAAAACTGTTGAAAATCCTCCAAATAATACGGTTAAAAATGCTGCAGCACCAATTAAAGCTCTTGGAATATCCTTTTCCGGATTTTTTGATTCTTCTGCCAGAGTGGCTACAACCTCAAAACCACAAAAGGCTATAACAACAAAAGGCAAGGTTTTTAACATAGGTGTCATAATACCGTGAGGAGCAAAGTTTTGATAAAGTTCTGGCTGAATTTGACCAATTCCCAACAGAATGAATACTGCAGATGATAAAATGAGAATCACTCCAAATCCTGCCTCAATAATTGTAGAAAGCTTGATTCCAATAAAATTTAAAATAATAAACAGTACAGCTGTTGACAATGCACCTCCCCACTGAGGTATAGTCGGAACCAGTTCATGCACATAGATGCCGACAGAAACCAGTTCTACATTTAACCCGAACAATAGAGCAAACCAATAAATCCACCCTACCATAAATGAAAACGGATGATCGTTTCCAAATGATTGTTTTGTATATTCCCATATTCCACCACATTTCGGGAACATTGTTGCCAATTCAGAAAAAACAAATGCTGTAGCAAAAGTAGCAAGTCCACCAGCAACCCAATAGGATACCAGTGCAAGTGGTCCGGCTTCCGCCGCTGCACCGCCAACTCCGATCATAAATCCAGAAGCAACCACTGTTGCATATCCTGTGAACATTAACAACCATTTACCAAGAACTCGATTTAGCATAGTATAGATCCCTCCAAGATGATTTGTCTATTTCAGTAGAACTCCATATTGTTCTGTAATCCATTTCGGAAATTCCATCCGTGCAGTCATCAATGGGTCGACAACCTGACAGATTCTTAAATCCCCTACTAGGGACAAAAGCATTCCTGCTTCAGCAGAGTCTAGATGCAACTTTTTAACTAAGAATTGATGCATTTGAATCGTTGCCATTCTTGCAGCATCATCCAACGTCTCTGCAGATGCTATTGTGATAATATGTTCTCCTTCAACCAGCATAGGCAAAGGTAATTTCGCTCCTTTTAGTACAGTAACCTTTACAGTAACCTCCCCCGCAATTTCCAGACCACATATAACAATTTCACCATCAGCCATTAAGGCATGAAGATCTCCCATAGCAAGAAGAGCACCAGGAACATTTACCGGTAAATAGAGAGTGGCACCTTTAACGATTCGCTTACAGTCCATGTTTCCACCATGGGACCCCGGGGTTCCATTTGGAATTTCCGTATCCACCGGTGCTGTTCCAATGACACCAATCATTGGTTTAACCGGAATTTTTATATTTTTATTAAAAACAGCTTTTCCGTCTTCAATAGGTATGATTTTCGTTTTTTCATCCGACATAAAATCTTTTAATACTCCCAGCTCCGGCGTTACTGTCATTACCCCTTTATCAGCGATCTTGATATCCTCTATTTCTACCTTTAAAATATCTCCAGGCTCGGCACCTTCCACATATAGGGGGCCCGTCGCAGGATTGATTAAATCCCAGCCAACTGAGCTGAAGAGTTGATCTTCCCGCTGTATTTGATTGCTAAAACAATCACAGGTCTCAAAAACAACTGTGCTTCCTGATTCCGCCGTATAAACCGCTTTATTATGCGGTGACATTTTTAATACAACTGTTTCACTTGGAATTTTTATCATGCCTTACCCTCCTGTTATATTTCATTACATTAAATCAATGTAAAACTGTTGATGTAATATAACATAACATAACTTAGTAATATTTGTATACATATAAAAATATATTTTCTTTTATTGTTATCACTTAAACCGATCACTGCTTGTTCTAAACGAAAAATGCTTTTAATAGTATTGAATTAAAAATCAAGGAGCGGTGAAGCAAAGTCATGAAGGAAACAGCAAATTTTGAAGTCAGAGGAATGCACTGTGCCAGCTGTGCGGCAAGAATTGAAAAAGTGGTATCCAAAATGGACGGCGTATCGGAAGTCAAAGTCAACTTAACGACGGAAAAAGGCCGTGTGACCTTTCACAATAACCAAACTAGCGTCACGGAGATCATTAATCGAATTAATCAAATCGGTTTTGCGGCAAAACAAATCGGTCACAGTCGAACCTGGTCCGATACAAGCTGGAAAAAAGAAATTCAGATTCTGCAACGGAAGCTTTTTCTCTCGGCGATCCTTACCTTCCCCCTCGCGTGGGCAATGCTCGATCACTTTTCATGGGCATCTTTCATCTATGTTCCCGATCTGTTCACCCATCCTTTTTTTCAAATGGCCGTCATCCTCCCGATCCAATTCATCATCGGACAGCAGTTTTATGACAGTGCCTGGAAAGCGGTAAAAAACGGCAGCGCCAATATGGACGTACTGGTGGTGTTAAGTACATCGGCGGCCTTTTTTTACAGTCATTATCTTACATTCACCTCTCAACATACCGATTCGACCGGGCTGTTTTATGAGACGAGTGCATTTATCATTACTTTTATCCTGCTGGGAAAATTGCTGGAAGCAAAAACAAAACTAAAAACAACCGAAGCCATCAAGGAACTGTATCAATTACAAACAAAAGCAGCCATGCTGATTTCGGATGGCAGGGAGAGAGAATGCCCCGTTGATCAGCTTTCTCCCGGAGACCTTATTATCGTGAGGCCCGGTGAAAAAGTTCCGATTGACGGCGAGATCGTCGATGGCGGCTCGATGATCGATGAATCGTTATTAACGGGAGAAAGCAATCCGGTTGAAAAACAGATCGGCGATCCGGTTTTTGCAGGAACCATCAATCAAAACGGCGTATTATACGTCAGGGTGACAAAAAAAGATTCGGAAACGGCATTGTCGCAGATCATTCGCATCGTCGAAGAAGCACAGGCATCCAGTCCGCCCATCCAGCGGATTGCGGATGACATTGTGGCAATCTTTGTTCCCATCGTGCTTTCGATTGCGCTGGTCACATTTGCCGCCTGGTATTTCGTGTTGCAACCGGGGGATGTGAACGGAGCGCTGGTCAAAACTATTGCCGTTTTAATCATCGCCTGTCCGTGTGCCCTGGGATTGGCCACCCCGACTTCCGTTTTGGTGGGAAGCGGTCAGGCCGCACGATCGGGAATTTTGTTCAAAGAGGGCAAATACCTTGAGCTTTTGGGCAAGAACAATATGGTGGTTTTTGATAAAACGGGAACGATTACGAAGGGGCAGCCGCAGGTCACGGATATCTATACAGAGCGATTATCCGAAAATCTGTTTTTGGAGATGATCGCTGCAGTTGAAAGTACACTACAACATCCCGTGGCAAAAGCGATTGTCACGGAAGCGAAAAAAAGGTTGCGCCACCTTCCGAGAGCAACTCAGGTTCTTTCCATGCCGGGATATGGTGTGAGCGCATTGGTCAACGGTAAAAAAATAGTGATTGCCAGTTCAAAGTACTATGACAAAAGTAAACGGCATCTTCCGAGACAGGCTCTGAAGCGAATCCGAAAGCTAGAGGCGGAAGGAAAAACGGTGATGATTGCGATGATCGACAACCGTTTTGCCGGAATCATCGCGATTGCCGACGAAATCAAACCCTCTTCACTAGCGGCGGTGTCCCGACTGAAAAAAATGGGAATGGATGTCGTCATGCTGACAGGGGATAACAGAAGTATTGCCACGACGGTTGCAACAAGGCTGGGCATAAAAAAACTGTACGCTGAGGTTACGCCCGGGGATAAAGCCGCGATCATTCATTCTTTGCAGCAAAAAGGAAATCGCGTTGTGATGGTCGGTGACGGCATCAATGACGCTCCCTCGCTGGCCGTGGCCGATGTCGGAATCGCCATGGGAACCGGTTCTGACATTGCCATTGAATCAGGCGATGTCACCATTTTAAAAGGCGATTTGCATCGCGTGGTTGATGCATTCATCATCAGCCGAAAAACCATGAACAATATTAAACAAAACCTGCTGTGGGCATTTTTATACAATATCATTATGATTCCCGTTGCCATGCTCGGGTTTTTGTCCCCGTGGCTGGCCGGAGCGGCAATGGCTTTCAGCTCCGTATCGGTGGTGTTAAATGCCCTCAGATTAAATCTTAATTTAAATCAGGGGAGGTTTTCCAATGATCAAAGGATTATACGAAGCCCATCTGCCCGTAAGCAATTTAGAGGAAGCGATCGAGTTCTATCAAAAGCTTGAACTGGAACTGGCCTGGAAAGACGACGACACCGCTTTTTTCTGGCTGGAAAAGGAAAAGAGCTGGCTCGGTCTCTGGCAAAGCGAGCATTATCAACTGAAATATCATCCCTCCATTCGTCATATTGCGTTTCGCGTGGATTATTCGTTCATGAAACAATCCGTGGACTGGTTGAAAGAACGTGGCATTGAGACGGTTCCCTTCGGGGGCAGGGAAACCACCGATCCTTTTGTCCGCCCGCATCAGGGAAACGCATCCGTCTATTTTAACGATCCCGATGGTAACAGCCTGGAATTCATGTGTTTTGTCGACGTGCCTCCTCACCTTTCCCATCTCGTCGGCAAATATTCACTGGAAGAGTGGGAGGCGATGGTTGAACAAAAAGAGTAATCAGTTCAACCCCAACCCATTTTTAAGAAAAAATAAACTGCGAATACATTCAATCCCATAAACATCGGGATTACGATGCGAAATGATGTGTGTTGTGTTTTATGGCGGAACACTTGCATGCCCAAATATATTCCAAAGGAGGCCCCGAAAAAAGCGAAGAGAAAAAATCTTCGTTCGGGGATTCTCCAGTTTCCTTTTTTGGCTTGACGTTTGTCCCACCCCATATATAGAAATCCAATGAGATTGAGAATGATTATGGCCAGAATAAGATAATACATATTTTCTCCTCTCATTATTGAAAAGTATCCAACCATTCATCAAAAGAATCATCGTCTGACAGTTTAAAGTATGTTTTGGTAAATCGAATAAACTCTTTCGTATCTAACTGATGAAACACGTAATTCTTATAATAAGCCTGTAAAAAGGGAACCGCTTCATCAATGCCTCCGTTATTCACAAACAACTCCCACAGTCTTATAACGGGTTGCTCATAAAGATATGTTTGAAATTCTTCACCCATTTCTGATATCGGCACGTTGGATTTTTTAGGTTCGCTTAAGCGAATTTGTCGCATACTCTCAGTGATTCTAAAGCTTTCCTCAACATTTCCCCTTCCCGTTTTATAAAAGAATAAACTTGTTGCGAATTCAGTCAAACCTTCATCCAGCCAGGGGTCGTGGTAAGGATCGTTGCTAATCATACCATAAAACCACTGATGGGCGATTTCATGTACGACAATTCTTTCGTAGTCATTAGAGCCGGGATTCACAGAGACGATTCCCGGATATTCCATACCTCCGAATTGAAATCCTCCAATCAATATATCGAGCTGGCGATACGGGTACTCACCAATATGATCTTCAAAAAATTTGATCGCATCCATTGCAATGTTCAATGTACTGTCGATCATGGCTTTATCATTTCCGAAAACCCTTATTTCTGTGTTGCCAACCTGACCTATGGACCACTGAGGTTTTTTTAAGACCCCTGCAAAGAATTCCTTCATTTGCTTAACCTTTGATTCCCCTGAACCGGTGGATTGCATGATTTCCTCTTCCTCATCTGATGAAATCCAGTAGTAACTTTCGGGAATGTTGTATTTAACCACAAAATCACTGAAATCCGTATGATAAGATTCAGGAATCGGAATATACTCTTCTTTATTCCATCCATCATGATAAGTAGACAACATGGGATACCATTGAGCAAGATAATAGTCAGAGTTTACCTTTGAAATACGCACGCCATTCTCAGGCACAGTCATTTTATATCTAATTTTTAATTTACACTGTTCACCGGGCTTTAGTTTCTCATTCAAATGCACACTCAGTGTGTCATAAAGAAGAGAATATTCAACTTTATCGTTGTTTAAAGAGATTTCTTCGATCGATAAACTGGCAGATTGCTCCGGTTCAAATACTCCGAGATTATGTTTATTTGCGTCAGTAAATACATTGGGAATAAAATAAAATACAATTTCTTCCCACTCATCAGTTGAAATATTGTGTACATCAATTTCGGCATTTATGGAAATCATACCCGTTTCATCCATATTTAAAGATAGATTGTATATCCCTTTGCTGCCACTGGAAATATACTGAGGGTCAAACCCTTCCAGATCCCCTGTATCTTCTTTCCCACTCCTAATCCCATTTGAGGGATTTTGATTCTTTTCATCCAGCTGTATGGTTTCATTCTGCTCATTTATTGCAACCGGCTGCTGGAAGACCAAAACAATCAGAGTATAAACGGGTATGGAAATAACTATGATTAATAGGATTGTCAGTACATTACGAGTACGAACACTATTTTTTTGCATCGAAAATTGACCATACCATCCTTCAAAAAATGGTTTGCGATTAATCGTAACCAGCGGGATTGTAGTACCGACCATCCCCATAAAGACCGGTATCAATGGAATCCAGATCACTCCCAACATATTTGGGAAACTCAAGTCACCATAAATCACATAAATCAGATAAATTCCGATGAAATAACTGACAATTCCAGCGACAACACCAATGTAAAAACCTTCAAGCAAGTGTAAAAATTGAATGTGTTTATTTTTCCATCCCAACGATTGTAACAGACGCATTTCTGTTTTGTTAAGAATGACATTGTACCAGGATATCTGTATTGTTGTGATGAAGGAAATCAATAATGCAACTAATAACATCATGTATTGTAATTTACCTGTTTCTAATGCGATATATGAACCCATCCAGGATGTATAAAGTGTTCCTTCCATATGAGTCGAGATAAAATAGTAAAAAACGATCAATCCGGTTGGGATCATCATGGCCAGAACAGAAAAAGCATTCCTTTCGATCCTTCTGATAAAGTTTGATAATGACATGCTGAACAGGCCATGTACACGGACCCATTTCCCGATAAAAGGATTGACGTCTCCCCTTTTGATCCCCTCGTTTGGCAGGATTCCGGTTAAAAACAGTGCAGGTAATGCCACAGACACAATAGCAGATCCATAGGACAACCCTGTTAAAAACAGGATACGTTTACCCGAAATAATATAATGGTTTAGGAACATAAGGACTGCCGCCATTCCCCATGCAAATACCATCATAATGCTGCCAATTAAAATCGCTTCAATAAAAATCAATTTTATGAGGTCCGTACGTTTCCATCCTATGGCTAATAGTGTCGCCAGTTTCCTTCTACGATTTAAATAGGAGATATACTGAATAGACGATAAATATACCAGCACTACCATCGATATCCCAATTAACGTGTAACCGTCATTCAATTTAAATTCTTTAAACAAAGAAATTGACTCACCCATTTTGATCATGGGGCGTTCCATCCAAAAAGAAGCCTCCGGATGAAAAGTATTGTTTACATGAATGATTACCGGCTGGGGAGATGAACCGAAGATCATATCTGTTTTTAAATCTGTTTTTCGTTCAATTTCTTTAGCTACGATTTGAAGTTTCTGTATACTATTTTCATCTAATCCGGAGATATTTTTTACTTTAACACGAATAGATGAGATGAAAGCATCTTCACCTAAAATTTCCCGTGCAGCTTCCAGTGTTGTAATCATCCCCGGCGGATGACTCATGTAACCCAGCGGATTCACATCTTTTGTCACTGTAATCGGAGGGTTTATCGGTCGACCCGTTGCATCCAATACTTTCTTACCATGTACAGGGCGGTATTGATCAAATGGCAGTTGAACAAATGGATCGGTTGAAATGTTTAATTTCCGGGTGGAATATGTTCCGATCCACTTGGGAACGATGTACTTATTTTGTTCTATCTGTTCAGAAGATCGAAATGAATTCAACAGGGTAAGGGACAAATCCTGTCTAATATGTTGTGGTTCAATAGATCGAATTTGATACGCATACTCCCAATTTTGTGGATATGGATTTTGCACCGGTACATAATCCGGAGGATACGATTTAAATAACCATCTTCCCGAATCCATAAAAGATTTTAGTTTGATAGTTTCTCCTTCCGGTGAATAAGGATGGCGATATTTATCTTTGATTTCTTCAGCACGTAATTGATATATCACCTCGTTTCCAACAGACTTCAGATGATCTAAGAAATTTTTTCCTCCAAGTTTTTCAATTTCATATAACTGGTCTATTGGGAAATCTAATTTTTCAATGGTAACCGAGTACATCTGATTTTTAAAAATTTGATCGCTGTATAATACCGGAATAAAGAATATCTGATCGGAAGAATCTGCAAACGATTGTGATTTGACTTGATCATATTCATTAAAATAACGATCTTGATCTTCTGACAGAAGAGCCTCGGCAAGACCGACTAAATGAGCCTCGGCATTAGGATCTACCCCAACTAACAAAACCGGTTCGTGAAACTCTATCTTATTAAAAGAACTTTCAGGCACGAACCCTGAATAAGATTCTTGTTCCGGTCCAATATATGTATAGCGCGTATACTCAACATCATGTGAGGAACTTTTCGTATCCGTATCTTTACTGTATTTATATGTATACCGGTAAATCCCG
>JAWLDF010000062.1:0-14577 GCA_041686735.1 Bacilli bacterium
TAAGACGATTTTTTCACCTTACTCTGCTTGATCTATTTTTCTCACATCCGTGATGTGAACCGAATCCATGATCAATCAGGATTTAATTTTTCCCGTTAATACAATCATCGATTAAAACAGCCAGTTTAACACGGTATAAAGCCCGTTGAGTGCGAACTTGGCAATATAGTTAAACACAAGGATGGCAAAAATCGGTGAGATATCGATCATCCCCAGCGGGGGAATAAAACGACGGAAGATCGACAGATAAGGTTCTACAATTCTCCCCAGAAATTCCCCGATTCTACTGTCTCTCAGCGGGGGTATCCACGAAGAAAGAATGTAGGCAATGATGGCAAAGTAATAAAAAGTAATTGCATAATTGGCAAGTTGCATAATTATCTCTTTCAATGTTCCACCTCATTCAAAACCAGACTTCTCAGTTATTCAGGTTATCAAGAAATTCACGTACCTGTTCAGGTGTTTTGGCAAATTTACTGTGTAGATGGGCCGTCTTTTTCCCTTTCTCGTAAAGAAGAAGACTGGGAACTCCCATAACTTCATTCTCTCTGGCTATCTCGGGAAATTCATCCGTATTGATCTCATACCAGCCATATTGAGCGTAGTCTTGCATAATTTCATCAATGAACATATCCATTCTGCGACAATCGGGACACCAATCGGCAAAGAACTTAACGATGGACTTATTATCCTGTGAAATCACTTCTTTAAATTGCTCTTGCGATGTAATTCGTTGCATCCTTCAACCTCTCCCCAAAACTTCAATCCTATTTCACTTTATATGGCTTTTTGTGCAATGTCAAATCTTTTGATACCATGAGATTAGATTTATTCAACAAAAGAGGAAAACGTCCATGCTTAAATCTCAGGAAATCAAAGAATTCCATCCTCAGGCTCGTTTATACCTCGTAACCTACCTTTCACAGGGTTACCGGGTAAAAGGATATCTCGCTGTTCCCCGCGGGGATGGCCCTTTTCCTCTGCTCATTTATTGCCGTGGCGGTATCCGGCAAATCGGTATGACCAAACTGGAATGGGTACGCGAATTCGTTGAACAGGGTTTTACCATCTTTGCACCGTTTTACAGAGGAAATCGAGGCGGTGAAGGATGGGAAGATTTTGCCGGCGAAGACCGCTATGATGTAATCGATGCCATCCCCTGGCTTGCCGCTCATCCTGCGGTTGATCTAGGCAGGATCCATCTCTTTGGCTTCTCACGCGGATCATTGATGGCTCTGTTTGCCGCCATGGCCTGTCCCGTTCTTGTAAAAAGCGTCACCGTATGGGGCGGAATCTCCGACCTTTCCCTCACTTATACAGAGCGCATTGACCTGCGCCGCATGCTCAAGCGCGTCATCGGAGGTCCACCGTGGAAAATGCCGCAGGCCTATCAAGATCGTTCTCCGATTTACCGGGTAGACGACCTGAAGTGTCCGGTATGTATCATTCACGGAACTGCGGACCGTCAGGTGAGTGTGGAACATGCCTATCGGTTGATCAATGCCCTAAAGCAATCACAAGTCCCGCATAAACCCATGATCTATCCCGGCCTCGGTCATCATTTTCCGTCTGATATAAGAAAAGTTGCAATGCAGCGCATGTTTGACTGGATTCGCAACAACACAGCACCCGATGCATGACTATCTGCGAATGTGTATAGGTTTTCCGTAAATCGATCATACTATGAGCGGATCACTCCCATAAAAATCAATTTAAGGAGGGAAATCACTTGAATGTTAGTCGCGCTCAAGAAATCATCAACAGTGAAGATATAATCCATGTGGAATGGAAAGGCTCCGCCGTCTGGATCGATGAAGTCAACTTAAAAAACGGAACGGCCATCGTCCATGACGAGAATTTTCCGCAGGAACAGCAAACCGTACCGGTCCATGAACTTGAAGAACAATAGCCCAGCCATTATGCCCGTATGACCCGCTCCCCGTGGTTTTGTGCTTCAACAGGCAGCATATTGGCCGGGGGCACCTGTAAGGATGTCCCGATCACCAGCATGGTTCGGCAGATAGCGGCAGCCTCCGTGGCAGACTGAAATGCCTGAACAGGTAACATTTCTCCAAACAACACGATCCCCGGCCGTAACTTCCCATTGCACTCCGAGCAACAGTTCTGTTCCAGGTAAACCTCTTCCGTATATTTTTTACCGCAGATATCACAATAGATATCCGTCAATGAGCCATGCAGTTCATATACCTTCCGGGATCCCGCCAGTTGATGATACCCGTCCACGTTTTGTGTCACCACCGCATCAACCAGTCCCCTTTTTTCCCAATCTGCCACAATGTGATGACCTTCACATCATTTAATCTGAAGGTTATTTTATTTTATCAAAGTCGTTTGGGTTGATGAAAGGAATCTAAAAAGTTCTTGACATCTTGTTGTTAAACTGTTATTACTGTATATATACAGTATAAATGTTATACACGTTGGGAGGGACTCCCCCGCATGCATATCATCATATCCAATACATCTCAGGTACCAATATACGAACAGATCGTCAATCAGATGAAAAACTTAATTATGAATGGTGAACTGGAGGCATCCCAACCCCTTCCTTCCATTCGTAATCTCGCAAAAGAACTGCACATCAGTGTGATCACCACCAAACGCGCCTACGATGAACTGGAAAAAGAGGGATTTATCGTGACCATGCCGGGAAAAGGTTCCTTCGTGGCCGCACAAAACACGGAATTGTTACGAGAAAAGCGGATGAAGTTTGTGGAAGATAAACTCTGCGAAGCCATTCAGGCTGGAAAAAGTATTCATTTGTCCCTCGAGGAACTGACGGAAATGTTGAATTTACTTTATGAGGAGGACAACTGATGGAACCGATTCTGGAAGTCAAACACCTTCATAAAAACTTTAAAGATTTTTTTCTCCGGGACATTAATTTTACTCTGGAAAAAGGGTTTATTATGGGATTCATCGGCCCTAACGGATCAGGGAAAAGTACAACGATCAAATTAATTATGAACCTGCTGAGAAAAGACGGGGGACAAATCAAGTTGTTCGGGAAGGATCATATTACCCATGAACAGGAAGTCAAAAACCGAATCGGTTTTGTTTACGAAGGAAATCATTTTTATGACGAACTGACGGTAACCGATATGAAACGGGTGATTGCTCCTCACTATATGAATTGGGATGATCCCGTCTTTTATAAGTACGTTGAGCGGTTCAATCTCCCGCACGATAAGAAGATCAAAGATTTATCGAAGGGGATGAGGATGAAATTTTCACTCGCCATCGCCCTTTCCCATCATGCCCAACTGTTAATCATGGATGAACCCACTTCCGGACTTGATCCTGTCATTCGTTATGAACTACTGGAAATATTTAGTGAATTTATCCAGGATGAAAACCGAAGCATCTTTTTTTCCACTCACATTACAACGGATCTTGAAAAAATCGCCGATTATATCACGTTCATTCATGATGGAAAAATCCTATTCAGCCAGTCAAAGGATGATATTCTCGATCATTACGGTCTGGTCAAGGGAAAGAATGAATTGATAGATGATGATGTCAAAAAAATGTTTGTAGGAATCAAACAGAACCGATTCGGATTTGAGGGGCTGGTCATAAACAGAACCAATGCAGTCAAAACATTCGGAGATTCCGTGGTGATTGAAAAACCGACACTTGAAGATATCATGGTCTTTTATACAAGGGGGAATGAGTCATGATGGAACTGGTCCGCAAAGAGTTTATCATGCAAAAAAAATATCTGTGGAAATTGATCCCTTTCCTTGCCATCTATCTTTTTATTCTTGGTGAAAATCCGGTAGGATTTGTGATGCTGGTTGCCGCCCTTACTTTTATATTTACTGTAACCTCCGCTGCCTACGATGATCGAAACCGCACTGACGTATTATTCAATAGTTTGCCGATCAATCGAAGGAGACTTGTTGCGGCAAATTATTTGACATTTCTGATCTATGGAACAGTCAATGTTATACTATTTTTTCTCATCAGTCTGATTTTAGACCGGCTTACATTCATTCCTTTTAACGTTGAACCTGTATCATGGCTTTCCATGATGATTGCCGTGATCAGTATGATTCTACTCAACAGTTTGTATCTACCTGTCTATTTTAAGTGGGGTTACATCAAATCCAGAATCATTAATTTCACCGTCTTTTTAGCCATTTTCATGTCCGGCACCATGACCGGGAATTACCTGCAAAGCCATCCTGAAGCCGTAGCAGCACTCAACGAGGCATATCTTCGTTTTATCACTTTCCCGAATAGTATACAGATTGTACTGCCTCTAGTTATAACCATTTTCGTGATGTATCTCTCCTACCTGCTGTCGGTGATTTTTTATTCGAAGAGAGAATTTTAAGGCACACCAAAGGGGCTCGGAGAAACCGGCTCCTTTTGTATGATGAACGGCCTGTCAGGTCAAGCGTTAAAGACATAATCCACACTATAAATCAAGAGGATACCTATCACCATAAAAATGAGAGTTGTGATGTATTGTTTTGAAGGTTTCAAGTACTTCCACTCCACAATCGATTCAGAACCCATTGACAATATTAAAATGAATATCATGTACCACTTGAAATCAATTACATCTATTGCTACAGGAAAAGTAATGAATACGGTGACAAAGACAATCCCTTTGCGCCATCGGTCAATATTTTTGGCGGGTGTCTCTGAAATTTTTTTCTCTTTCACACCCAGTAATTGATGGATAAAATCCGCTAAAAGCGGCCATAGCAGTAGGATTGTAAATACAACAATAATGACCAAAAGATTCATAAGTTCCATAAAGACCTCCCATAAAAGAATACAGCATGTAAATTTTTTGTTTGCCAATTCACATGCTGTAATACTTTTACTCTTTTCCACCGATTAGCATGAAGAAGATTTCGATCCACGCTCCCCTTTCCCTGTACCCTGATAAATCATAAGTCCACAGGACAAGGTTTCATAGGGGCTTGTCAGTGTAAATCCCTGTATCGGATGATAATCGATGGTCAATTCATCATCCATATATCTTTCTGTGAACCGATCGATAAAAATCGGTATGCCGTCAGCATCGACGACTGTATCATTTTTTCTGAACTCATCCAGAGCCAGCACAATATTATACATCGATCCTCAGCCGCCGGTCAGTTCAACATCGATTCTGAACCCGAACCCTTCGGGAATATCATACTCCGCAAGCCGCCGGCGGGCAGCATCCTTCAATTCGATCTGCACGGGTTGATCCCCCTTCCCTGCAGTAAACTGCATCACACATTTTTCTCTCTTATTATAACCATATGCATGATAAAGAAAAAGGGATAAAGGTGCCGGGGTATCTGCCCTTACTCATTCAATTCACCAGTTTCCTCCCTGTTTTTCCGCACCTTCGCTAGGAATACGACCGATAATAAAGTAATCAAAGAAATCACCATCGAAGCCGTATATAAATGGTCAAATCCCTGACGGGCTGATTCATGGATGGCCGTTAAAATCGCATCACGGACCTGAGGAACAGGAATCTCATTCACTTCGGCAATCAATGAAGGGATATCGGATGTTCCCTGCAACCTTTCCATTTCGGCAACAGGAATCTGATCCCCGCTGATCCCGACATTTGCCAGCTCTTCCTTAACTCGTTCCCCCAGTCTCATATATGCACGGGCAATAAATCCGGCATACAGAGTAGGAGCAACCGTCATCGCCAGCTGGCGGAATAACGATAATGTACCAAGAGCAGTCCCTTCCTGGCCGTCAGCCGATTCACCCGCCAGATAATTGACCGGTGCCCCCATCATCATACCGAAGCCGATTCCCACCAGCGAACTGGCAATCACCATCTGCCAGGTCGTTTCTACCCAGAGCGGAAACAGCATAAATCCCAACACACATAAGACGGCGGCGACGAGAAGGGTAAATACGGGACCTTTTCTATCAACCATAGCGCCGCCACCCCCTGCTCCAATACCGGAAGCTAGGGCAAGCGGTGTAAACCAGTAACCCGATTTATCCGCAGGCACACCCAAAAACTGTTCCACATAAGCAGGAATAAAGATTACGGACGATAAAATGGCACCTGATAAAAACCCGATAAAAAGGGTCCAGCGAAAGGCCCGATGTCTCAACAGATTCACCGGAAGGATCGGATCCCTTCCCTTCCGGTCAACCCTTTGTTCCACCCGCCATAAAATAACGAGCAATACAAGACCGACAGCGACAAATCCGTAAAATTCAGGCTGGATCATACTCTCCCAGACACGGGTTCCTTCCAGATTGGTTAGGCCATACATAAAACTGAGCACGGCAAACATCAGTAGAAACGCGCCGCTCCAATCCAGCGTCGTCCCGGTTTCTTCCTTCACTTCGTTGATCATCATTTTCCCCAGAATGATCAAAATGACCGCGATCGGAAGATTAATCAAAAACAACCAGTGCCAACTTCCTGTAATCTGCAGGATAAATGAGCCGATATTGGGGCCGAGAATGGCGGCAATCCCGTTCATCCCGCCGAGCATGCCGAGAGCCCGTCCCTGCTTTTCTCTTGGAAAAGTGCTCAATACATAGGAACTGGCAATGATGAATATCCCTCCGCCCCCGATTGCCTGAATAAACCTTGACACAAGAAAGAGGGGGAATAGTTGACTTAATGCAACCAGAAGGGATCCAAGCCCAAACAAAAATACTTCAACCAAAAATAATTTTTTTCTCCCGAATCGATCGGATAACTTTCCGATAATCGGAACACTGATTCCGAGTCCCAGAGTATAAATGGTAATCGACCATGATCCCCAAGTGGGAGATACATCAAACGAATAAATCAAAGTCGTTAATGCCGCGCTGATGATCCCGTTATCCAGTGCTGCCATAAACACGCCGACAGAAAACAGTATGAGTGCCCATTTCTGATTTTTATGCATATTTCATACTCACCACATATACGACGACCAGGGCCAGAACCACGCTGCCCGCCATCATCGCCACATATTGACTCAATATCCGTCTTACTTTTTCAAAAGGAGCGTGATCACGTTTCATTTCTATCAAGTATTTACGAATCCGCCGATTTTGAATGGCCAGTAAGACAATAGATAATATTATGATCAGGCCTCCCGTTTCTTCCATGAATCGGAGCCAGAACGGTTTGTCCTGCCCCATCAGGCCCATTTCCATAATCATAAAAATGCCTGTTAATAAAACGACCAAGGCACCGGGATTGGTCAGCCAGCGAACAATCTTCACGGTGGAATCAATCAATGCGAACTCTGTCACCGATCCGATTAAATTCGTTTTTTTGCTCATGGTTGCAAGCAGAACAAACAAGACCGTTAATGAACCGATCCATACAACAAGACCGGTGATATGAAGAAAAAATAACCAGTTATACATCTACCGTCTCCTCCCCGGATTGACTCTCCATCTATTTTTTCGACACTACTGTCGATTAACCCGATATAATAATCCGACACAAGTGTCGGAAATTATTATTTCATATTATTATGTAGCCGGTCAAGCAATAATGTGTTGGTATCTAGACATTATTCGGTCCGTCCCATTCCCCGGTACATCATATCAAAAATAGTTTCACTCCATCCCCGGTGATCCTGACCGGAGCGATTGGGAATTTGAATTGCCTGAAAAAGAAATCCGGCGATCACGAAGTCAGGAATCTCCTGTCGAATCTCTCCTCGTTCCTTAGCCTCACGGAGTAATTCAAACAATACCCGCATAATATTTTCATGGTCCTGGTTCAACTTTTCCAGTCGGGCATGCACTGTTTTCGATTTCGATGTTTTTAGCATGGGAATCATCTGAATCAATTGGTGGATTTGAGAATACCGCAAAAAAATCTGCAACAATTGTTTCAATTTTTCTAGCGGGGCGCGATCCCTGTCTAACTCCTGCTCACATTCGTGTAAAATTTGTTCCATCACATTTTGCATATACACCGTAATGAGTTCTTCCTTGTTGGCGTAATATTCATAGAGGGTACTGCGGCCCACATTCAATTTATCGGACAGCAATTTAAAGTGAAATGCATCGTAGCCTTTTTCCAGCAACAGTTCCTCTGTCGCCGCCATTAAATGCTGCTCATCCAGTTTTTTCTTTGCCATTCCATCACCAACTTTACTTCTCTCTAACATCATTATAACTTAGTCACAAATTTATTCCCAATCGGTTTCCCTATGATAAAATATCGTTAGCAAGATAAGAAATAAAATGGGAGGGAATTCTTGTGAACAAAGAGGCTTTATTTATGCAGATGGATGTGGTTCGTTCACGTACGCTCTATCATCTTGCTGAAACAACGGAGGAACAGGCGGAAATCATTCCGTCCGGTTTTAAAAACAATATTCGCTGGAACCTAGGACACATCCTGACCGTTCAGGAAAACATCGTTTATAAATTTTCCGGAGAAAAATTATACATACCGGATTATTACCCCTCGATATTCGCCAATAAAACAAGTCCGGCCGACTGGGCATCCCAAGAAAACATCCCGTCACTTGAAACCTTAAGGGATCAGTTGCAAAATCAAAGGGAAAGAATCAAAAAGGATTTCTCAGAACGACTCAATGATTCAGTTCCCAGACCGATCCGTTTTGGCGAAGGCCGTGAGTTAACTAAAGTCGGAGATCTGATCGCATTTACGTTTTATCACGAGGGAATGCATCAGGGCTTCATCAACGCTCTTCAATGTACGATCAGAGGGAATGCTTGATTTAATCCAGGAGGCGGGAATAATCACTTCACCAGTTCCGCAAAACGTAACAATTGTTTCTTTTTCTCAATTCTTGCCTCTATTGCCTGATCGACCGTGACAGCGATAAAACGGGTTACCGTATTGGGCATGGACTGACTAACGATATCAAGGTCCGGGCTGATCACGGTTCCGATGGTGACAAATCCGCCCCCCGTCGTGGCATCATTCAACAGGATGATGATTTCTTCCGGATTGGGAGCCATTACAACACCGATCGGATAGGCGATATCCACCACATTGGACGAGGAATTTCCCGCGCCGAACGGGGGTTCGAAATCCTTAAAATCCACCTGTGCTCCCGTATATCGATAAGCGATCCGGTTCGATTCCGCCGACACTTTCCATTCCGAATTTAAAAAAGATTTGATCCCTTCATCGGTCATGCGATAGCTTGACATCCCCATAACAACACGGACATCGAGGGTAGAAGAAAAGGAAGGGTGAAACTCTTCCGGAACTCGCTTTCCCACCTGACGAAACACCCCCGGCAACGGCTCCCCGATCACCAGTTCCGTTCCGGCGTTCAGCCGTTGTCCCAGATACACGCCGAACTGATTTAAAGAGTAAGTGGACATGCTGCCCAGCGTTTCCGGTATCGTGATCCCTCCGGACACGCACAGGTACGTGCGAACACCACCGGGAGCATATTTAAATGACAACACGTCTCCCGATTCCACCTTCACATTTTCCCACATTGGAATTTCCCTTTCATTCAAGTACACTTTCATCGGTGCACCCGTGACAGCAATTACTGTTGATTTTCGAAACTCGACACGGGGTCCCAGTAACGTCATTTCCAGGGCGGCAAAATGAGGAGGATTCCCCAGCAGAAAATTACCCAGTTGAAATGAAAATTTATCCGCCGCACCGGAAGGCGGCACACCAAGATGATAGAAACCGTGCCTTCCTAAATCCTGAATCATTGTATTCAATCCGGGTTCATGGATGATTAACATGTTAAAAGCCCTCCATTAACTGATGGATGTACAATTTCCCCTTGGCAAAATACTCTTCCGGGGAAAATTCAACTTCTTTCATACGGTAACGATAGGTACCAGCTTCTACCTGTTCGTTAATCCTCCTGTACTCGCTCTCATCAATGGGGCGGTGTTTCCAGATATCCCCGGGACGTGCCAAAAACAGGCTTTCTTTCAAATCTTCCAGTCTTCCTTTGTTGTCAAAGACGGGAACGGCGGACATGCCGATCAATTGATAACTGCCGGGACCGGAAACGGAATAAATGACGGTAAATGCTCCTCCCAGGCCGACAGCCTGTACCGGAGTATCGGGACGGGGACTGACATATTTCGGAGTCTGTATAATCTCCTCCCGCGATAATCCGAGCGGAAATTCCCAGGCTGTTCCCGGAGTAAACCCCATCATGGTGATCAAATGCGGCATATCCGAATGAGCATGAATCAACTCTTCTTTTTCGCGAAAACCGTTTACTTTCATGACAAACTCAAAGTTACTCATATCCGGGCACAGATGACGGTTTTTAAAGCGCTCGGAATACTCCCGAGTGATCGGATCATCATACCAGATCGGAATATCTACGATGCGAACCTGTAAATTAAGTTCGGAAGGATTACTCTTGGTAATATCAATTTCCTGTAAATAATCCAGCAGATCATGGGCTGAAATCACTTCTGGATCAAATTTCACCAGGTAGGAAGCATTGGATGGACAGATTTCAATAATCCCCGGAATTCTTCGTTTTCTCAATTCATTCGTGATTGCCAGGGACTTGAAATTACTTTCGGTACTCATGTCTCTGGAAATTTCAGCATAAATGTATTCATCCCCGCTGAATTCAAATCTGGTTTCCGGTAAGGTAAACATCATGTTCCCCCTTTATTTTGAAGCCTTCTTATTGACGCGACGGCTGATCGTTGCCTGACTGACCCCGAGTACTTCAGCAGCTTTTGTCGCTGTTCCGTATTTTTTGAGTGCCAGATGAATCAACTGGCGTTCTACCTGTTCAACGGCATCCTTCAAAGGCATAATTCCCTGAATAAGCGGTTGTTCCCGTCCGCTTTTTATTTCCCGCGCTTCTCCATATAAAATGGCATATACATCACTTCCGGCGATGACATCCTCCCGTGTCGTCACAACCAGCCGTTCGATTACATTCTGCAGTTCCCTCACATTCCCCGGCCAGTGATAACTTTCGAGAACGTCGAGTGCTTCCTTAGACAGATTTTTCTCCCGGTGAAACGACTCATTGAACAGTTTCAAAAAATGAAAGGAGAGGGAAGCGATATCCTCTTCCCGTTCACGAAGCGGCGGGATCGTTACCGGGATTACGTTGAGACGGTAATACAGGTCTTCACGAAACTTGTTTTCGCGGATAAGTTGCCGAATATCTTTATTGGTGGCGGCAATGACCCGGACATCCACCTTGATATTCTTGACACCGCCGACACGCATCACTTCACGTTCCTGCAATACCCTCAACAATTTTACCTGCATGTTGAGGGGAAGTTCCGTAATCTCATCGAGAAAAATACTGCCGCCATGGGCCATTTCAAAAAGTCCGGGTTTCCCGTTCTGGCCTGCACCTGTAAACGCTCCTTTTTCGTACCCGAACAATTCACTTTCAATCAGATTTTCCGGGATTGCCCCGCAGTTTACGCGGACAAAAGCTTTCCCGGCACGCTGACTGGCATCGTGGATTAACTGGGCAAATACTTCTTTTCCAACACCAGACTCACCGTACAACAATACTGTTGAATCCACGAGAGCAATTTGTTTCATCTCATCCACCAGACGTTCCATCACTTTCGAATTGTAGATTAATTTCTTCTCCCGCTGACTGCGGTTGATTAACTGCTGCAACTCCTGCTTGTACTTGTCCGATTTCTTTTTCTCGATCTCCAGTTCTGCTTTTAATTGATTGATCTCTGTGATATCACGGGATATGACCACCACTTTTTCCAGACGTTCCCCATGATAAACCGGAGTAGCAACGGAAAGGACTTTTCTGCCTTTTTTCGATTTTTGCACTTGGGTGTGTTTGCTTTTCTTTGTCAAACATTCCGTTACCACATTGGGCTGAAAAATCCCCTCATCTTCCAGTTCCCGCACATTTTTCCCGATCAATTGTTCTGCCTGTTCCACCATCCAGAAGTCCTTTAAAAAGGTGCCCGCGATGCGGATGATTTCACCCTGCGGGTTTACGGCAATTATTTGTTCGTTGGAGGAGGAGTAGATTGCTTTCAAATCTTCGTTAAGGTTGCGGACGAACTCCAGTTCTTTCACCGCTTCCTCCAGATGCTCGCGCAAATAAAAAATGTGAACAACCCCGTTGATACGTCCATTTTCATATAAAGGAGAAAGATTTCCGATGATCTGTTTAAAATTTATGGTGCTGGCAACATTGACGAACTGCTTGCCATTAAGGACTTCTTCCAGATTCCCATCTCCTGACCATAATGTGCGATAGTTTCGCTGCAACAAAAAGCTGCGCGACAGGCCGAGAATATTTTCTGCCGTCTCATTCATGAATGAAATTTCAAACCTGGCATTGGTTGTAATGATTCCGATTCCGGCACTATTAAATATCTGGTTGGTTTGATGCAAATGGAGAAGATTGATGCGGTGACGGGCTTCTTTGCTTGTGCTGTAACCAACGATGGAACCGTCGCTGTCTATCCCCAGATAAACAGAAATATTATGATAAAACTCCACCGGATGATCTACCGGAACTTTTAATACATCGACCTGATATTTTAAAGGGACATCCTTTTCTTCAGACTCTATCAATTGTTGCATCAGCGATTGTTGATCAACATATCCGACGATTGTCCCGCGTTCGGCAACCAGCAGGATATCTGTACCGGTATCTTCCATCCTTTTAAAATGATCCATCAAGCGGCTGTGATGATCCACCACCGGTGGTTGAGTTTGCAAAATATCACGCCAGACAATCAAAACGCTTCCTCCTATTCAAAACTGAAAATATAGTTCTATCATAACAAGAATCAAAATCATTGAACATGTCATATTTTTCAAAAATGAAAGAAAAAAGAAGGGAGTATCGCCGTCACATATGACAGAGATACTCCCGGGTTCATCATTATTTAGATGGTTTTCAGATCAGGCAATAATTTCATCCTGAGTAATATCCTTTGCTGTTGAACGTGCGTAGTATTTTCCTTTCGTTGCGATCGCCAGGACGATGGTCAGTACGAAGGCCAGCAATCCGGCAAAAAATGCGGCAATATTTTGCAGGAAAACACCCATGGATCCGAATGCGGCCAGGGTACCGATCACGCTGGCGACAATTAATGAAACAACCCCTACCGGATTCCATGGATAAAGATGTTCTTTGCGGTGTTCAAAATAATTCGGACCGATTTTTAACATTTTCTTTACTACCAGAGCATCTGCCACCAGAATCGCCGCCCAGGCAAAGAGAAATACTCCTTGGAAAGTTAACATCGGACCGAGATGATCCAATGCTCCCGCCAGCATGGCAATAATGGCGGCCACCGCTGTAAACACAACCCAGAATGTTCTACCCGGCGTAAATTTAAAAACATGTTCAAAGAAATTGGCAAGAGACAGCGACCCGCTGTACAGATTGGTAATATTGATGCGAAGCTGGGTAAGGATCGTAAATAAAGCCCCGCCGATTCCGATAACATGAACAAAATATACTCCCGGATTCGCTTCACCCATACGTACACCAAACCAGATGCCGATCAAACCCATCAGAAAGAAACAGACCAGCTGCGGAATAAAGCCTACGGCGAACACAGCCAGTTTAAATTCTTCTTTTTTAATAAAACGGGCGTAGTCCGATACCAGTAAAGCCATAATTCCTACTAGACCATTGATAATTCCGATTGAAGTTAAAAGTCCGGTTCCGCCGACAGACATGCCCTCGGGTAAATACGTCCAGATACTCGCATTGTATACCGGTTCCATATTGGCAGCCACGATGATTCCCGCACCCAGCAGAATTACAAAGATCGGAAGCGACCATTTTTGTAGCTTGTCCAGTTGCTTGATTCCAAACCAGTTAAACGGGATAACCACAAGTCCGAAGAAAACCATAAGCGCCCACATCGGTACAACCTGCAGATATTCATGTACGGCACTGGCCATAATCGCTCCCTCGATCGCACAATACATAATGAAGTTCATGGCATAGATGAAGGAAGTGATTGATGCACCGATAAAACCGAATCCGCCGCCACGCGCCATCAGGTTCGTATTTAATCCCGACCTGGCCGCAAAGTAAGCGATTGTCATTCCGAGGATACCGGCAACGACCGTTGCATAGATTTCAGCGAGAAGTGCATTAACGGCGCCGTAAGACAGGGCCATCAAACTTCCCATTTGCATAAAAACCATCGCCGTGGCCACGCCCAGGGTTACGTTGGTGATGCTCCACCATCCCATCCGATAATGAGGAGGAACTTTCTCAAGGGCATAATCCTCTTTCTTTTCCTCCTTCCCATCCATCTCTGCATTTTTTGGCAAAATAACTTCAGCCAATGTTCAATCAACTCCTTTTATATTTTTGCTGTGACACGATGTGCATAAAACATATGATTACCATGGTTTAAAACAACCTGTCCTGAAATACTCCCCCCATCGCTCACGCATGATTAGATTTATTGCAATTGTTGTGCCAATTTTCGAAAAACACATAAGATCAGCTAGTTTTACAAGAATTAAGATAGAATTTCATCGTTTTCGCGAATAATCAAACAACAATTTCCTTACAATATTGAAATACATTTTTTCAAAATTGAAAGAATAATTTCGCAACATCTTGATTATTCGGTATCTTCCGGGGGCTTGTTTCATATCTTCCATAG
>JAWLDF010000063.1:0-13056 GCA_041686735.1 Bacilli bacterium
AAAAAAATTAAGAGGAGATAAATCTCCCCTTGAATAAATTAAGTTGATATCCGATGGATACTCTATCTTTACAAATACACAAACTTCTTGACGGTACCTTTGTTGATTAATTACTTCCCGCGAAGCAAACCACAAAATCACCAGAGGTGCAGCATAACGAAGGGTATGCAAAAAGCTTTCTACATAAGCTCCCAGGTAACCTCTTTTTCGTGCAGCATCCAATTGATCTTTAAACAGACCCACCCAATGATTGTAAGCAAGCTCCTCAGCTCCTTCAGATTTAATCACATGAATTCCTCTTAAAATCTCTGCCAAATAACTGGATGCACGAGTTTGTCGCAGGATTTCCTCCTGAGAGAGCATCTGCGTCCATCGATGACTAAAAATGTGCACTAATACTTGTAATACACCGAAAATTAAAACATAAACAGTCAAGTGAACAGATTGTATGAGCATATATAATAGAAAAATTAGAACAAGGCCACCATCAAGTAACATGGTAACTGTACGAGTCGATAAAATTTCCCGAACGAGCATATTACTGTTAGCACGTAAAATCAAATCGCCGCTCGTACGTAACTGGAAAAAATGATAAGGAAGATGAAGGAGCCTACTGAAGAAACGACTCATTAACTGCCAATCTAAACGTGTTTGTAAAATTACAATCATTCTTGCCCGCAACAAGGAAAAGATCAACTGTACTAAGACCAGCAGGAATATGGCGAAAGCTGCCAATTTCATATACTCCCATTGATTCAATCCTATGACCTGATCTACAATAAATTGGACAAAAATAGGTGTTGCAATAGCCAGGAGTTGTATGATGAGTGACCAAAGAAGAATCATTCCAACCAGTCCGGGTTGACTCCAAAGAAAGTTAAGATATTTTGGCAATATTCCAGGTGCTTTTCTTTTTTTTAATTTCTTCGTTGGTTTAAGCGAAAGACATATTCCTGTGAAGCTTTCCTTTATCTCGTTTCGTTGGATGATTCGACGTCCCAATGCTGGATCAAGTATATGAACCTTGTTATGTAGGACTTTTTCCAAAACAACAAAATGATTGTCTTCCCAGTGTAAAATGGCCGGTAAATCAATTGCGTTCAAATATTCAGGTTTCACTCGTTGTCCAATAGCTTCCAAACCGAAGTGTTCTGCCATTTTTTTAATAGATTGCAAATTTGTACCGTCCCTGCTGATTCCGCTGAAATCACGCAGTTCCGATAAAGTAACTTCACATCTGTAATATGACAAAACCATGGCCAGACAACATAATCCACATTCAGACTGTTCCATCTGCTCAATGAAAGGTATTTTCATTTTTTTAGAAGATCGGAATATTTTATTCATTTTCATGGTCTAACCCTCTTTGGATAATCAAGTACAACCACTGGGGGGACAATATTTGGTTTTGCAATTCGTAATAACCCATACCCGATTCCCGACAAACCAACCATCATACCAGGTGTATCCTCCTCCTGGGGGATTCCGCAACACCATCCTTTTTCAAGTGCTTCTTGCACGATTATGGTTGCGAGTTGCTCAGCTTTATGCCTAAGGGAATGATTTTGCAATTTATCTGCAGCAACCAAAAGAACCTCTAAGTTTCCGAAATCTCCATGACACTGACAATGACTTCCACCAAAACCTTCATGAACAGTTGTCTGAATGGCATTCTCAATTTCTTGTTGAATCATTGCGTCTTCATAATAAGGAAGCATCATTAAACGACCTAAAGCAATTCCAGACGCTCCGTGACACCACTGCACAGGATGAGAAATACCCAGACGTTTTCGTTCCTCCCGATAACGCAAATCCGCCCAATTCTTTTCATCTGGCATATACATGGTTCTTTCATATTCGATTGCCTTTTGACTGCATTTAAGAAAACGAACATCATTCGTTACACCATACAATTCCGCTAAAGCCCAAGCAATACCAGCAGTTCCATGTGACAAACCTACAAGGGGAGTTTCTTTCTCCAAGCCTGAGATCCATCCACAACCTGTTTCAAGATTAACTGCATTTTTTAATAGATGTTCACCACATTCTATCGCTATTTTTAGTGCATGAATATTTTGGGTCATTTTGTATAGTCTTAACGCAACTAGCAATGTCCCTGCGGCACCGGCAATTAGATCATACATTTGATCGCGATTAATTAATCTTTTACATTCTTCTAAAAATCCTAATGCTTCCTGCATACATGAATCATCATCCCATAACATCGCAAAATGACTCAGTACGTATGCCACAGATGCATTTCCATGAAATGCTGACAGGGAATCAATCTTTCCCATTCTCTGTATATAATCTTGTGCGGAACGAAGTGTAGCATATGCTACATCTTTATATTTGGTTCGTCCTGATACTTCTGCCAGATAGGCATAAAATAATCCTACACCCAAAACGCCATCATACAGGGTTGCATCTAACGGAGTTAACATCCAACGATTATTCAAGCTGGCTCCAATTCCTATCCAGTTTACGTCTCTTCCTTGATCACCCCAATAGGCACTCTTTAAGATTCGTTCTCCCATATCAATTGCGTATTCAATAAATTGTTGAGAAGAATATGGAGTAACAGGGTCAACTCTTGAAAAATCGCAGCGATTTTCCTTATAATCCCATCTCTTTAGCATCCTGGCCATGGAAATACGTATATATCTCACCTGTATCGCACAATCCTTTTGACTCATAGAGCGAATTCGTTGTATCGTGCACTCTAAGGCAGTATTGTGGTAAAAATTCGAAACCTCTTTACCTTCACTGTCCCATATAGAACGTGAATCGATACGGGATTGAAAAAAAGGGATGTCTCCATTTAACAAGTCGCGAGTTTCGGAAGGTACAAGCTCAGCCATCCTTTTACTATATTTTACAGCTCGCCACATGTAATCAAATAATTGAACCCGATCTAAGCCATCCTTTAAATAGTCCGGGTGTAAACCAGCTTCCAACATCGTTGCATAAGATTGGGTGTTTCGTAAAATAGAACGAACCCTGTCCTTCTTAAATACAAAAATCGGTCCATTTTCAGCAAGTAATTCTTCTTTATTGTGTAACAAAATATGATAAACCTGTTCAAAACCAAAAACAATCTCTTCTACATAATGTTGGGGTTCTACCGCCTTCCCCTCGAATATTAACTGATTGTCAGCTCCTTTACTAAAGCCCCTTTTTTTCACCATTCGCATGCGATCTGTCTTCTCATGTTCAAACCCATAAACCGGCCTGGGAAGTTCCTGACCTGCATGTCCTCCTAAACCGCTTAGATCTATGTTTTTAAAACTGCCTCTCTTAAAAAGGGAAGCAGGCAATATACCCACCCTCAAAACGGATTGTGACAGTTCATTCGAAGCTTTTTGCAAAGCTGTCATTTCAGAGGTATCCGTAGGATTAAAATTTTGAAATAAAGATTCCAAATCGATGAAATACGGATGTTCACCATCGACAATCATGTTTTCCATATGTATATCGGTCGCATGTAAAATATGAAGGATGGCAATATATCCACCCAACCTCTTAAAATAATTTGATACTTGTTTCCTTGATTGACACGAGTTTGATGACACATACTATAAATATATTATTTTGCATTATAGTTGAATTTCCTGCTAATTTATTACAAATTTTTATATTTATTTGTCATCCATTTCTAGATGGTTTCCACCGATTCAAAAATTAGCGAATTGCTGAAAAGTTAAAAGGACTTGGAAACAGAAACTGGATATCAATTGCCATTTAACATTCCTCTTTCGTTTTTAAAAATAAAAAAACGCACCTACCCAATGGGTAAATACGTTCGTTTTTAATTGGCTATTGACTAAGCCAGTTGTGTTTCTTTAATTGCAACATTTCATCGAAATCTAATGTATTTCTCCGTGTTGAATTTATGACGCATACGCATACCCTTTAAAATGATATACACATGACTGTTACATGTTTTGTTTATTTTAGCCTTGTGTTTCTCGACATTCTAAAGTGCCGACAGGGTTGTTATATATACTATGATTTTATCAAGTATGTAATTTGGGTTCAATGGTGTTAATTTTAATACTGTCATTTATTTCTTAAAAATTATTTAATTCGGGAAAGTCTAATGAGTTTATCGAGCAAATATTAACCAAATTTTATAAAAATAAAATGTTAATTGTTTGTTGGTTCATATGTTATTAGATTTAATTTACCATATTTCACTTGAATAGGATGATCAATATTTTGATAATCTTCATGGCTGATAATGAATCCGAATTGTTTTCCCGGACCACTAAATTTTCCAATGTTCCAATCCAATCTTTTTCCAGAGTTATCATAAAATAGTGGTTGAAAATGAATTTCTTTAACTGAACCTGAGTCTCCGACAATATAAGGATACACAAAACTCCCTCCTTTTTTATCAAATGTGGGAACCACTTTCAATTTCACAACGGCATGTTTATCATCCTCTTGATTAATGATCTCATTCAAATATATTTGAGTGGAGTGTTCTTCATAGATTAGTATATTCAGTTCATTAATTTCTCCGGGGTTACGTGGTATCCAAATAGGGTTGAATTCGAAAGATAACTCTATTTCTTGACTTTGATTAATGATAAAACCTTTGCTGTTAATAATTCGTTCTTCTAAGTTATAGGTTAAAAATAACCATACAAAAAAAATAATAATGGCTAAAAATGAAATTATTACAATTTTAAGCCTTCTTACCATTTTAATCTCCCTTTTGTTGTATTTAAATTGATATTTTTTATGAACAAAATAGTGAGGGTGGGTTACACCCTCACCTTTATTTTTACGGGGTCCAGTATTTTGCTGGAGATTCAATTTCCCATTTGTTACTAGAGGATGACCAACCAACACTTACGCCACTGGTGCTAATACCCAAACTATTAATGGTCGTACTACTCCACGAATGCCCGACTTGAGAATGTAGTTCGAAAGTACCACTCTTACTACCTGTGAGTTTAATATACATAGTGATTACTGTGCTATCCCAAGAGTAATCCCAGTTTTTCGAGGTACATGTGTAATCTACAAAATCGTACTGTGATTTGTCTTGATTCTGAAAGACAACACCACCACTAAACCAATCCTTTGGCTGTGTAACTGTTGTTGAGCCATGACCTGGTCTAGTGGGATAACGATAAAAGGTTTGTAAAAAGTGATCTGTTAACATCATATTTGAGCTTGTATTTAGCCAAATACCCATTTCGTCATAACCACCGACATTTCCTTCACTTGTAATATCGTTATACCAATATGGAGTACTGCAACTGTCAGTGCCTGTTTTCCATTTCATTTTACCTTGAAAAATATATTCTCCAGTGTAACTATCATAAGAAATGGTTGGAGTATACATTGTTACCTGAGTCGAACCGTCACTCTGAATTGAAATATCCTGACTCGAATTCATGGGTTGTTTTACTGGAACATTAATAAACCCATTCTTTTCATTAAAAAATGCATCGACCGCCTTAGGATTGTGTGTTTTTTCCCAAATGTGGGCTATTTGTTGTTGTATCCACTCATGCCGTTCTTTAATTTTTTCAGGATCGATGATTTTCGGTTGAGGTACATTTTCTAGAAATTCAAACTGATAGCCTTGGTGTTTCTGGCTCTGATTACTTTTAGCATTACCAAGAAATTGAGCAAAATAAAGCATCATTGAAAAAACCAATACAAATGTAAACATTTTCTTTATCATGAAATTACACTCCTTCTATTATTTTACTTTAATCCTTTAAAAACTTCAATTAATTGTTAATAAGATAGTGGAATCATTATTGCTAATATGACTATCAAGAATAATTTTTCTAATTTATCAACCTCCCTACTTAATTATTTCTCCTCCCTACTCATTTTCTATCTAAAATTAGTATTACATTTCCAAAATAATAAACCCTATCCAAATATAACAATAAAATTTATTAAATAAAATTTTACTTACAAAACCACAAATAGCCGTTTTAGCTAATCACATGTAGCTATATTTGAAAAACAATAAAATTTCCACTGTAAAATTTTACTTAATAATTTAGTTCCTTTTCAAAACTCGCATTTTTTATAACCAAATTAAAAAAGCTAACTTAATCTATATAGAATAAGTTAGCCCTTTAACCCTATTGGATTTGCTTAATTTTTTCGAATATCATATTGTTTTAAAACCTCTGTTCCGGTCGCTTTGGATCATAAGATAATCAGGGCGACAAGAGAAGATTTGCTGCGTTTTTTACAAGGCTGATGAGGTATCTTTCTTTGGGACTCATTAGATATAGCCCTACGATATGGTGGCGGTAAAGTTTCAATTCCTCATAGTTAAGATACAAACTGTCCGTTGCGATACGCGGAACGGTGTAATTCGGTTGTTTCAATTCCTCATAGTTAAGATACAAACCCCAAAAAATCACTATTAAAGTAACGATTCTCCACACCAAACACAAACTCCTTTTTTAATATCAAAACCTCCACAACCGACTAGAGAAATTCCCCAAACATCACACAACACAATATTTCCCACATCCATCCCCGCCACAAAAAATTGTCGTCGATCCCCCGGGATTACTACACTACTCTGGATCGACGACAAAAATAGAAATCTTACTTCTCTCACTAACCGTTCCTTCCCTAAAAACCGGGCACTTCACCCTGATCACCACTTCGTATTTAAAATTTCCTCTTTCTTCTTCCGGTACTCCTCTTCCGTAATAATATTATCTTCCCGCAGCTGATGCAGTTGACGGAGTTTTGCTGCATAATCCTCATCATCACCGGACTGGTTGGCAATATCGTGGTCCTGTACATCAACTTGATATGCCGATATTCCTTTGTTCGTAAAAACATTCACAGCATGATAAATCGTGATCGCAAAAGCAATCAGTGTCCATACCACGCCAAAAAAACCAAACTGGATCACCTGAGTAACCCCGATAAAAATGAAAATCACACCAACAATCATGCCGAGAACCGACATGCTTTTACCTGGCTTTAAACGATATTGACGCATCTCACATACCCTCCCATCATCTGTCCATTCACTTTCTGACTCTGACTTTCTATACTCCCTTTTCATCCTCCCCGCCACTCACCAGCTCGGTCATGCCGAATCCCTGTGAATTGCGGCCGCCGAGTCCGACCTGATAGGCAAAATCGAGGAGCCTGGGGGATCCTGTCATTTCATATGTACCTCCCCAGGCATTGATGATGAAATCCTTAAAGCGGGTAACCACCTTGTCTTTACGTGTTACTTTCACCGGCTTAATTTCAAAAGGCTCATCCAACTCAACACGATAAAATGAATAATATTTTTTGCGAAGATTTTGTTCGATCAAATACGAAAAAACCATGTCCACCGGTTCGAAATACTGTGTGATTTTTTGGCCGTCATCCTTCTGGTACGTGCTGTATATTGTCATGGGAGATAACATGCGCACGAGGCATTGATTTTCACTGATACGGGGCCTTGAATAAGATATTTCTTGGATGGTAATTTTCTGATGAAGCAATCGATGAACCGGAAGGGTAAGCAGCGACTGTCCAAGGTCTTGGATGAACTCGGGAACCACAGAACTGACCTGAAGCGTAACCTGATCAGTAAAAACAATCTGCTTTTTCTTCCTGTCGAGAATATAATCACCCGTGAGCCGGCTGAACGTAAATAACTTAAACTTCCGTTCCCCATACAAAAAACCCTTATCATGCAGAAAAGAAGCAAAATTTTTGTCGGATAGAGTAGAGTAAATAAATCCCTGTAAAATCTCCTGATAATTGAGGGGTAGATGTAACGGATCTGACGATCGAAACAGTATTTTTAAACGCATCCTGCTTTTACCCTCCTCCACTTCACCTATTCCATCCCTTAAGTTTCACGGAGAATGAACCGTTCATTTTATCAACAATGTGCTTTCTGAGCAATCTATTACCGTGTTAAAGTAAATCAGCAGGGCCGGTCCGTGCCTCCAAGCACAATCCCGGAAATACATATATTTTTCTATATTATTCTACAAGATACATCGATTCCCTGCCTCATTATTCTGCAAAATTTTGCAAATTACACCTGCGACAAGTCATCAACTAGCGATCTTTTTTATGCTTCACAATCGGCGTTCCCATCAGATCATTAAACACAATCCCCGCCATATACAGCCCGGAAACGGGAGGAACAAAAGCATTGCTCGCAGGCGGTTCCTTGGCCTTTCGGATGGGCGAATTGGGATCCGTCACGATTTTGTCCAGCACATCGGCCCGCTTCTTCACCGGTTCCTCCTTCGAATAAACCACCGTCACCCCCTGATGGATACCGTGTTTGCGCAACTCGCGCCGCATCACTTTGGCGATGGGATCATATGAGGTCTCCGAAATATCCGCCACTTGAAAACGGGTCGGATCCAGCTTATTGGCCGCACCCATGCTGGACACAATCGGGATTCCGCGCCGTTTGCATTCCACCACCAGATCAATTTTTGCCGAAATCGTATCCATCGCATCAATCACATAATCCAGCCGATGGGCAAAAAAGCGATCGCGCGTCTCCTCATTGTAAAACATTTGCAGCGCCACCACTTCGCACTCCGGGTTGATGGCGGCAATCCGCTCCCTCATCAACTCCACCTTCGAGCGGCCCACCGTATGAAGATTGGCATGAATCTGGCGGTTAATATTGGTAATATCCACATCGTCCTTGTCCACCAGCACCAGTTTTCCGATCCCGCATCGAGCAAGGGCCTCGACAGCAAACGAACCGACCCCGCCCACACCGAGGATTGCCACACTTGTGTTTTTTAACTTTTCCAGACCCTCCGGTCCGATGATTAATTCCGTCCGCGAAAAAGGGTGTAACAAGTTCGATCACCTCATTTGTCCAGTCAATCATATAAAAAGCGTGCCGGCACGGCACCCGGTCGTTGCGACAGGCTGTCTCTCTGTCGTCACACCGGCTTCCGTTCGCACGCCCTGTTCCCATAAAAAATAGAGTCCCATAATGCCGTGACACCTGCGTTTCTTGAACCGCTACGGCAGGTGGGTGCCCTGCTCCGTCCTTCATGAGTCCTCCCGCCTTTCGACAGGCCAAGGCATTCATTCCGGGCAGAGACACCGGGCTCCCGGTGAGATGGTGTTGGTTCAGAACATCGGTCATCTCACGGGCACTTCAGGACTCTGAACCTTTTGCACCATTATCGTACCACACAACTGTAAGCGGTTTCAAGGTGTATTTCTTGTCAAATCTTTGACTATTCCGGTTTTTCCTGTTCGATAAGACGGATGTTGAGCTCCTTCAACTGCGCTTCATCCACCGTACCCGGCGCATCCGTCATCAGGTCGCTCGCACTGGCTGTCTTCGGAAAAGCGATACACTCACGCAGATTGTTTCGTCCGGCAAGCAGCATCACGATGCGGTCGAGACCAAAGGCAATTCCGCCGTGGGGTGGTGTGCCATATTCAAAAGCGTCGAGCAGAAAACCGAATTTTTCATAGGCTTCCTCCTGAGTGAATCCGAGCGCTGAAAACATTTTTTCCTGTACATCGCGTTGATAAATCCGCATGCTGCCCCCACCGATTTCATAGCCGTTCAACACCATGTCGTAGGCCTGCGCGCGGATCTTACCCGGATCACTTTCGAACAGCGGAATGTCTTCCTCCTTCGGCATCGTAAACGGATGGTGCAGCGCCACGTAACGCTTTTCATTCTCATCATATTCCAGCAGCGGGAAGTCGACCACCCACGCGAACTTCCAGGCATTGCGGTCGATCAGCTCCAGATCGTGCCCGAATTTTAAACGCAGCGCACCCAGCGTATCGGCCACCACCTTCGGCTGATCGGCGACAAACAGCACCAAATCCCCGTCTTCTACGGCAAAACGTTCACGCAGCGACGCCATTTCCTCTTCACTGAAAAATTTGGCGATCGGTCCCTTCACTTCGCCGTCCTTAAATCCAATCCATGCCAGCCCTTTGGCTCCGTACTGTGCGGCAAACTTGGCCAGGTCGTCCACTTCTTTGCGCGAATATGTGGCAGCGACACCCTTCACATTAAGGCCGCGCACCTGCCCGCCTTGATCGGCTACACTGCGGAACACTTTAAAATCACACTGCGCCGCAATGTCAGTCACATCAACGATCTCCATTCCGAAGCGAAGGTCAGGCTTATCGGAACCGTAACGGTCCATCGCTTCCTGATAGGTCAAACGCTGAAAAGGCGTTTCAATCCTGACGCCGGCCACTTTTTCAAAAACTTCCGCCGTCATCTCTTCCATCATCGCCAGCAATGTTTCCATCGGTAAAAAGGATGTTTCGATATCCACCTGGGTAAATTCCGGCTGACGGTCGGCACGCAGATCCTCGTCTCGGAAACAGCGCACAATCTGAAAATAACGGTCGAATCCGGACACCATCAGCAACTGCTTAAACAATTGCGGAGACTGCGGCAATGCAAAAAACTCTCCCGGATGGACACGGCTGGGAACCAGGTAGTCCCGCGCTCCCTCCGGCGTGCTTTTGGTGAGAATCGGGGTTTCAATTTCCATAAATCCCTGACGGTCCAGATAATCACGAAAAACCTTGATCGCTTCATAACGAGTGCGGAGTGATTGTTGCATCTCCGGACGGCGCAGGTCGAGATAACGGTACTTGAGGCGAACCGCTTCATCTACGTTGATGTCATCCTCAATCACAAACGGCGGCGTCTTCGCCTTATTCAAAATTTTGATCTGATGGATGTGGACCTCAATCTCACCCGTTGCCATTTTCGGATTGACGGTTTCAGGTGAACGTTCGACCACTTCCCCTTCCACGGCCAGTACGTATTCGTTGCGCACGCGGTCCCCGATCTCGTAAGCCTCCTTCGACACTTCCGGGTTAAACACGATTTGCACAATCCCGCTGCGGTCCCTCAGATCGACGAAAATCACACCGCCCAGGTCGCGCCGCCTTTGTACCCATCCGTTGAGGATCACCTTTTTGCCTGCATCTTTTTTTGTTAAGTCACCGCAATAATGATTGCGAAAAATTGTTTCCACTTCCTATCCCTCCTGTTCTTCGTCCTGCTCTATATTCCGCATAATTCCCGAACGCGCTCAATCACTTGATCGCGCTTGACTTCTTCCTCATTTCCATCGGCCATAAGCTTGACCCGGACCACGCCGCGCGCCAGTTCATCTTCACCAAGAATCAGCACCACCCGTGCTTTCAGCCGGTCAGCCGATTTCATCTGTGCCTTCATTTTACGGTCAAGATAATCCTTATCGGTGGCAACCCCCGCCTGACGCAGCCTGTCCTGCAGCACGACCGCTTCCTGCGCGGCCTCGTCCCCCAGGGCAACCACGTAACAATCCAGACCTTCTTGTACCGGAACCTTGACCCCGTGGGTTTTCAGGGCCAGCATGGTCCGCTCCATTCCGAGGGCAAACCCGATTCCCGGTACGTCCTGGTTCCCGATCTCTCCCACCAGTCCGTTGTAGCGCCCGCCGCCGCAGATGGTACTGACCGCTCCCACTTTTTCTTCCATGATCTCAAAAGCGGTACGGGTATAGTAATCGAGGCCGCGCACCAGTCGCGGATTGACGCGGTAGGGAATTTCCATCCGTTCCAGATGCCCTTTTACCTGCTCAAAATGGCCGTCGCATTCGTCGCAGAGATGATCGAGGATCGAAGGCGCATCCTGCGTCAAAGCACGACAGGTTTCGTTTTTACAATCAAGGATGCGCAGCGGATTGCGTTCCAGCCGGGACTGGCAATCCTTGCACAACTGATCCTTCACGCCCGACAGGTGCTGCACCAGGTGCTCGCGGTGTTTGGGCCGGCACACCGGACAGCCGACACTGTTCAGGTCGACGAATAACCCGTGGATGCCGAGTTTTTCAAAGTAGCGGATCGGAATGGAGATCACTTCCGCGTCCACGCTGGGATCGTCGCTGCCGATCACTTCCACCCCGAACTGGTGAAACTGCCGTGTCCGTCCCGCCTGCGGTCTTTCATAGCGGAACATCGGCCCGATATAAAACAGTTTCACCGGTTGCTGGGGATCGCCGTACATTTTGTTTTCCACGTAAGAACGAACCACCGATGCCGTCCCCTCCGGGCGCAGAGTGAGGCTGCGTCCGCCGCGGTCGGTGAAGGTGTACATCTCTTTTTCGACGATATCCGTGGTCTCGCCCACGCCCCGTTGAAACAGCTCCGTCTGTTCAAAGATGGGGGTGCGAATTTCACGATAATGGAACGTACGCGCAAGCTCCCGCGCCTTTTCTTCAATGTACTGCCACTTTTCTACTTCACCGGGAAGGATATCTGACGTTCCCCTTGGAATCTGAATTGCCATTTATACCTCGCCTCCTTAAACGATTTATCTGTATGTAGGACCGGCACGGTCCCGAACAGTGAACCGACCGCCCAGTTAAGCTCTCCGCAAATTTAAGGCGAAAAAATCGTCTTATTTCTGTTTTTGAAGCAGAATCGTGAAATTTTAGACGAAAAAATCGTCTTATTTCGGGTAACGGGGCTGAAAACGGAGGTGATTCCCTGAATAAGGTGAATTTTTCACCCTATTTTCTCCATTCATCCTCCAAATCAAAAAATAAGTCGAATTTTTCGTCTTATTTTATCCAGAGGGAGTGATGATTCATTTTTGCTGAGACGTCCGAGCGCCAGCGAGGGATAAGCGAAAGAAAAAAAGAATATTCACCCCTCACTAAAAAATCTCCCGCCTCTGACACGCAGTCAGGGACGAGAGATTGATCACCCGTGGTACCACCCTGTTGAGAAAATTCGCGGGCGGTTGCCGCACTTATTTTCCCCCTCTCTCATAACGCCGAGTCCGCGCCGTACAGCTACTGCGAAACGAAACTCTGATCAACCTTCGTTTCGGTTCGCTGCAGGTCTTCGAGGATGTCCTTCGTCAAGCTGCCATATAGAAGAGCTTTCAGCCACGGCTCTTCCTCTCTGAATACGCCTTGCTTCACTACTTCTTCCTCTCATCAGATCCAATCCGATTCAATTGGTAATAATCTTACTGATTCTGAAGCGCCCTGTCAAGATACATTTCATCCAAATCACGAATTTTTTGTGCGA
>JAWLDF010000064.1:0-12979 GCA_041686735.1 Bacilli bacterium
TTCCGTTCCTTCCTTTGTGCTTGGAGCCATTCTTCAATATGTGTTGGGAGTAAAATTTGGCTGGTTTCCTGTAGCCAGGTGGGGTACTTTTGCCCATACCATTCTGCCCAGCATTACATTAGCTTCCCTTGTCGTGGCAAGCATGGCTCGTTTGATGCGAACATCGATGCTGGAAGTATTAAGTTCTGATTTTCTTAAGACAGCAAGGGCTAAAGGACTCGACACATGGACAATCATATGGCGTCACGCAATTCGAAATGCTTTAATTCCCGTTGTTACGATTCTGGCAACACTTACGATGGCGTTAATCACGGGTTCACTGGTGGTAGAGCAAATTTTTGCCGTGCCTGGCATGGGTGAATATTTCGTCACTACCATTTATACCAATGACTATACCTTGACAATGGGAATTACCCTATTCTACAGCGCGCTCTACATCTTTTCTCTTTTCTTGACCGATGTAGCGTACGGGTTGATTGATCCCCGGATCCGCGTGGCAGGAACAAAGGAGTGAACGTAGATGAAAAATATATCAGCAGATCTGTTTCAACCACTTCCACCGAGTGAACGAAAAGCACTGGACAGTGAACGCGTTGTAGGAGAAAGTTTATCTTTCTGGCAGGATGCCTGGCGACGTTTGAAAAAGAATCGTGCAGCCATGGTTTCCTTAACGATCTTAATTATCATTGCTTTACTGGCAATAGCTTCTCCCTTTCTCAGTTCCTATAATTATCAGGAAATGAACGCGACGGAACGAAATCAGGCCCCTAATATCAATCACTGGTTTGGAACCGACAACTTTGGTCGTGATGTCTGGGTGCGTGTGTGGGAAGGGGCCCGTATCTCCTTATTTATCGCACTGGTGGCAGCCCTTGCTGATCTGGTGATCGGAATTGTATATGGTGCTGTTGCCGGTTATTTCGGTGGAAAAGTTGATAACGTCATGATGAGAATTATCGAGGTTTTAATAGGGATTCCTAACTTGATTCTGATCATCCTATTAATTATGGTAATGGGAACAGGAATTTGGACAATGATCATCGCCATGATCGTCACCGGATGGGTGAACATGGCCCGTCTTGTTCGTGGTCAGATCATGCAGTTAAAGACCCAGGAGTACGTACTGGCAGCAAGGACACTTGGTGCAAAACCTGGAAAAATCATGTTTAAACATCTCATTCCCAATACACTCGGGATCATTATTGTCCATTTAACAGTATCGATTCCCAATAATATTTTTCTCGAAGCGATACTTACTTTTATCGGGATTGGATTGGAACCCCCGATTGCCAGTTGGGGTGTGCTGGTATATGAAGGATTCCGTCTGATTAAGTTGTACTGGTGGAATTTCCTCATTCCTGCACTTGCCATTTCTTTGACGACACTGGCGTTTAATATTCTGGGGGACGGGTTGCGAGATGCATTTGACCCGAAACTGAGAAACTAGGGGGTGACCAATCATGGATAAATTACTTGAAGTAAAAGATTTGCATGTGTCGTTTTATACCTTTGGAGGAGAAGTTCAGGCCATCCGCGGAGTCGATTTTCACGTAAATAAAGGAGAGACCCTTGCTATTGTAGGGGAGTCCGGAAGTGGGAAAAGTGTGACTGCCCAGGCTATTATGGGCCTGATCCCAAGCCCCCCCGGAAAAATTAAAAAAGGTGAAATCCTGTTTGAAAACAAAAATCTGGCATTATTTAGTGAGAAGCAAATGCAACAGATTCGCGGATCCGAGATCAGTATGATTTTCCAGGATCCGATGACATCGCTTAACCCGACCATGAAAGTGGGACGTCAAATCACAGAAGGTTTAATGAAGCACCAGGGATTAAACAAACAGGAAGCTCGCAAAAAGGCGATTGAGATGCTGAAACTGGTCAACATTCCCAATGCTGAGGAGCGCATTGATCAGTACCCGCACCAGTTCAGCGGTGGTATGCGGCAGCGTGTGATGATCGCAATGGCCCTTGCCTGCAATCCTAAATTATTGATTGCCGACGAGCCGACGACTGCACTGGATGTGACCATTCAGGCACAGATTATTGAATTAATGAAAGAACTTCAACAAAAGATCAATACATCCATTATCATCATTACTCACGACCTGGGAATTGTTGCTGAAATTGCCGATCGCGTTGCCGTGATGTACGCAGGGAAAATTGTTGAGTATGGTACGCTGGATGAACTTTTCTATCAACCGCAACATCCATATACCTGGGGGCTGTTAAAGTCGGTTCCCAGATTGGACAGTGACCGTTCTCAAAAATTGATTCCCATTCACGGTTCACCTCCGGATCTGCTAGATCCGCCAAAAGGCTGTCCTTTTGCTGCCCGTTGTGATCACGCCATGAAAATATGTCTGGAAGAAGTACCGGAAACGACGATCAAATCACGGTCTCACAGGGTGTCCTGCTGGCTTCAGCATGAACAAGCACCAAAGGTCGATTGGCCCGTTGCGATGGGAGGGTCTGATTCATGACAACTCAAAATGATCATATTTTACAAGTCAAAGGGTTAAAAAAATACTTTCGTCTTTCGCGTAATGAATACGTGAAAGCTGTAGATGATGTAACTTTCGACATCAAACGTGGTGAAACCTTCGGTCTGGTGGGTGAATCCGGATGTGGTAAATCAACCGCCGGGCGAACCATCATTCGTCTGTATGATGCCACTGATGGACAGGTTCTGTTTGAAGGAAAAGATGTACACAAATTAAATCGTAAAGAAATGTTCGAGTATAATAAAAATGTACAAATGATCTTTCAGGATCCTTATGCATCCCTCAATCCGAGAATGACCGTAGAAGACATCATCGCAGAAGGGATTGACATTCATGGACTGGCATCCAACGCGAAAGAACGAAAAGAGCGCGTCCATGAGTTATTACAAAGGGTTGGATTAAACAAAGAACACGCCCATCGTTTCCCCCATGAATTTAGTGGCGGTCAGAGACAGAGAATCGGGATTGCCCGTGCGCTTGCACTTCATCCCAAATTTATCATTGCTGATGAACCGATTTCGGCACTGGACGTATCGATTCAGGCACAGGTTGTCAATCTGATGCGGGAATTGCAGGAGGAAAACGGGCTCACCTATCTGTTCATTGCTCATGACATTTCGATGGTAAGATATATTTCAGATCGTATCGGGGTCATGTATCTGGGGAATATCGTGGAACTGGCTGACAGTGAAACCCTCATTCAAAATCCGCTTCATCCGTACACTCAGGCTTTATTGTCTGCGGTTCCGATTCCGGATCCGGAAACGGAAAGAACACGTGAACGGATCATTCTGAAAGGGGACGTACCAAGTCCGATCAATCCCCCCAGTGGATGTCGTTTCCGTACTCGCTGCCCGCAGGCCAAACCGGAATGTGCGGAACGGATTCCGGAGTGGAAAGAAGTCGACCCCGGACATTTTGTGGCCTGTCATCTCTATTAAACAATCAGTTGAAATAAGCACAGAAAAACGCCTGGTCCAATACCGGGCGTTTTTTGATACATCTTTATAATTGATTTCTCTGTTGAGAATCTGATATTGTTCATCAATCATAGTAAAGATATACATAAAGATAGGAGAGTAAAAGAAGAATCATTCCCGTAAGTCCGGTTAACTGGATAAACGTTCGCCAGCGGTTTTCCTTTATTCTCTCTGCTACAGGTCGTGGGTCTTCCGCCTGTTCCAGACGTTTTTTGAATTTTTCCCTGTATGAACGGCTGAACACCGTGAACTGAATATTGAAAAAACCACCTCTGACTACAAGAGCCATGATACTCACAAGGAAAAATAACATGCCGATATAAAAGAACAGATTAATAAAATTCATCACTGTATCTGCATTGAATCGCATTCCCAGTATAACCATGACCACAGCAAAAGATAATAGAAGAGAAATCACACGTCGTTTCATTTTAAACATCCTCACCGTTCACATTAGATTCACCGTCTCCATCTTACTAAAAATGAACGTTTTTTCCAATCATGACTGCATAAAAAAAATGTGACTGTACAAAATAAAGAATAGTCAGAATGGAGGGAGTATGATGAGAATCAAATCTTTTAAACTTTGGTTTGTGCTCTTTTTGATTTTAATGTACAGCGGCACGTCCTGGACATCTGCTGATCATCATGAACGGGCATCGCAGGATCTCCCCGCTGTCAAAACCGACGCGGAGCTTGCTCCCCTTGCAAAATCGGCTATTCTTATGGACTCGGATACCGGAACCATCATATATGAAAAAGAAGCCCATAAGCGATTGCCGCCGGCCAGTATCACCAAAATTATGACGATGCTGCTTGTGATGGAAGCCCTCGATCAAGGCGATATTAAACTGTCCGATATGGTACGTACAAGTGAATATGCAGCTTCCATGGGTGGTTCGCAGATTTTTCTCGAAGCAGGCGAGGAAATGTCAGTTGAAGATCTGCTAAAAGGGGTGGCCATTGCCTCGGGAAATGATGCCTCAGTTGCCCTTGCCGAACATATTGCCGGAACGGAAGAAGCATTTGTGAAAAGAATGAATGAGAAAGCAAAACAACTGGGCATGAAAAACACCCATTTTGTCAACTGTAACGGACTTCCTGACGAAAACCATTATTCCACTGCATTTGATATCGCCCTGATGTCGCGTGAACTATTAAAATTCGAAGCCATTACGAAATATACAGGGATTTATCAGGATTATTTACGCAAGGACACCGATAATCCTTTCTGGCTGGTCAATACCAATCGGCTCGTTCGTTTTTATGAGGGCGTCGACGGCTTAAAGACGGGGTACACAAGTGAAGCTAAATTTTGCCTGGCTACGACTGCAAAACGGGATCAGATGAGGACAATCGCCGTTGTCCTCGGTGAACCTACTTCTAAGGACAGAAACGAAGAAGTCGCCCGAATGCTTGACTATGCCTTCAACCACTATCAGTCCCATCCCATTTATAAAAAGGGCGAAACAATCAGGCAGGTTCAGGTAGACAAAGGGAAACAGACATCCCTCAATGTAGTGACGGACCAACGCTTAAGCCTGTTTACCAAAAAGGGAGAGAACCCGGAAGAATACGAAAGGAAAGTGATGATTTCCGAATCGATTGTAGCTCCTGTACAAAAGGGGCAAGTGCTTGGCGAAATCGTGATTTTGTCAGAAGGAAAAGAGCTATCCCGTGTGGATCTGGTAGCGGAGTCATCCGTGGAAAAAGCAGGGCTGTGGGATCTCATCAAACGGACCACAAAGAACATCTTAACAACTTATCAATAATCCCAAAATCGAGATGCTCACAATTCCACGGTTCGACAGGGTATCTCGATTTTTTTGTTCTTTTGTCGGGTGGCAGGAAATAAGAATCAAGGTGTAGAAAAGCCTTATTTACAAACGGGAGAAGGAGTGAACAAATTGAGTCTGCATATTGATTTATCGTTAAAAGATCATGTTTTGATCGTACGGTTGCAGGGCGAACTGGATCATCATACTTCGGATGAACTGCGCAGAAAGGTTGAAAATCTCATTGACGAAAAAGACATTACTCATATCGTCATGAGTTTAAAGGATCTGAATTTTATGGACAGCTCAGGTATCGGAGTGATCCTGGGACGGTATAAACAAATTTCTCAAAAGAACGGAGAGATGGTGGTTTGCTCCGTTAATCCCATGATTCGTCGCCTGTTTGAACTCTCCGGATTGTTTAAAATTTTGAAATACAAAGAATCGGAGCAGGAAGCTCTCGACATGCTGGGGGTGGCTTAAATTGACCGCCAATTATATGGAGATTCGTTTTGCCGCCCTCAGTGAGAATGAATCTTTTGCGAGGGTCGCTGTCGCCGCTTTTCTTGCACATCTTGATTTGACGGTGGAAGAGATGGAGGAAATCAAAACGGTTGTATCCGAGGCAGTAACGAACGCAATTATTCATGGCTATGAACAGGAACCGCAACAACAAGTATATATATCAACTTCGATCGAAGGGGACCGTATCGAAATCATTGTCGAGGATAAAGGAATCGGGATTGCAAACCTCGATGAAGCACGTCAGCCTTTGTTTACCACTAAACCGGAAATGGAACGTTCCGGAATGGGGTTTACCATTATGGAAAATTTTATGGATGCGGTTGAAGTAACCACAGGGGTGGGGCAAGGAACCAGAATCAGAATGATAAAAAAAGTATCACCCAATAAAATATACAGCCAGGGGTGAAATAAATGGACGCAGATGTTAGAAAGGATGACCACCCCTACCTGAGTGACAGCGAGGTCAGAGATTTAATCAAACGCAGCCAGAGTGGTGACAGTGATGCCCGAGACAAGCTGGTTCACCGTAATACCCGGCTCGTATGGTCCGTAGTTCAGCGTTTTCTCAACCGGGGATACGAGGCGGACGATTTGTTCCAGATCGGTTGCATCGGACTGTTAAAAGCGATCGACAAGTTTAACCTGGAGTTTGATGTCAAATTTTCAACTTATGCTGTACCGATGATCATCGGTGAAATTCAGCGCTTTTTACGTGATGACGGCACCTTGAAAGTGAGCCGCTCTCTGAAGGAAACGGCTCATAAGGTGAGAAAAACGCGGGACGAGCTATCGAAGAAACTGGGAAGACTTCCAACCATTCAAGAAATAGCCGATGAATTGAAGGTGACCCCGGAGGAGATTGTTTTTGCCCAGGAAGCCAATCGAAGTCCCTCCTCCATTCACGAAACAGTCTATGAAAACGACGGAGATCCGATTACATTGATGGATCAGATCTCCGATGACGAAGAGGAAAAATGGTTCGAAAAAATTGCCATCCGCGATGCGATCGACAGGCTTTCCGAACGGGAGAAATTGATTGTATACCTTAGATATTATAAGGACCAGACACAGTCTGAGGTGGCCAAAAGACTCGGTATTTCCCAGGTTCAGGTTTCGAGGCTAGAAAAAAAGATTCTCCGGCTCATTAAAGAACAAATTGAATAATTTTATGGGAAATCAGGTCATCCGCGGGATGGTCTTTTTTTTATGCCGAAAAGCGAATCATGATGGTAAAATGCACTATTCATAGCCGTGGTGAAAGGTGGAAAAATGAGAATGAGATGATTGCATAAGCATAATGGGGGATTTCCTATGGGTAATGGCAGCACACGACAACAACTTCAAATGAAAGCAGCACAAAAAAAGTATCAGGAACTGAGTAAAAAATATGTTCCTGCGCCCCGATATACGTTAAATGCCTTTAAAGCCTTTATGGTAGGCGGGCTGATCTGTACATTCGGACAGTTTTTGCAATGGATGTATGCCCAATACTTTGGATTTACCGAAAAAACAGCCAGTAACCCGACTGTGGCAACATTAATTTTTATTTCCATTTTATTAACCGGACTGGGTGTCTATGACAAAATCGGACAGTGGGCCGGTGCGGGAACGGCAGTTCCGGTGACAGGATTTGCCAATTCCATTTCCTCTGCCGCCATTGAACATCGCAGTGAAGGATTTGTGCTTGGAGTTGGTGGAAATATGTTTAAACTGGCGGGATCAGTCATTGTTTTCGGCGTTGTGGCCGCGTTTCTTGCAGCACTGATCAAAACGATCATTCAGATGATCATAGGAGGCGGAACATGAGTCAACGCAAAAGGCTGAACAGACAAACCTGGCAATTCACCCGGGATATCCGGATTTTATCGAGTGCCGTTGCTGTCGGACCGAGGGAGGGGAAGGGTCCTCTGGCAAAGGATTTTGACAAAATCTATCCCGATCTGTACTGTGGACAGCCAACTTGGGAAAAAGCAGAGCGACAGTTACTGGAAGATGCGGTAAAGCAGGCATTAAAAAAAGGAAATCGCTTGGCTGATGAGGTGGACGTGATTCTGGCGGGAGATCTTTTAAATCAGACGATCACTTCCAATTTTGCCATGGGACAATTACAAATTCCCTTTTTAGGCATGTTCGGAGCCTGTTCAACCTCGATGGAGACCCTTTCGGTAGCGGCGGCTCTCGTTGACAGCCAGTATGCACATTATACGATGGCGGCATGCAGCAGTCATAATGCCACTGCAGAGCGACAGTTTCGCTATCCCACCGAATACGGAGCTCAAAAACCCGATTCTGCTCAGTGGACAGTAACCGGCGCCGGTGCTGCCCTGGTGGGGACGGGCACCGGTATGAAAGGACCGCGCATAACTCATGCCACCATCGGAAAAGTAATTGATATGGGAATAAAAAACCCGTTTGAACTGGGACCGGCCATGGCCCCTGCCGCAGCGGACACCCTCTCTACCCATTTTCTCGATACAGGAAGAAAACCGGAGGATTATGACCTTATTGTCACAGGGGATCTGGCGAAGGTCGGCTATCAGATTCTGATTGATTTGATGAAGGATCTCGATTATGATATCGCGCCGGTATACAACGATTGCGGCATCATGATCTACGGTGAGGATCAGAATGTTTTTTCCGGGGGAAGCGGCTGTGCTTCCAGTGCAGTGGTCACATACAGTCATATTGTCAAAGGTATATTGAGCGGAAAATGGAAGCGTGTGTTGGTCTGTGCCACGGGGGCTCTTTTCAGTCCAGTCAGTTATCAGCAGGGAGAATCAATTCCCTGCATAGCCCATGCTGTAGCCCTTGAAAACGCAGAGGGGAAAGAAAGGAGTTGATGATCTGGTGGATTATGTGATTGCCTTCATTGTCGGGGGACTCATTTGCACGATCGGACAATTATTGATGGATATGACATCGATGACACCGGCACACGTAATGAGTACCCTGGTTGTGAGCGGTGTTGTGCTCGACAGTATCGGGCTATACGATCCCTTGATTGAATTTGCCGGGGCAGGAGCGACCGTGCCGATTACCAGCTTTGGTCATGCCCTCTATCACGGAGCGATTTCAGAAGTACAACAACATGGTATAATCGGTGTAATCACCGGAATTTTTGAAGTGACCAGTGCGGGGATTTCTGCCGCAATCGTATTCGGTTTTCTGGCAGCCCTTTTTTTTAAACCGAAAGGTTAAAAAATGACTTTCCGCCCGACCGGTGAAGAGGAGGCGATGTCATGACAAAAAGAAAAGTGATTCTTGTAACGGATGGAGATCAGGTGGCGCGAAGAGTGGTCGAGCATGTTGCCGCCCGCATGGGAGGACGTACCATTTCTCTCTCCGGGGGGAATCCGACACCATTAACCGGAGAACAAATCGTAGAACTGATCAAAAAAGCGGCATATGATCCGGTCTTTGTCATGTTCGATGATAACGGAATGGAGGAGGAAGGAGCAGGAGAACAGGCGATGAAATTTGTGGCGGAAAGCCCTGATATCGAGGTTCTGGGAGCGGTGGCGGTAGCCTCCAATGCCGTACATACGGAGGGGATCTGTGCTGATGTATATATTGACAATCGGGGAAACGTGATTCCCGATCCGGTAGACAAGTATGGTATGGCAGATCCGAATCGGCGAGTAATGCACGGGGATACGATACATATTTTAAACCGTCTACAACTGCCTGTTATTGTCGGGATCGGTGATATTGGAAAAATGGATGGGAGAGATCATTTAAAATTTGGCTCGCCCATAACAACGAGCGCAGTAGAATATATACTGAAATATCACGGATATCCTGTTGTCAACGGGGAGTGATTGTGCTATATTGTTTATCAATTACAAATCGGACACTTTGCTGCTTTAATTAATAAACGGAACGCAGGGGTTGTCTGAATCGGGGTGGGGAGAAAAATGCATCTGAACGGAACCAGCAGAATCAATGAAAAAGGACATCTGGATATCGGCGGCTGTGATACGGTAGAACTGGCGCAACAGTTCGGAACGCCGCTGTACGTATATGATGAGCAGTTGATTCGCGAACAGGCCCGTTCCTTTATTCGATCCATGGAAAAAAGCGGCTTTGCTTTTCAAGTCGCTTATGCCAGTAAAGCATTCAGTTCCGTAGCCATGGTTCAGCTGGCTGGCGAAGAACAATTGTCACTGGATGTCGTTTCCGGAGGAGAACTTTATACAGCGCTGAAGGCAGGTTTTCCGGTGGAACGGATTCATTTTCACGGTAACAACAAGTCCGTCGAAGAGTTAAAAATGGGACTTGATGCCGGAATCGGTTGCTTTGTTGTCGATAATTTTTATGAACTGGATACACTCCATCGCCTTGCCGAAGTACGGCAGAAAACGGTGAATATTATCCTGCGTGTGACTCCCGGGGTTGAAGCCCACACCCATCATTACATTTCTACGGGGCAGGAAGACTCCAAATTTGGGTTTTCCATTGCCGACGGGCAGGCAACCCGGGCTGTGGAAATCGCCCGCGATCAAAAGTATTACAACCTGCTGGGGATTCATTCTCACATCGGATCGCAAATTTTTGACACTTCGGGCTTTGTGGCTGCGATTGAAATCCTTGCTGAATTTTTACATGAACTTCGCGGAACCACCGGTTTTGAAGCCAGAGTTTTCAATATCGGCGGCGGGTTTGGAATCCGTTATACCGAAGATGATCGACCTCTCCCGATTCCACAGTACATCAAAGAGATTACCGATGCCATTCGTGATCACTTCACCCGCCTGGGGTATCCCCTTCCCGAAATCTGGCTGGAGCCGGGAAGAAGTATCGTCGGGGAAGCGGGAACTACACTCTATACAGTAGGTTCTACCAAGAACATACCGGGTGTTCGCAAGTATGTGGCGGTTGACGGGGGAATGACGGATAACCTTCGTCCTGCCCTCTACCAGGCGAAGTATGAAGCGATTCTCGCCAATCGGGCAGCGGAAGTTCCTGTTGAAAAGGTATCGATTGCCGGAAAATGCTGTGAAACAGGGGATATGCTGATCTATGATATTTTTCTGCCACCGGTTGAACACGGGGATTTACTTGCCGTATTTTCTACGGGAGCATACGGGTATTCGATGTCAAACAACTATAACCGCATTCCGCGTCCTGCAGCCGTTTTTGTCAAAGACGGCAACACCCGGCTCGTCGTGCGTCGGGAAACATATGAAGATTTGCTGAAAAATGATTGCATGTTGCCTTCGCCTTTGAACACAAAATAAAAGAGTTGAGTTTGTGGTCTATGAGTTGAATTCAATCAATTTGATGGAGTGTGTATAATGCATTATAGAAATGCGACACCGATTTGCATTCATAGAGATTATCGCGGAACTGAAGTTCTTACGAACCTTTTTGAATTTTCACGAATTCAAATGGAGAAAAGGTACCCCATCTTAATTACTTTCATTAATCAAATTAATACTAGATCTTATAAAGCACATACTGATAAACTTGGACTTGAAGTCATTAAAACTTTTGAGTTCAACAATAACCAGTATTATGAATTGGGTTATGATACATCGAAGAAGACTACAAATCAGTCGCTAATCTAAACCTGCTCCTGTCATTGATATTATTGCTTTTTTGTCGAGAAAGATGTTAAAATCAGTTTAGAAACATTTTAGGTTTTAGTTCTCAACAAATAAATATTAATCTATCCTTCGGGGCAGGGTGAAATTCCCGACCGGCGGTGATGGCGTCAGATGTAAGTGGTACAAATCTGCATCTGTCTGTGACGCCTCAGTCCGTGACCCGTCAACATGAGCATCACGTTGACGGTGGATCCGGTGCAAATCCGGAACCGACAGTAACAGTCTGGATGGGAGAAGGAGCGGAGATGATACGGGGGAAGTGCCTATTCCTTTACCCCTTAGTTTGCTATTTCCGTAATAGTCTGATCGATCTGAGTCAGAATCTGAATGAACTGACATCTGATCTTTATTCATCATTGCTTCTAAAAGCGCCCCGAACGTGAATGGACTCACAAGGGGTGCTTTTTTCTATGAAATTTACGGGCGAAAGGAAAGAAAGTCAAATGTTTGATCGCAGCGATGCGCGATATATGCAACTGGCACTTGAACTGGCAAGGAGTTGCAAAGGTCAGACAAGCCCCAATCCCACCGTGGGAGCTGTGATTGTAAAAAATGGGAGGGTGGTCGGAACCGGCAGTCATCTCAAGGCAGGAGAAGCCCATGCGGAGGTTCATGCCCTGCGCACGGCAGGTCAGGAGGCTCGGGGTAGTACGGCATATGTCACCCTCGAACCCTGCAGCCATACAGGTAAAACACCACCCTGTGCAGATGCCCTGATACAGGCAGGGGTCAAAAGAGTAATCGTAGCCACGCCCGATCCCAATCCGCTTGTGGCTGGCAGGGGTATCAAACGATTGCAGGAAGCCGGGATTGAGGTAGAAACAGGTCTGTTTGAGACTGAAGCCCGCCAATTAAATGAAGATTTCAATAAATTTATCGTGACGGGAATCCCTTTTGTTACAGTTAAAACGGCAATGACTCTCGACGGAAAAATCGCTACGGTGACCGGTCACAGTCGCTGGGTGACAGGGGAAGAGGCCCGCAGGGAAGTTCATCAACTTCGTCATCAACATGATGCGATTCTGGTCGGCGTCGATACGGTGATTCAGGATAACCCTCAATTGACCACCCGTCTCCCGCAGGGTGGAAAAAATCCGATACGTATCATTCTTGACAGTCGCCTGCGGGTCCCGGAAAATACGCGGGTTATCGTTGAGCGGGAGTCCCCGACATGGATTTTTACCACTGATCACGCTGACCCAAACAAGAAAAGCTGGCTTGAACAAAATGGAGTTCAGGTCATCTCCACCGGTTCAGAGCCTCGGGTCGATCTCCACCGGGTGATGCAACAACTGGGACAGGATCAGATCACCTCCGTACTCGTCGAAGGAGGGGCGAAAGTGAATCAGTCTTTTTTGCGGGAAAGACTGGTAGACAAAATCATTGCATATATCGCTCCCAAACTGATCGGAGGGGAAGGAGCACCATCTCCCTTTGGCGGCGAAGGAATTTCAACGATGGATGAAGCGGTGTTACTCGATGGAATCACCGTCGATCAAATAGGACGTGACATTCGCATCACAGGTTACCCCGCACCTCGTGGCAAAGGAGGTTACTGACAGATGTTTACCGGTATTATCGAAGAGATTGGC
>JAWLDF010000065.1:0-12935 GCA_041686735.1 Bacilli bacterium
ACGGTCGGGTTTGTCAGGGATAACCATATGAATGTGTATACGCATGCTGAGAGGATTGTAGGGTCATGATATGGGCAGGGCGAGTGAAAAGTTTCCTTCACTTGCCTCATTTTACGTGATAGGCTCGTAATTGTGGAAGGAAAGGGACTGTGAATAGAAATAGGGTAATGTTAAATACAGGCTACCCTCCAACTTTAGAAATAGCGAACATAAAGTTCGCTATTTGATCGAAAACGCTATTTTCAGGGAAAAAAGCGAACAATTTTTCCGTTATTCCTCTCGTTTTCCCCTGAATTTCAGGATTTACATCCATATAACGAACTTTTCGTACCCTATTTTCCCGTTTTTTCTCCAAATTGAGAGAATAACGAACTTTTTTTTCGCTAAATCTAATCCGATTTTTTCGATTTAATTCTCATAACCGAAACCAAACCGGCAAAAGTCCAGACCACTTACCTTCGCCATCCTGCAACGGCCATTTTTCGGCGAACATAGGCGAGATGCCCCTGCAGCGGGATGCCGATCGGGCAATTGTCATCACAGGCCATCAGACCGATACATCCGAACACGCCATCCTCTGTGCCGACAATATCAAAATACTGCTGTTCATCCCGTTCATCACGCGGATCGAGCATGAAGCGGGCGACGCGATTGACCCCGGCGGCACCGATGAAATCGGGTTTAATGTTGGCGGTGGCACAGCCGCCGATACAGCAGCCGCATTCGATACAGCGTTCCGCTTCATAGATTTTGAGTGCCGTCTCATTGCTCATTCTTTCCTCTTCCGTTTCGGGATCAAACTTCTTATCCGTGTGAATCCATGATTCCGTCTTGAGGGATATATCGCGGAACCAGGTGCCTGTGTCGACGGATAAATCCCCGAGCAATTTAAACACGGGAAGCGGCATCAGGGTGATGTCGGCCGGTAACGTACGGGTGAGTGTCTTGCAGGCCAGGGTCGGTTTGCCGTTGATCAACATGCCGCAGGAGCCGCAGATGCCCGCCCGGCAGACAAAATCAAATTTTAAGGTCGGGTCCTGTTCTTCTCTGATTTTGTTGAGGGCAATAAACAACGTCATGCCCTCTTCTTCCTCCAGGATAAAGGTTTCTGTCGTCGGTTTCTGATCCGGACGCTCCGGATCATAACGGAAAATATTGAAATATAATTGACGATGGCTCATTTCCATTCCTCCTTATACTCCCGCAAAAAAACAGGGATCGGGATCGATAGAATTACTGGGTTTGGGTCTGAGTTCCTTCGATACTGGCTTCACCATACCCGCGGTCCCCCGGAGGCAATTCGGTGATATTGACCGGTTCATAATCGAGGACAGGTTCATCTGCACCCTTCGGCCAGTATGCCAGCGTGCGTTTCAGCCAGTTTTCGTCATCCCGTTTGGGATAATCTTCGCGGAAATGACTGCCGCGGCTTTCTTTGCGGGCCAGTGCTCCCGCGGCAATGCAATAGGCCAGCTTGATCATTCCCGTGATTCTGAGGGCGGAGGCCAACTCCGGATTGGCTCCGCGTCCGTCACTGTTGAGTCCGACTTTGTGTGAGCGCTGCAGCAATTCATGCAGCCTGTCGACGGCCTGCTGCAGCGGACCTTCTGAGCGGAAAATCCCCACATTTTCACTGAGCACCGATTCCATTTCGCGGCGCAGTTGGTAAACATTTTCCGTTCCGTTGCGACACTCGATCAATGCCTGGATCCGGTCCTGCTGTTCACCCACATGCTCATCAAGCAATCGCGAAGAGACTTCCATTGTGGCTTCCCGGGTGTATGCCGCGATTTTTTCGCCGACGACCATACCGGCCACCACCGTTTCCGCCAGGGAATTTCCACCGAGGCGGTTAAAGCCGTGCAGATCCCAGCAGGCTGCTTCGCCGAGGGCGAATAATCCTTCCAGCCCGTATGCCATTCCGTCGATGTTGGTGCGGATGCCGCCCATGCTGTAGTGCTGGGTGGGACGGACCGGGATCAACTCGTAAACGGGATCGATTCCTCTAAAATTGCGGCAGATGTTGGCGATCTCCCGCAGGTTGGTATTGATATGTTTTTCCCCGAGATGACGGATATCGAGCCACACATGGGGACCGTAGGGGCTGTCTACCCCGTACCCCTTACGGATATGCTGCATGATCCGGCGAGACACCACGTCCCGTGAGGCCAATTCCTTCTTTTTCGGCTCATAATCCGGCATAAAACGGTGCAGGTTTTTATCCAGCAGGTAACCGCCGTCTCCACGCGCTCCTTCGGTAATCAAAATCCAGGAAGGCACGATTCCGGTGGGATGAAACTGTACCGCTTCCATATTGCCGAGAGGAACGACTCCCGTTTCAAGGGCGACGAACATGCCACTCCCTTCATTAATAATGGCGTTGGTTGAGGCGCCGTAAAGACGACCGTATCCACCGGTGGCGATCACCGTCGATTTGGCCGTATAGACCCGCAGTTCTCCCGTTCGTAGGCAACGGGCGACCACACCGCTGCACTTTTTTTCATCGTGAATGAGTGAAAGAACTTCGGTACGGTCGTGAACAGTGATTCCCAGCTTTAGCACGACACTGTCCATCGTATAGAGGAGGGAATGTCCGGTTCCGTCGGAGGTGTAACAGGTTCGCCACTTCGCTGTTCCGCCAAAATTGCGTGCCGTGATCAGCCCTTCTTTTTCGGGATCTTCATGAATCTCTTTTCCGTCGTAGATTCTTGTTTCCGCCACCACCCGGTTCCAGGGGACCCCCCAGTAGGACATTTGCCGCACGGCCACCGGGGCTTTTTCCGCGAACAGGCGGGCCACATCCTGATCACATCCCCAGTCCGATCCTTTTACCGTATCGGCAAAGTGGACATCCGGGTTGTCCCCTTTTCCCATGGCGCTGTTTCCGAGGGCGGCCTGCATGCCTCCCTGTGCCGCCGAACTGTGTGAGCGCCGCGGTGGAACAAGGCTTAAGATGATGACATTGAGACCGTGAGAGGCAGCCTCAATCGCTGCCCGTTCGCCTGCCAGTCCGGCTCCGACAACTAGCACGTCCGTTGTAAAAATGTCATAGTGATTCATTACGATCCCCCCAGCGAATAAAATACCCACAGGCTGATCATGCCGAGCCCGATGGTAAAAACGGTGACGACGCCCAAAACTTTTTTGAGGCTGTGCCGGTTGACGAAACCCCATTTGACCAGTGCGCGATAGAGGCCGACACTGGCGTGATATTCTGCAAACAACAGAAAGACGATGTAAAACCAGAGCATCCAGGAGTGAACGCGATCGGCACTCAGATCCGCATTAATTCCGGCATACACAACGATAAAAACATGAATGATCAGCAGGATCAGCATGGCACTCCCGGTGACAGCCTGAAACAGCCACGACCAGGTATCCCCGTGCTTGATGGTTCGTGCATGTTTCCACACGATTTTTTGTTCTTGCCAGCGACCGGGGATGCGTCTCAGTACGGTTCCCACATGGGCTCCCACCGCCAGAATGATAAAGATTACGGCGATATCCAGCAGCCGGAAGGTTTCCATAAAGGAAGCGAGGGTGTTAAAGGCATTCACTCCCAACAAAATAGAGGCGACGAAGACCATATGGGTCCAGAGAAAACCGACCAGCAGCACGCCGCTGATCGTCTGGATCAATTCGACGAGGAAGTCCGTTTTTCGGTTCGAGGTTAAGGCTTTTTGCAGTTCCATCGATTCATCTCCTTTTCCCATGGTTTTAGCTGTGTGAGTTTCAATAAAGGGTATATCTGTGTTCAGTCGTTTTCGCGTTCGCATGATTGATCGATCAGGAGGTCAAGTCCTGTCACTTTTCCGCAAGCTGAGCAAATCTGAAAGGGAATTACCAGCTCATACGTATCGTCGTAAAAAAAAGGTTGATCGGGATGATACTCAACCCTCGTCTCAACGCCACAGCATGTTGATACAAACATTGGATCCATCCTTTCTCACTCAGGATTTTGCTGTGGTGTGACCATTACATTATGAAAAACGGGAAGGAAGACGGGGTGAATTGGGACAATGATTGTTTCATAATCATCCTATTCATGGGATGGCCGAAAAATGCTCATGATAAGAAGATGAATACAGGAAACGAGGGTGAATGACGGATGAATCATGACTACATCATTGAGCGGGTGGACACGTATCCTTTGTTGTACAGGCTGGAACAACCTTACGGGGATGCCAACGGATATAAGTCGTATCGCAGTTGTTTTTTGTTTAAGGTGACAACCCGGGGCGGCATGGAAGGGTGGGGGGAGTGTATAGACTGGCTCCCCACGCTGCAAAAGGGGTTTGAAGGACGGGTCATTCCTTACCTGCTTGGAAAATCGGCGACGGATCGCACACAGCTTGTGAATACGTTAAAAAAATGGCACCGCCGTGCAGCGGCGGGGGTGAGTATGGCTCTGACGGAGATCGTTGCCCGCGGGGCCGGGCTGTCGGTCACGGATCTCTGGGGCGGTAAAGTTCATGATAAGGTTTCGGTTTATGCATCGTTTCAATCTTATTCGGCTGATGAAGACTGGGTGGATCGGTCTCTGTACAGGCTGGAACAGGCCTTGTCCGAGGGTTTTAGTATGGTCAAAGTGAAGGTTGGCGGAAGAAGTTATGAGGAAGATCGGGCACACATTGAAAAAGTGCGTTCGTTGTTAAACGGAGTGGGAGTGGGTCTGGCGATCGACGGCAATGAGAGTTATGATCTTGCAACCACGCGCAAATGGGCACGGGAACTCGATCAGTGGGAGGAATTGATGTGGTTTGAAGAGCCGATGCCGATGAAGTTGAAGGAGGACTACAAAATTTTGCGTCGCAGTGGCTACTCTTTTGCTGTTGCCGGCGGAGAAAATCTGTTGAACGCCAATCAGTTTTTGCAGCTGCTGGGGGATGGGGCGATGGATATCATCCAGCCGGATGTACAGCATGTGGACGGGGTCGATACTTTTCGGGCAATATGCGGGTTAGCCCGGGATTTCGGGGTGCGCGTTTCTCCTCATACCTTTGACGGAGCGCTGTCGAGATTGTATGCATTGTTTACTCAGGCCTGCCTGCCGGCATGGAGCAAGATGGAGGGGGAGGGCAGCATGAATATCGAACCGGTAGAGTGGGATGTGATGGAAAATCCCTTCAACCGGCTGGTGCCGATTGATGTGAAGAATGGGAAGGCTTATATCCCCGACGGAGCGGGGATTGGGGTGGAGGTTGATCGGGAGTTGCTGGATGCCTATCGCTGGGATGGGGAGGTGTATCGATGAGAGGGAGGGATGAGTTGGATAAATGTTTAATCTTTTTCTTCTAACGATTGCCGCAAGTAAATTTGCTATCGTAATAATCATAATTAATATAATATTATTAAATTTTTAACAATATTATTGAAAACAATGGAAAATAAGGATATTATTTTTATTAACAAAAAATAACGCAATTCAAAAACGCTTAACAACAAAGTTAATCATTTATTGTTTTGAATCTCTCACCTGCGAAAGTTGAGTTTCATTATTAAGGAAGGAGAAAAAAAGTGTTGAGGTGGATATATATTCTGGTTTTCATAACTGTTTTTGGGTTAACAGGATGTGCTGATGTTAAGACCAATGGTGCAGATGGGTCTGTAGATACAAACGAAGAAAAAAGAGATGCTACCTTTGATGAAACAAACATGGTTGAAACTATTCACGATCCTCAAGCTAATGACATTTCTAAAGAAAAAGAGGAAAAAATTGTACACTTAGTTAAATCATATGTAGAACATGAAGTAAGTTTTAATTTGAAAGAATTAAAAAAAATGTCTAAAGGCCAGGCGGAAGAACGCCTCCCAACCAGAAAAAACTATGACAAATTAGAATCATTTGTAAGTATTGATATGTTTCGTATAAATGATGAATATCATGTGAGGGTAGTATTTGAAGCGACCCCTAAGGGAAAGGAGATAATCACCAGGAATCAGCGAGACTTTAGAGTTAAAGAAATTGACGGAACGTTTTATATTGTTTCTGTATCAAGAACAGTCTAAAGCAATGAATAAAATATATTGAATATTAGTGGCAGTTGTCAATTCGGGTAGCAGTTCAAAGCTATGAATTTATGATCAAAATAAATTAAGGAGGCCTGCAACGATGATCAAATTACTAAAATCCCCTGGTTTTCTATTGTTCTGGATAGCCCAGATTGCAACTGAATTAGGGGATGGTCTGATCAGGACCGTTGTCATTTATCTTGTTGCGACGTTAACAGACGATCCCTTAATGATCGGACTCGTCATTTTTGCCCAGATGTTACCTGTTGCTTTATTCGGTGTGTTTATCGGAGCCCTGGCTGATCGAAAATCGAAAAGACTATTGTTAATTGGTTCAAATATATTGCAATTGGTCGTTGTGATACTGATGTTGCTCGGGCAAAATCATGCCTGGATTTTACTATTGTTGATGGGATTGTATGGACTGGGAATCGCCCTTTATGAACCTGCCAGATCTTCATCCATTCCTTTTATTGTAAACGAAAAGCTTATCCCACAGGCGGTCTCTTTGTCACAGAGCAGTGCACAGGCGATGATGATCATTGGTCCTGCCGTGGCCGGATTACTTTTTATGATTGATCAAATGACGATCATATTTTATATCATCGCCGCAACCTATGTTGTCGCGGTGCTGGCACTTCTTTTTAACAGACCGCTCTCACAATTGACAGAGAAAACTGAGCAAAGTGATCATCAGGAGTCATACCTGTCCTCAATTTCCAGTGGGGTCAAACAGGTCATCGGCATGCCGGCACTCCGTTTTCTTTTGATATTGTTAATCCCGGTAACGCTTTCTGCAGGGGTATTAAATACGAACATCAATGCGCTTTTCCTGCAAACGTTTCAGGTCCCTGCCCAACAATATGGCTATTTACTGGCTGTATTTGGCGGAGGTGCAGTGATCGGTGCCTTGACCGCGCCCGTTTTTCTGAAAAAATTGCCACCGGGGACATTGATGGTGGGCAGTGTGGGCATGCTGGGTCTGATGATGACTCTGGTTCTGACCGTGAACTCCATGACGGAACAAATCGGTTTAATGGTCGTCTATTTCTGGTCTGTCATTCTCGGCTTCATCAATGCATCGCTTAATGTACCGATCAGTGCCCTGTTCTTAAAGACAACCCCACAATCGTTCCTGGGAAGAGGAGCGTCACTGATGCAGGCGCAGGTTAACTTGATGACGATGATTGGTATTTTGCTTGGGGGATGGCTGGCGGGAATGCTGACATCCCTGTACACGACGGCAGCCGTAGGTGTTTTCCTGATTTTAACCGTAGTGATCTTGCCTCTCTTTAAGGGATTTCAACATTTGAACGGAAAAGAGGAACAAGAAAAACCGGCAGAGGAAGCCGTAGCTTTCGACGGACTGATCGGGACCGGCGTTTTTACAAGACGGGTGGTAAGCGAACCCGAATTGCTGAAAACGTTGTTAAGCGATCGGTTGAATCAAATTGTTCCCCTGCTATCAACGTCACCGAAGACGATTCAACAAATTGCAGCCCATTTGGACACATCAGAAGATCAGGTTGCAAAGGAAATCAATATTCTTGAACAGAACCATCTGGTGACCGCTTTTACCAAAGAAGATGGAAACGGTTTTGAAACCTACTACTCGTTTAATCTGAAGGAGCACTTTTCTTTTAATATTGATGATAAGCTGTTAAAAGAAGAGGGAAATCTAGTACATAAGGGAGTACGAAACATTGTAGATTCGGGTCTGGACATTTTGGAAAAAGAGTTGAACCGTAAAGATCCGGACAAAAAATATCATGTGATGTTCAGCACCGTCACTGAACGAATGAGTGCGCAGCAATGGCGGGAGCGACATCTTTCAATGATAAAAAATAAGCAGGAAGACGGGGCAGCCCTTGAAGAAGCTGCAACCGACGACTTTCTCGATCCGGGTGAAAAAGAGAAGGAAGGAACCTATGTGTTTGTTTTGTTGAGTTATCGGGTGGAAGAACTTTGATTCAAAGAGATAGTATGAATGTCTAAAAAGATGACCTGTATAAAATTTGATGAGCAATTTTTTGAAGAAAATCGAATATCTTACAGATCATGTTATAATCTAAGTGAGGTGATTCGATGGAGAGGGGTGGGAAATAAAATGCAATTCAATTTAATCCGGACAAAATGGAAACAATATTTAAAAATATTCTTGTTGATTGTTATCATGATCTTTATCATCAATTTATTATTGGATCAACGAAAGCAAATTGATGAATTAGAAAGCATCGTATCATCATCTGAAAGGAAATTAGCTTTTTATTATAATTCTTTTCCCATAGAATATGCATTTGAAGTCGTACAAGAAGAACCTACGAAAGAAAACTTAAAACTCCTATTTAATGTTTTAATAAATCAACAAAGAAAAATAGAGACTTTAATACAACTAAATAAACACAACATTGATAAAGTGACATGGAATGAATATCTAAATAAGCCCAATACCCAGGCAATAATGTATGTTAATCATCTCTCACATAATGCGAACGAAATGGATAAAAATGATTGGGCCAAATTAAACGAGATGAAGAAGTTATGGGAGGAATTTGAGGATGCAACAGACACACTAATTAGTGGCAGTGGGGAAATTATATATCCTGCTTGGTTAACTTTAAAATATATCGAACTAATTAACAGCTTAGACGAAATTAAAGGGATAGAAAGTTGGCTGACAAATTTTATGGAGGAGAAACCATGAACATCAATCTAAAAAAACTTTCTGAATCAGACGGGCATGACGTCTATGAAATGATCAAAGAAATCGGCGAGGGAGAAAACGGGTTTATAAACAACTTTCCTCTCTCGGGTTTTGAGGATTTCCGCAACAGCCTGCCGCGATATGTTGAAATCTCTCAAGGCATTAATCTTCCGGAGGGATATGTTCCGCAAACCATTTACTGGTTAAATGTGAATGAAAGCCCCGTTGCCTATGGAAAATTGAGACACAGATTGAACGAGAAGTTACTGTTGCACGGTGGTCATGTGGGTTTTACCGTAAGGCCGACTGAAAGAGGGAAAGGATACGGAAAAATGATTCTGGCGGAAATCAAAAAAGAGGCAAGGAATATGGGAATTGATCGACTGTTACTCACCTGTAATGAAACCAATACTCGTTCCCGAAAAGTGATTGAAAGTAACAATGGTAAATTGGAAGATATTAAAGATGGAAGTTGCAGTTATTGGATTACGCTATAGTAAACAATTACTCTCCCTTGTTCCCGTTCAGTTTCTCCGAAGATGAAGAGATCGATTTGTAATATGACCATCCCCACTCATTTAAACTTAACAGAATCGGTTTCAGGGATTCCCCATACTCTGTCAAGGAATACTCAACCTTCGGAGGAACTTCGGGATAGACTTTTCTCTGAATCAGGTGATGACGCTCCAGGTGCCTCAATTGCTGGGTCAACATTTTTTGGGTTGCATCGGGAATTTTTTTGTGCAATTGAGAAAAACGGAGCGGCCTGTCCCTCAAATGCCACAGGATTAACACCGTCCATTTCCCATCAATAATTTCAACGGTTTTATTTAACGGACAAAAACTCATCATCATCGCTCCCTGTTCCCAAATAGAAACTACCTTACAAAAAAGTGCGTACTTCCCGGATACTGAATATGTATCTATGATAATGAAGAACGCAAAAATTAGTCAAGGAGTGATTAAGGGTGAGGGAATATGACAATGTATCATCATTTTTCCGGTTAATTGAAGTGGCTAAAGGGGTTTTTGCTGCAATTGCCAGGCCGGGAAGCGGTGCCATGGGCAATGCGGGCTTCATTGATCTGGGAGATAAAACGATTGTATTTGACACCTTCCTTAATATTTCAGCAGCCGGAGATTTACGGGAAGCTGCCGAACAGCATACCTTTCGCAAAGTGACTTATGTCGTGAACAGTCATCACCATTATGATCATGTCATGGGAAATCAAATTTTTGCTGATGTTCCCGTTATATCTACGAAGGAAACCGCTATCAAAATGCGCAAAGATATGGATTTTTCCGATCCGAAAGGCTTTCAACAAGATCTGCAAGAAAGTATCAACCAGTTAGAGCAGAAAATCGCAGAGCAGAGTGATCCTTCCATAAAAAAATCGTTGACCAATCAAATGTCGGACCTCATAATGTTCCATCCAACCGTTCCGCAAATCACTCCGACTTTTCCAGCGATAACGTTTAAAAACAGCTTAGAGATACATGGTCTCGATGGAATGGCTGAATTACATAGTTTTGGCGGAGGTCACTCGGTCGATGACACATTTCTTTATCTGCCTGATCGTAAAATCGCATTCATGGGTGATTTGGTATCGAATAACACTCATCCCTGGGTTGGACATGGAAATCTGGCAAACTGGAAACGGATTTTGGAAAAAGTGAGTCATTTTGATATTGAGATGGTTGTTACGGGTCATGGAATGCCGAGGACAATGGAAAATGTCCATTTAACGTATCGATATTTGAATGATCTTGAGAATCTGAGCAACGAACCTGATCAACAGAAAGCACCTTCGCGGCTTTTTGAAATACCTGATTTATATAAAGAATGGGAAAGTGCGCATACTTATCGAAGCAACATCCTTGCGCTACATCCATCTTTGGTTAATGATGCCGAATAAATATAAAGGAAAGTGATGTCATGAAGGTGTGTGCTATTTTTGGAAGTGCACGAAAAGGAAATTCAGAGATGCTGGCAGAAATTGTTCTCCATAATATAACAACAACAAAAATCTATTTGCGGGATAAGCACATTCAACCGGTTACGGATGCGGGTAATCTTTTGTCACCCGATGATGATTTTGAAGCAGTGATTTCCACGATGTTGGACCACGACATTTTATTGTTTGTGACTCCTTTATACTGGTATTCCATGTCCGGTATCATGAAAAATTTTATGGACAGATGGCATCAGGTTTTAAAGGATGAAAAAATATATTTCAGAGACAGAATGAGTCATAAGCGGGCTTTTCTAATCGTCGTCGGGAGCGGGGCTAAAATGAGGGGATTACCTCTCGTGCAGCAATTCCAATACATTTTTGACTACTTTTCAACAACCTTTTCCGGATACATCTTAGGTGATGCCTATCATCCGAACGAAATTATGTTTGACGTTCAGGCTGTACGTATGGCAGAGATGATGAATCACGATTTATGCGAATTGATAAATCAGTAGTCAGTGGAGGTTTGCCTTGGTGGGATATGCTGTCGAACTTTATTTTGATCAATATAGTGAAGGGGAAATCAAATCGATATGGAAAAGATTATATGATGAGAGACTGCATAAGTTTATGCACGATTCGAATAGCAGGCCTCATATCTCGCTGGCCGTTTATAACGATGATGTTGATGAAAAAAAGTTAGTCAGACGGGTTGAAATTTTCTCGAAAAGCATGGATCCATTCAAACTCAGATTATCAAATATCGGTATGTTTCATACAGACGGGACCGTTATTTTCCTATCTCCTAAAATAACGCCGGAATTACTTGATCTGCACAACCGATATCATGGTTTTATGAAAGATTTCGCAGAGGAGGAATGGGCATATTATCTTCCGCAATCATGGATCCCACACTGCACCATGGCAACCGGTTTAGGTGAAAGCGAAATGCACGGAACCCTCGATGTGATACGGGAAATGTTCGCGCCGATGGAAGTCGTTGTGGAAGAGGTGGGAGTTGTTCATTTCCAGCCGATTGAGTATGTGGAGGTCTTTTCGTTATATTAGCTTGATTGGATTGTGGGGTAATCATATGATTTCTTTAATTCAATGCAAAAAGGATTATAAAGGGAACGGGTTTGTTACCGAGGCTTTGAAAGAAACCAGCATACAATTTCACAAAGGGAAAATAACTGCAATTACCGGTCCGTCCGGTTCAGGAAAATCAACCCTGTTGAGTTTAATCGGTGCAATGGATAAACCGACAGCGGGAAAGATCATTGTTGACGACATAGATATTTTACAGTTAAGCGAGAACCGGCTGGCTGATTTTCGATTTGAGAAAATCGGCTTTATTTTTCAACATTTCGAACTGATTCCTACGTTAACAGCCCTGGAAAATGTACTTGCACCGTTATTTGTAAGAAAAGTAGCTTATAACAAGGTTGAGCGAGCCGAAATGTTATTAGAGAAAGTGGGTCTTTTCGAAAAAAGAAATGAATTACCATCCCAGTTGTCCGGAGGTGAAAAACAACGGGTTGCCATCGCACGAGCGCTGGTTAACGAACCGCAATGGATTCTGGCTGATGAACCCACCGGGAATCTGGATTCAAAAAACGGGCAAATGATTTATCAATTGATTGATCATCTCTCTAAAGAAACAAACTGCGGTGTTTTATTGGTAACACATGATACCCAACTGGCCGCTCAGGCAGATCGGATTATTGAGATGAAGGACGGTATCATTATTAATGATCGGGGAGTATGAGGATGGTTCAATTTATTCTTAAAAACTGGTGGCGAAATAAGTCGAGGTTCTTGTTATTTCTATCAGGAATTATTTTATTTAGTTCCGGCACCGGGTATTTATCCGGATTATCTGAACAAAATCAAATGACGGTAAAACATACGATTGAGAACACATGGCAACCCTCTTACCATCTTATTGTCCGATCACACAACGATCGTAGTCTGTTACATGAAGACGGGCTGCTTGAACCCAATTTTCTTTATCAAGATGCTTCTGATGTAATTAATTTAGAACAATTAGATGAAATTAAAAGTATACCTGAAGTTGAACTGGCCGCTCCTCTATCCGTCATAGGATATACGTCATTTCAGATTGTCTGGAAGGAGATTAACCCTGAGGAATGGCATCAGGGGGACGGGATTTACCGGTATACATATAAATACAGTAAAGATACGGATACGAAAAGTTCCTCACATGATGTTGAGTATACGCGCTATACATATATTGGACCGGA
>JAWLDF010000066.1:0-12877 GCA_041686735.1 Bacilli bacterium
GGACAGGAAAACGAGCAAACGTACATTTTCAAATGGCGGTACTGGTCTACAATGGAGCGAAGTTAGCCTGTGATCGACTGAATTTGCAATTACAAGACGCACAACATATCGCTGCATAAAGTTTTTTAAAGATGTTCTTTGAAATTCTGCTCTTGCGAGCATTTTTAAAAAAGGGAATTATGAAATTGATTCAACTATATTTAATTAATTCTTTATATATGAGTAAAATGTTAGTCCAATGCGTTCTGATTCCACTTAGAAAACAGGAATATCCTCATTCCCATACACATAGTAATTCAAACCATCGTCTTCACCAGCGTATCGATTGCTTCCTTGCCGAAATCTTTATCGCCGCCGCGGGCAAGGGAATAGGCTTCGTCAATGAAGAGAATGCCACCCAGTGCTTTTTTGACATGCTCTCTGGTTTTCTGGGCGGTATGTCCGATGTATTCTCCCACCAGGTGATCCAGTTCTTTTATGATACGTAAAAACCGTTCCTGTGAAGGTGAATTCGCTTCCTCACCCTTCTCCTCCGCCAGCCCCGCGACGTTTTGCAGAGATGGGTTGAGTGGTTGACCGGTGTTTTTCTGTTGGGTGGATTGCTTATGGCGGATTCGCTCATGGTGGTCGCGGTTTAATACAACCTGAATCTGGTGAGGCGGTTTTTTAACGGTTGTCACCTGCCTGCTCAAAGACGGTCACCTCACTAACATGGCTTTTGTTTCTTCCGAGGGTACCATCAGTATATGGGCATGAGCCCGGGTTGGTGAATGGGGAGATTGTTTTTGTATCTACTTTATAATCAAAGGGGTTTTTGCCGGAACAAACTCTCTTTTATAACAATCTAATTTCATAGAAATCTTTATATTTTCATAACAACCTTCAGAAGGATAAGGTCCCCACAGATTAGGAATATAGTTTCCTTTTGTGATATATCCATTTAATTCGTATACGGGTGGATTTGTTATTACACTCCACTTCTGATTAGGACCATTTAGCCAATTAAAATTCATTCTACTAATTCTAACTTCTCTTACTTTAATATCTTCGTTGCAGTATTCTTTTACTAGTTTTATAGTTGCTGTTTTTAGAGCAAATTTAGTATATTGATCTACCATTACAAACATAAATATAATCAATATTACTACTAGTAAAATAATCAACAGTGCTTTTTTCATCATTCACCTCTCTATAACTATTAACCGCGCCTTCTCATATCCTGCCTTCAATTCCCCAACGATCTCAGCCACAGGATGAATTTCTTTAACCGCTCCAACCCCCTGCCCGGCACTCCAGATATCCTTCCATGCCTTGACGCCCGCATCCAACTCAGAAAAATCGATTTCCTTTTTGCTTTGAAGCTTAGCAGGATCCAGTCCCGCACGAACTATACTCGGTATGAGATAATTGGCATTGACACCGCTGAAAGCATCCGTATATATGATATCCTCAATCGTTGACTCCATCGTCATTTTCTTATATGTATCACTGGCGTAACTCTCCTGAGTAGTGATAAAGCGGGTTCCCATATAGACAAAATCGGCTCCGAGAATCTCTGCGGCCAGTATGTCTTCACCTTTTGACATTCCGCCTGCCAGTACAATCGGCCCGTCCCAGAAATCCCTGACCTCATGGACAAACGCAAAAGGATTATATTCCCCACCGTGTCCCCCTGCACCGCTGGAGACAAGAATGAGGCCATCGCTCCCCTTTTCAATCGCCTTTTTCGCAAATTTCGTATTTATGACGTCCGAAAAAACAACCCCTCCATATTGATGGACCACTTTTACGACCGGACTCGGGTCCCCCAATGAAGTGATGACGAGAGGCGGCTGATACTTGCCAATCAAAGCAAGATCACTTTCATACCTTTTATTTGTATGATGACTGATAAAATTAACCGCCCAGGGAGCCGCTTTTTCACCGGGATTTTGCTTCTGATAGGATTCCAGGCTGCTTTTGATCTCGATCATCCACTCTTCCAAAATCTCTGTTGTACGGGCATTGAGAACCGGAAAAGAACCGATGATGCCAGCTTTACAGGCGTTAATCACCATTTTGGGATTGGACACCAAAAACATCGGGGCCATAATCACTGGCAACAGCATAGATTCTTTTAACTTTTGCACGGCGCTGTTTTGCAATGAACGTCACCCTCTCTTGAAAATTCCCCAACCCCAAACCTATAAACAGGGGTGGTTGTATTATTGTTTTTCGTCAATGGTTATCATAAATCCTTGTTATTATCTAATCATCATCTTTGTTTTTTATGCGCCCAGATCACAACCGGAATCAAAAGAAGAGAAAGAATTCCTCCGCCCAGCGAGAGGGCTGCGTAACTTGTCTGTGCAACAACCATTCCGGAAAGTGCTCCCCCGGATGCACCGGATAAAGCGATCAAAACATCGACTGATCCCTGTGTCTTTGCCCGTGTAGCAGGTTCTGTCGAATCGACGATCAACGCTGTTCCGCTGATTAAACCGAAATTCCATCCCAGACCAAGCAGAGCCAGTGCGATAATAAGCATAATCAGAGAATCTCCCGGTGCGACAGAGCCTACAAATCCGGCAAGAAGCAGTGTTGCTCCGGAAGCAACGGCCATCGCTGTGCGGCCAATCTTATCCACCAGAATACCGGTTAATAAAGACGGCAGGTACATTGCCCCTACATGAATGCCGATAACCATTCCGATCTCTTTCAAGCCATGGCCATGATGCATCATATGTACCGGTGTCATGGTCATAATCGCAATCATCACAATCTGAGTGAGCACCATGATTGTAGCACCGACCACCACTCCCCGTTCATTCAATGCAGACTGTTCCTTCTCATCGGAAATTCCCGTTGCCTCCACGCTTCTCTTTTCTTCAGCGAGAAACCTGGCAACAACAAATGGATCCGGGCGAAGTAAAGCGAGAAGAACCAGACCGGCAAGGATGTATGCTGCAGCTGCCAGAATAAACGGGCCGGATAATGCCGGAACACCGATCGAAGTTGCGACCCCTCCCATCACTTCACCCAGATTTGGACCTGCTACAGCACCAAAAGTGGTGGATACCATGGCTATACTGATGGCCGTTGCCCGCTGGGTCGGTTTTGCCAGATCGGTTCCCGCATAACGCGTCTGCAAATTGGTTGCCGAACCGGCACCATAGATAAGGAGGCTGGCAAAAAGAAGAAAAATATTATTGATGAGTGCCGAGATCACGACTCCGATTGCCCCGATTCCGCCAACCAGGAACCCCCCTGCAAGTCCGGTACGGCGTCCGAAACGCTGTGAAACTCGCCCGATAATGAGGGCTGCTGCGGCAGACCCCAATGTGAACAGTGCAGCCGGAACCCCTGCAATACTTTCTGTGCCCAGCATATCCTGCGCCAAAAGAGCACCCACCGTTATGCCTGCTGCAAGTCCTGCTCCGCCGAAAATTTGTGAAAGAACAACGATTGTCAGTGTCTTTTTATATAACTGCCGTTGTTTTTCCGGCGAATCAAGGTAACTGTGCAGCCAGGACGGGCGATTTTCCAAAACGATTGAATGATTTGTATTCATGATGTCCTCCCAAAATTCTGAAATGTAGAATAGATTCATTGTAAATAGTTTGTATAACTGGGTCAATGAATTTTTTAGATCTTAACCATTTTATAGGCTATGCCCAGTACAATGAGTAGAAATATAATAAACCCGCCGCTTATGATGTAACCCATATTTTTTTCAATACTGCGTTTTAACCAGTGTGAGAAGGGTTCTGGAATCGGTTCTATTCTCGGCTGAACATAGATGAGATGGTCCACTGTTTCACCTCCCAGAGAGGATCTCCACACATGCCCATCTTTTTTCAGCCAAATTTCAATTTGATCCCCTACCATCATGTCCATTTTGGCCCCACCTTCCATCGGAACCCATGATGGGACGTATGAATAAACGATCTCCAATGATTCACCGGGTTCTAAATCAAGGTCATCGGGTTTTTTAATTATTTCATGAACGTTTAGGTTCATGGATCGTAACTGACTGGGATAACCCTGAGAAGTATCTTGAAGAAGATCGTCGCTTATGACTTCTCCGATAACATGTAAAGGAGATTCTTCTTTAATCCTTTTCACTTCCTCGGGTGGCGGGGCCGAAATGACCGGTGAAATTTCCGCTATGAATAAGTATATTAAGATGAACGTAAATAAGAAAATTTGATGTATTTTCATCCAAATCCCCCTTCAAAAGTAAAAATACCAGCCTTTGTGAAATAAATCGGCTGGAACATAAAGATAAAGATATATCATTAAGCATTTATATATTTACTCCATCATGAATAAAATTAACACCGATACCGCGATTCCAACATAAATCCAGAGCGAATTTTCTCTCATACAGCTTACCACCTTTTTCACTCAAGACCAACTCCTTTATAATATACATTATATATATTATATTTTATTATTTAAATCCTGTCGTACTGATTCCTCTGACAAAATGTTTTTGAAACAGGAAGAATACAATAAGAACCGGAATCATCATAAGATCGGTCTAAGCATCGGTAAGGTCATCATTAAGTGATTTGATTTTCGATCTGAGTTTTGATGGCGGTACCCCTTCTATCAATCGGGGTTTTCCTCTCATGTTAAAGTCGAGTAGCCCATAGGAATTTACCTACAGGCTCTCACAGGATCATACATGAATCTCTCGAATTTAAACTCTTACGTGGCAGCGACTTCCAATTTAGTCATCATCCCGCCCGGAAACTCGTCATTATTGACTAAATGATGATATTCTCTGTCAAATAAATAATACTCTCCCGGAATAGTGGGAGTAATTATCAGATCAACTCTTTGACCTGCTCCCAGAGTAACTGACGTTTTTTGATAGGATTTATCTGTACCCGTATGAACTAACGGGACACCATCCTCTGCGATCAGTTGTGCAACCAGACCGCCCAATTGAAGTGTATGGGCATTAAAGCCGGCATTAACAATGCGGAGAAGAACTTTATCGCCTGTATTACAACGAATGATTGAACCCATAGGTTGACTGGATTGATCAGGTTCTTCCACAGTCGCCGGAAAAGTCCTTCCATTCACCAACCAGCAATCGGGATGATATGTTGACATATCATAATCATCTCCATGATCAATTTGATTGTTCAGATTACTGTCTATTTCACTTAAAATTAGTATGTTCTCCCTATCATATTCTGACATTGTACCCGCTCCATAGGCTGTTTTAAAATCAGGGTGAGCGGGTATATCATACCCTTCAGGTCTGACCACAATGACACCATACATTCCCATCAGAATTTGTCTCTCTGATCGGGTGCCGCTTTCGTATAAATAAACACCAGGCTTATTAACAATCAGTGAATATTCAAGCGCTTTTAATTCCGCGAATCCACCTGTCGCAATATCGTTTGTCAATGAATACAATTGACCGTCACTATATTGCGGTTCAGTGAAAATGAAATTTCCTGATGGCCATTCTCTGACCATGACATCAGGTTGACCGGGGAACAAAATAGATATGGATTCACCGATAGGTGAAGGGTTTAAAAAACTGTTAAACAAAACGATTCGAACCGTATCCCCGGTTTTCGCTTCTATTTGAGGAGCAGGCAATTGAGGAACGCTAAAAAAAACAGGAGAAAAACCCCAAAACGGTATTGATCTCCCGGTCAACAATAAAGTTCCTTTCATGCCCCATAAATATTTGGTTACCACCGCCATGACCATTACCTCTTTTCATGTAGTAAATTATAGAACCCCCACATTTTCATTCAACGAAGAATAGATTGCAATCATTGTCATTAAACCTCCCGGAAACTCCCCCCAATTGGTTAGCTGAGGCTCTGAGTGCGAATGAAGCATAAAGTAATATTCTCCGAATTCATTTAGAGACTGTATGGACTGGGGAATGTCTGCCTTCTCCCCAAGGTAAGGACTGCCGCTCCACAAAGTCCATCCGGCATCGCCGATCCCCATATTTCTCAGGTTGGGTATGGTTGTTGGAATGGGATTTTGTGAAGAATAATTTAATCCTTTCCACTGAAAAATCTGATCATAGGTTTGCCCCGGATTTACCGATACAGTAAATCGCTGATACGATCTGTCAAACTCCCCGTTTCTCAATAACCTTCCGTCGAGCGCGATCACCCGGGTATGATTTCCGTGCGGATGTAAGGGATGACTTCCCACTCCTGCATTAATATAGCGGATTAACACTTTTTCATCGGGTTGACACATAATCATGGAACCGTATGGCTGGTGTGGTAAATAGTCGATATCATTTTTTAACATCGTATCCGGAGCGCATCGACCGTTTATTGTCCAATATCGAGGCTTATAATTCTTGATGGAGTACGGCTTTCCCTGTTTAACAGCGTTATGAAAATCCGGGTCGATTTCACCTACGATGAGTAAATATTCCCGGTCATACGCCGTGTCTGTGTCTGAACCGTAAGCCGTTTTGTCCATATTGGCATCATAATCCGCCGGATGAATCACGATCCCTCCGTACAATCCCATTAATACCTGTTTATGAGGATTGGTTCCGCTCTCGTATAAAAAAGTCCCCGCATATTCCGCCGTAAATGTATACGTAATTGTCTCACCGATTAAAGCATGATTAGTAAAGGATACTAATTTACCATTAACGTATTGGGGCTGAACGGGCTGACCATTTACGGTTACCCCGGTCTGACCAGGAAAACATAGAGACACAGGTTCAGGCAATGTATTCGTTAGATTGACAGTTACTTCTTCCCCCTGTTTGCAAATAATACGTGGACCCGGTAATTGAGCAGGAGCCGCTTCTCCCTCAGAAAAACCCCAAAAATATATACTGTTTCCATCGGGAGTACTCAAGTAACCTTCTTTTACCCAGAGATCAATCGAGATCATAAGCTACCTCCCTTTCTCATTTTTTTATATAAAACATGGTTCAACTTTGAAACGAGACATATGATTAATGCTAGATAACATCAAATTCCGTAATCATCCCGCCTGTAGATACGCCTGCAACCGTGTTTTTATAATGACTGCGATTGTATAGGACATATTTCCCTTTTCTTGAAGCGGTCAGGATGGCATCGACGGTCTGCCCGGGAGCAACAAATATAGTATCCGACTGATAACTGAGATCTTCACCGTTTCGTCCCCTTATTTCTTTTGCGTCCTGACCGATGACGTAAAAATGGTTTCCTGTGATCTGAATATTGTGATTTTCAAATCCGAGATTAACAATACGAAGTAAAACTTTTTCCCCTTCATTGGCTTGGATTTTTGCGGAAAAAGGTTGCAGCGGGAGTTGAGGATCATCATGAGCTTTAACTGTATCAGGATAACTTCTCCCATTGATAAGCCAGTATTGTGGCTTATATTCCGTCCATTCAAATTCCTGGACGTTAGCCACCAGTGAATGCGGTCTTGCGTCAAGTTCGGTCAGAAAGAGAATGGCTTCACGCTGATATTCAGTGGCAACGTTGTTAAAAGCAAACTTTTTGTTACTATATGCCGGATTTTTTTCAAGGGAGGGCCGGACAATCAACGGTCCGACCATTCCCATCTGGATGTGTTCTACAGGTTCAAAATGGCAGTGATAGATATAGGTGCCCGGATCGAGAGGTTTATAGAAGTATTCAAAATCCCTTCCTACCGGAACTGAAATCGATGCTTCAGGTACCCCGTCCCAAAAAGGGATTTGATCAGGAAATCCATGCCAGTGAATGGTGTGAGTATCATCTAAATCCGGCCGATCCGGAAATCCAAGATTGGTAAGAGTAAGAACGACCTCATCCCCTTCATACACTTCCAATAGAGGAGCCAATAATGTTGCTTTACCGCGGAATTCAAATATTTGATTTTCAGGTACCCCTGTAATTTCACAAAATCCAAATATATAGTGATTGCTTCCGTCAGGCATTTGAATCCAACCATCCGTTGCACCGAAGCGCTTTTTAATCACACCCATTGATTATGCTCCTTTCATGTTGTCTATGGACCATGTTGATCAGCCCCTATATCATAGCCTGTTGCATCTGTTCTGGCATCACCGTCAAAGTCAAAGTCCGGCGCATGGTAAACTTCCGATCTTACTGTCAGTTCTCCGATGCCTTTTTGAATAACCGGTGATGCTCCTGTCAAATGATAATCACCCTCATTTTGAGGAACTACAGTTACAATTTTTACTGTTTTAAAGTCAGGCTCCATGTTAAAAGCAACAGCAGATAGTTGAATATCATATTCTTTCTGAAATTGGGGATTTTCTATCACGTTATGGCTTCCCTGCGGATAAGCTTCAGTCAAACTACAATATTGTGGCTGGAAGTATTCAATGCTCAGTGTTCCAAAAACCTCGAGATCGATAATGTTCGGTTGATCACCGTTATTTCCAATGCCGGAGATACCACCGGTACCTCCGTTTCGTGTTTGATCAAACCAGCCCGCCCGATTATCCCAGAAGATGTTGTTTATAAGGATCGGATTGCTGAAATCAGGTTCGCCTGGCGGGAGAATGCTTTGAAATGCATAGCTGTGTTTTTCACTGACCAATCCTGCTCCATGCGGGAGGCCGTCACTATCTTCTGCCGTGGCTGTGGTGATATTTTTGACAATGGTATTATTGATAATGACCACATTGGAAGCATCGTCAAGGGCAATTCCTCCACCGATATCTGTCGAGACATTATTCACTATCATATTGTTATAGATATTAATTCTGTATTCTCGCGGTTGCAAAAGTCTGATCCCGCCTCCGTCATCATTGGCGATATTTCCGCGAATCATATTGTTGAATATATCGACACTGCCCGATCCTTTTGTCAGAATTTCAGGTGGTACCGGCTGTTCACCGCCGATAAGGATGCCTCCTCCTTCATCGAATGATGCATTAAATTCGATATGATTATGGTGAATTTTCCCGCCGTCGCTTAAACCAAAGTGAGATATTCCTCCCCCGTATTCAGCTGAATAATTACCACAAATATGATTGAATTCGATATTGTAATGATCTGCCCCGTTGAAAATCCCTATGCCACCTGCAAGACTGATGCCGCCGTTGTTTAATATACGGTTATGATGAATATGAATATCATCATTATAGTTGTCTCCGGCGTATGCTCTTCCGATTGTGATTCCACCGCCAAATCCGCCTCCATTGCTTTGAATTATATTGTTACTGATGACCAGATAGTTGCAGTGGGCGTTAATGTAGATGCCTCCCCCTTCTTCCCCTCTTGCTCCGGTAATTTTAAAACCGTCTATCTGTGGCGGGAAATCATTACGGAACGTTTCTTTTCCGGCTACGACTGTGATTACCTGGCCCTTTGAAATTTCCTTAACCTGATCCGGGGCAATTAATTCTGGACCGTCAAAATTGATACTGTCCAACCTTGCAAGCCATTCATCTTCATAGGAAAGGAAGAATCTGCCGTCAATAACGGAGCCCATTACAGACGTTCCGTTTGCTCGCACCCCTCCGGGACCAAATCCCTGCAACTTCACATTTTTATATAATATCGGGCTTTCATAATATTCACCCGGGTATACGGCAATAATGGTTCCGTCCGATTCATGATCGATAGCTTCTTGAATCGTTCGATAATCCCCGGTTCCATCCTGTCTGACTCTGGCAATTTTCGGCCAATATTGATTTCTTTTGCGAACATGAAAAGTGATTCCGGTTGGAGATGTTTTTCCTTCAGAATTAGTTACCAGTAACTCGGACGGGCCTATTACTGAGAAATTAGTTGGAATTCGCGATACAATCCTTACATTATTCCAACTTAATATATCGATTTCATTACCATTTAAGGTGACTTTTCCACGTGCGTTACCAAAACCATTACCGAGAATATTAACGGTTCTGTTCTGGTTATTCGGGTTATCCACATTTACTTGGATACGGCTCACTCTAAATATTTGCGGCGTATCTTCCGACAGGTTGCATTGTGGTGGTTGCGAAAATTGTGAGCCGGGTGTTTCAACAAAGGCTGTTATGGGAAAAAGGGCCACGTCTGCATAGGTGGTTTTACCGGGCCAAACATCAAAAACCATTTTGAGTGTTTGATAATTTGGATTGTAATGAATGTTGGGTTTATCCGGATCTCCCGGATCATTACCAATAATCTGATACATCCCGGGAACAACTCCTGAGGGGGTGGGAACATTTCTTGTATAAGTAGAAGGAAGCAGAATTTCAAATATGCCATTTTTGTCAGAGTGTACGGTTGTAATCAATCTCCCTTTGTAATCCCGAATACCTACCGGAGCATTGGGGATTCCCCTTTTTTCACCATAATAGATGAAGTTGGGATTCGTTTCTAAATTCACATCATCAAGTAGAAAACCTACGATTCTTCCGGGAACAGGTACATCGGTGAACAGATAAAAATATGCGGGAGTGTTGCGTTTGTTTATAACTTTCACTACCTTTTTGTGTATATCTATTTGTCCGGGTGTCTCTGGCGGTTCATAATAAGGAGGAGGAGCCACTCTCATATCAATGACAGCCGGAGATAATGTATTTTCCGCCTGATTATTTTCTGACTGGCTTTGTGAGGCGGAAACCGGACTAAAACGATCCCCTTCTTCCGTATTTACTGAACCGTTTTGGTCAATGGCTTTATATCCGGCGGGAGGGACAACCTCAACAATGTATGTCCCGTCAGGCAGGTTCTTTTCTACTGCATCAGCAGCGCCAAAAAACGGGTCAAAATATGTCTCAAAGGCATATCCCCCGTCAAATACGCCGGGTTTGACCTGATTGGAAATATTGGGGATTTCCAAACAGGGGACCGGTTGATCATCAGCGTCCCGACAATCGGTGGGATGTAGCCAGGCATCCGTTGTTGTCGTGTTAATTAATTCTCCCTGAACCATCTTTCCGTTTTCTTCATACGCTTTATAAAGATTTAGTGTTACATTGGGGATTCCGGGTTCATAATCTTCCGCAACTTCGTATCTTGGATCGGTTTCATTTCTCATAACACCATAATAGATGATCCCTGAAATCCCCCCATTTTCACCGTCACGGTAGTTCCTTTTACCCCAATCAATTTTGTTTGTTTTTGCCGCCCAGGTTAGCTCTGCCAGAGTCAGCGCATCAGGAAAGGTCTCCGGACATCTGATATCATTTCCCTGATCATCCATACATCCGGTCGGTTGAGGAACAGAAATACCGTCATCCGGTGCAGCGGTAGCTCCGGTGCGTGCGAAACGTGTAAAACCGACTTCTGCTACAGCAAAACGTTCCAATTCAAATACTTCTTTTAGAATATATTTTCCGTTCATGTCTGTGACGGTGCTGTATTGAATACTGCCGTCTTTAAAACGGGTATTTACTTCTACATTGGCTATCCCTGTTTCTCCCGGATCATAAACAGCATTTTCATTTGTGTCATGAAATACGGTTCCTTTGATATAGCCAAACCATCTGGGAATACCGATGTCTCCCATATCAACCGTTTCTCCGACCCCGATTTGAATGGTACGAAAGGAAATGATATGATCGAGCGGTTCATCCCAGATTGCCATTTGATACGTTCCCGGGGGAACATGGTTAATCACAAAGTGTCCGTTTTCATCACCCCGGCCGGTATAAACCTGTTGATCGTTCGCTCCTATATCACACAATGAAATCCATGGACGTTCAACGGGATTTCCCAACGTGAGGGGTCGAAAAGGGGGAACAAATTCAATAACCGTTCTTATTTTTCCTTTAATGGTTCCAGTCTGTCTGGGAACTGGCGGCGGGAATTCCATTGGTCTTACAAAACCTACCCAGACTAACGGCATATTAAAACCTTCCCTTGGACTGTAGCCATCATTTCCTTCTTCGATCCATGCATCGATCACATGGGTACCTTCAATTGTCGTTGTCTGAATCCAATCGGTCCCATCTGGTGGTATGGCCTGAACTCCATATTTACCGGGTGGCAGATAGTCGATCAGCGCTTCCCCGTTTTCATCGGTAAGAATCTTTCCACCGGTCCCTTCAATTGGAAGCGGATTGCCTGACGGGTCATATATCAATTGACCCTGCGATTCTGACTGATATTGCGTACCCAGCGGGTTGCCGAAGTAATCAACGGTCACTTCTCCAACGGCGTCTTCGATAACAATCGAAAAATTCTCCAGACCTCTTTCTAACGGAATGTCATCTTCACCATTTACGGGATTATTATCATGAAAAACGCGGACTCGAATTTTTGAAAGGGGCAAAGGGTGGGGCTGTAACAATATTTCTACTTCATGACGGGTTCCGGCTATGACTTCTACCCAGTTTCCTCCCATTTTATAACCGGGTGCCTGAACCGAAATCAGATATTTTCCCTCGGGTAAATTTAATACTGTCTCCGTCTCACCGATTACTTCCCTGGTTGCTATCACTGGACTGAAACTTTCAGCAGGTTTTATAGAGGGAAACAAATTGGGGTCTCTCTGGTTTTCCGGAAGTTCAATCTGTGGATCACCTACATTATTTTCATTCACGATCAACCTGTAATTGCTAATGATGTCACTGGTGATAATATTTTTTACAACTATCTTTGCTTCACCATCTGCCATTGATCAACCCTCCATATTGTCCATTCTTAGATACAGCATATGAAGGGATAAATAAAAGGTTTTAGACAAAGGTGGATTATTTGATTGAATGATGAATAAGCCTTATCTTTATCGTATGATGAGGGCTCGCTCTTCCTCAACATCCAGATGGTGAATGGCTAAACTGCTGTAAAAATAATCTCCCTTGGGGCTAATAGAAACATCCTCTATTTGTTTCTCTGTGAAAAAATGAAATCATTCCCCGCTGCAATGCTAAGTTCCTTAAAAAAGCTTTCCTGTTTAGCATATAGTTTTTGTGCTTCTTCAATCGAAACAACATCAAAAGACA
>JAWLDF010000067.1:0-10830 GCA_041686735.1 Bacilli bacterium
TGAAATCATTCCCCGCTGCAATGCTAAGTTCCTTAAAAAAGCTTTCCTGTTTAGCATATAGTTTTTGTGCTTCTTCAATCGAAACAACATCAAAAGACAACGTATTTCCGGGAACCATCTGAGCGATCAATGGAAGATCCACAGAAATCACGGTGCCGATTCTGGCGTAGCCCCCAGTAGTCTGCCGGTCGGCCAGAAGAATAATCGGCTGTCCGCTGGCAGGGATTTGAATCGTTCCGGGGGCGATGGCATCAGAAATGATATCGGCACCATCCTTATGCTTTATTTTTGCCCCATTTAATCGATATCCCATTCGATCCGACTGAGGGGTAATTTCATAGGTTTGCGAGAGAAAGGTTTCAATTCCTTCCTGTAAAAACAAATCTTCATCAGGACCGAGGACAACTCTTACTTTTAAATGAGATGGATAATCAGGAATATGGGAAGAAAACAAACCTCTACTTACCAGTTGTTCCGGTGAAAACGGACTTTCTCCACGTCGCAAAATATCCCCCGCTTTTAAAGGACGTCCTTCCAATCCCCCGATTGATGCTTTAACATAAGTCGATTTACTTCCCATCACCATCTGAACATCGATCCCACCGGCAACAGTCAGATAAGCACGGGCGCCTTTTTTCGGCTTACCAAAGCGAAGAGTTTGCCCTTTTTTGACACGAAAAGATTTCCATGTGGGAATGGGAACGTTGTTTAGAATGGGGGATAAGTCCGCTCCACAAATCGCCATCACGCTATCTTCAAGTACCTCTAATTCCGGTCCCATCAAGGTGATTTCAAGCCCTGCTTCTCCCTGTTTATTCCCCACAAGTATATTGCCAACGCGCAAAGCGAATGAATCCATCGCACCGGAAACGACCATGCCGTATTGCTGATACCCGTAACGACCCAGATCCTGCACTGTTGTAAACAGTCCCGGTTTTTTGACCATCAATATTTCACTCACCGATCGACCCAACTTTCCTGATCATGATTCCGTTTCTCTGCAGTTCACTTCTTAATTTTTGTACAAAAAGGAGTGCTTTGGGTTCATCACCATGAACGCATACTGTATCTGCATGAATATCAATATCTGTTCCATCCGCCGCTTCAACTTTCCCCTCTTTTACCATGCGTATAACCCGTAAAACTGCTTCATTTTCGTCGTGGATCATCGCATTCGGCTGAGTGCGGGGAGTCAATGTACCATCAGGCTGATAAGTTCGATCAGCAAACACTTCCTGGACAACTTTTAATCCGATCTCTTTCCCCGTTTTTACCAGTTCACTTCCAGCCAGTCCAAACAAAATTAATTTTCGATCCACATCATAAACGGCCCGGGCAATCGCCTGTGCCAGGTTTTTATCGGTTGAAGCCATATTAAAAAGGGCTCCGTGAGGTTTAACGTGATTTAGAGAGGTTGAATATAAACGAGCAAAAGCTTGCAACGCGCCGATTTGATAGACGACAAAATTGTAGACATCCCCAGGATCGACCTGCATTGGACGACGACCAAATCCGATCAAATCGGGCAGCCCGGGATGTGCGCCAAGTCCAACCCCTTTTTCCACTGCCATCTTAACCGTGCGGTGCATTACGTTATGGTCGCCGGCATGGTAACCGCAGGCAACGTTTGCCGATGTGATATAATCTAAAACCTTTTCATCCTGTCCAATGTTATAGGCGCCAAAGCTTTCTCCGATGTCACTGTTTAGGTCGACTTCAAACATGATGTTTTACATACCCTCCCTGTTTATTTTTTCTGTGATTAACCGGTAAGCGCCTGATTTAACATCATTTTCAATTCTTTCGTACTCTTCTTTTGTAATGGGTACGAATTTTAAATAATTTCCGGCTTTTAAAAGCATAGGGGGATTCCGATACGGATCATAAAGTCGAAGTGGAGTTCTTCCGATAATTCGCCATCCCCCTGGAGTTTCAATCGGATAGATACCGGTTTGTTCACCGCCGATTCCCACCGAACCAAGTGGAACTGTTGCACGTGGCGTTTCAAGACGTGGAGTAGCGATCTGTTTCGACATTCCGCCCAAATATGGAAAGCCCGGAATGAATCCCATCATATAGATCAAGTATTGAGCTTCGCTGTGGATCTCAATCACTTCTTTCACACTCAGTTGATGGTATGCAGCAACTGATTCTAAATCCGGACCTGCTTCTTCCCCGTAATACGTCGGAACATAAATCAGGTTTGCCGGTAATTCAATGTAATCGCTATTGGTGTATAGTAACTTCACTTTTTGTAACAGCTGATTAAAGCGAATTCTATAGGGATCATAAAAAATGGTCATGGATGTGTAGGCCGGCACCCATTCAATCACACCTTCAATCCTTTCCTTTTCTAATAATAAAGAAAAACCACGAATTGTTTGATTGATCTCAGGTGAGATTGTGGTGCCAAATTCAATCCGTAATGCTGTATCTCCTGCAGGGGTAAATTTAAACATGGATACTCTCACCAACTAAATAGAATTGATTATATTTTACCAGATCACTAACGGATCATCATATTTGGAAGCCAGAGAACAATATCTGGATAAATCGTAATCAACGCAACAATTGCTAAAATAATTAGAAATGAAGGAAAAGCATAGATAGCAATCTTAAACACATCGTCCTTTACCAACCCATTGATAACAAACAGATTAAATCCTACAGGGGGTGTTATCTGAGCAACTTCAATCATGATGACCAGATAGATTCCGAACCATAATGGATCGAATCCTGCAGAAATAATTAATGGCAATGCCAGAGGAAGACTCATTACGATCATAGAAAATCCGTCAAGCATAAAACCAAGAATGATATACATGATCGACATGATAATAATTAATTCATATTGAGATAATTCAAGACTGCCAACAAATTTAGTTAGTTCACCGGGAATTCCCAAATAACCAACGGCAACCGACAAATAAGACGCACCTACAACAATTAACATGATCATGGAACTGGTTTTAACAGATCCCAAGACAGATTCCCAGAATACGCTCCAGTTCAAACTTCGGGTTAGTGCCGCAAAAAAGAATGCTCCTGCTACACCAACAGAAGCAGCTTCTGTTGGTGTAGCGAATCCGGTATAAATACTACCCAAAACAATCACGATTAACATCAATACAGGAAGTAACAGTGGAAGCGTCTTTATACGGTCTGACCAGGAATAGCTTTCATCACCTTTCGGCGCAAGAGATGGATTCATAAGACTTCGTACAATGGTGTAACTACTAAATCCCAACGCAAGCAATATACCTGGTAAAATCCCTGCGATAAACAACTTACCGATGCTGACTTCGGCTACAATTCCATATACAAGCATGACCATACTCGGTGGGATCAAAAATCCTAAAGTGCCTGCACCGGCAAGTGAACCAAGACTCAATGAACGATCATACTTACGCCTGAGTAATTCGGGGAGTGTGATTTTTCCCACAGTGGCTGTTGTTGCTGCAGATGAACCGCTAACTGCAGCAAAGAGACTACTTGCTACAATATTAACATGGATCAATCGTCCCGGCAAAAAACTCATCCAGGGAGACAACCCTTTAAACAGGTTTTCAGATATTTTACTACGGAAGAGTATTTCTCCCATAAAGATAAACAGAGGCAGTGACAGCATCGTTGAACTGTGAGTATTATTCCAGAGGATATTTGATAATATCGTCATAGGAGGACTTAACGTAAAAAACGTAAATATCCCCACTCCGACAAGAAACAAGGATATCCCGACCCATACAGTACTTGCTAAAAAAAGAAAGAGTAAACTTAAAATGGTTAATGAAACAATGGTTAAACTCAAGGCACGTATCCCCCCTTACATTCAATTAAACATTATCTCCCAAGAGTTTCCGACTCCGTTTCTAAATCTTCAAATTCACCACTACGCAATTTGATGAATGATCGAATAATTTCAGCCGCAAACTGTAGTGTCAGAAGAAGAGATCCAAGGGGCATTACAAATTGCGGGATGGCAAGATATGTTTTTGAAATATGCATGGATCTTGAACCTGATACTACAGAGTCCCAAAAAAATTCAGTTGTAGAATAAGTAATAACAGCAAAGACAGACACTCCAACTAAAAATGCATAAATATCAAGTATAATTCTGGCCTTGCCTTTTACGAATTTGTGTAAAAAAAGCATTCGAATGTGACCTTTTTCTTTCATGGTATATGCCAGACCAAATAACGTAATCGCAACCATAAGATAAGCTGTATATTCCTCTGTAATATAAAGTGTACGATCGAGTAAAGCACGAACAAGAATTTCAGCAATGACCAGTGTGACACCGATCAGCATCATGATTCCTGCGATAATTCCAAAAAAATGTGAAATTCGATCAATTTGCCTGACGATTCTCAGCATCTTTCTCCCCCTTTCCATTAAGATAAAGAAAGGCAAACGACAACACAATCTAATTGTCGGTTGCCTTTTTCACATATTAACGTCCGACCGCTTCATTAAATTTGTTTACAATCTCCCGAGCCTCGGCTGGTGCGTCTTTTAACCATTCCTGTCTAATGTCTTCAGTAACTTCAGACAATGCATTCATGAATTCTGCGCTTGGGGTCAGGGTGGTGATCCCGTTTTCATTTACTATCGCTTCTTTTTCTTTATCAAGTTTAGCAACCTTTTCCCACATTAAAACTTCCATTTCCTTACCTACCTGAATAAGTACTTCCTGAGTTTCTTGATCCAGCTTATTAAATTCATCAAGATTAACAGTCACTAAATTTGTGGCCATTGTGACACTGGCAGGTACATAGTAGTCGAGGACTTCCCAGAATTTCGCATCCACTGCTGTTGGAGTCGAAGTCAAAACAGAGTCGATAACCCCGGTAGCAAGTGAAGAATATACTTCACTGAACGGAAGCGGGTGTGGTGTGCCTTCGGTTGCTTCTACCACAAGTGCTCCATTTTTATCATAGGTACGTATCTTAAGGCCTTTCATATCTTCCAGTGATTTTACTTCGTCTTTTGTCCAGAAACCTGCCGCCGGCCATGGCGAAATATAAAGAATTTTTTGGTTCCATTTTTCTTCTGCAACTTGATCAAAATACGGCCGAGCAATTTCACTTAATAATTTTCCTTCTTCAAAGCTCTGTACAAGAAATGGCAGAGTTACCACCTCAAAGAGTGGCTCATCTCCGGCAACTCCACTGGTAAGCATATCAGATACAGGGACAAGGTTATCTCGAACAACTTTTAAAAGCTCCGGTCCTTTATAGCCAAGAGCTTCACCCGTTTTCACCTGAAGTTCAACTTTTCCGTCAGTAGCTTCATATACCTTCGTGGCGAATTCTTCGAGACCCTGGCTTTGATGGTTATTCGGCGGCCAAACTGAGTTAGCTACCCATACAACAGGTTTTGAATCTTTACTGTTATCAGAACCAGAAGAAGATTGAGAATTAGATTCAGTTGTCGATGTACCTGAACTTTCTGTACCGCTACTACCACATCCGGTGAGTGCCAGTGAAAAAGTCAGCACTGCAACTACAAATAAGATCATCGTTCTACTCACAACAATTCCCCCTTTGTTAAATAATTAGATTCGTAGATCTAATTGTTGCAAGTAATATGCCAACTTAGAAATTCCACGGAACCCGCTGATTTAGCGGATCATCCCCAAAGTCGTGATAAACAAAAAAATAAAAAATCGCCCTTATCGGGCGAATTCGCACAATTTCTTTTTTTATCGCACAATTCACTTTTGCCTAGGAAAATATTTTTCAATTCTTCTTTGCAGCGCATACCTACTTATACCTAAGAGATGAGCTGCCCTTGAAATATTCCAGCGTGTTTTTTGCAGTGCAGTGTGAATGAATTGTTTTTCAAGATTTTCAACAACCTCTTCTAATAGTACCCCTTTTTGAAGATGCATACTTATATAATCTTCACTTTCAAAATAACATGTTTGCATCGATTCCGATGAAGTCAACCCGGGGTCTTCCAGATGATCCATATGCACAAGTTCTTTTGGTAGATCCTCAATCCTCACTAGCGTGTTTTTTTGAAGTATCGCAATTCGTTCCATGATATTTTTAAGTTCACGAATGTTTCCAGGCCAGGTATATTGTAAAAGTCGTTTTTTCACTTCTTCAGTCAATTGCAATTTTTGTCTTCCCATTTGATAACAATATTGTTCAAGAAAATGTTCAGCCAGTAACAGAATGTCATTTCCCCTGTCGCGTAACGGCGGCAAAGTGATCGGAACAACATTTAATCGATAAAATAAATCAGAACGAAAAGTGTTTTCCTTAACCATCTGTTCTAGGTTACGATGTGTGGCGGCGATCACCCGGACATCAACATAAATATCACGAAAATCTCCAACACGCTTAAACTTTCTTTCTTCTAGAAAACGGAGTAATTTAACCTGAATTTCGAGGGCAAGTTCACCGATTTCATCGAGAAATAGCGTTCCGCCATCGGCCCATTCAAAGAGTCCCTTTTTCTTTTTGTTGGCACCGGTAAAAGCTCCCTTTTCATGTCCAAACAATTCACTTTCGATCAGGTTGGCCGGAAGCGCTCCACAATTAATGGCCATAAAAGGCCGATCTTTTCTTTTACTGTTTTGATGAATATATCGGGCGGCCAGTTCCTTACCGGTACCTGTTTCACCCTGTAATAAGACGGTTGTATCCTTTACCATGGCTACGCCATCCATTTCTCTTATGAAATCCTGTGTAGCCCTGCTTTCCCCGATAAATAAGACATGTTGATTTTTTCTCTCCTGTCGATATAGTTCTACCTCCGACTGTAAATCCATGTGTTTAAAGGTTTTATTAATCAAAAATTGGATCTCTTCCAGTTCAAATGGTTTATTGATATAATCGACAGCTCCAGATTTAATTGCCCGAACCGCACTTTTTGTATCACCATAAGCTGTCATGATGATAACCGCCATATCAGGATAGGTATTCTTGATCTCTTCAAGAAAGTCCAATCCGTTTCCATCGGGAAGCCGAATATCTAAAAATATGATTTGTGGCAAGAATCCCTCTAAGATTGCCTTAGCATTATTGATATCCCCTGCTGTTTTTACACGATATCCTTGATCTTCCAGACCGGCCTTCAGCGATATTCTTAAAGTCATTTCATCATCGATGATTAAAATTCTTTGCTCGTTCATACAACAATGTTCTCCTTTCGTTCTACAGGAAAACGAAGAGTAAAAATCGTACCTTTCCCTGGTTGGCTGATGACATCAATTTCTCCGTTATTTTGCAAAACAAGCTGGTAGACCATAGATAAACCCAGACCGGTTCCTTTTGATGATGTTGTATAAAACGGATCAAAAATTTTGTCTATATCCTCTCCGGGGATTCCGATTCCTAAATCCTTAATGAGAATTTCTCCTTCTTTACCGGATGAAACTGATATCTCACCTCCATCCGGCATTGCTTTAATGGCGTTTAAACATAAGTTTAATATAATTTGTTTAAAGTGATCGGGATCCACTAAATAATATAAATTATGAGAAATCGTATTTTTAAAACGAATACGATTCTCTTTTGTTTCTCTCTCCAAAAGCACCAATGTTTGGTTAACCGTTTCATATACTGATACGATACGAGTCTGGGGCTCCCGAGGGCGAGCTAAATTTAATAAATTGGTTATGATACGATTCACTCTATCAATTTCTCCAGTTATACTTTCAAACAGATTTTGATTCTCTTGATCTAATTTAAGGCGTGAGGCTAACACTTGAATCGTTGTTTTGATTCCTGCCAGAGGGTTGCGAATTTCATGAGCGATACCGGAAGCGAGTTGTCCCATTGAGGCGAGTCTCTCAATTCGCTCCATTTTTTTCTCTAATCGTTTCTTTTCCTCTATTTTATCAAGCATTTCTTTCATTGAACGTGACAGGACCCCTATCTCATCATTTCGATCTAACGAAATATCTTGTTCATCTTTCGTCTTTCCACTCCCTAATTCCTTACAAAAAGTAGCAAGATTTTTGATCGGACGCGAAATATGATGAGAAAGAAGAATCGTCAGTTCTACGGCAACTATGGCAGCTATAATCATAACCAGTAACGTGTTTTTTTGGATGTCAATCAAAGGTTGCGCAAGGTATGAATAGCTAAATGGAATCACAATTGTCCAATTCCATTCTGGAAAGTGATGGATCATTACCCATTCTTCTTCAACCCATGTTCTATCTTTTGTTTTTTGATAAATACCATTTCCATTTTGTAAAAAATAATTCCACCAGAATTCCTTTTCGTCTATTGAATAGAGATCATCAAGTAATATAATCGTCTCGATCTGTACAATAAAATGTTTTGCAAGTTTGCGGGTTTGTTCAATATTTAATTCTCCCTGTCGTTGTTGTTTATTTAATAGATCCAAGTAGCTAATAATCGTATTCATCTGTGTTTGAGCATCTTCAAACTGTTCAGTTTTATAAGATTGAAAACCTGTCCAGTATGATACAGCTCCGATTGCCAGACTGGGAAGCAATACAACGATTAAAAACGGAATCATGATTTTTTTCTCAATGGTTCTTTTTTGCTTCATGATTCGCTCTCCCTGTACTTATAAAGTAAAATATTGCTGATACAATCACTGACGGAATGGCCGGGTGAAAATACCGATCCATTTCTTTAGGAATTAAGATAAAACTGATGATATATGTTATCATGCCTCCTGTGAAAGACAAAATCGCTCGATGACCATTTGATTTTTTATAATAAAGTCCTCCGAATAGAGGAATGAAAAATGTTGCGGCAATCATTCCCCAAATATGTCCACTAAAACGCACCAGATCCTGCAACGGTGTCAGGGATATAATCAATGAGCACGTCACCAGTACGACAATTAACCAGCGATTATATATTAATAATTTTCGATCGGAGATGGAGGACTTATGGAAAACCTTGTAGATATCGTATATTGCACTACTCCCGATTAAAAGGAGTTGCGAATTGGCCGTAGATATACTGGCTGCTATAATACTGATCAGAATAATTCCCTTAAGTGGTGAAGTTATGAATTCACTCATCATATAAGGAAAAATCTCATCCGTTCCGGCAGCATATCCTTCGGGTAGTAAAACTCGCCCCCCTATTCCCACAATCGCCAGTGAGAGATATACAACAGATAAAAGAAGGACACTAATAGCTATCATCCGATATGCCGTCATTTTGTCACGTGCGGACCAGATTCTAACAACATACTGCGGGTTTGCTGCCAGTCCCAGTCCAAGAGAAAAAAATGAACTGATAAAAATGAAAATGGAGAGGATTCCTTCCGGTAAAGGAGAAAAAAGGGGTTCACTTATATTATCCGATATGTTCGAATGCATCTGTCCGATCCCGCCAACTTCATTCAACACAAGAACAGCCGCAACGACGGCCCCGGATATAATCAAAATAAAGTTTAACATATCCGTTCGTGCTACTGAATGCAGTCCACCGAAAGTGGTATAAATGATGAATAAAAACACGAGAAAAATCCCAACTGTATAAGGGATACCAAGCAATTTACTGATGACTATTCCAAAACCTTGTATTTGTATGACTAGGTATAAAAGATAACTTAACAATAAAATAAGTCCCGACATTACCTGCAGACTGACGGAATTATAACGAACACGAAAAAATTCCGGTACTGTAATGGCATCGTATTCATATAATTTATCGACTAGCAACACTAGCAATGCCGCTCCCAGAAACCAGCAAACCGCGGTAAACAAAATGGTTGAATATCCGTAATAAAATACAAGTCCTGTAAATCCCAACATCGAAGCAGCACTGAACCATGTTGCACAAAATGTAGCGATACTGCTCCAACTTCCAAGTTTTCGATCTGCTATAAAATAATCTTTCACACTTTCACTTCGATCAAAACCGTGTCGTCCGAGAATTAAGATTAGAATCGTATAAAGCACAAAAAATCCTAAATATAAAATTGGATCATACATCATAGAAGTCTCCTTTTACGCCTCATTAAGATCATGATCAATAATGGAAGTATAGCGGATATCGCAAAAGGAATTCCTATTCCGATCCAGGTGATCAAGGGTAAATCCAGGAACATATGAAACAACATCCTTTTTATATTATTATTATCTTCAATTCTATTTTAATCCAGTATAAGGGATATGTCCTGCATGGAATATAAATCATACAGGCTATCCACGGCTTTACTCAAAAAGAATGTCTTTTAATTCATTGACGTGATTGACTATATACGTAGGATTTGCATCCTTTATCTCTTTATGAGAGCCATAGCCGTATGTGACTCCAATCGAATCTATACCGGTATTGAGAGCGCCGATGATGTCATGTTTACGGTCTCCGATCATAACGAATTCACTTTTGTCATAATTTTTATACTCATCGAGGATATATTGGATGATTTCAGTCTTTGATGTTCTGGTACCATCAAGATTGCTGCCGACTATCAAATCAAAGAGGTGATCAATATGAAAATACTTTAAAATTTGTTCGGCAAATGGTGTGGGCTTCGATGTTGCCACTGCCAGAATGTATTGCTGTGATTTAAGTGATTGCAATAAATGTTCAATACCCTGATATAATATGTTTTCGAACATACCCACTTTTTTAAATCTTTCCCGGTATAACTCTATGGCTCTGTGTGTTTCTTCTTTATCAAGTCCGCAGTATGTAGCGAAAGATTCTTGAAGCGGCGGACCTATAAAACACTCCAGGTTTTTAACGTGGGAAACGACATTCATTTTTTCCAGCGCATATTCCACAGACTTTGTTATTCCTTCTTTAGGATCTGAGAGCGTACCATCCAGATCAAATAAAATAATTTTATATTTTATCATACTCTAATTTCCCTCCATTA
>JAWLDF010000068.1:0-10681 GCA_041686735.1 Bacilli bacterium
ACGTATGGAGGAGAAACAGCAACGGTAACCGGTTCGGTATACAACTATAAAGTAACGGGACTAAGTAACGGGACAACCTACTATTTTGTTGTGAAAGCATCCAATCTAGGAGGAGACAGCGCTGCTTCCAACGAAGTAAGTGCAATTCCTAAAACTGTCCCGCAAGCACCGGAAAACGTCACTGCAACGGCTGGTAACGGCCAAGCAACGATTACTTTTACGGTTCCAACTGACAACGGAGGCAGTACGATCACGGGTTATGAAGTCATTTCTTCACCTGGAAACATCACCGCAACGGGAACGGAGAGCCCGATCACGATTACTGGGTTAACCAATGGAACAAGCTATACATTCACGGTCAAGGCAATTAATCAAGCAGGTAAAAGTAAAGCGTCCGCTCCATCAAATGAAGTCACTCCCCGGTCTCCATCCAAACGTGTTAAAGATGATGAACCTGAACCGGAGGAAACAGGAGTTGAGGTACTGGTCAACGGTAAAGTAGAGAATGCCGGAACAGTAACGACGGAGGAAATGAACGGACAACTATTGACAACTGTTACGGTGGATGAGGAAAAACTACAACAACGTCTTGAAGCGGAAGGGGAACATTCGGTCATTACGATTCCTGTGAGAACGGGGTCCGACATTGTCGTTGGAGAGTTGAATGGCCAGATCGTGAAAAACATGGAAGAAAAACAGGCGGTTGTGGAGATTCAGACTGTTACAGCAGCCTATACACTACCAGCACAACAAATTAATATTGATGAGATTTCTGAGCAGATAGGTACAAATGTTGAATTGCAGGATATCAAGGTCCAAATTGAAATCTCTACACCGACGGATGATACCGTACGAATTGTAGAAAATTCTGCTACAAATCAAGGGTTTACCATTGTCGCACCACCTCTTAATTTTTCGGTTAAAGTATCTCACGGGGATGAAAAAGTTGAAGTATCCAGATTCAATGCTTATGTAGAACGTACCATTTCGATTCCGGAAGGTGTTGATCCGAATCGAATTACAACAGGCGTTGTAGTGGAAGAGGACGGGACAGTTCGCCACGTTCCCACGAAGATTGTTATCATCGACGGGAAATACTATGCGAAGATCAACAGTCTGACTAACAGTACTTATTCTGTTGTTTGGAATCCGGTTGAATTCAAGGATATGGAAAATCACTGGGCAGAAGATGTGGTAAATGATATGGGTTCCCGAATGGTTATTGAGGGAATCGGTGATGGGCGATTCCTGCCGGATCAGGAAATAACCCGTGCTGAATTTGCGGCAGTGATGATCCGGGGATTAGGTCTAAAAGTGGAAAGCGGTAACGGACCGTTTTCGGATGTCCAAGAATCAGACTGGTATCATGATGTCATCTATACCGCCTATACAAACAACTTAATTCAAGGTTATGAAGATGGTACCTTCCGACCCAATGAAAAAATAACCCGTGAACAAGCGATGGTGATCATTGCAAAAGCAATGGAGATGACGGAACTTAGATCCAGGATTTCCGATCAATCGTTGGAAGACGTTTTACAACAGTTTAACGATGCAGCTGATATATCTGGATGGGCGAAGTCCAGTATTGCCGACTCCAAGCAGGTATTGTTTCGGGCAGGAGCGAAAAGCAATTGGCACCGAAATCATTCATAACAAGAGCCGAGGTAGCTGCTATTGTTCAGAGACTGCTACAAAAATCTGAGTTGATATAATTTTTACGTACGGTAATAGATAAGGCTATCCCAACCATCTACATGTATGATGGATGGGGATAGCCTTCTTTTGATCTCTATATATCAGATTAGATGACTTCAACTATTGTTGTTCATTTCGTTGGTGAACTGTGATAAATTGATATTAACAATTGCTCGGAAAATTGAGACTAAGTGAGTAGATTTTTTTGGAGTTAAAAGTTTATTTTTTATAGTAGGGGGATTAAAAATGAATCCTAAAATGACGGTTAACTTTGAGCAAGTAACGAACCGGACACTGCAGAAACAGTTCATTTTATATCTGGCACTGTTTTTTCTTACCTGGACGCTGGCTCGTTTGTTCTGGATCAAGCCTGGTATCGAAACAGTACCGGCCGGCCTGCTTGAAGCTGCGGTAAAGACTGCGATATGGGTCATACCGGTTTTTGTATATTTGAGCAAGTTGGATCGGGTCAATCCGTTAACATATTTGAGATTAAACAATAAACCGAAGGCGGTTCTCTGGACGATTAACGCGATTATCATCACGGCAGGTATTTTATATGTTGGGAATCATATTCTCGGAGGTGCTGAGTTCCGGGTTGCCGAAGGTTTCTCCAGATGGCTGAATCCTGTAATACTAGCGGGAATTACAGAGGAGATCGTATTTAGAGGGTTTATCCTTCAAAAATTCATGTCAGCTATGAAATTTTACAAAGCCAATTTGTTAACGGCATTGTTATTTCTCCTCATTCATTACCCTATCTGGATAGCGCAGGGTATCGCGACGGATTTCTTTATTATGAATTCCCTGTCCATCTTTATTTTGGGTCTGATCTGGGGATATTTATTTAAAAGGTCCGGGTCGCTTTGGCCGGTTATTATATACCATACAACTTATAATCTGTTGATTGCGCTTGGATTCTAATTTCAATTGAAAGGATGATCACGAATGCCCTTTGTAAACATCAAAATCGCACGAGACAAGCAGGGTGTAACCGCCGAACAAAAACAACAACTGATCGAAGGAGCAACCAATCTGTTGCGGGATGTACTGGGAAAAAATCCTAAAACCACTTTTGTCATCATTGATGAGGTGGATACCGATAACTGGGGAATTGGCGGAGAATCGGTGACAGAAAGAAGGAAACGCGGCGAATAGTTCTGTATATAGCACATACTGTAATATAAAGAAACCGGGACAAATTCTGCCCGGTTTTTATTTTTGCTCATTTGATTTGATGGGAATTACGTTATAATGGGAACTAAATCGAATTTATAAAAGAAAGGGTTCGGGTCGGTGCTGGGGAAAATTCCTTTACGATTAACCATGTTTATATTTTCGTTTGTTCTGGTCCTTTCATCAGTGATTACAAGCGGCTGGATCATGGTGTACAGTATCTCGTCTGCTTTTGAAAAGGAACTGGGTCAACGGGCGATTGCCATTGCCAGAACCGTGTCTCAGTTGTCTGATATCAAAACTCATATCCAGCAGACAGAAGGTGCTGAGATTATTCAGCCGATCGCGGAAAGAATCCGTCTGGCAACCAATGTCGATTATATCGTGGTTTTTGATATGAATCGTATCCGTTATTCGCATCCGTCGGAAAGTAAAATTGGAACTCCTTTCGAGGGAGGGGACGAACTTGCCTCTCTTTCTGAACATGAGTATATATCCAAGGCCCACGGTGTACAGGGGTATGCCATACGTGCCTTTGTGCCGATCATGGATGAAGAGGGGATCCGTCAGGTAGGTGTTGTTGTCGTCGGGATTTTAGCTCCAACGTTTCAGGCACTGTTACTGGAATATCAGAATGATATTTTGCTTTCACTGGTCTGGGGACTGGCTATCGGGCTACTGGGCTCATGGTTACTTGCCAACCATATCAAAAGACAAACGTTAAACCTGGAACCGTATGAAATTGCAAAGCTGGTGGAAGAGCGTTCCGCCGTAATGCAGGCGATGGATATCGGGATCATCGCAACCGATGATCAGGGGAAAATCAATTTTATCAACCGGCGGGCAAAAGAGTATATCAAGGCAGATGAAACGTGTATCGGTAAGAGTTTTAAGAACTACTTTCCACAAACGTGGATTACCTCCATGGAAAGTATCGACCGAGAGGTGATCAACAGGCCTTTGTTGTCCCATGGAATCATGTATTTGATCTCCATTCATCCCATATACGTCAAGGGACATCTGGCCGGTTCTTTGATTACGCTGACGGATCGTACGGAAGCCAACGTGCTGGCGGAGGAATTAACGGGAGTAAGGTCACTGGTCGATGCGTTGAGGGCGCAAAACCATGAATATATGAACAAATTACACAGTATTGCCGGGTTGATCCAATTGGAGAGAACAGAAGAAGCACTGCGAATCATTATCGATGAAACCTCGGATGAACAAAATCTGATGCAATTTTTAAGGGATAATATCCGGGAGTACTCTGTGTCGGGACTTTTGCTCGGGAAACGATCGCGGGCAAGGGAACTGGGAGTTCATCTCACCATTGATGAGCATTCATACCTGTCAGGAATACTGGAAGGTTTTAGTGCTGGTGATCTCGTTACCATGATCGGTAATTTGATTGATAATGCGATCGAATCTTTTCAAGATAAAGATGAAAAAGAAAAACACGTATATTGCCTGGTTCAGGGTGAAACCGACGAGCTTTATCTCCTCGTTAAGGACAATGGAGACGGAATGACAAAAGAAGAAAAGGAGAAGATGTTTAAATACGGTTTTAGCACCAAGGCCAGTGAGGGCAGGGGAATCGGAATGCCACTGGTGAAACAGCTTGTCGATGCTCAACATGGAGAGATCAACGTGAGTTCCACAAAAGGGGAAGGGACTGCGATTGAAATTAAGATCGGAAAAAAGAAGGTGACACGATATGATTAAGGTTTTCATTGTAGAAGATGATCCAATGGTCATCGAGGTAAACAAAGGTTTTCTCGAAAAACTTTCTTCATTTTCCTCAGTTGGTACTGCACAGAGCGGCAAAGAGGCGCTTCATAAAATTAAAGATTTACGTCCGGATCTCGTTTTGCTGGACATTTATTTGCCTGATTTGTCCGGATTGGAGGTACTCTCGCACATAAGGGAACAGCGAATTCCCAGTGATGTCATCATGATTACCGCCGCGAGGGATGCAGAAACGATTCGTGAAGTTTTTCGGCTGGGTGCGACGGATTACATCGTTAAGCCTTTTCGTTTTGAACGCTTCAAAGCTGCGCTGGTTGTGTATTTAAAAATGTGGGAGAAATTTAATCGATTCGATACGCTCCGACAGGAAGATATTGATGAATGGAAAAGTACGGCTTCAAAACCGGATGATTTACCGAAGGGACTAAGTGAGATTACTCTGAAACAGGTGATGATGCAGCTGTTAAATCAAAAGGAACCGGTGACAGCTGCTGAATTGGCTGACATGTTGGGGATGGCCAGGGTTACGGTGAGGAGATATCTGGAATACCTAGAGCAGAAAGGAAAGGTAAAGGTTCATATTCATTACGGGAATGTGGGCAGACCCAGTCATTATTATTCAATGTAACCCACGGAGACCAAAAAGACCAAAATGTTCAATATCAACTAATTATTCCTGAATGTTATGAAAACGTTTTATAATCAAATCGTCAAATAATAATTTTAAATTGTTTGACAAATGTATGGAGGAATTCAGTGCTAAAATACATCTATTTTGTCATCAGCTTATCGATGTTATTTTGGACCTTTGGTTGTCAGGCAAAATCATATCCCCTGGATCATGAACAATTAAGTCAGGAAGAAAGAATTGTGATCCGTTTTTCTCATGTGGTTGGAGAAGAAACGCCAAAGGGGCTGGCTGCAAGAAAATTTGCAGAATTGATGCATGAAAGAACCGATGGATTTGTTGAGGTCCAGGTTTTTCCCAACGGGTATCTGTATAAAGACGGGGAAGAGATCGATGCCCTGTTAAAAGGGGATTTACAAATGATTGCCCCCGCCACCTCGAAAGTGACCGAGTTTGTTCCTGAATGGATGGTCATGGATTTGCCGTTTGCTTTTGAAACACTGGATCAGGTTCATGAATATCTGTACGGTCCGGTAGGTCAAGAACTGATGAATAAACTGACCGACGACGGCATGCTTGCTCTGGGTGTATGGGATAATGGTTTTAAGCAAATCACCAATAATCGAAACCCGGTCATCGATCCTGAAGATGTCAGTGGATTACGTTTTCGCATTATGCCCAGTGACGTTATTGACAGGCAGTTTCGATTATTAGGGGCAATTCCTGAAGTCTATGCTTTTAATGAAGTTTTTCAGCTTCTGGAAAATAACGAAATTGATGCACAAGAAAATACACTTTCCAACATCAGCAGCAAAAATATTCACACTTTACAGCAGTATTTAACGATCAGTAATCATGGGTATTTGGGGTATGTTATCCTGGTCAATTATGACTTCTGGCAGCAACTTCCGGAAGATATCAGGGTGATTTTTCAAGAGACGCTGGCGGAAGTAACGGAATGGGAAATGGATCTGGCACAGGAGTTGAACCAAAAAAAGCGGGAAGAATTGACCGAGTGCCAGTGTATCGAGATCCATGAATGGACGGAAAAGGAAAGAGAACAGTGGGAAGAGGCTTTGAAACCGGTTTATTCTTATTACATAGACCGGTTCGGAGCTAAATATATAGAACATCTTCCGGTATTCAAAAACGATTTTTAATTTTAAACAACGTAAAGGGGGATGTAAAAGAATGAATTGGAGTTGGAGAAAGAAAGCTTTCTTATTTATCGCAGTGCTTTCATTGGTTTTAATGACAGCTTGCGGCGGAGGAAATAACACGCAACCGCAAAATGGAGGAAACAATACTTCCGATCAGGCTTCCGAATCGAATTCACAGGTTAATAAACAGGAGTATCCGAGCACAGTTAAGATTGGAACCGCTTCTCAGGGAGGAACCTACTTTATTTATGGCGGCGGTCTGGCTACCCTTCTGGAACAAAAGCTGGGGGTTACAGCCAACGTAGAGGTCACAGGCGGACCGGTGCATAACATGCAATTGACTCAGATGAAAGAACTTGATCTTGGTATGATTACGCTGGGACCCGGTTACGAAGGGTATACCGGTACCGGTGAGTGGACAAACGGTGAAAAAATGGAAGATGTACGTGTCATCTTCCCGATGTACACCACTCCTTTCCACTGGTGGGCTCTTAAAGACTCAGGAGTAACCAAACTGGAAGATATTAAAGGAAAGCGTGTAGGGGTAGGACCTGCCGGAGGAACTTCCGGAACCTATCTGCCGCTCATTCATGAAGCATTAGGGTTGGATACAGAAAATGTGCAGGCCGGAGCAAGTGATATGGCTTCCCAGCAAATGGACGGTCAGCTAGATATTATCGGTTTTGCAGCGGGTATCCCGATTTCTGCCGTTTCTGAGGTTGAAGCTCAGCGTGACATCGTGATTTTTGGAATCGATGGAGAGATGCGTAAACAAGTCATTGAAAAATACCCGTATTTCTTTGAGTTTACGATCCCGAAAGATACTTACAAGTCACTTGATCAAGACGTAGAAACGATTGCGATGTTTAACTTCGGTATTGCCCATAAAGATGCAAATGCTGACTTTATCTATGATCTTGTGAAGGCATACCACGAAAATATCGACATGATGATTCAAACCCATTCTTCCGCTAAGGAAGCTACACCTGAAGCTATTCTGATCAATAAAGATTTACCGTTGCATCCCGGTGCAATCCGATACTATGAAGAGATCGGGATTGAGCTTCCTGAATCTGTTTACCCTGCGGAATGGCAAGAATAATGTACATGAAATGATCATCAATTGATGGTGCCTGCCCTCTTAAAGGGGGGCGGGCCTATTTCTTATCAATTTTGAGACAAAATCAAGGGGGTGGAACAATTCTATGTCGGAGAATACAGAGCACAAAGGAATGGAAGAAGAGATCACCGCACTACCCGGGGAAAGAAAATTGACAGGGTGGGTAAAAATATTATTCTCTACAATAGCCGTAATCGGTGCATTATTTCATTTATATATTTTAAATTTCAATCCGATTGATCCCTGGGTATTTCGAAGTACTCATCTGGTTTTCGGCGCTGTTCTGGGATTTATGCTCTTTCCTGCCTGGAAAGCAGCGAATAAAGGACAGCGGGTTATCCAAACGGTATTTGATATTATTTTAATATTGGGCAGTATCGGGATTGGGCTTTATATTTACATGAATTTGAACCAGTTGCTGTTCCGGTTCGGTGTATTGCCGACCACAACAGATTTTATTGTGGCACTTGCCGGTGTAATCATCGTTCTGGAGTTAACCCGCAGAACAAGTGGCTGGACCCTTCCAATTTTGGCCGGAATTTTTATTCTGTATGCATTTATTGGTCCGTATCTTCCCAGTATATTAAATCACAGCGGGTATTCCCCCCAGAGATTTTTTACCTATATCTATGGACTGGACGGAATCTTCGGAGTTACTCTGGACGTATCTTCTAAATATATTTTGCTGTTTATTATCTTTGGAGCGTTTTTAGAAATGTCCGGTGTGGGAAAATATTTTATTGATTTCGCATTTTCTCTGGCGGGAAGATTGCGTGGCGGTCCGGCAAAAGTAGCTGTAATCTCCAGCGGATTAATGGGGATGATGAATGGAACCTCAGCCGGGAATGCCGTTGCCACAGGATCCTTAACCATTCCACTTATGAAAAGAGTGGGTTATGATCCCAAATTTGCCGCAGCCACAGAAGCTACGGCTTCCGCCGGTGGTCAAATCATGATTCCCATTATGGGAGCAGGGGCTTTTCTTATGGCAGAAATTATCGGGATTAAATATTCGGAAATTGTCATTGCAGCCACCATTCCGGCACTTTTATATTTCCTTTCCGTTTACTTGATGGTTGACTTCGAAGCTATCAAGAAAGGCATGAAAGGTTTGGCAAAAAAGGACCTGCCGGCATTTAAAGGTATCTTAAAACAATCTTATTTGTTTATTCCGATTATAGTTTTAATCGGTTTGTTACTCAGCGGTAAATCCGTAATTTATTCGGGTACGGTCAGTATCGTCACATGTTTTGTCGTGAGCCTGTTCCATCCTTCTACACGGATGGGGTTAAAAAAGATCCTGGATGCTTTTGAACTCGGTATGAAAAATGTGATCCAATTGGTCGCTGTTTGTGCGTCCGCCGGCATCATTGTGGGTGTAATTGCGTTAACGGGGGTTGGGTTGCGTTTTAGTTCCATGCTGCTTTATATCGCAGATAACAACATCCTGCTTGCCTTGGTATTTGCCATGTTCATTTCTATCCTGTTAGGAATGGGGATGCCTACAACGGCGGCCTATGCTGTGGCGGCTTCAGTGGTGGCTCCCGGTCTGATCCGGATGGGGATCGAACCGTTATTTGCCCATATGTTCGTCTTCTATTATGCTGTCATGTCCGCCATTACTCCTCCGGTTGCTCTGGCTGCGTATGCCGCAGCAGGAATCTCGGGAACCGATCCTTTTAAAACGGGCGTTGAAGCGTTCAGGTTAGGTATTGCTGCTTTTATTGTTCCGTTCATGTTTATTTACAGTCCGGAACTATTAATGGTTGGGGGATCGGGTGACATTGCGGTTGCTTTTGTTACGGCTGCCGCAGGAATTTATCTGCTGGCCGCATCTGTTCAGGGCTGGTTTGCAGGCAGAACGGCACATGTGATTTCACGTATTCTGTTACTGGTTGCCGCTGTTTCTTTAATCGATTCAAGTCTGATTACAGATATGGTAGCCCTTGCCATCATAGCTGTTGCGGTGGCCGTTCAGCTATTGATTGTGAAAAAACAAGATCCCGGGGTGAGTGTATAAATTTATTTTTTGCTGTTAAAGCCCGTCGTCAAAAGTGGTCTGACTACTAAAAAGAAGGAGGAGTGACCGCAAATATAACCACAGCCTTTTTCTCATATGGATTTTCCCATTTATGTTTCATGGAAGGGGGAATCCTGACACTATCTCCGGCGAACAAAGTGTAACTCTCATCGTTCATCAATAATGTCACGGTTCCTTCCAACACATATGCCGCCTCTTCTCCGGCATGTTCCATCAGTCCTTCAGAAGAACATGAAACGGGATTTAGTTTCATTAAGGCAAATTCAATGGTACCTTTTAAATCAGGGGACAATAGTTCATATGAGAGCTCATAGTTTTCCGGAAAAATCATTTTTTTTCGGTGATTGGATCTGACAATTAATTCTTTTGTATTTTCCTCCCCCGCAAAAAAGCTGAACAATGGAATGTCAAGAGCTTTCGAAATCGCCTTTAGTGTATTAATAGAGGGGTTCGCTACCCCTCTCTCAATCTGACTTAAAAGTGAAGGTGTTACATCTACCATCTTTGCCAGTTGACGGATACTTAAATTTTTTATTTTACGATATTCCTGAATTTTTCTCCCAAGTATCTCTTCCATTTTATGAGTCTCCTCCAATGATATTCATTAGATATCCGCATTATAACAAATTATATTTAACATGTACAATTGTATTTAATCTATTTTATATTTGTGCTATTATACTCAATAACAAATCTGTTAGGGAAGTGGGAAAAAACAGTATGGAAAATCTTCCTGGTAGTCAAATCATGAAGGATCTGCTCAAACAAATCGCTGCAACAAAAGAAGTGTTCTGGACAAACCCGAAATACCGTTCCGATCGTGACACAATCGCACAGCTTCCGCTCGGCATCGATGATGTTCGAGATGCGGAGGCGCGTTTGGCTAGATTTGCTCCCTATATTGCCGCGGTATTCCCGGAAACTCAAATCAGCCGGGGCATCATTGAATCTCCTTTAAGAGCGGTTCCCGCCATGAAAAAGCGCATGGAATCCTATTACGACACGCCCCTGTCCGGTCAACTGTGGATGAAACTAGACAGCCATCTTCCCATTTCCGGTTCGATTAAAGCGCGGGGAGGCATTTATGAAGTACTGAAGCATGCCGAGGATCT
>JAWLDF010000069.1:0-10614 GCA_041686735.1 Bacilli bacterium
CTTGGAATAAATAGCATAAATAACATATTCCATTTTTCCATTTTACTTAAATCATTATCTTTAAAAATGATAACAGCGGAAGCTATAATATAGCATGGGTATATCCCTAATATATTCACCAGCATAAACATTATTACATCAGCTGGTGTACCCGAAAACAATTTCGCATAGATCCAAGGACCGAATACATTAAAAATTATAAAAGTAGGGTAAGAAATTCGAAACCAAAGTGGATAATAAGTTTTCATTAATTTCACTACCCTCCATGGGTAAAGTACATTCAAGCTTGTATCAAACAGTAAATGTAGAACAAGTCCCGTAATTAAACGGAACTTGTTCATTGCGATAGTTAACTACTACTAGGGACACCAAATCCCTACTCCACCGTAACACTTTTCGCCAGATTCCTCGGCTTATCCACATCGTTTCCGCGGGCCACCGAGGCATAATAGGCGAGCAACTGCAATGGAATGACGGCTAAGGCCGGGGTCAGGATGGGATGGGTGTGGGGTACGAACACCGTTTCATCTACCGACCGGGCCAGTTCGCGGTCGCCTTCCACGCCGATTCCGAGGACGTGGGCGCCGCGCGTTTTCACTTCCGTAATATTACTCATCGTTTTTTCGTAAATCTCCGGTTGCGTTGCCAGCGCCACCACCGGAACACCTTCATCGATCAGCGCCAGCGTTCCGTGCTTCAACTCCCCGGCAGGATAGGCCTCGGAGTGAATATATGAAATCTCCTTCAATTTGAGCGAACCTTCCATGCACACCGCATAGTCGATGCCGCGTCCGATAAAAAACAGGCTGGGGTGAACCGACACATTTTCCGCATAGGCCTGAATATCCACCTTCTGCTCCAAAATCGCTTCCGCCTGCTCCGGCAATGATTGCAATCCGCGAATCAATTCCTCACGTACACCGGCATCCACCGAACCGCGCTCCTGAGCCATATAAATCGTCAGCAGATAGAGCGCCACCAGCTGTGATGTATACGCCTTCGTCGAGGCCACCGAAATTTCCGGTCCGGCCCAGGTGTAAATCACATTGTCCGCTTCCCGAGAAACGGAACTGCCCACCACATTCGTGATCGCCACCACCTGTGCACCCAGCTTTTTGCTCTCGCGCAGGGCGGCCAGCGTATCTGCCGTTTCACCGGACTGGCTGATCACCACCACCAGCGTACGATCCGTCATGATCGGATGACGATAGCGGAACTCCGACGCCACATCCACCTCTACCGGCACCCGGACCAGCTGCTCAATTGCATACTTGGCAACGATTCCGGCGTGGTAGGACGTACCGCAGGCCACAATATAAATCTTATCCACCGACTGCAGCGTCTCCCGTGCTTCCTCCAGCTCCTTCAACACCACCCGGCGGCCGTCCTCACTGATCCGGCCGGCCATCGTATCGCGGAAGGCCCGCGGCTGCTCATGAATCTCCTTGATCAAAAAATGATCATATCCGCCTTTTTCCGCCTGCATCAGATCCCATTCCACATGGTACACTTCTTTTTCTACGGGGGATCCGTCCACGGTCATGACCTCCACGCGATCGCGGGTGATCACGGCCATCTCCCCGTTTTCCATGATATACACATTGCGGGTATACTCCAAAATGGCAGGAATATCCGAACCGATAAAGTTTTCTCCTTCTCCCAATCCAATAATCAGCGGGCTGTCGAGGCGGACCGTCACCATTTTATCAGGCTCATGCTCACAGATCACCGCCAGCGCATAAGCCCCTTTTAACTTTTTCACGGCCTCCTGCACCGCTTTGACCAGATCCCCATCATACACATCGGCGATCAGGTGGGAAATCACCTCGGAATCCGTCTCCGACGCAAAATGATACCCTTTTTTCAGCAACATTTCCTTCAATTCCAAGTAATTCTCAATGATCCCGTTGTGCACCACGGCAAACTTGCCCGATCCGTCCGGATGAGGATGTGAATTTTCATCGGAAGGCTTTCCGTGTGTCGCCCAGCGCGTATGCCCTATTCCCATATTTCCTTTGAGCGGCGCCTGGGCCAGAATCCCTTCCAGTTTTTCAATCCGTCCCTCAGTTTTATTGATCTTCAGTACCCCGTTATATACGGCTAAACCGGCGGAGTCGTAACCCCGATACTCCAGTTTTTTCAGCCCTTCAATCAGCACCTGTTGTGCCTCTTTAGTCCCAATATATCCAACAATTCCACACATGCTTGATGTATCCCCTTTCGTCGTCTGTCAGGAAGAACCGTCATCCGGCTCCCCTCCCAAAATGTAAGTGATCTCTGCCGGGGGTACACCCTTGCGAATCACGACAGGGGTTGTACCCCCGCCATTCCATTTTTAAACTTTCAGTGTTCTCAGTGTGTCGTGCCAATTTTTTTGTCCAACAAGTCGCCTCGCTGTTTTGTAAAACTGGCCTTTCGACGCCGACACTGCACCGGGAGGCACCCGCCGATCTTCGATAAACCTCCTCCTCGTCAACTCGGGCTCCTTCATCATATTTGGTCCCCGAGTCCAGGCGCTATTTGTTCAATTGCTGTAATTCTTTCGCATCGCCCCTCCTCTCTTTTCTCTATGTATCCACCTGACTTTTTTCCTCACCTCACTTTCCATAACCCCAATGTATCACAACTCTCCACAGGCGACAATAGGGTGACAGGCGGATACTTTTACGTTATGCACCGCACGAATAAAAAGTGTCATACGAGCCCAAAAATGAAAAAAAAACGAGCCCTGAAAAAATCGGGCTCGTTCATAATTTACCGTGACAAGTGGGAGCCAATTTTTATCCCAGTTCCTGCTTCACCACATCGGCGATCTCACCGGCGTACTGTTCCAGTACCGCTTCATCCGGGCCTTCCACCATCACGCGCACGATCGGCTCCGTTCCGGAAGGACGTACGAGCACGCGCCCGTTTCCTTCCAATCGCTGCTCCACATCCTGGATCGCTTCCGTAATCCGCTGATTCTCGTACAAAGCGGTTTTATCCGTGACCCGTACATTCAACAACAACTGCGGGTACTTTTTCATCACATCGCTCAATTCATGCAAACTCTTTCCTTCTTCCTTGATCACATCGAGCAGCTGCAGTGCCGTCAGCAGACCGTCCCCGGTGGTGGTGTGATCCAAAAAGATAATGTGACCCGATTGTTCACCGCCCAGGCTGAAAGGGCCGCGCCGCATCTCTTCCATCACATAGCGGTCGCCCACCGCCGTCTGACGGGTATCAATCCCCAGATCGGCCAGTGCCTTATAAAAACCGACATTGCTCATCACCGTGCTGACCACCGTGTTATTTTTTAGTAATCGGCGCTTCTTCATCGAAGCGGCGCAGATCGCCATCACATAGTCACCGTCAATGATCCGGCCCGTGTGATCCACCGCGATCAGGCGGTCAGCATCCCCGTCGAAGGAGAGACCGATGTCCGCTTCATGCTTCAATACTTCCTCCCTTACCCGCTCCGGATGAGTCGATCCGCAGTCCTTGTTAATATTGAGGCCGTCCGGGTTGCAACACACCGTTACCACATCGGCATCAACATCGGCAAACAATTGCGGTGCCAGAGAAGAGGCCGCTCCGTTGGCACAATCAAGAACCACCTTCAGACCTTCAAAACGATGCTGTACCGTCGACTTCAAAAAGGCAATGTACTTCTGACCGCCTTCGCGGTAATCCATGACCTGACCAACATCGGCACCGGCCGGGCGGGGAAGAGTATCTTCCGATTGCTCAAGCAGGGCCTCGATCTCTTCTTCTTTTTCATCGGATAATTTAAACCCATCCGCACCGAAAAATTTGATCCCGTTATCTTCCACCGGGTTGTGGGATGCAGAGATCATCACCCCGGCATCGGCCGATAACGCTCTCGTCAAGTAGGCCACACCGGGTGTGGAAATGACTCCGAGTCGCATCACCTCGGCTCCGATTGACAACAGGCCGGCAACCAGCGCCGACTCCAGCATCGAACCGGATATTCTAGTATCCCGACCGATCACCACCCGCGGACTTCCTTCCGTTTTTCCCTTCGTCAGAACAAATCCGCCGCATCTTCCAATTTTAAAAGCTAGTTCAGGCGTGAGATCGCGGTTGGCAACACCGCGCACCCCATCGGTCCCAAAATATTTACCCATTTTCTTACCCTCCCTGGATGGTACGTTATATCTTACGTCGCTGCTTGTTATTGGTCATTGCCATCCAAAACACGAATTGTAATTGTCTCTGGCTCATCATTTACTGTTTCTACATATGGCGGTAGATTAAGTTGTAACGGAACCTCCCGTTGACCCGCGGCAAGATTGCTGACATCGATATAGACTTCAATATCGGCTGGCTGTAATCCGTTCACATTTTGCGCCGCCCCCTGCAGGGTGAGGGTCAACCGGCCCTCTTCCGGATCGACAAATTCCACACGCTGTCCGTTATTTAACCCGTTGACGGTAATCGGGACATCTTCCAGCGTGATTTCCGTGGTTTCCGCCACCTTTACCACCACTTCAACAAATTCCGGATCTGTTTTATCCACCCCGTCCAGTTGCGGTACTCGTACTTCAAACACGCGATCGCCGGACAGGCCGCCGGTATCTACCTTCGGTCCCGGATAAAATTCCATTCTGTTGATCAAATCGAGCGGACCATATACCGTGATCTGATCGACTCCCGGTTCCACGGATATAATACTGAAACCTTCCGCCGGCCTTCCCGACACTTCGATCCGCAACGGAAGCGATGTGTACGGGCTGGATACCGGTACCGTCACATCGACCACCGACGGATTGATATCTGCTTCAACCACATTCCCCTGGGCATCAATCGCCTGTACCGGTACCGTCTTGTTGACAGTTTCCTTCACATTTTCCATATTGACCGCAGCCACGATTTGAGCAATCTGCTGCATCGTACTTTCCGGCGCAACGACATGGACCTTCAATGGATTGACCACTGGCGTGCCCGCTGCGTAACCTTCCGCCGGTTCGCCGATCAGTTGAACACCGACTGTTTTTTGCGACTGCTCTTTTCGTTCCAGCGTCACGTCGATAAAAGCCGGTTTGATTGAAACAAAAACATTGGCCGGAAAACCTTCATATTCCACCGGCAGGCGGTACGATCCGGGATCGAGGTCAGCGGCATTGACATAAACCTGATACGAATCCGGCGGAATTGTAATCGGGTTTAACATCGTCGACGGACCCGTCAATTCAACCGTCACCTTATCCGTCATTTTCACAATCGCATATTGATCCGTATCATATCGTGCAGAAACTTCCACATCATTAATCGTATACTTTGAATTTCGAATGGTTTGATCCGCAGGGGACTCGTCCAAATTCACCACAAGCCATAACATGATCGCAAGGACCAGAGCAACCACTTTAAGCACCGTCGGATTGCTGAACCATTTATCCATGGTCTTTCACCTTCCAATTCCATAGGCTGTGGTTTGTTTTTACCATCGGTTGCAAGTGAGCGGTCAGATACTCCTTCAATACTTCTTCCTTCAGATCACGGTACAATTCGCCGTTAATCGCCAGTGAAATCATTCCCGTCTCCTCCGAGATCACCACCGATACCGCATCCGACACCTCACTCATACCGATCGCCGCACGGTGCCTTGTGCCCAGGTCCTTATCTATGGAAGGGTTCTCCGATAGCGGCAAGTAACATCCTGCGGCCATTACCGAATTTTTACGGATGATTACTGCCCCGTCGTGTAAGGGCGTGTTGGGAATAAAAATATTGATCAATAGTTCAGAGCTGACTTTTCCCGTAATTTCAGTTCCCGTTTCAATATAGTCGGACAGACCGGTGTTGCGCTCTATCACAATCAGGGCACCGATCCTTCTTTTCGCCATGTACTGTGCCGCTTTGTTGATTTCTGTCACCAGTTGCGATACAGCCTGATCATCGGCAAAAGCATGTGTTCGGGAAAATAGGCGTCCGCTTCCCAATTGTTCGAGGGCTCGTCTCAATTCAGGCTGAAAAATAATGATGATCGCCAGCACTCCGTACGTGAAGGCCTGGGACATTAAAAATTGCAGTGTGCGCAATTCGAGGAAGGTACTGAGCAGCCATGCCGCGACAATCACCATGATCCCTTTTAAAAGTTGAATGGCACGCGTACCCCGCAACAGCATAATTAATTTGTAGATGACATAACTCACCAGCAGGATATCGATAATCGTACCCAGATACTGCGTGATATTATCCCATGAAAAATCCATCCAAGCCCCCATGGCCAGTTGCCTCCGTCCATTCCTAATTAAACATCTTCTTTATATAATACCAAATCCATTCAAGCAGTTGGTTAATTTCTTGCGCCTGCCCGGATACGTGTGCGGTGGAGGCAAGCAATACCTCACCGTCGATGGCCACGACGTTACCTTTCACTTCACCGTTCACTTCAATTGTTCCGTTCTTCACCACGATGTCCCCGTCAATCACCGTATCTTCGGGAACCACTACCGTCATACGTACGTGATCAACCTGCAATTTTTCAGGATAAGCGGCCGTCAATTGAAATTGCTCTGTCCCTTCATTCCAGGTGGAATATAAGCTACCGCCCATCAGCACAAAAAACAGCACCGCCGCGACAAGGAAAGGATGCCTTTTCATAAAACGTTTCCACTTGTTGACGAACCCTTCATGCGGCAATTGACGAATCACCTTTTCTGTAAAACCCGGTGATGCCGTCAATCCGTAATTTTGAGCGGCACTTCGCAGCATCATTTCTGTTTTTTGCAATTGATCATAATGCGACTTACATTGACGGCAATGTTCCATGTGTTGTAAAAACAATTGCTTCTCCCGGGGGCTCATATCACCGTCGAGTATAATATGCATTTGTTGATAAGCTGAACGGCAATCCATCGTGACCATTCCCCCTTATTCTAAACCATTTCTCATCATGAAATATCGGATAATTTCTTTCGCAGAGCTTCCCGTCCGCGATGAATACGGGTTTTTATCGTAGAAACCGGTAAATTGGTGACATCACTGATTTCCTGCAGTGACATATCATGAAAATACCGCAAAACCATCACCGTCCGATATGTCGGGTTCAAAGACATGACTGCATCATGAACGGCAACCTGCATCTCTCCCAAAACAGCTTGCTCTTCGGGGCTTTTGGATGTATCAGGAAGAGCGGCATACAGGTTTTGTTCTCCGTCTTGATGAATCTCCGCATCAAGGGAATAGGCATGTCTTCGTTTCCGAATCCGGTCGATACATATATTGCTGGCGATCCGGTAGATCCATGTGGAAAATTTGTGCGTGGCATCGTATTTATTCAGGTTGACATATACACGGATAAATGTTTCCTGTGCCACCTCTTCTGCTTCATGTTTATTCCCCAGCATACGGTAACCCAGTTGCACAATTTTATCTTTATAGATCTCAACCAGTTCTTCAAAGGCTTCACGATCTCCGGTCCGTGCCCGCGCCGCAAGCCTTTTTTCCACAAGTTCCATTCAGATCCCTGCCCCCGTAGTATCTTATCTAATACGATGAACCACAAAAAAAGTTTCATCGCTTCATCTCTTTTTTTCATAAAGAAAAAAGGGGCACATTCTTTCCCCTTTGTCTCCCTCTCCGCTCATAACACCTGTTATTATATCATAGTTGTTTTTTTGATCTACAGTAACTTTTCGCCAAAAATAGATCCGGTCAGGGCGACGGCTACTTGTGCTGTTTTATTGCCCCTGTCCAGAATGGGATTGACTTCTACAACCTCGGCCGAGGTCAAAATGTTGGCATCCGCCAGGATCTCCATGGCAAGATGGCTCTCCCGGTACGTAACCCCGCCGATCACCGGTGTGCCTACGCCCGGTGCATCGTTGGGATCTAGTGCATCGAGGTCAAGACTCAGGTGCACCCCTTCGGTTCCACGGGTGACGTGGCTGATCGCTTCTTCCATCACCGCTGCCATACCCATCCGGTCAATTTCATGCATGGTATACACTTTAATACCCTGTTCCTTGATATATTCCCGTTCGCCGGGATCGAGGGAACGTGCCCCGATGATCACGACGTTTTCCGGTTTAAGTTTCGGATTGCAGCCCCCCACTTTAACCAGTTCCGGGTGTCCGTGACCCAGACTGATCGCCAGCGGCATCCCGTGTATGTTTCCTGAAGGTGTCGACTCTGCCGTATTAAGATCCCCGTGGGCATCAAACCAGATCACACCCAGGTTTTTATAAGTCTGTGCCACACCGGCAATGGTCCCGATGGCGATACTGTGATCTCCCCCGATCACAAGCGGAAAATATCCTTCTTTTACTTCCTTCGCCACGGTGTCCGCCAGTTTTTCACTGACTTCAACGATCTGCGGCAAATACTTCAATTGTCGATCATTGGTTGTATATGAATCGGGTCGTGGTACGGTCAGATCCCCCAGGTCCTTGACCTCATAACCCAATTTTTCAAGTCTGGATTGCATACCGGCATATCTTATGGCGCTGGGTCCCATATCTACCCCGCGTCGATCCGCACCAAGATCCATCGGAACTCCGATCAAAGAAATTTTGCGATTGCGACGTTCTGCTTTCATATCCATCCGACCCCTTTCCCTTTCATCTCGTCACTTATTGTACCCCCTCACGGTTTAATGACTCAACTGAACAAAAAAGTGCATAATCATAAGTCGATCGGCAGGGATTTCAATGGTCGGTGCGTAATATATGAATTACAAACGGGGAAAAAGGAGTGATGTTGCTGTGAGTGAGACGGTGGTCCCGGAAAAATTGTCTGCTTTAAATGATGCGATCCATGAGTATGTCCGACCCGACACGTTCCCGCTGGCGATTCGCGTAATGAAGGATGGAGAGACCCTTCCCGATCGGGTGAAGCAACCCAAAAAAGATCTCGGTGAGCGGTTCAGTATCTGCCAGGGTGTAACGATGGCCCGAAGATACGGGTGGGCGCTGGCGATGGGGGGAGAGGATTTATCCTGTCCGATTGCAAGGATTGCTTTCGCCTTTTCGGAGGAGCATGATTATTATCGTGAAGGCAACCTGACGGATGGTATGTATACAAAAACCTGTGAACTCGGTGCAAAAACAGAAGCCGCAGTGCCCAAATTTTCTGCGGAAGAAGCAGGTACGGTGTTGATGTCGCCCCTTCAACGGGCATCTTTTGAACCGGAAATGGTTGTCGTTTATGGCAATTCGGCTCAGGTGATGAGAATGGTGGCTGCGTCTCTTTACACGACTGGAGGAGAATTAACTTCGCATTTTTCCGCACGGGCCGATTGCGCCGATATTATCATCCGCACGATTCAAACAGGCAAACCGCAGGTGATTTTACCCTGTTACGGTGACCGCGTATTCGGTCAAACCCATGATCATGAAATGGCATTTACCCTGCCTTTTTCCATGGTGGATGATTTTATCGAAGGACTGAAAGGAACCCACAAAGGCGGCGTTCGTTATCCGATACCCACCTTTTTACGCTATGAAGCCAAGTATCCGAGTACCTACGAAAAGTTGAATGAGTTGCTGGATCAAAGTGAAAAATAAATGGAAAATAAAAAACCGACAGCATGTCTGTCGGTTGTCTTTATGATTGGGGAAGTAAACTTAAGTATTTCTCAGACAAAAAAAATGGAGCGGGTGATGGGAATCGAACCCACGCATTCGGCTTGGAAGGCCGATGTTCTACCATTGAACTACACCCGCAAAAGTATGGTCGGGAAGACAGGATTTGAACCTGCGACCTCTTCGTCCCGAACGAAGCGCTCTACCAAGCTGAGCCACTTCCCGATCAATCCTATTCTCTTTTTATTATAATACATATTGTCTGAGTTTTAAATGGCGTGCCCGGAGAGACTCGAACTCCCAACCTTCTGATTCGTAGTCAGACGCTCTATCCGATTGAGCTACGGGCACATCTTACATGGAGCGGACGACGGGACTCGAACCCGCGACCCCAACCTTGGCAAGGTTGTGCTCTACCAGCTGAGCTACGTCCGCGTTTTAAGTTATGAGATGCCGGAGGAGTGATGTTGAAGGATTTCGATGCAAATTTGTCTCAAAATCTCCGTTTACTACTTCAGTGTTTCCACTTCTCACTTCTCATATCCCATTTTTAACCTGGTGCGGGTGGAGGGACTTGAACCCCCACGCCGAAGCGCTAGATCCTAAGTCTAGTGCGTCTGCCAATTCCGCCACACCCGCAGAAAAATGGTGAGCCATGCAGGACTCGAACCTGCGACACCCTGATTAAAAGTCAGGTGCTCTACCAACTGAGCTAATGGCTCATAATGATGGCTGGGGCGGTAGGGATCGAACCTACGCATCACGGAGTCAAAGTCCGTTGCCTTACCGCTTGGCTACGCCCCATCGTGGTGGAGGGGGACGGATTCGAACCGCCGAACCCAGAGGGAACAGATTTACAGTCTGCCGCGTTTGGCCAGCTTCGCTACCCCTCCATTATATCATATTTATTATTTCCATTGCTTAAGATGGCTGGTGCCGGAGAGAGGACTTGAACCCCCAACCTACTGATTACAAGTCAGTTGCTCTACCAATTGAGCTACTCCGGCTTAATGGTGGACGGTGACGGGATCGAACCGCCGACCCCCTGCTTGTAAGGCAGGTGCTCTCCCAGCTGAGCTAACCGTCC
>JAWLDF010000070.1:0-9825 GCA_041686735.1 Bacilli bacterium
CTGGTTTTCAGGGAATGACAATATTCCGCAGTAGCTCAATGGTGGAGCAACCGGCTGTTAACCGGTAGGTTGCAGGTTCGAGTCCTGCCTGCGGAGCCATGTGTGGCCCGTTGGAGAAGTGGCTTAACTCACCAGCCTTTCACGCTGGCATTCAGGGGTTCGAATCCCCTACGGGTCACCATCTTTTCTAGAAATGGGATATGAGAAGTGAGAACAGAAGAAGAAATCGACTCAGTCGATTTCAACAAAATCTCACCTCCCACATCCAACAAACTCACATCTAACATGGACGGTTAGCTCAGCTGGGAGAGCACCTGCCTTACAAGCAGGGGGTCGGCGGTTCGATCCCGTCACCGTCCACCATCTTTCTAGAATTGGGATATGAGAAGTGAGAAATGAGAACAGAAGAAGAAATCGACTCAGTCGATTTTAACTGAAGCGTCTCTCCTTCCACATCTATCTAACAGTCTCACATCTAACTCGGAGCTGTGGTGAAGTTGGAGTTCACGCCGGTCTGTCACACCGGAGGTCGCGGGTTCGAGTCCCGTCAGCTCCGCCATCTAAATTCAAGTGCATATTAAAGTGGTTCGGTAGCTCAGTCGGTAGAGCAGAGGACTGAAAATCCTCGTGTCGGCGGTTCGATTCCGTCCCGAACCACCATTTTTTTTACTAATCGACATTAATTTTAAAATATAAAAAGGACTCATTGAAGTCCTTTTTTACTTTATAGAAATTTAGGACGAAAAAATCGTCTTGTGTTATTTTCTTACCTGTTCCGATAATACTTCATATTTAAAAACAAATCCCCTGGCCTCAAAAAAAGGGTTCCCCTTATGATCGCCGCAGCCTCCCCCGATGCTTACTTGTTTCTGTAACATCAGACTTACATTTACTTGTTAGTATAGTAAAATTTATGTAGGATGGAAACAAGAAAACTGTCGAGTGCAAATATTTGTTTACAATCCTTTCATAGTCACTTTAGGACTTCTTCATCTTTGTGTGATATACTTAAAGCAGAACATGAGAAACAGACATTTTTTTAAAAAATTGGAGGAACTATATGGGCAAACAATCGACATTGCCTGTCAGATATAAACAAAATGTTATTCCGATTACAATGGATGCAGCGTTTTTTTATGAACGTGCACTCAAATCCCTCGATAAATATGATTTCAAAAAAGCAGTCCGTTATTTTAAAAAAGCAATGGAACTTGAACCGGACAATGCACTTCATTATTGTAATTTAGCAGGCACCTTATCCGAAATGGGCAATTATGAGGAATCAAACCAGTATCTTCGGCAGGTTTTGAATGAAATTGACCCGCAGATGGAGGTCTGTCATTTTTATATGGCCAATAATTACGTAAATATGGGAGATATCCGGCAGGCGGAACAGTCTGTCTTAACGTACTTGGAGAAAGACCCGGACGGTGAATTTATCGAAGAAGCCGAGGAATTACTCGACTTTATTTCTCTTGAACTGGGACGGGCACCCGTGCGTGAAGAACCGGAAGAGGAAACGGCCGAGCAATTACACGACCGTGCCAAGGATCTGATAGAAGAGGGAAGTTTTTTACAGGCACAAAAAGTGCTCAAGCAGGTTCTGCTTGAAGAGCCGGAATATGTTGCCGCCAAAAATAATCTCGCATTGTGTTACTATTACAGCGGACAGATGGAAATAGGGCTTGCCGTGGTCGAAGAGGTGTTGCGGGAAGATCCGACCAACATTCATGCACTCTGTAATCTGGCGATTTTTTATTCGCATGAAGGGATGAATCAGGATACACAGGAGCTGCTTAATCAACTCAATAAGGTGGTTCCGATGCAGTTCGATGAGATTTATAAGCTGGCTACCACGCTTGGCATCCTGGAACAGCATGAAGCTGCTTATTCCTTATTCCGCAAACTGGCGAAATATACATTTTACTTTGATACCGCGGTGTTACATTATACAGCGGTGGCATCTTTTAACCTTCAAAAATGGAAAGAAGCCCGCAAGTGGTGGAAAAAATGTAAATTGACTGAAGATGAGCCTGAGATATGGAATAAGTTAATTGACCTCAGCTACCTCATTGAACAGGGACGTACGCAATTTCAGCCGCTTTCCTATCATTTTCCATCCAACGAACAAGATGAGGATACGTTGGAGACTGGAAAAGGGGAAGCCTTTTATGAAGCCGTTCGTAAAAATCCGATGATCCGTTCATCGTTTTTGTGGGCATTAAGATTCGGGGATACGGAAACCAAGCTTCAGGTACTGCAGGCAATCCGTTTTCTCGAAGACACCGAAGGAGAAGAAGTGCTTCGCTATTTTTTGATGATGCCTGATGAGGAAGAAAACCTCAAACGAATTGCCGTACTCCTCTTGCATGATATGGGTGCGGAAGAACCGTACAAAGCGGAAATCAACGGAGAGATCGAATATCTCTATGCCCCGAGTCGTGAAGAAGCCGTCTTTATGACACGCTGGCGTATGGTGATGGAATGCTTTGAAGATTACATGGGCGAACATTACAGCTACGAAGAGCATCAGCAGGCCCATCATATCTGGATTGAATTTTTGCGGAAAGTTTATCCGGATGTACCGCAAATTCGAAAAAAAGAGGCATGGGCTGCGGCCGTGGAATATTTTGTAGCCAGACATCAGCACAAAAAAGTGACCCAGACCGAAATTGCAGAAAGATATGGCATTTCTCCCTCGTCCCTGGCAAAAAATTATCGTAAGCTAAATGAGTATTTGCGCGGATCTTGAGCGGAAATCAGAGGCTGTCACTGGACAAAAATTTTGTTTTGCCATATAATATCATTAAATCGAAAAATATCGATATAATGATTCGGTTGTGAGACATAGGGAAACATAAAACCATATCTTAGTCTGTAATGAAGGATAGGAGGATGTCTGTCATGAGTGAAGAAAAAATATACGATGTGATTATCATCGGAGCGGGACCGGCGGGGATGACCGCTGCAGTTTACACCTCCCGTGCCAACATGAGTACCCTGATGATCGAGCGCGGGGTACCCGGTGGACAAATGGCCAACACGGAGGAAATCGAAAACTATCCGGGATATGAATCGATCCTCGGCCCGGATCTTTCCAATAAAATGTTTGAACATGCGAAAAAATTCGGAACCGAGTATGCCTATGGTGATGTAAAAGAAGTAAAAGATACGTATCCTTACAAAACGGTTGTGGTCGGGAACAAAGAATATAAAGGTAAAGCCGTAATCGTCGCCAGCGGGGCGGAACATCGCGAACTGGGTGTTCCCGGGGAAAAAGAACTGTCCGGTCGTGGTGTATCTTATTGTGCGGTATGTGACGGAGCGTTTTTCCGCGATAAGGAACTGGTCGTCGTCGGTGGAGGAGACTCTGCTGTGGAAGAAGCGGTCTATCTGACCCGGTTTGCTTCCAAAGTGACCATCGTTCACCGTCGTGATGAATTCCGAGCGCAGAAGATCTTGCAAAAACGGGCCTTTGAAAATGAAAAAATTGATGTGATCTGGAATCATAAGGTGACTGAAATCAAGGGTGACGGCAAGGTGCAAAGCGTGATGCTGGAAAACACACAGACCGGTGAACAGCGTGAATTCCCGGCAGACGGAATTTTCATCTACATCGGTATGGACCCGCTCTCCAAAGCGGTTGAAAATCTGGGTATTACCAATGATGCTGGATATATTGAAACCGATGAAGAGATGACGACAAGGGTCAAAGGAATTTTTGCTGCGGGGGATGTGCGTGAAAAGACGTTGCGTCAGGTCGTAACCGCCACCGGAGACGGAAGCATCGCCGCTCAATCCGCTCAACATTATGTTGAAAATTTGGATGAGGAATTAAAAAACAGTTCCGCCAACGAGGCTGCGGAAGTTCAATCATAAAGAAAAAATCGATTATAACACCTGCGGATTTTTGATTGTTACAATGTTTTAACCTTCTTGTAACATAACTGAAATATTTGTGGGGTATAGTAAAGATAATCAAATGACCCCCTTTTTTAATAATATATTGATTTGTGGAGAGGCGATCAGGCCTCTCTATTTTTTTATGTGACTCTGTGCGGCTGATTTCCTTTCCCGCTCCTCTGTGGTATGCTTAAAGAAAGAAATTTACGGATATCTGTTCAGGCCGGATACAGGGGTGAACTTTTGATTCATGCGAAAAATCAATTTGTTGATAATCACCGGGATGTCAGGTGCGGGAAAAACCGTGGCTGTCCAGAGTCTCGAGGACCTGGGTTTTTTTTGTATCGATAACCTGCCGCCGGTTTTTATTCCGAAGTTTGCGGAGATGATCGAGCAATCCGGGGGCCGTATTGAAAAAGTTGCCCTGGTGATCGACATGAGAGGACGCGAATTTTTCGATCAATTAACGGAAGTGATTGACCGTCTGCATGACATGGAGCATATACATTATCAAATTTTATTTTTGGATGCCGATGATCAGACGCTTGTACAGCGTTATAAGGAAACGCGCCGGCGCCATCCCCTTTCGCCGGAAGGATTCGTTCTCGAGGGAATCCGTGCCGAGCGACGCATGCTTGAGGAACTCAAAGGGCGTGCCGATATTATTTTGAACACCAGTCAGTATAAGCCTGTTCAATTAAAAGAAAAATTGACGGAACTGTTTACATCCGCCGAAGGGCAATTTCGGGTCAATTTTCTATCCTTTGGATTTAAGCACGGCATCCCGATCGATGCCGATCTTGTGTTTGACGTACGATTTTTGCCCAATCCTCATTATGTGGAGGAATTACGGCCTCTTACCGGTCAGAACGAAAAAGTGGCGCAATATGTGTTCAAATGGCCGGATACCCAGCGATTCGTCAATAAACTGATTGATCTGTTGCAATTTACTCTGCCCCAGTATAAACGGGAGGGGAAGAGTCAACTGATCATCGGGATCGGTTGCACGGGAGGGAAACACCGGTCCGTTGCCGTGGCTGAATACCTTGCTTCCACGTTCAAACCCGAGTATTCCGTGACCGTCAGCCATCGCGATGCAGCCAAAGATAAAGGAAAAGATCGTTGACCATTGATGGGGTGTCAAAATGGAAAAAATAAAAGAGGAGAAACCCAGTGTCGTCGTCATCGGAGGAGGAACCGGTTTATCGGTATTGTTGAGGGGATTGAAGGAACAGCCGGTTGATTTGACCGCGGTCGTTACGGTAGCAGACGACGGAGGAAGTTCCGGACGACTGCGACAGGAACTGGATATGCCTCCCCCGGGAGATATACGAAACGTCATTGTGGCTCTGGCCGACACGGAGCCGTTACTGAGCAGCCTGTTGCAACATCGGTTCAGTAACGGTGAACTCGCCGGCCATAGCCTGGGAAATTTAATCATCGCCGCCATGAAGGAAATCTCAGGAGATTTTGTTCATGCCGTAAGGGAAATCAGCAGAGTATTTGCGGTTAGAGGAAAGGTTTTGCCTGCTGCCAATCAGGGGATTATTCTGCATGCCTGCATGACGGACGGGACCGTAGTGAGCGGAGAGTCCCAAATCCCCCGCTCAGGAAAGAAGATCAAACGTGTTTTTCTTGAGCCGGAGGATGTACAGCCGTTACCGGAAGCAATTCGCGCCATCGAGGAAGCGGATATGATTTTGATCGGTCCCGGCAGTTTATATACCAGCATTCTTCCCAACCTTCTCGTTCCGGGAATTGTAGAAGCCATACGTCGTTCTGCCGCAATCAAGGCCTATATCTGTAATGTCATGACCCAGCCCGGAGAGACCGACGGATACTCCGCAGCGGATCATATCAGGGCACTGCAAGAACATGTGGGGAACGGCCTGTTTCACTATGTCATTGTAAACGACGGGGAAATCCCGGGAAATGTGGCAGAACAGTATGCGCATGAGGGGGCTGTCCCGGTTAAATTCGATAAAGAAAGATTGGAACAAATGGGCTATGAACTGATCTCAGGTCATTTAATTCAGTACGAAACCTATCTGCGCCACCATACGGTGCGATTAACGGAAATCATTATGAAGCTCCTGCAAACAACAAACTAAGCAGTTAAGAGAGTAGGTGGTGTGATGTCTTTCGCCTCGCAGACAAAAAAGGAACTGACTCAGTTGCCGATTCGTGATTGTTGCGGCAGAGCGGAATTGAGCGCCCTCGCCCGTATGAACGGAACTGTTCAATTCGGGGGGCAAAAGTTTTCTCTTGATATTGTTACCGAAAATGCGGCCATTGCCCGCCGTATTTATATGTTGATCAAGCAATTATATCAGTTGCCTGCGGAACTGCTTGTCCGTAAAAAGATGAGATTAAAGAAGAACAATGTGTATATCGTCCGACTCTCTCACGGTGCGAAAGACATGTTACAGCAGCTTGGGATCATGAAGGACGGTTCTTTTTATGATGGTGTCGACCCCGATATCGTCAAAAAATCGTGTTGTAAACGGGCATATCTTCGCGGGGCTTTTCTGGCAGGGGGTTCAGTCAATCACCCGGAGTCCACGAATTATCATCTTGAAATTTTCACATCCTATCAGGAACACTGTGAGGCCCTGGGAGAGCTGGCGAATCATTTTGATTTGAACGCCCGCTGTATCGAGCGGAAAAAGGGATATGTTATGTATATGAAGGAAGGCGAAAAAATCACGGAATTTCTTAACATCATCGGTGCTCACCAGGCTCTGTTGTACTTTGAAGATGTTCGCATTGTCAAGGACATGCGAAATTCCGTCAATCGCCTGGTCAACTGTGAAACCGCCAATTTAAACAAGACGGTGGATGCCGCCATGAAACAAATTGAAAACATCCGCTTGATTGAAAAAGAAATCGGACTTGATCAACTGCCCGATCGTTTGCGAGAAGTGGCGGAAATGCGATTGAAACATCCCGACATTAATCTCAAGGAACTGGGAGAAATGCTTCCCGGTGGAAAAGTAAGTAAATCGGGGATTAATCATCGATTGAGAAAAATTCAAGAAATAGCCGATAAACTGAGAACGTGAGAGAATAAACGTGATATAATGATAAAAATGGAATCGGTAGTCGAGGAGGTAGGTTAGCCCATGGTTGAAGAAAAAGTAATGGTAAAATTGAAATCCGGTCTACAGGCCCGGCCCGCCGCTCATTTCGTTCAAGAAGCCAACCGTTTTTCTTCCAAGGTATATCTGCAAAAGGATGGCAAAAAAGTGGATGCCAAAAGTATCATGGGTGTAATGAGTCTGGCGGTAGCTTCCGGAACGGAGGTTTCCATCATCGCTGAGGGTCCGGATGAGGAAAAAGCGGTGGAAAGTTTGATTGCGATCATTTCCGGCAAGGAGGAGCAGTGAAAGATTAAAAAACCGATTGGATACAGAGAAAATCCAATCGGTTTTTTTGCGGTTATTTTCCTTTAATGATCGGGCTTTCGATGACGGCGTCGACGATTCCATACTTTTTCGCTTCATAAGCATCCATGAAGAAATCGCGGTCCGTATCTTTTTCGATCTTTTTCAGGGTTTGACCGGTACGCTCGGCCAAAATTTTATTCAACTTATCCTTCATTTTGATGATTCTTTCCGCGCGAATTTGGATATCGCTCGCCTGACCTTCCGCTCCTCCGAGAGGCTGATGAATCATGACCTCACTGTTGGGGAGAGCAAAACGTTTCCCTTTCGCTCCGGCGGCCAGCAAGAAGGCTCCCATGGAGGCTGCCAGGCCCACACTGATGGTGGAAACATCCGGCTTAATGTACTGCATGGTATCATATATCGCCATACCGGCTGAAATCGAACCTCCCGGACTGTTAATGTACAGGCTGATATCTTTATCGGGATCCTCTGCAGCCAGGAACAACAGTTGAGCGACAACGGTGTTGGCTACCTGGTCATTGATCGGAGTTCCCAGAAAAATAATGCGATCCTTCAGCAAACGGGAATAAATATCGTAAGCCCTTTCGCCGCGGTTGGTTTGTTCAATAACTGTAGGAATCAGATTCATTTCTCTCTCCTCCTTTCTTGTAATTCTATGATACAGCAAAGGTCAAAAAAGGTCAAATAAGATCTTCGCACATGCAGACAAATCACGGCTTATCCGTTATAATAGGGATGTAAGGCTTTTCAAAGATTTCACTTCGCTTAACATTTCTCCGATACATTTAGAATATTCTAAATATAGATAAAGAAGAATCCTTATTGAACTGAAACAGGGAAAAGGAAATGGATTTGTCGACGCCCGCCGCCTGCGTGCCCGTCAGGGGACGCATTTTATCACTCCTTCGAAAGGTGATTGATGTCATGAATATGAACTTTGGTCTACAACAAGTGCAAACACAGAAGTTGGTCATGACCCAGGAACTGCGTCAGGCTATTTCCATCCTGCAGTATTCTTCCCTGGAATTGCTGGAATATCTGCATCAACAGGCCAGTGAAAATCCGTTGATTGATGTGAAATCTCTCGACCGGATGCATGAAGGAGTTACTGAGACCCCTCCTGCCAAGGATAAAGATCCGGGATCCGGAGAAATGGATTGGGATGAATATATACGGTATCGTGTGAGTGGTTATGACAGCGGTTATTTTTATGACAGGGATACGGAAGACAATCCGATCGAGCGTATTTCCTGCAAGCGGCGCCATACCATGGAACAGGATCTGAAGGAACAGCTCAATTTTATGGATGATGTGGATGAGCTGGTCAAAAAAATCAGTTGTTATCTGATCGGGAACCTGAATGATCAGGGTTATCTGGAAATGGATATCGAAGAAGCGGCTCAATGCCTTAATGTAACTCCTGACAGGGTTGAAGAATCGCTGCATGTGTTACAGCGTTGCGAGCCCGCTGGGATCGGCGCCCGCAACCTGGTGGAATGCCTTACTCTGCAGTTGAAGCGAAATGGCGAAGGAAATCCGGTTGTATATGAGATTGTTGAACATCATCTGGAAGATCTGGCTGCCAATCGTTTTCACAAAGTAGCAGGCAAGTTCAAGTTGGATCCGGAAGAGGTTCAGGCCCTTTTTGACAGGATCCGTGAATTGAATCCAAGGCCGGGTTCCCTTTTTCATCAGGATAATCCCCGTTATATCGTTCCGGATGTGACGGTGGAAAAAGTGGATGGAGAGTATGTCGTTCTGGTCAACGAACAATCTGCGCCACGGCTGTCGATTAATCGTTACTATGAGGGTCTGTTGCAAAAACAGGGGGGAAATGAAGATGCGCGCCGCTTTATCCACGATAAGTTGAACGCGGCGATGTGGTTGATCCGCAGCCTGGAACAGCGGAGAATGACCCTTTACCGGGTTACGGAAGCGATCGTCAGGGTGCAACACGGATTTTTGGAACAAGGAGTCAGTGCGTTGCAGCCGTTAACATTGAAACAAATTGCAGAAGAACTGGAACTTCATGAATCCACAATCAGCCGCACGACCAATAACAAGTATGTCCAGACACCGCGCGGTGTTTTTGAACTCAAATATTTTTTCACATCCGGTATCAACACTCAGGACGGCAGCAGCATGTCATCGGAAAGCATTAAAGTGATGATGAAACAATTCATTGAAAAAGAAGATAAGAAAAAGCCATTATCGGATCAATTATTAACGGACAAATTGAAAAAACAGGGGATTACGATCTCACGCCGCACGGTGGCAAAATACCGGGAGGAGTTGAATATTCCACCTTCGTCACGTCGCAGACGGCTGGGATGATGTTTATAAAATCGGGTACCATCCGACTGGCCCCAGAATAAGACGAAAAAAACGTCTTAATCCTGTAATGTAAAGAAAATATGGGTACCGTCAAGAAGTTTGTGTATTTGTAAAGATAGAGTATCCATCGGATATCAACTTAATTTATTCAAGGGGAGATTTATCTCCTCTTAATTTTTTT
>JAWLDF010000071.1:0-9809 GCA_041686735.1 Bacilli bacterium
AAATTACTATCCGTTTTATCTCATTCAAGAGTATGGTTTAAGCATTGAAAAAGCGCAAATTTTCATCTTTTTGTTCCTTGCGTCGGGTGCGGTGGGAACTTTTTTGGGCGGTCCGTTGTCAGATCGGTTCGGTAAACGGAATGTTTTGATGTTTTCTATGGTGGGAGCGACACCCCTAGCCCTGATACTACCCCATGTTCCCCTTGAATGGGCGTACCCATTGTTTATCTTAAATGGATTTATTATTCTTTCTAGCTTTTCTGTGACGGTCGTCTATGCTCAGGAATTGATGCCGGGAAGGGTCGGCATGGTTTCCGGATTGGTCATCGGATTGGCTTTCGGTTTGGGAGGACTGGGTTCACTAGCCATCGGAGGACTGGCTGACATCATCGGGATAAGAGATGTCATGATTTTGTGCGGATTTCTTCCGTTTATCGGATTATTCAGCTTTTTCCTGCCGTCAGATCAAAAATTACGTGAATGGGCAAGGGAAGAAGAATAGATTCGGAAAGTTGGAAACTCTTGATTGGAGTTTCCATTTATTTATCCGGAGTAAGAAATCAGGATGGTACCTGCCAAAACGAGGATGACAGAAATCCACACGGTCGGGGTTAGTCGCTCTTCTCCTTTTAATAGAAATAGACTTAACAGAGTGGTAAGTAGCGGTTCAGTACCGGCAAAAACGCTGACGATCGCTACCTGTGTATATGATGCACCGAGAAAGAAAAAGAGGGGACCGAGGCTGGTCATAATTCCCGCTCCCAGAAAGTAAGGATTGTACACGGTAAAATTCCGTTTAATCGTATCGATCAATTTTCCACGGATCATTTCGTAGATCGAAAATATGATGAGAGAGGTCAGCGCACCCACAAATGCACCAAAAAAGGCATCGTCCATCTGCATGAGCCCCTGTTTTCTTACACCCATTCCTATTCCGAAACTAACTGCAGACAACATCGCCAGCAGGTAACCGATCCATTGACTCCGTACTTCCGCTTTATGCTCTGAAGTTGCTGCTGTTTCTCCCATTTGATCTTTATTCATTTGAAAAAGGGTGATCCCCGGAAGTAAAATGGCTGCAAGCATCATCATCATGCCCCATATTGATCCGCTACTGACTGTTTCCCCCAGAATAAAAAAACCGAATATCACCGAGACGATGGGAAATCCATTTTTTATAGCCGATCCCCGTGAAGGCCCGATTCGGCCAATGCTGGCAAAAAGGGTAAAGCGTCCGATCCCGGATGACAGGATACCGGCCAGGATAAAGAAAAAGAGGGCAGTCCATGAGAATTTGAATTCCAAGCCCTTAATGGTCAGTGAAATGAAAAAGATTACTCCTAGGATCACAACGTTCGTAATGATGGACATAAAAAATCCGGTGTCACCATTGTTGCTCCGTTTAATGCCTTTTTTAATAAAAATATTACCGAATGCGAAAACAATCGCACTCATCAGTCCAAATACAATGCCCATGTTGCAGGTTTCTCCTCGCTTTCTCCCCGTAAATCGTTTATTTATCTTCCTAGTATACCAGAGACGAGGAGGTACGACGTATGAAATGATTCTTTACAATACATTAACATTTTCTTTATAGATCATTAATACTCATCATTTAAGATTGCCTTAGAAAAAAAAATAAATGATAAATTGAAAACAGACAATGGGTCTGAAGAGGAGAGTATGCCCATGGTTTTCTACTTGAGTTAGATATTGTGTAATTTCAAGTAGAAAACCATGGGCATTTTATATTTTTTTCTTAGATTGGGGGAACAGTATGAAAAATACGTTTAGCACTGCTTATTTTTTTCTAACACCAGCACTTGTCTTATACGCAATATTTTTTGTTTTTCCGTTCTTTTTTTCAATATATATTAGTTTTTCAGACTGGAATCTGATTTCTAATGAGAAAACATTTGTTGGTCTGGAAAACTATATCCATGTATTTAAGGATGTTGTGTTTTGGAAAGCAGTAAAAAACACGATCACTTATGTACTGGTCACCGTTCCTATTTCTGTACTATTAGGTCTGATTTATGCAGTATTAATAGAATCTGCTGGCAGGGCGCGTAACATTTATCGTTTTTTATTCTTTATCCCGGTGGTTCTCTCAGTCGCGGCAACAAGTCTCTCATTTTCTTTAATGTATAGTCCGCAGAGTGGACTCATTAATCAGTTTCTTCATTTTATCGGAATTGATGGTCCAAGCTGGTTACAACAACAAAACACAGCCTTACTTTCAATAATGATTGTAGGAATATGGCAGTCATTTGGTTATAACGTCATTTTGTATATCGCCGGTTTAAAGAGAGTAGATAAAGAACTATATGAAGCAGCTGAAATTGATGGTGCCTCTAAATGGAATCAGTTTGTTCATATTACATTTCCTATGCTTTCACCTGTACATCTTTTTGTATTTGTCGTGACGATGATTTATTCATTTCAAGTTTTCTCAACAGTTCAAATTATGACAATGGGTGGACCTAATAATTCAACAAATGTTCTAGTTTTTTACGTATATCAAGAGGCATTTCAATTCTTTAGTACCGGTTATGCCAGTGCAGCTGCATCAATATTGTTCATCATTGTCTTAATACTTACAATCATTCAAGTCAATTTAATAAAAAGTAAAGTTCATTATCAGTAAAACAGGGAGGGCTAGACATCATTAAAAGATTATTTATTCACTCAATATTGCTAATCTCTAGTTTTCTTATACTGATTCCGTTTATTTATATGCTGAGTATTTCTCTTTCTTCATTCTCATCAGTATTTGAAAGAATTGCATTTTTATTCCCAGTTCAATTTAGTCTGGAAGGATATGTTCAGGTATTCGAACAAACTCCTTTCTTCACCTGGCTTCGTAACAGTTTGATCGTATCAGTTTTATTAACATTTGGCCAATTGATCTTAGGTGTGATGACTGCTTATGCATTTGCCAGATATCAATTTTTCGGGAGGGAAGTGGTATTCTTTTTCGTCTTGTGTACGATGATGATTCCTCCTCAGGCCATAATGTTACCAGCTTATTTGGTCATCAACTTTTTCGACTGGATCAATACTTATAAGGGGGTGATTATTCCACATTTAGCAAATGGCTATGCGATTTTCGTGTTACGACAGTTTTTTTTGCAAATCCCTAAGGAACTTGAAGAATCAGCTCAGATAGATGGTTGTAATGATTTTCAAACTTTGTACCACATATACTTGCGTCCATCTATCAACGTGTTGATTGGAGTAGCTGTGATCCAATTTGTGAATAATTGGAATGACTATTACTGGCCTTTACTTGTTTTAATGGATCAACAAAAAATGACGTTACCTGTAGCAATTGTTCAGTTTAGAAATGAAGCATTTGTAGAATGGGTACCAACGATGGCAGCAGCAACTATGTCTATATTGCCGGTTGTAATCATTTATATGTTTGCTCAACGTTATTTCACTGAGGGATTTCTTAGAAGCGGTATTAAGTAAATAATAAGGGAGTATGATTAATATGAAAAAAGCAAAATGGGTGACGATATTTTTAATTGTAAGTTTGCTAGTCATTTCTGGATGTTCATCTCAAGAAAATGGATCATCGACGAATTCATCACCAAGAGAGAATAAGAACACGACTGAGGATACCTTAAATGAAAATGAAGAGATTGTTGAGATTAAGTTCACGCACATTTTTGGTGGTTCCAAAGGAGAAGCCATTAATGCACTAGTTGAAGGATATAACAATTCTCAAAATAAAGTTGTTGTTACAGCGGAACAAGTGCCTGGCTGGTACGGAGGATTATTGGAAAAATTGCAGGCTCTGGCCGTTTCAAAACAATTGCCCGATGTGACGCTTAGCGGATTAGAGTTCTCTAATTATATGAATGAAGTAATGCCTATAGTTCCTGCGCAGGATTTTATTGATAAGGAAAACATGGATGTAAGTGATTTTATTCCCTCTATGCTTGTTCTGGGACAGGATGAGAATGGGAAACAAATGGCACTTCCATTCGCTATCAGTACGCCATTGATTTATGTAAATAAAGATCATTTTAAAGATGCAGGAATTGATTTTACCGAACAACCTCAGAGTTGGGATCAAATTAGAAAATGGGCCAGACAATTAAGCGACAATGATAGAAAAGGGATATTTTTTCAAATGGATTTTGATACATGGATGTTTCAAACCCTTGTAGAATCACATGGTGGAAAATATGCTTCTCTGGATGATAAACAGGTGTCATTTAATAAAGATGCTGGCAAGCAAGTTCTGCAATATTGGGTGGATATGGTTCATGAGGATCGCAGTTATCCCCTCATGAACGGAGATCAAGCAGCGCAAAGCTTTCAGAATGGACAACTGTCGATGCTGGTAGCTTCTACAGGAAATTTAACGCAAATCGCCGATGGAGTATCCTTTGATCTTGGAATTATGTTGTTGCCGGAAGAAGGACGTAAATTGCCCGCAGGAGGAAGCAGTATCTATGTGCTGGCATCAACACCGGAAAGGGAGGCAGCTGCATGGGATTTTGTTAAATACGCGACATCTCCAGAAGGATCTGCTTTAGTTGCAGAACATATGGGTTATATGAGTGTTCGTGAAAGTGTGATAAAAGAAGACGGCATTTTATCTGACTATTTCAGAAAAAATCCTTTAGCCTATAAAACATACAGGCAGTTGGAAGATATTGTTAGCTGGCACAACTGGCCGGGAGATACCGGTCCTCGTATTACAAAAATCATGATGGACGAAATTCAGGCTGCTTTTATAAAAGAAAAATCAGTGGATGAAGCCCTTGAGGATGCTGCATCACAAGCAAAACAGATATTAGGATGGTAATCATGAATCAGAGTTTTCATTATCTTGTCTGGGTAACATGGCTGACCATGATGTTAACTTCAATGCTCGAAGTCATTAAGGGACTCCTGCCTCCATTTTTAATGGAGTCCCTTAATCTCAATTCTTCACAAATTGGGTTTATTTTTTCTTTGAGTTTTTATGGAGTCGTGCTGGCCAATTTAAGCTGTGGATGGTTAACAACAAAGATTAAACCGCAAAATCTTTACATTTATAGTTTGTATGTTTTCTCTGTCTCTTCATTTTTATTAGCCTGGTTTATAGAGAGCTACAGTGTATGGATCTTATTATTTTTTATAATGGGCTTTAGTTTTGGAATAGCCGGTGTACTGAATAATTTAATCACTCCAGTGATTTTCCCTGATAAATCAGGGAAAATGCTTGGGATATTACATTTCTTTTTTGGTCTGGGAAGCATTACAGGCCCTTTGATTGTACAGTTTACTTTGAGTTATCTGGGATTTAATTGGAATGCCATTTTTTTTGTTTATTCGTTTGCGGCTCTGATTTTTATCTCTATTTTACATAAGAGTTCCTGGCCTATAAAATTAGGTCGACCATTGAACATCAATATATCTTTTAAAAATTTTTTAAATCAAAAGCTGCTTATTGTTTTTTCTCTATTGTTTTTTTTGTATGTCGGAACGGAAATAGGTTTTACAATCTGGTTTGTATCATTTATGACCAGTAGCTATTTAATTGAACCATGGATTGCCTCTTTATTGTTTTCCGGAGTATTCACCTGTTACACCATCGGTAGATTAGCAGGTTCTTATGTTATAGAGAAAATAGGTTATTACAGAGGACTGTGGTATTTTTCTCTTTTCGCAACTGTTTTTTTATTTTTAGCTTTATTTCTACCCGGATCAAAAGGAATTATTTTTTACTTCTTTTTTGCATTCAGCATATCCATAATCTTTCCTACAATGACGGCAATTGCTACATCCATTTTTGGTAACAAAGCTTTTTTATTTATGGGAATCGTGTTTGCAATAGGATTTTTAGGTGGTTCTCTGTCATCGTGGGGAATGGGGGTGATTACTGATTTTTTCAGTATAAAAACGGCGTATGAAATGATATTCTTATGGTTTCTGGTATTTGTGATTTTTCAAAAAGCATTCCTACATAATCTTTCTAAAGATGAAGGCAGGAGATGACATATGAAATTATATCATTTATTCCACCCTTTTAGTGTAATCGCCTCGGTTCGAAATGAAAAAGAAATGGACGAAGCGGTGAGGAATAATGTTAAAAATGTTTTTTTGGTTCGCTCTTCTATACATGATGTGGATTGGTTTTGTATGATGGCGGATGAGAATGACATTAATCTGTTCATATATTTTGATATGATTAAGGGGCTTTCACAGGATAAAGAAGCAGTCCAATTCGTTGTAGAAAACTTAAATTTTACTGGAATTGTTAGCAACAAAGCACATATTGTAAAAGAGGCCATGAATTTTAAGACTTTTGCTATATTAACATTATTTTTGTTGGACAGCTATGCCATTAAACAGGGAACGAAAATTCTGAAGGATTTAAAACCAGATGCAATAAATATTGCTCCAGGAGTGATTCCAAAAATCGTCGATCAATTTATAAACGAGGTGAATATTCCGGTAATTACAAGTGGATTGATTACCGAAAAAGAAGAAATTCGTCAATTGTTGGATGCAGGGGCAACAGCAGTTTCCACCAGTAATCAAGAATTATGGAAATTAGACCTAAAAGGGATATATGAAGGAAAGGGTCGTTAAAATGAGCAAGATAGACGTTCATATATGTTGTACCAGCGATGTACACGGTCGAATGATTCCTCCCGATAATAAATTGAATCAATATAATAGTCTATCAAAGGTTTCAAGTTATTTGAAAGAAGTTCGCGACAAATATTCATATTCAATTTTAATTGATAACGGTGATTCTATTCAGGGAACTCCCATGGTTTATTATTTTTCAAAATTTATGTCTTCGAGAGAAGTACATCCATATTTGCTTGCTCTTGATGATCTTGGATATGATGTCATGGTAATTGGAAACCATGAATTTAATTATGGGGTTGAGAATTTAATAAAAATCATGAATACTTCTCCAATTCCCTGGCTATCAGCAAATGTTGTAAATAGGGATACAGGTGAATATTTTGCAATACCTTATATGATTAAAGAATTCAATTCTTTAAAAGTAGGAATTGTTGGATTGACAACCAGAGTTCCCATGTGGGCGGATCCTAATAAGTTATCAAATTACGAGATTAGTAATGAATTGCAAGAAGCTAAGAAATGTATCCGATTTCTTCGTCCGAAAGTACATATAATTATTGTCAGTTATCATGGGGGATTGACTGATGAGAAAAATATAATTGATCCTATAGAAAATCAGGGGCAAAAATTGATTGAAGAGATTGATGGTATCGATGTCATGATTACCGGTCATCAACATCAACAATTCATTAAAAAAATCAATAAAACTCTGGTTATCCAACCCGGGGCTCATGCACATACGGTAGGAGAAATCGTTCTAAATATAGATAAGAATCCGGAACAAGATTGGCGTATAAATAAATTTTCAGCCAGACTGGTTTCCATGTCAGATTATCATTCCGATGAGAGATTCATCGAAAGATATTTACCCTATCAACATAAAGCGGATAGATGGTTGAACGAAAAACTTTGTCAATCAGATGATCCACTCATCATAAAAGACGTATTTAAAGATATTTGTACTCAGGAAAATGAGTGGATTGAATGGCTACACCTTGTCCAAATGAATGTTAGTCAAGTAGATATTTCTGCAACTACCTTTTCAAACCCTGATTTCAAAGGTGTTAACAATTATTTTTTAACAAGAAAAGACATTTTAGATTTTTTTCCTTACCCGGACCAATTATGTATTGTATCTATGACTGGAGAACAAATTATTGACTCACTTGAAATATCAGCATCTTTTTTTAGTACTTACCCGGAATCCGCTACAATCAACAAAGATTGGCTTTATCCTCATGCCCTCATCTATCAGTATGTTATGTGGGAAGGATTGGACTATGTGATCGATGTTAAACAACCGATTGGACACAGGGTACTGCAATGTACCTATCACGGACAAAGTCTTCATTTAGAGAGATCTTACAAAGTCGTTATGCCATATTTTATAGCTCGAGTTGCATCGAAATTTAAGTTTTTACACGATTCTCCCATTTTATATGTCTTTAAAAAAGAGATCCCGGATTTACTGATGGAGGATTTAATGAAAAGAAAACGATGGGATGTCTTTGTTAATAATAATTGGAAAATTTTATTATAGACTTTAATTAAACAGGAGAGGAATAATGAAAAATATTCAGGCAATCGTTCTCGATTTAGATGGTACTTTGCTTAATTCAGAAAAACAAATATCTGCAACAAATAAAGAAGTGCTGTTTACATGCCGATCAAAAGGAATAGCCATTATTATTGCAACAGCTCGTCCTCCCAGATTAGTAAAAACTTTACCTTCCTTTTTACGAGAATTTGGATATATTATTTATTACAACGGAGCATTAATTGTTAATGAACAAAAAAAGTTCGAACAACATTACCCGATTCCCGTAAATAAATCAAAACAAATTTATCAATATATTCAAAAACGTTGGAATGAACAATTAATAACATTCGAGGTGAATGATGCATGGATGGCAAACCGTGAATTATGGGAAGATGAAAAAGAAATATTTGGTTATGCTCAACACCCTTTCATTATTGATGAACAAGGAGCGTTGCAACTATCACCGTCAAAAATTTTGTTACCCAATACGTTACATGTAAATGATTTAGAATTGACTTTTAAGAATCATTTGAACATTACCTATTCTGAAGCAGGTAAAATTATTGAGATTATGGATAGATATGTGTCTAAAGAAGATAGTGTTAAAAAAGTACTACAAAAAATGAACATTTCCTTGAACAACACAATCGTGTTTGGTGATGATTTTAATGACATCGGATTATTTAAAACTTGCAGATATGCCGTTGCCATGAAAAATGCCGTGGATGAAGTTAAGAGAATTGCCACGTTTATTACGGAAACAAATGATCAAGATGGTGTGGCTAAATTTCTGAACAAAATCATTTAATTCAAAAAAATTAAAAGGATTTGAATGTTTAACAACGAAAAATAAATCAAAAATAAAAATTAGTTAGTGAGGTTACGATTTATGTCAAATCAAATATGTTTTATTGAATTAGAAGTCGGGAACATTTCTGTAATCAAATCTCTATGGGAGAAATTAAATCAATACCATAGAGAAAAGACGAAATACTTTGGACATCTATATGAAATGAATTCTTTTGAAGACAGAATTAAACCCATTCTTGATCTGGCCGAGCGAGGCAGTGTCAAAATTGATATCGCTCAGGATACAAACCACAATGTTATTGTGGGATACTGTGTATCTACAATAACAGAAAACGGAGAGGGCGAAATCGATTCCATTTTTCTCGATCAAAATTATCGGGGGAAGGGGATCGGTGAGGCTTTGATGGAAAGAGCACTAAACTGGTTTGCCGAAAATAATGTACAGGATATTAAAATCGGTGTCGTCTTCGGAAATGATGATGTCCTTTCATTTTATGAGAGATTCGGATTTTACCCTAAAAGTTATGTTTTACTTAGGAAGTATCAATAAGGGGTGGACGGGATGAGAACAGCTCATCGTCCGAGGCCGATCCCGGACAAACCGTGAATTATGAAACAATCCTGGCACGCCTTCTGTTTGCTCACTGGCCTGTGTCTGCGGAGGAATTAAGAAAGTGGATTCCTGCGCCTTTGAAGCTGGACACATTTGACGGCACCGCATGGATTGGTGTGGTTCCTTTTTATATGAGCGGAATCCGTATAATGGAGGGAAATTAGAGTATGATAAAATATAAAATTATTTTATTTGATCTGGATGGTACGCTCTCAGATCCTAAAGAAGGAATAACAAAGTCTGTGG
>JAWLDF010000072.1:0-9329 GCA_041686735.1 Bacilli bacterium
AAAACCACCTTTTCAGCTTTTTTCTTGAAATTACTATTTTTTTAGATGAGGGTATATTAGAATCTAAATATAAGTTACGACTCGTCACAAAAATGTCAATGTGACGTTAGAAATTGAGGGGATCGGTATGCAAAAGAAGCTACATAAAAGTTTAATTTATCGGTTGATCGCTGGCTGGATCGTTCTTTCCGCGGGGATCGGGATCATTGTGTTTTTTATTGAAACAGAAAAAATCGACCACGAAGTGGTCAATCTGGCGTATGATGAGTCACGGTATTTCCTGGGCCATCATCAGGAGTATTTCGACTCGGATAATCCCGAACTTCCACAAATTTTGCAACCACAATTATCGGAACTGATTCAAAATCATTTTATTGTGGTTGAACTATATGATCGAAACAAAGAAAAAATCATAGAGAAGGTCCGCCCCGAGAATGAATATATCGAAGAAATTTTAAAGAAATATAAACATGATTTTCCCCTCACGAATGAAGCCACATATGAGAAATTTTATATTGATCAACGAATGTACCTGCAGGTACTGGTCCCCATGAAAAATAATGAAAGTGACGTCATCGGATATTTTGAAGGGGTTTATGAGGTGGATGAGGCGACCATGCTTGATATCAGAAACCGGATTTTTTGGTCTCTCGCCCAGACGATTTTGGTTATATTAGCCACCACAATCTTGCTCTATCCGATCATACTGTCTCTGAACAAAAATCTTATTTTACATTCGCGCCGTTTGTTGCAGGCAAATATTGACCTGCTTGAAGTCCTCGGCAGCGCAATTTCCAAACGTGATAACGACACCAATATCCACAATTATCGAGTCACCATTTATGCCGTCCGTCTGGCTGAAGCGATTCATCTTTCCAGTGAGCAAATACAAGACCTCATAAAAGGGGCCTTCTTGCATGATGTCGGCAAGATTGGCATTCCCGATCAAATCCTCTTAAAGCCCGGAAAGCTGGATGAACGGGAGTATGAATTGATGAAATCCCATGTTCAGCACGGCGTTGATATCGTTAAAAATTCGGATTGGTTGAAAGATGCCAGTCAGGTTGTTCAGTACCATCATGAAAAATACGATGGAACAGGCTACATGAAAGGATTACAGGGGGAACAAATTCCGATTCTGGCAAGAATTTTTGCGATTGCCGATGTTTTTGATGCCCTGACTTCAAGACGTCCATACAAAGAACCCATGTCATATGAAAAGGCCATCGGCATTTTGCAGGAAGGCAGCGGGACACATTTTGATCTTGATCTGTTCCAACAGTTTAAGAAAATCTCGAAAGATTTATATAATCAAATTTTTCATGCGGATGAGGAGAAAATAAAGGGAATTCTGAAGGATTATATTAAAAAGTACTTTTATGACAATTAATTAAAAAGGGAGTGTAAGCAATTGGGATGGATTATATTTGTCAGCTATGTCATTGTAGTCGTTGCAGCCATAGCAGCTTGGACAAACACCAAAATTATTTTAGAGGAGATTAAAAAAATCAAAAAACACCTTGGAATTCCTGAGGAAAAGCGTGAGTGGGATTTACTCAATGAGAATAATGATGAACAAAGGAACCAGGATTAATTCTTAAGGCGGGGAACAAGATGGCACAGGACAATGAAGACCGTTCCATGAAACAGCGAAAGCAGACGGACCCGGAACGGGATCAGGAACAAATTGAATATGATGAAGAGGATATGGAAAATTATCTTGTGGATGACGAAGATGAGGGAGAAAGGGAGTCCCCTTTCTGGTTAAGAAAACGCGTACGCTTCTGGGTAGCCATGATCATTTCGCTGATGTTACTGCTGAATGTCCTTGCTTTCCTGCCACAGGTGTATTCCCTGGCGGCGATACAGTTTATCCAGAAGTCAAGGGAATTATCACAGCAGGAAGAGATTCAAACCTATAAAAAGGCCGTTGTGGTTGTAAGTGCGGAAAACCGCAAGGGAACAGGATTTAATATTGGTGAGGATGGTCTCATTCTCACCAATGATCATGTGATGGGAAACGTGGAACGGGGTACGGTAAGTTTCCCTGATGGGAAGACGTATGGGGCTGAAGTGATTGATCGCGATGAGAAACTGGATATAGCTGTATTAAAAATCACCTCTGCATCGGAGCAAAGGCTGGCAGGACTACCTGTGTTGGAGATAGAAGAAGCAGTAGATCTCTCTTTCGATCGCGGACAAAAAGTCTTTATTATCGGAAATCCGTTGAGCTTTAACGGGATTGCAAACGAAGGTGAAATTTACGGTTTACTGCCCGATCGTTTTCCTCCGCTGCTTGCCGTAGATGCTCCGATTTATAAAGGAAACAGCGGGAGTCCGGTGATACGGGACGATGGAAAAGTGATCGGGATAATATTTGCCACTACCAGAATAAATGCTAATGGAAAGAATCGAAAAGTGGGGCTTGCTGTGCCGATGGCACTGTTACACAAACGGTTCCCCTCGATTCAATCAACCTCGCAATAAAATCAGATTTCGATTTTTTATTATACTTAAGTATAATTGTCACTCGATCCCTCATATGATATTTTGAAACTATTCTATGCAGGGAGAGTGAATGTTCAATGGAAGAAAAAGTGGAAATGCAGGATGTTCAGGACAATAAGGGGATGGCGATTATCGCCTATATCTTATTTTTTATTCCTCTGTTGGCAGCAAAAGAATCAAAATTTGCCATGTATCATGCCAATCAGGGACTCATTCTGTTTTTAACGGCCGTGATTATCAATATTGCTGGTACGATTATCCCTTTCCTCGGATGGTTGGTTATATTGCCGATCGGAAATGTATTCGTCCTGATTTTGGCCATCCTGGGAATCGTCAATGCTGCAAAAGGGGAAACGAAACCTCTGCCGATGATCGGTAAATTTAATATTTTAAAATGATTTTTTTCATGTAATCCCGTTCACAGATGAATCAGTGTTGCCATTATGGTGGAGGGAAAATAAAAATATCTGCCTGACTAGGAGGATAAAATTTGAAAGTAAAGTTATTATTGTTCTTTTCTTTACTAATTTTTGTTATTCTCCTCGCCGGTTGTAATCAAGATTCCGGTATATTAACTTTAGAAGAAATAACAACTTCATTCTCTAAAGCTGAACTACATCTTAAACCTCAAGCCGATGCCGAATACCCTGAACTAAATGGGGTTAAGCCAAGTGCATACGAATTATTAGATGATAATTTGTATATTTATGTATATAATTCAGAAAATGATCTTATTAAGGGGTTAGAGGAACTGAAACAAAAAGGCAAATTCAGACTACAACCAAAAACTTTCAAAGCGAAGAACGTTTTGATTCTTTACATTTCTTTACTACCTCCTGAACAAAACTTCGAAAGTAAAATCAATGAAATATTAGAATCTATTAAATATTAAAATTTGATGTTTAAAATTTTACGTAAATCGGAAACAAAATGCTCGATTTAATAACTATCATCGTCGAATGATAGTTTTTTTTTTATTTTTAAATCAAAAATTTTACAATGAAAATTTTACAATATCAACTAGATAGGAAATGACCGTAAATGGAAGATATGACGAATCTTTTGCAAGAACTCAATGTAAAATTTTCAATGAAGGATAAGAAGAATGATATCGGTACACTGGAGGTTCGTCCTCAGGATCTAACATTAAGCGTATATTCTGCCAAGCGTGGAGGCGATGCTTATTATCGTATTTATTCCCAATGGAATGCGCCGAGCGAGTGGAGACCTGCAACAGATGACATCGTATCACTTGAATGGGATCCCGAGTATGGGGAATACTGGAGCTCAAATGTCGGTGATACAAGCAAGGTATATAAACGTGACGGATCTCAGAGATTAAAAGGTGCATATTTGTTTGGAGTTGATGATGAGTTCTTTGATTTTGATTCCTATGTGGTTGTCTATGTGGTACCCAAAAAATCCGGCTGGCTAAATTACGGTTCAAAATACAGTCACACATATGCCACGGATGATGTAACGTATAGTGGTGGAGCTTACTTCGAATGGAGTACAACCGGTCCTACAGGAGGAATCTCATATAATGTAACAACGCGGGAAAAAGAGAGTTCATGGCCCAAATGGGAAGATAATGCAGTATTGTTTTAAAAAGATTGGGATTTGGGGAGGCTCTTAATTGTGCCTTCCCTAATACATATCTGAGTGGAGGAAATGTATCGTGAAGAAGATGATTGTGTTGATGAGTGTATTGGGTATGGTTCTAATGTCGGGATGCCAGACCATTGAGGTGGAAAAGGAGGATGAACTCATCAAAGAAAGTCTGTTGGCGGATATTTTTAAACACGAGTACTCCGAAAGTTTATTTCTGTTCGGTTCGATTATGAAATCACTGGCTGAAATTGAAACCGAAGAAGATCTGGTACAAACCCTAGGCATGATCGAACTTTATCTTACCCAAAATCACTTGTTCATCTTTAGTGTGACGAATACGGTCGATTTTATGGGCAAGAAACTTGTTGATGATATCTATTCGATGATGAAAAACCAAAAGAAATATATCGAAAAGATACAGCCCCTGTTAACAAAGGAAAATCTGGCTGGAATTAAAAGCAAAAAAAGTGAATTTACAAGTATTTATCAACTGGAACGTGATCTGAACGATCAACGCTATATTGATCCGAATGGGGCATCAGAATATCTTGAAACCTTACGAAAAATGAATCAATTACTGACGGAATAAAATATCCTCATAAAGGGTCCCAAATGTGTTATAATATAAACATCAAACTGAAGATTTTTGTTGAAGTTTATAATTCACACGGCAAAAAGGGTTATTACTTCAAGTTTGTGACATGAAGAACTCTTTTTGTAGTGTGAATTTTTTGTTTCCATTTCAACTTTAAAGGAGAGATTGTTTACAGAATGAATGATCTGCACAAAATCGGATGGTATGCCTCACGGATCTCCGCAAAATTGCCCGAACATGTTTTTAAGCCTGCACCTCAGCGTTTGCTTGGAGGACTTGCCTATCTCGTTGTTGTCGTTTCAGGGATTTTCACGATCGCCTGGTTTGAATTACACCCTTTGCTCAACCTTCTTATTTCCCTAGTCTTAGGAGCAAGTTTCGCAGGACTTGGATTTTTGGGCCATGAAATTTTGCACGGTACGGTTGTCAAAAGACCCTGGCTTAAAGACTTGCTGGGGGGGATTACATTTCTTCCCTTGATGACCGGCCCAAGGCTGTGGAGACACTGGCATAATATGACGCATCACGTCCATACCCAGGATGAAGAACGTGATCCGGACGCTTGGCTTAGTTTAGAGCAAATGTCCAAATATCCGTTTTTGCGTTTCCTATACAGATTACCTTTTGCCGTTCGCGCTTTTTCCGAATTCGTTTCATTGACTTTGACGTTTACCGTCCATTCCCTACGCATGTTTGTCGCTCACCTGAAAGAAGGGACAGCGAAACAAAGATGGATCGCATCGATTCAATTGGCGGTTCCGCTGTTGATATGGGCGGGTTTGTTTGTATTAATCGGACCGATGAAATGGGTTTTTGCCTATCTCTTCCCGCACTTGATCGCAAACTTTATCGTGATGGCCTATATCTCGACCAACCATCGTCTCAATCCGCTGGTTCCGGTGAACGATCCCCTGGCTAACAGTCTGACTGTAACCGTTCCGCGCTGGGTGGATGCGCTGCATTTCAATTTTTCATACCATACGGAACATCATCTGTTTCCCGGAATGAATCCCAAATACTATCCTCTGGTTAAACAACACATCAAAGAGATGTGGCCGGAGCGTTATTTTGAGATGCCAATTTTTAAAGCACTGCAAACACTTGCGAAAACACCGAGAATCTATTATAAGGACACGGAACTGGTTGATCCCCTGCGCAAGAACGCTTTTGGTTCTCTCGGGAACGGGCTGGATCCGGAAAATATCGTTTCCCGTCAGATTGAAATTGATAATCCGGTTGAAGAAAAACGGGAACCGGATGCGGGACTGATCATTCATGGGAAAAAGCAGTATTCGTAATGGTTGTTATTGCACCATCAGGATCAAACATGATACCATAAAGATATATTCGTAAAATTTTTAAAATTGGATCAATAAGAATCACGACATTGGCCGCAGCGCTCATGTCGTGTTTTTCTAATGTCTCATGTTTTGAGGTGATGAAAAATGGGAAAAACAAAACATCCCGGGCCGCAAAAGTTAAATAAGAAAGCGGATCCGCGCCACTGGGTGAGTCCGGTCCCATTCGGTCTGGGAAAAGTGAAGCCTCATCACATTCGGGAAACATTGAAGGTGGTGTGGGAAAATAGGGATAATCTCGCCTATGCCGGACGAATTTTGACACAGGGCGTCTGTGACGGATGTGCCCTTGGTGTTGCCGGACTGCAGGATCAGACACTGAAAGGACCCCATCTGTGTACGACAAGGCTCAACATTCTCCGATTAAACACCATGCCGGCAATGAAAAAGGACGTGGTTCATGCCGATATCGAGCAATTAAGAAAATATAGCAGTGGCGAATTACGCAAACTGGGGCGGATTCCTTATCCGTTGATAAGGGCGAAGGGAGAAAAGCGGTTTCGCCGCATATCATGGGACGAGGCCCTCGATACCATCGCCGATAAAATCAGATCGATCGACCCGGGACAACTTGCTTTTTATCTGACCTCCCGCGGCATTACCAATGAAACTTACTATACGGCGGCAAAAGTGTCCCGCTTTCTCGGAACGAATCATATTGATAATGCGTCGAGGATCTGTCATTCCCCCTCGAAAACCGCATTGAAACGGTCGCTCGGAGTCGGGGCTTCCACCTGCAGTTACATGGACTGGATCGGCACGGATGTCCTTGTTTTCTGGGGCTCGGTGGCAGCCAATAATCAGCCGGTGTCCACTAAATATATGTACGCCGCTAAGCGAAAGGGAACAAAAATCATCGTTATTAATCCCTATCACGAGCCATCCATGGACGGCTACTGGATTCCTTCCATTCCCGAATCGGCGTTGTTCGGGACAAAAATTGCGGACGATTTTTATCAAGTCAATATCGGCGGGGATATCGCTTTTATGCATGGCATCATGAAACACTGGTTTGAAGAGGAACAAAACAACGGACGCACGATGATCAATCATGATTTTGTGAGGCAACATGTGAACGGGTTCGAGGAGTTAAAAGGACATGTGCTTCGCTATGACTGGGATGAACTGGTTCAATCCTCCGGTGTTTCGCGGCAACGGATGGCGGAACTGGCCGAACTGCTAGCTGAAGCTAAATCGGCCGTGTTCGTGTGGTCAATGGGATTAACGCAGCACCGTTTTGGTACGGATAATATATCTCAGGTAGCCAACCTCGCTCTTTTGAGAGGATTTCTTGGCCGGAAAAATTGCGGATTAATGCCGATTCGCGGCCATTCCGGAGTGCAGGGTTCCAGTGAGATGGGAGCCGATCCGTTCAGTCTGCCCGGAGGAGGATTTGATGAAGAAACGTTGACGCGGGTGGAAGACGTCTGGGGCTTTTCCATTCCACGCTGGCAGGGGGATCCCGTCGGAGTCACGCTGGAACGGGGGATGCTGCCGGATGATGATCCGCGCAAACTAAAGCTGTATTACATGTCAGGCGGAAATTTTCTTGAAACGATGCCGGATCCGGAATTTGTACGACAGTGTTTGGAAAATGTGGACCTTAGGGTGCATCAGGATATTATTTTTAATACGTCCACATTGCTTGATGCACAGGAAGCGGTGATTGTTCTGCCGGCGATGACGAGATATGAGCAACCGGGGGGAGGAACATCCACTTCGACGGAACGCATGGTCTATTTTTCTCCGGAAATTGAGGGACCGCGTATTGAAGAGGCCCGGACCGAATGGCAGATTTATGTGGACCTCGCTGCGCGGGTGAAACCGGAGCAGAAAGACTTGATTCTGTTCAGTGATGCGCAACAGATTCGAAATGAAATTGCGCGGGCAGCCCCGGATTACGACGGAATTCAGAATTTAAAGCAAAAAGGAGATGTTTTTCAGTGGGGCGGAGCCTGGTTGTGTGAGGATGGCATTTGCCCAACTCCTGACGGGAAGGGTAACTTGATCTCCGTTGAAATTCCGGAAAACCGAAAGGCGGAAGGCCATTTCAATGTGACCACACGCCGCGGAAAACAGTTTAATTCGATGATCTATGATACAACGGATCCCTTTAATGATGCGGATCGACATGATGTGCTCATCAATGAAGAGGATGCGATTGAACTGGGGATTTGCGAAGGGGATTCGGTCGTGGTCTATAACCGCTATGGCACTTTTTACGGCAGGGCCCGATTCGTCGATGTCAAAAGGGGAAATATTGAGCTATACTGGCCGGAGGCCAATCTCCTCATTCCCAAAGGGGTGTATGAAACGTTTGCCCGCATCCCGGAGTATAATACGCAGGCCATACTGGAGAAATCGGAAACCTTCCACGCCCATAAAGATACAAAGTATGTTGAAAAACGGGTTGAGGAACTGGAGACGGATGTGTCATGAGTGATGTAACGAAATGGAGAAAGATTTTAAGATATGAGGGTGAGGGTGACGGCTTCAGCGAAACGGAAGCCTGGATTGCCGTTGAATACCCGCTCACGATCAGGGTGAACGGGCAGGAGTTTGCCACGATTGTCTGCACCCCCCGGGACCTGGAACAGCTGGTGATTGGATTTTTAGCTGCCGAGGGTGTGATTCGCGGCGCGGATGAGATTAAATCTTTGTCGATCAGCGAAAAACGCGGGTTCGCTTATGTGGAACTGGTCAAAAGCGTGCCGGTGGATGAATGGACGAGTAAAAGGTTTATCGGTTCGTGCTGCGGAAAAAGCAGGCAATTTTATTTTCAAAATGACGTGAAGACGGCGAAGACGGTGATGAGCCGGATGGAAATCAGCATCGACCGCTGTTTTGCATTGATGCAGGAGTTGAACCGTGAATCCGTCGATTTTTCGAAAACAGGCGGCCTTCATAATGCCGCCCTTTGTTCCGCAGATCAAGTGCTGGTCGTGTGCTCGGATATCGGCCGGCACAATGCCCTTGATAAAATTTACGGCTATTGTCTTGAGCACCACATTCCCCTGGGAGATAAGTTGATCGCCTTCAGCGGCCGCATTTCATCGGAGGTGTTGCTGAAGGTATCCAAAATCGGGGTGGGAATCCTGTTATCCAGCGCGGCTCCGACGGACCTGGCGCTGGATCTGGCGGAAGATCTGGGGATTACGACGGTCGGGTTTGTCAGGGATAACCATATGAATGTGTATACGCATGCTGAGAGGATTGTAGGGTCATGATATGGGCAGGGCGAGTGAAAAGTTTCCTTC
>JAWLDF010000073.1:0-8719 GCA_041686735.1 Bacilli bacterium
TGTATATTCGGATCGGTGGGATAAACGGAAAATTTTCATTGTAGGAAACATTTTGTTGTCCATGATGGTTATTTCTATTCCAATCATGTATTATTTTGATTGTAAACAATAGTGTATCCTCTAATAAAACCAAAACAACTTTTTGGATGGATTTAAGGGAAATTTGGGAATATATTCATAAAAAGAGAACACTTAAAATGTCGATTATCGGTTTTGGATTGTATAATGTTGCTTATGCTCTTGGTTACTGGATTGGGATTCCAGGAATAGCAAAATCCCTAACTGGTGATCCATCAGCATTAATTTCATCATAGCATCTTTTGGTTTAGGTGGACTTTTTGGCAACTTTATTTTGGGATATCGGAAGATGGTACATAAACATTTTTTTGTATTTGTAGGAATTGGTATTGTTGGTTGCGGTTTTCTCCTTTTAGGGTTCTCCCCAAATATTTACTTCGCTTACTTATTTAGTTTTATATGTGCTATAGGTTTGCCTTTTATGGATATAGGGATGATAACAAAAATCCAAGAGGAAACTAGGCACGAGATGATCGGTAGAGTATTCAGTTTTTGGCGAACTATAGCTGAAGCTGGTATCGCAGTAGGACTAATCTTTGCTTCTTTTTCTACCTTTGCAAATTACCCTCAATATATATTCATATTTGCTGGAACTTATACAATAACAATTTCGGTCTCGTTTGTTCTCATGCTTATTAAGTCAAATAAATATAATGCAAAAGTCAATGTGTAATTAAAAACTTATGCTCTTACTAGAAAAAAACCCTTCTGCAGCACCCATTTTATTCTCGATAATAATTACTTTCATTTTATAGACTTTAGACACATGAATAATCATATCAGGAGTTCCTATGTTTTCTCCTAAACTAACCCGGATTTTAGCAACAAAGGTTGAATCTTCTTTTACATCAATTCCTGTTTAATTGAAGAAACGGATCAAAAATTCATCTGAATCCTTAAAGCAGTTAATTAGGAAGTCTGAGATGGCATCTTCACGATAAAAAACGTTTAATGCGTCGATAATATTCATTTCTAGGGAATTATGAAATTGATTCATATAATTGCAATATATACAAATTTATGTTAATGTAATTGCGTATAAATAATTAATATAACCAAGGAGGGAATGTTGTTTATTTCCACAAACATTTTGTTCGTTGATTTAGGTCACATATGGTTAAAATACCTCTTTATTGTGTTTTTGTTTGCGTTCCAACTCCAAAAATCTTTTGGGAATCGTCGATTATTTTAAAAATTCTCCTAACTCTCCTCAATATCTTATTAATTTATCAACAATAGGACCTACTTTCTCTACCCAAATAGAAGACGATTTGAAAAATACAGAAATATTATTTGTTGAGTGTCCAATAACTGGTGGAGTTTTAAGAACTAAACAAAAAAAGAGTTCATTTCTTTGCGGTTGTGAAGATAAGTCTCTTCTTGAACCAATAATACCATTATTAAAAAATTGTTATCTTCAAAGGGAGTTACATAAAGAATGGATATCTGAATATCGTGTAAAAATGAAAAAATTAGGTTTCCTAAAATTAAAAATATATGTTGAAGGTGATAATTTTGAAATACCAAAATGTTATTTGGGAAGGTAGATTCCAACCAATTCATATAGGCCACTTATCGTATATAAAACGCTTACTTGAATATGGAGACCACCTATGGATATTTGTAGTGGAAAATGAGAAATCCACAGATGTATTACATTTTGGACAAAAGTCACCTGTACCCGATTTCACAAGCATTGTTGATACTCATCATGTAAACGAGAAAAATCCCTTGCCGTTTTGGCTTCGTTACCGTTTGGTTATTGATACAATCAAATTTGAATTTAGAGACAATGTACCTATAACAGTTCTTGGTGGTAGGCGCTTGGATTTAGCTTGGGATATATACTCTAAAATATTTCCCCCTAATCGTGTTTTCATTACTCCATTAAGAGATTCATTTGAAGATTGCAAGGCTAAAGCTTGGCGAGATTTGGGAGAAAAGGTAATCCGAGTGGAAGTAGATGATTTGCCTAAAATATCAGCAACACAAGTAAGAGAAAAAATTAAAAATCAAGAACCATTAAAACGACTATTATCTCCTGCGACAGTATCACTATTAAAACAATATGGATATGTAGGTTCTATTTGATATTTTGAACGGAAGGTAATCACATGTTAATTTATGATGACTTTTTAGTCGCATTAAAATATTACAATGAATGGTCTAAAAAGATAACTAGAATAAATCGTGAAGAAGTTCTAAATGTTCATTTCCATCGGAACCAACGGCCTTATCAAGGCAATCGAAAGTTATAAGGTGGATAAAGGAACCAAGCTGGCCACGTATGCTGCAAGGTGCGTTGAAAATGAAATCCTAAGTCAATAGTGTAGACATATTAGATTACTTTAAAATAATGATGGACTAGCAAATTCAATAGAAAAAGCCTTAATTCGTTCGGAATGACCATTACTATATAGTAATGCAATAAAGAGTGTGAAAGTTCGGTCACAGGCAGTTATCGAATTGGTTCGGCTCGGTTGTTTTATTATGGAATTATATGCAAATCGATTTATTTTGATTTATGCTTGCGTGGCTAAACCGCATCATTTATACTGTAATTAATCAACTTTTTTTGATTTAGGGTGTGAAACCAGTGAAAACCATAAATTCTGAAACAGCGATGCGTGATGGCATGCAGGCAGTATTTAAAAAATATGAAAAAAAATACAAAGCTGTCGCAGATCAAAAAAGATTGCAAATTATGTATGAACTCACACAGTACGATTCTGTCTGTGTGTGTGAACTCGTTGAAAAACTTGGAATCCCTCAATCCAAATTATCTTATCATCTGAAAATTTTACTGGACGCAGGACTGATTAAAAAAGAAACAAAAGGAACATGGAGTTATTATTCTTTAAACGATGTTGAAGTTAACCACCTTTTATCAGAAGAACTGTGTTGCTTATTCCGTTCAAGTCCACACAAATCAGGTAATAAATGCTGTAAACCTTTGTAATTTTTTTGGTCACTATATCAAATTAATTTGATTTAAAAAAACGGATAATTAAGTTCGTTATCATACCCCATTTTAAAAAGGAAGAAGGATTAACGATGTTCCAGTGGTTGGCCGATTTTATTGTAATCGACATGTTAGGCATATCTCTATCGACGCGATTGGGAAGTGCACTCCATTTTTTTATTTATGATTCCGTTAAAATCCTTGTCTTATTAATTTCGATGGTGTTTGTCATCTCTTACATCAGAAGTTATTTTCCACCGGAGAAAGTAAAGGAGTGGCTACAGGGAAAACGCAAAGGGATGGCCAGTGTTTTGGCAGCATTACTGGGCGTTGTATCCCCGTTTTGTTCCTGCTCGACGGTTCCTCTTTTTATTGGATTTGTTGAGGCAGGGATACCACTGGGGATTACCTTTACCTTTTTGATTTCTTCACCGGTTGTTAATGAAATTGCACTTGTAATGCTTTTTTCGATTTTTGGTATTAAAATCGCAACCCTGTATGTTTTAGTGGGGATTTTACTGGCGATTGTGGCAGGGTTTATTATCGGAAAGTTAAAAATGGAACGATATGTGGAAGACTATATTTATCAGGTAAAAATGGGAGAAACAACCGTGGCTGATCTGAGCCAGAAAGACCGCATTCAATTTGCCGGAGAAAATGTAAAAGATACGATTAAAAAGATATGGCTTTACCTCGTGATTGGTATTGCCATCGGCGGATTCATCCATGGATATGCACCGGAGGATTTACTCGTCAAATATGCGGGTGAAGATAGTCTGTTAGCTGTGCCGATTGCAACACTGGTCGGGGTTCCGCTTTATTCGAACGCGGTCGGTTCTTTACCAATTATTGAGGCTTTGATCCAGAAAGGGGTGGCAATAGGAACTGCTCTGTCATTTATGATGGCAATGGTAGCGCTATCTTTACCCGAAATGATTTTACTAAGAAAAGTGATCAAACCTCGATTAATCGGTGTGTTTATTATAACTGTATCCATCGGTATTATGCTGATTGGATATGGATTTAATATCATTCTTTAATTAAAATAGGAGGATGGAAACATGATACTCAAAATATTGGGTACGGGATGTAAAAATTGCAAAACGCTTGAAAGGAATGCGCGTGAAGCCATCAAGAACGACAATCTGGATGTTTCGGTTGAAAAGGTGGAAGATATTCCCTCTATTATGAATTATGGCGTCATGTCAACGCCGGCGCTGGTTTTGAACGAGAAAGTGATCTCAAGTGGAAAAGTTTTATCTCCTCAAGAAATCAGTCGGCTGATTCAACAAAATTTATAAGGAAGGGTTATGAACAAAGATCCATATGGGATTAAATGTAACCAATTTGGAAAAGTAGAATAAAAGTAGGGAAAGCAGAAAAGCTTGAGAATTATTTTGTAGAGAATCAATTGAAGATTGCTTCCCATGTAGAGGTTTCTTTAAATGGCAAATCGCTTAACACGCTTCAATTTTTTTATTGCAATACAAAAACAAAAATGCAGTCAATCACCTCTTGGTTGACTGCATTTTTTTAACCCAGTATTTACTAGGCTAATCAATCCATTCACTCTCCCCCTTCTCCAACAACTTCTAACAGCCTCTGATCTTCCATTCTTTTTGCTTGTCCAAACCTCATCTTTAAAACTACCGCTGCTCCAAAAATAATCAAGGCAAGTCCGGCAGAAAGAATAAGGGCTGCTTCCTCACCGAATCTTTCGATAATTATTGTATAAACAATGGGTGCCACAGCGGATAAGAGAAAACCCGGAACGAGAAGTTTACCGACAAATGAGCCATAGGTTCTATGGTCAAACAATACCAGTGGTAGAGTGCCTTTTGTAATCGTCATGATGCCGTTACCTGCACCATAAAGAAAGGAAAAAGCGATTGCCGTAAACACATAGTGTCCACTAAAAAGACCAAGGATAAAACAAACTGGCAGGACAGAAGTTGCGACAAAATTGAGGTTCAATGGATGAAGACGACCCCCAAATAAAACTTCAGATACCCTCGCTAACGATTGTCCTATCCCCCTTAACGTTGCAATCCAAACCGAAACCGCGGCCGCAATCCCAAGCCCTGACATGATACCAATCATATGAGCAGACATCGCTGAATTAACGAATTTAATTAGCGTAAATATTAATGCATAGAGACTCCCGGCAATGATACGATCTCGGTTTTTTTTAATAAGCTTAGAGGAAGCAACGTTTTTCACTTCTTTAGGATCTATTTCCTTTACTTCTTCGTAACGCCCCTTTGGAATGGCTAGGTGAAGTGGAATCGTTAAGAGTGCAAATCCTGCATAGACAAATAGAGCGCCACGCCACCCTAAATTTTCAGCAAGAAAGAAACCAATGGGCCAGAACACCGTAGAGGCCAACCCGCCCAAGAGGGTAATTTGTGAAATCGGCCGTTTGGCACCCAATCCACCTATTCTAGCCAGAGAAGCGAACGCAGCATCATAAAGAGATAAACGCATGGCAAATCCTAACAAAACCCAGGCTGCGTAATAGGTGAAAACAGACTGGGACAAAGCAATCCCCGCACAGCCTAGAGCAAGAATGACAGAACCCGCTGTCATCACGAGGTGACCACCATATTGATCGATTAAACGTCCCGTTAAAGGAGAGGTCATCCCCATGACTAAAAGGGCTATAGAAAATCCACCATAAACCATCGAGCTACTCCAACCAAGATCAGCTGAAATTATATCTCCGAAGGCGGCAATCAAATAATAAGAAATGCCCCAGCAGATAAGCTGTGAAAGTCCTAGAAAAATAACCGTTTGTCGTGTTATCATCGTATAAGCACTACCCGCAACATGAAGCGGATGCTTTTTTAGGAGCCTCATTTGTACTGCAGCTTGAATCAGAACAAGTATTATCACTCTCTGGTACCGTTGTTTCTTCGCAACATCCGGTCAGCCCAGTGCTGCAAACTCCGGTCTCAGGTAGCTCCAACTCAACTTTATTTGCTGCCTCCCAATCACCTGCCAAGCCTGCAACGATGGACCTTACCTGCTCATAACCGGTGGCCATCAGAAAAGTTGGTGCTCTGCCATAGCTTTTGACACCAGCAATATAAAAGTCCTTTTCAGGTTGGCGCAATTCCTTTTCCCCATGTGGACGGACAGTTCCACAGCTATGAATATTTGGGTCAATTAGAGGGGCCAGTGCTGAAACACTTTCAATTGCAGGATCAACATCAATTCTAATCTCCCTTAAAAATGAAAAATCCGGTCTGGTCCCTGTATTGCTGATAATTTCATCAATACCCGATATAGTCGCAGGGTTGCCATTATAGTCTCCTATAATATTTATCCGCTCATTTTTGTACTCAAAATTTTGAATATAAAAAGGAGTTACAACTTCAAGTAATCGTCCATTCACCATCTTCTCAATACGTATTCCCAATTCACCACGTGCAGGAAGGTTATCGTCCTCCTGACCCCCATACACTTCTTTCACACTTTTTTTCCTGAGAATCCAATATATTTTCGTATCAGGATTCTCCATTTTTAAGCTTTCAAGTTCTAATAAAGCATTAATGGCAGAGTGTCCACCACCTACAACGGCGACTGATTTACCGAGATAACGTTGCTTCTGCGATCCGAGAATATCAGGAATGCCATAAAAAAAATGTTTAGAAAGTGAGCGTTCTTCCTTCGTCCAAACACCATCTGAATGGGAAGGGTTAGGATTATCCCAGGTTCCGGAGGCATCAATAACCGCTCTGGCTTCAAATTGTTTTCGTTCTCCATCAATCTCCACATAAATAGAAAATGGCAATTCGTCACGATGGGCTGTCTTTATTTTGCTTAATCCTTTTCTGCTAACCGCATTCACCCTGGCATTATAGTAAATGTTATCCTTTAATTCCGGCAGAGAAGCTAATGGCGTTAAGTAGTTCTCAACCAATTCTTGACCTGTTGGAATATCATCATCGTTTGGTGCTTTCCAGCCATTCTTCTCAAGAAGCTGTTTAGCCGCTTTGTCAACATTATACTGCCAGGGGGAAAACAACCTCACATGCCCCCATTTCAAAATGTTAGCGCCCACACTTTCCCCGGCTTCAAATAAAATAAACGGCTCAGACTTCAACGAAAGCTGTGCGGCAGCTGCCAACCCGACTGGACCTCCGCCAATAATCACTACCGGCAATTGCTTACCGCTATTCTTTTTTACTGGTTCTCCACCACAACATGATTGAGCATTAATTACATTTAAATTCATTTTTTATTCCTCCTAATTTTAAGAAAAGATATTTAAACTTTTGTCTTATATAAAAAATATTGATATAATAGCTAAAAATTTTTAAAGATTTATTCTGATATCTATTTGTGTTAATTCATGATGCTTTGAAGCATATTTCTCAAAAATTTGTTTCATAGAAGAAATGACCAATGTTAGTCTGATTTCATCAAGTTCACTCCTTAAATCAAAAAAAATTGATTAATTCAAATTATAATGATATCCGTATTAATTGTCAATTATTAAATCAAAAAAAATTGATTTAATAACTCCTGTTTTGAACGGCGTAGTTCCTTACCGGAACACCGCGCGTCAGGCAGCATGATTCCCTTCTTTGACAGTGTCTACGTATTAGAAAGTAGTTTATTTGGCTCTACGGGATAAGAATATCATCGTTGAACGTGCCGAATTGGGTAAAGTTCAGATTTAGTATGAGAGAAAAAAGGGTAGAATACTATCGAGGTTTTTATTGATTTTGCATGGTACACATCATAAAAATGTTAAGAAAATGATAACCAGTTAGTGAACACAACAGTTGAGGATTTGTATTCAAGACATTTACAAAGATAGGAAATAATTAATTAAATCAGACACTATGAAAAAGGGAAACACAAAATTAAAAAACACCTCTCGTACAGACACAAACGAGCCCAAAATGGAATAGGCATAGTAAAAGCTGCACGATTCCTGGAGGTGGTGAGTGGGTGTCTGGATTGTTCGGATTTTTGGTGCTTTTATACAAAGAGCTGATACTGTTCGTATCGTACGTTAAAAACAACGCGTTTCCCCAGCCTTTGTCGGAGGAAGAGGAAGAAAAATATCTCCGCCTGATGGAACAGGGAGATAAAAGGGCACGAAATCTTTTGATCGAACATAACCTCCGCTTAGTTGCCCATATAGTAAAAAAGTTCGAAAATACAGGGGAAGACAACGAAGACCTCATTTCCATCGGAACCATCGGCCTTATCAAGGCGATCGAAAGTTATAAGGTGGATAAAGGAACCAAGCTGGCCACCTATGCTGCAAGGTGCGTTGAAAATGAAATCCTAATGTCATTAGATGCGCTAACAAATTGATGAAATAATATTAGATGGTTTTTGAACCATGCATCCTGTACCCAATTAAGACTGTGCGCAATTGTTTGAGAATCAATAGACAAATTTAGTAACCCCAAATCTTTTTGTGGTTTCTTTTAATTTCCCTTTTCATTTTTCTTATTATTTTATTTTTTTGTCGTCTGGATAATAAATGACTATTTTTATATGTGATCACTTGCCTGTGTGTTTATTGCAAAATAAAAATACACAGATATGCAAAGAAAAAGCACATAAAAAAAGGGCTTGCCAGTTCCACAATTAACCTCTACCGTATTGTTTGAGCAAAACAAATACATATGGTGAGGAGAATGAAAGGATGCTGGCAAT
>JAWLDF010000074.1:0-8279 GCA_041686735.1 Bacilli bacterium
AGGAGTCCCCCTGCTCCCAGTTTTCCGAAGATGCTGATCAAGATCTTTTCTGCCCCCTTCGGTGCCAGTTCACCGATTCTCGCAGGCGGATAGGCGGTCGTCGGTGTCAGATATACATCGTATTGTTCATGGAAATCTTCCATGGCATAGGCCGCCCGGTCCCATTCCCGTATACTTAATACGAATTCTTCGGCTGAAAACGTCCGTCCGAGCAAGCCTAGCAACCACGTGGTCGGCTCTACATCACTGTATCGTGCTTTCCGCCCAAGCACCTCCTGCAATGATGCAAGGGTGGCGGCAACTTCACCAAAATAGAGAGTCAGGTAGCTTTTCGCGATTTTGTCACCATCAACGGGAGCTTCCTTCTCTTCTACGATATGTCCCAGAGCCTCCAGCATTTTTGCTGTTTTCTTTACGGCTTCCTGATGTTCCGGATCGACGTCCGTACCGATTGGAGATTGAACTGAGAATGCGATGCGAAGCTGTTTTTCCAGAGGGAGTTGTGACATTTGCAAGTAGCTCCCTTCAAAAGGCGGGGCATGAAAAGCGGCTCCCTTTTCAAAAGTTTTTAATTGATCCAGCATGGCAGCGCTGTCCCGTACCGTCCTCGTTAAAACATGATCCACTGAAGCTCCCTGCCAGTGGCGTCCCAGCCTCCTTCCCACCGGTGTCCTTCCTCTCGTCGGTTTTAATCCGAACAACCCGGTGTATGCGGCCGGGATGCGGATGGATCCACCTCCGTCGTTGGCACCGGCGATGGGAACCATACCGGAGGCAACGGCTGCTGCGGATCCTCCGCTGGATCCTCCCGGGGTATGATCGATGTTCCAGGGATTTCTCGTCGGCCCGTATGCAACCGGTTCTGTAGTCGCCACCAGGCCAAATTCCGGAACATTGGTGATGCCCATGAGGATGACATCCGTCTTACGAAGTTGCCGTACAAACTCAGAATCCGCTGCCGGGCGGTAATTACGAAAAGCTGCCGAGCCCGAAGTCAGGGGCTCCCCTCCTATGTCCTGGTTAATGTTTTTGATCAAAATCGGGACCCCGGCGAATGGACCGCCCGCGCCCCTCTCTTCCGGATTGTAGGATCGGGAAGCGGCACGTGCCTTATCATACATATCGTAAACCACCGCGTTGATCTCCGGATTTAATGCTTCAATTCTCCTGATAGCTGCTTCAATGATTTCCACAGGCTGGACTTCTTTGTTCGTGATCAGTTCGGCCAACCCCATCGCATCATAATCCTGATAACGAATTCCGGACATTTCATCACCTCATTCGAAAAATTGTGATTATTACCATTTCTATTTCTCTCTTGCCACTCATTTACCTGCTAAAACCCTCTGTTTCGATGGGAAATAAAAAGCAGTATGGAAACCATACCATACTGCTGCTTACTGATCTGAACCGTTATTGACCCTTTGCCCGGGGTTCTTATTTTCCATAATCGGCAATACCGTCGAAAATTTTACCTCTTTCAATGTCACACTGGTATGAATGCGGGAAATGGCCGATAAACGGGTGAGTTCCCGTATGAATTGATGCAGTTCCGCACGATCCCTCAGGACCGCTTTGATCAGATAATCATACTCGCCTGTCAGGTTATAACATTCAAGCACCTCCGGCATTGTGTGCACGGATCTCTCGAACTTTTCCAGTTGTTCATCCTGGTGATGACTTGTATTGACAAAAATAAAGCAGAGTAAATCAAAGTCAAGCTTTTCCTGATTCAAAATGACAGCATAACGGTCAATATAACCTTCTTTTTCAAGTCGTTTTACCCTGGCATGGGTGGCCGGAGGAGAAAGATTTATTTTACGCGCAAGCTCCGCATTACTCAACTGGGACTCCTTTTGAAGGACATCCAGAATCAACCGGTCTGTATCATCAAGATCTTTAATAAATGGATTCATGATAAAATCACTCTTTTCGTTAGATTATTCGTTATTATACTAAAATCACAAAATAACGAAAAGAATTTGCTAAGAAGACCTGATTTTACTTAACCGCCTGCAACGCCTTTTCCAGGTCGTCAATAATATCTGAAGGATGTTCCATTCCGACGGACAGGCGAATCAGGTGCGGCGGAATGTCCGCCAGATTGCGTCCTTCATCCCCCTGCTGCTGGTGCGTGGAAATGGCAGGGATGGTGGCAATGGTTTTCATCCGTCCCAGGTCTGTAGCGCGGAAAATCATCTGTAAGTGATCAAACACTTTTCTGGCGGCAGCAGCCCCACCTTTTACATTAAAACTCATCATATAACCGTATCGGTTTACCGGAGAATCGTAGTCATCTTCTCCATCAACAAGCCACATATATTTGCTGGAAATATCGTGGCCTCTTGCGGATGACAGACCGGGATAATTGACCGACTCCACCGCCGGATGTACTTCGAGAAACCGGGCAACCTTCATCGCATTTTTACTCATCACATCGACACGGGAACGCAGGCTCCTCAGGTCATTCATAATCAAATGTGCACTCATCGGGGACAGCGGTGTTCCGTGATCACGCATGGGCAATAACTTGACGTAGGTCGCAAAATCTTCACGCATCAGATCCGGTCCTACCTGACTGGGGATGTTGGCACGGGAAATGATGGCACCGGAAATGGCCGAGCCGCTGGCAGCGATAGCCTTGCTTACCGAATGAACAACGATATCCGCACCGTGACAGATCGGACGCATCAGAGCCGGAGTGGCAAGGGTCGAGTCGACGATGAGCGGAATCCCATGATCATGTGCCATTTTTGCCAGTGCTTCAATGTCCGCTACGCTCAGTCCGGGGTTGGAAGGCATCTCCACATAAATAAAACGGGTATGTTGGTCGATTTTTTCCGCCCATTCCTCGAGATTCATCGAATCACGCACCCAGCGGACATCCACACCCCGTTCGTTGCCGTATCGTTCATTAAACAACATAAAAGTACCACCGTAACATCTCGCGTCAGCTACGATGTTCATTCCTGTTACCGGTTTTTCCAGAAAAGGATTGGTTGCCATAAAAACGGCCGACATCCCGGAACTGGTTACCACCGCACTGGTTTCGCCGTCATATCCGTACCCCTCCAGCAGAGCCAGTGTTTGTTCCAGATAATAAAGGGTGGGATTGGCGATCCGTGTATAACCCCAGGCAGGCATCAAGTAAGCCAGGGCAGCCTCCAGATGATCCGAATTTTCGAAGTGCTGCGCAGAAGAAAGAAAAACAGGTTCGTTAATGCTTCCCTGGTTGTCCAATGCCTCCTCAGATCCATATAACCCGTGAACCGCAATGGTATCAAATTTCTTTTTACGCATTTCTTGTTTGCGCTGCTTCTCGCGCTCCGCCAGTTTTTCTCCAAGTTCGACATACTGTTTCACGCCGGAACTATAATCGTTTCCCATAAACAATTCCTCCCATAAAAATTTGTTTAAGCCTGGTATCCTGTACATATTAATTTTAGCATTACCATCTCTATTCCAGCTATATTATTATTTTGAATTGAATGAATATTTAATATTATTTTGTAAATTTATTAAATGACCGAATTTTATTCATCAGATACGATTCGTTTTACATCCCGGGACGAAGAATGAAAAGTCCATAAAAAATTAGGATTGACGAAATGAAATAAACAGGATAATATTAGGAAGGAAGATACTTTTTATACTATTTTATTTAGAAAGTAGGTTTTCATCATGATAAGACAAAAATGGTCCCAACTCAGGTCGAGGTATCCGAAGGAAGTTAAATTGTTTATTATGGCCAGCATGATTAATGCGACCGGGAGTGCGTTTATGTGGCCGCTCATCACGATATATGTACATAATATTCTGCACCGATCTTATGGTGAAGCCGGACTTGTCCTGTTGCTCCAATCCCTGGCGGGGGTCGGAGGACAAATTGTAGGAGGAACACTGTATCATCGCCTCGGGGCAAAATTATTAATCGTCGGATCTTTATTCCTTACATCGATCACCCAGTTCCTTCTCATTTTTGCAAACTGGCCGGCATACGTCGCTTTAATGATGGTGCTCGGTTTTCTGTTACATGTAACCATGCCCGCCATCAATGCCTTTATCGGTTTTCAATGGAAGGATAAGCGCAAAGAGTTGTTCAACGTGATTTATGTCAGCAATAATGTAGGAATGGCTGTGGGAACATCCCTTTCCGGGGTGATCGCTACCATTTCATTCAGTCTGACCTTTTTTATCAATGGATTAAGTTCCCTGTTTTTTGCCGTGTATTTTTCCATGCTGATGAAAAAAATAGCTTTACACCGCGAAAAGGAGGAAGAGTTATCCCTTCATTCGCCCATGTCCGGCCGGCTCCCCGATCCGTCGATGCAGGCAAAACATCTTTTACTGGATTTCAAAGTCTATTTATTTATGGCGCTTGGATCCATGTTCCTCTGGTTCTCTACAACTCAGTGGAACAGTGGAATCGCCCCGTATTTTGACGATACGGGACTGGGGATTGCCAAATACAGCTTTTTATGGACGATCAACGGGATCATCATTCTCGCGGGTCAGCCAGTTACTCATCTTATTAAAAAGACCATCGCCCGGACATTGACTTCCCAACTGGTGGTCAGCGCTGTGGCCTATACCATAGGATTTGCCTTTATTTTGTTTTACCACGAACATTTTTACCAGTTTGCCATCGGCATGATCATCACCACTCTGGGTGAAATGCTGGTCGCCCCGGCGATTCCTTCATTTATAACGGAGTACACCGGTGAAGCTGCCCCGTTCTATCTCGGAGTTGTCGGTGCTTTTTCGTCGCTGGGAAGGTTGCTGGGACCCTACGTATTCGGAAACATGTATGACTGGTGGGGAGCTTATCCCATTTTTGCATATGCCGTGGGTATTGCCCTTGTATCCATGATTTGCTTCATGATTCATAACGTATTCAATCGCGAAAGGGTGAGATTGACCGAAAAACAGGTGAGTAAAATTCGTCCGGCGGGGCAGATAAATTAAACAAGAATTTTTTTCACTTTTTTATTGACTCGAGTGGTAATTCATGATAATTTTATTTTATCAAAAAAAATTGATATATTATTTCGATTGGATTGGTGGCCGCCAATGATGAAGAATTTGCCCCTGTGGGAAGAGGTTCTGGATCAAACTTACCAGACATATGAATCTAAATACAAAGCGCTGGCCGACCGGCAACGTTTAAAGATTTTACACGAGTTGGCCCGGCAGGGAAAAACCTGTGTATGTGACTTAACCGAGGTCATCGGGATTAAGCAATCCAAGTTGTCCTATCACTTGAAGATTTTGCTTGATGCCGGTCTCATCACACGGGAAAAAATCGGAACGTGGAATTATTACGAACCGAATATGAATGAAATCAGACATTTAATACCTGAACCCTTGATACGTACATTATTTGAATCGGAACACGAGGCATCTCAATAGGGAAAATTAAAAAACCACTTTGTATCTTCCCTTTTTTTTAGCATATGTATCAATTTTTTTTGATATTTAAATCAAATTTATTTGATTCAAGGAGGCTGAATGGAATGAAATACGTTCACGTAGGTGTCAATTGTACCGACTTAGAAAAATCAATGGCTTTTTACAGCAAGTTGTTCGGGGTGGAGCCGGTAAAAGTGAAAGCGGATTACGCCAAATTTTTGCTGGAACAACCGGGAGTCAATTTTACATTAAATGTTCGCGATCGTGTGGAAGGTAACCAGGTCAATCATTTCGGGTTTCAGGTTGAAAGCACTGAAGAAGTGCAACAACATAAGAAGCGGCTTGAAGCATCAGGGCTTCTTCCCACCCTTGAGGAAACGAACACCACATGCTGTTATGCTGTGCAGGACAAATTTTGGGTGGAAGATCCGGATGGAAACGAGTGGGAGTTTTTCTATACGAAAGAAGATGTGGAAATACACAGCCTGGGAGCGAACACTTGCTGCCAGGGCTAAAAATGGTGGTCATAGGGGGGCGGACGAAAATGTCCTGCCCCCCTTAATTATGGCTTCAATATGAGACTCACGAAAATTAAAAATATTTTATAATTAACGATTGACGTTTTTATTTATATATTATAATATAACGTTAGAAAAACGTTACGTTAGAAAAACGTTATACAAATGTTAAACAACAAAGGAGGACATTCCATGTTTAAGCCTGAGATTACCATTCATTCCGACGATCCCAGAGTCCATGATTTTTTGCAGCGCATTGAAAATGGCGAAAAAATCGAAGTGGATGACTGGATGCCCGATGATTACCGAATTCAATTGATCAAACTGATCTCCATGCACGGAATCAGTGAAATCATGGGAGCATTTCCGGAAAAAGAGTGGGTTCCCAAAGCACCGACTCTGAAAAGAAAATTATCTTTAATGGCTAAAGTACAGGATGAAGTCGGACACGGACAATTGTTGATTCGTGTAGCGGAAGACTTAATGCATCCGCTTGGAAAAACACGCGAAGATTTACTTGACGACCTGTTCTCCGGCCGTCTCAAGTTCCACAACGTGTTCCACATGCCGGCTCTTAGTTGGGCAGATGCGGCACTGATCGGATGGCTGGTTGACGGAGCAGCGATTATCACTCAGAAAATGCTGGCCGCCACTTCTTACGCTCCTTACGCACGTGCATTGAAGCGAATTATCCTTGAAGAACGCTTCCACGCCTATCACGGTGAAGATATGGCAATTGCACTGGGAGACGGTACAAAAGAACAACACGACATGATGCAGGATGCTTTGAATCGCTGGTGGCCCGCACTGTTGATGTTCTTCGGTCCGCCGGAAGTAGACGGAGAAATCAAGAGTAACCAGGAACTCAACATCCGTTACAAAATCCGCAGTAAAACTAACGAAGAGTTGCGTCAGGAATACATCGGTAAATATTTACCGCAAATCCGCTCACTCGGAATGGATGTGCCGGATGACAATATTTACTATGATGAAAACCAGAAGAAATGGGTCTACACGCACCCTGATTACACTTACCTGCGCGATGTCATCGCCAAAAACCAGGGTCCGCGTTCGCAAAATCGCCTGAAGTTGAGAAAGATTGGTTTTGACAACAACGGATGGGTTCGTGAAGCTTTATTGCACAATCAAACTGTAACCAGCTAAAAGGAGTGATTTCCATGAGCAACAAAGAAGTAAAAGATTATGATGTTTATGAAGTGTTCAGCCAGAAAGAACCGACAGGAAAATTTGAAAGTCAGTACAGCCTGCTCGCTCCAAATGCGGAAGTTGCATTGGCTATGGCACAGGAAAATTTCATGCGTCGTGAAGAGATTCCATCCAATATCTTTGTTGTAAAAAGAGAAAACATTCATTACATGCCCCCGGAAAAACGGAAAGCTCTTCTTCGCATCGACAATAAAGACTACCGTGAACCGGCCCATTACGGTTACATTCCGTCAAGATGGAGAGAGCTCAGAGAAAAAAATCAACCGAAAGCGTCGATTTAACAGGAGGGGATCAATCGTGGTAAGACAATATACTTCACCGCAGGAAGCACAACAGGACCAAAAGTATCTTGAAGCGTTGAAAGAACTTATTTTTCAAGTAGCCGATGACGATCTGCTCATCAGTCACCGCGGATCTGAATGGCTGGGACTGGCTCCCCATATTGAAGAAGACGTTGCATTTTCTTCGATTACCCAAAATACCATGGGGCATGCCGCCATGTTGTACCAGTTGCTTGAGGAACTGGGTGCAGGCAAAGCCGATGATCTTGCTCATCTGCGTAAACCGGAAGAATATGTGAACGCCGTTCTTACAGAAAGACCCAATGGAAAAGGACATTATAAAGAAGATCCCGATTACGACTGGGGATACGCCATCATTCGTAACTATGCCTATGAAGTTTTCAAAAGCATTCGCTTGGAAGCACTTGCAAACACCAATTATGCTCCTCTGGCAGATACGGCAAGCAAAATTAAACGGGAGCAATTTTATCACCTGTATCACTGGGAAGTGTGGATTGACCAGCTTGCCAACAGTACGGACGAGGCAAAAAAACGCCTTAATGAAGCAATCAAAAAGACCTGGGAAGATCTTTCCACCCTGTTTGATCTCGGCCCGAATGCCGATGCCGTCGTTGATCTTGTCTTAATGGAATCCGAGGATTCCTTGAAGCAGCAAACGCTGGCAAAAATGAAAGAAAAATTTAATCAAGTTGGTCTGGACTGGCCTGGAGAACCTTCCAAGCCGGAAGAAACAGGCCGTGAAGGAAAGCATTCTGATGAGTTTTTGGATGCCCTTAACGAATTGAGCGAAGTTTACAAACTTGCTCCGCAGGCATCCTGGTAA
>JAWLDF010000075.1:0-7635 GCA_041686735.1 Bacilli bacterium
GGAAGTCCCTTCCCATACCGTTAACACCTGCGCATCTCGCAACAACCGCGGAGTTACATATTCCTCAATGTACCCGTTGCCCCCATGGGTTTCGATCGCCTGATGGGAAGCCCTGACCGCAAGTTCACCCGTTCGGTATTTTAAAAGAGGGATCAGGATACGGGACATCACCCGTTCTTCATCACTGGCATCCCGGGTCGTAACCACTTTATCAAAATAACGGATCATTTCAAAAGAGGATCCGGTGTTCACTTCCAGTTCCATCAGCATATCGGCCAGGGTCTCTTTCACCATGGAATAGCGGATAATCGGATTGCCGAATGCCTCACGTCCCTTCGCATAATTTACCGCTTCATAAAACGCCCTTCGCATAATTCCGATGGATGCGATGGCATTGCAAATTCTTGAAATATTTAAGGCTTCCGCCATATACTTAAATCCCTTTGACGGATCGCCGATCAGATACCCTTCCGCTTCCTCCAAAATCACCTCTGCCGAAGGGACGGCGTTCACACCCAATTTTTCTTTCAAGCGTCGGACATAGATGCTGTTTCTCGATCCATCCGGCCTGATCCAGGGAACAAGAAACAGTCCCAGCCCCCGTGTCCCCGGCTGATCGCTGACCCGGGCCAGCACCGTCGCCACCATCGCGCCCGCGTTACTGGCAAAAAATTTTTCCCCGGTCAGCTTATACACGCCTTCTCCTTTCGCCGGGTCCGGTGCCGCCGCCGTCAAATTGGCACCCACGTCCGAACCTCCCTGCCTCTCCGTAAGCCAGGTAGCCCCTTCAAACAAATTCTCATATTCAAGCGAGACCAGACCCGATAAGTAGTCCTGTTTCTGTTGTTGCGAGCCGTAGCGGTCAATGAGATAGGCCGCGGACATGGTCAGCGTCACCGGACAATAAAATCCGGGTTCACTCTGGCTGAGAAGATATCCCTGCAAATATGAATAGACATATGGAACCTTCTCGCCCAGTTCCGGAACATTTTGATAAAGATAGCCGACGATCCCGGATTCATACACCTCTTTCACCGTTTGCTTGTATCCCTCATTGGTGATAATCTCTGAAATATCCTCACCGAGCCGGTTGTACTTTTTGAGTCTGGGCCGACCCTCGCCGTCGGTATAGGCGGCCCGTTCATCCACCGGACCGGCAACAAGTTCGCCAAATCGGGTCAGTTCCCTTTCCGCCCAGTCATGCAGATGTTCCGGTAAATATTTTTTCATGAGATAGTGTAAATTCGGGTCTTCCGTATAAAAATTGATATCTTCTTTTGGACGGGGTCTCGGGACATTATCCGAATAGGTTCGCTGATTAATCTCCCTCTGAACGTTTCTCCTCATTTGATCGGCCTCCATCTTTGTCGGGCTTCCTCCTTCCAATCATTTCAAAAGTTCATGTATTCCCTTTCCATCCAGCTCGATTACCCGATTTGATATTTTCTGAAGCAGGTAGCGGTCATGGGAAACGACCACAAGAGCTCCGGCATAAGAACTCAAAACATCCTCCATAATCTCCCTTGTTTCCACATCGAGAAAATTGGTAGGTTCATCCAGAACAAGCAAGTTTGCCTGACTGAAATACAACTTTAAAAAAGCAATCCTGCATTTTTCCCCCATACTGAGTTGACCGATCTTTTTAAAGACGTCATCCCTAGAAAACAGGAAGCTGCCCAGCAACGTTCTTGCTTCAGACTGAGTCATACCGGGAATCGATAAAAAACTGTCCAGGATCGATTGTTCCTGTTGTAAATTTTCTAATTCCTGAGCGAAATATCCTGCTTTTGTCTGCGGATTTTTCATGATCCTCCCGGAGGAAGGGGGCAATTGGCCGAGCATCAATTTAAGTAAAGTTGATTTTCCTGAACCGTTGGGGCCGACCACCGCAATCCGATCCCCCCGGTTCACAGAGAAGGTCAAATCCTGAAACAACGGAGCAGTATCATCATACGCAAATGAAACTTCTTCCATTCGCAGTAATGTCCTGGCGGAAAACCCCGCCGAATCCAGGCGCATATTTAATTGTCGACCATCCGCGGGCCGATCGACACTTTCTTTCTCCAGTCGTTCCAACTCTTTTTCCTTGGCGTGAAGACGAGATACATTTTTCTTTGCCTTAGCACGGGCAAAATCGTTTTGACCTGCTGCTTTATGGGCCTGCTGAAACCATTGTTGATAGCGCCGGATCGACTCCAGTAATTCCTTGCGTTTTTGTTCCTGTTTTTTAAAAAGGGTTTCCCGGGTTTTCCTTTCGATTTCTTTCTGCTCCCGGTACACCGTATATCCCCCTGAGTAACGATTACAACCGTCAGGATTTAATTCAATAATGGCTTGTGCGGTACGGTCAAGAAAATATCTGTCATGCGAAACAAACAACACAGCACCCTTAAAATGTAGAAACCAATTTTCCAACCACTCCATCGTCTCCCTGTCCAGATAATTGGTCGGTTCATCCATAAAAATACAGGAAGGTTTTTTCAAAAGAATTTTTGCAAGCTGAGCCCGGGTCTTCTGACCACCGCTCAAACATTCGAACGGAAGATTCCAAGTGCGATCATGCAGTTCCACTTCACGCAGACATTTTTCAGCATCCGTCTCCAGTTCGTAACCGTTGATTTGCATAAAACGATCTTGCAGGTCACCGTACTTTTCCAGAAGAACATGCGAATCCGATTCTTTCAATCTGGATTGGAGTTTATCCAATTGTAACTTTAATTGATACCTCTCATCCGAACCCGATTGAACAAATTCTTTCACTGTCAGCGTCGACACCGGCTTTTGCTCAAGGTATCCCCACTCATCCCGGGGGACAAAACATTGAATGTTCCCCCCGTCAAAGTTGATTTTCCCCAGCAGGCCGTTCAATAACGTGGTTTTCCCACACCCGTTTCTTCCGAATACAGCAAGATGTTCCCCCATTTTCAACTCTATGTCAACGTCCTGAAAAATAACCTGACCTTCCCACTCTTTGCGCAACCCTTTACCCTGAAAAATAAACATATCCATACCTCCATCCATTCATAAAAAAATCACAGGTTTTTGCCTGCGATTGAATAGACGGGTATGGATACACAGACGCACAAATAGCATGTGTCATGATTACATCAATTCATGGTGATCATTGTACATCCAAAAAAGTTTACACGTATCCCGTATTTCAACACAGGCAAAAAAAGACGATAGTCGTGCCCTATAAAACAAATGTTGAATACGGTGATTACTTCATTGGATGAACAAAACCTCCCTGACCATTTTTTCTATGCCATCTTAACTAAAAATAATATTTGTGTCAAATCCTAACTGTTTTTTATTGCTCCCAGACCCACATCAATATTCGGTTGATCACCACGATGACACCATAAATCCAGGTCGGACTTATTTTTCCCAGAGAAAACAAAAACAGAACCGGCAAACCGAACACAACCGTTTCCAGTAAAAAACGGAACGGAACCGACAACTGTACGGGTGCTTTCGGAGAACCCATCAACCCCCACAGTACAGCCATCACCAGCGGGATCCCAATCCCGAGAAGTCCTTTCATCCAACCCGTGTTTCCCGTCTTAAATCCCCAGTAACCCGCCACTAACAGAGCACCGATTTCCAGAAAAAATCGTACCGACAAGTTAATCACCTGTAACGCGATGACAAAATTCATTATATCCCTTCTTTCGTATACTAATTATATTATTATTATAACTAATATAATTAGTTTTTGCAAAAATTTTTTTGATATCTTTAGATTAAGATAATTTTTTTACTGATTTTCTCTCTACCAGTTTGCCGTCTACCAGGATTTTTACGGGAACATCTGCTTTCCCGTTGATCGTATCAAACAATACATCCAATGCTTTCGTTACCATTTCCGTAATCGGATGATGCCAGGTGGTAAGTGAATAGGTTGGTAATTTTGCCAGATCAATGTCATCAAAACCAATGACAGATACATCCTCCGGAATCCTCAGACCCAGATCTCTGGCAGTGTCGATCGTCCCCATCGCCATCAAATCATTGGCACAAAAAATGGCATCCGGTCTGTCTTTCTTACTTTTGAAGATTCCCATCGCGGCCTCAGCGCCGCCCTGATAGGTGTAATTTCCCGTAGCCATGTTGTGGATATGCATATCCCTTTCTTTCAATGCAGCGACATACCCTGCATATCGCTCTTCATTCGTTGAAGAATGGGGGACACCGGCAATATAGGCCATTTTTTTGTGCCCCTGTTTTATTAAGTACTTGCCTATCTCATACCCGGCCCGATAATTGTTACAACTGACAATATTGAAATCACTGCAATCTTTTTCTCTATACCGGTTAAAAAGAACGGACGGGATATGATGTTGCTTGAATAAGGACGCGACAGATATCGACAAATCAACATGAGTGACAATGATCCCGTCTACATTGTATTCCAAAAAATGAGTTACATCTTCTTCGCTGATTTCATCACGGTTGGTTTTCAGATATAACAGATAATAGCCCTTTTTTAATAATTGACTGGTAAATTCGTCCAGTACATAATTATAAAAAGGATTGGCCAGATTGCCCGTTACGAACCCGATCATTTTCGTGGAGTGGGTAATTAATCCCCTTGCGATCGCATTCGGTTTATATCCTAATTGTTTTGCTGCTTGAAGTACCTTTTCCCTCGTCTTTTCGGAAACTTTCGCCCCCGGAGAAAAAACTCGTGAAATCGTCGATTGAGAAACTCCAGCCAGGCGCGCTACGTCTATTGATGTCACATTTCTCTTTCTCATGAGTCCACATCCTAATAATCGTTTTTATCACTTCATTTTATATGAATAGTGGACTCATAAACAACAAATAATGTGCTGATTCGACATGGAAAAAACTGTATCCGTCAGTCAACCCTTTCCTATGATTTCACCGTCTCTTTTCAGAATCTTTTCAAGCTCACATGCCGGAACCGGCTTACTGAAAAAATACCCCTGCCCTTCATTACATTTCATTTCCTTCAATACCTCGACATGTTCTTCAAGTTCGATCCCTTCAGCGATAACATGGATATTCAAATTATTTGCCAGTTCAATGATCGACCTTAATATAACACCGTTAATTACATTTTCATTTATATCTTTCAGAAAAGAACCATCGATTTTAATCCTGTCCACGGGAAAATGGCGAAGGTAACTCAGCGAGGAATAGCCCGTGCCAAAATCATCTAAAGCAATTTTCACACCCAGACTCTTGATTTTATGTAAAGTTTCAATCACATCTTCGGTATTTTTCATAAATATGTTTTCGGTGATTTCCAATTCAAGTATGTGAGGTTGGATGTCCAATTTTTCGATGGTTTCTTTTATTATTTCAAAAAAATTTTTCTGATAAATTTGCAGACTGGACAAATTTACTGCGACTCGATTGAGGGAAAAACCCTGATCTCTCCATAGCTTCACCTGACGGCATGCTTCTTCTAAGACCCACTGCCCCAATTGATGAATAAACCCGGTGTCCTCGGCTTGAGGAATAAATTGATCGGGAGATAAAAAACCCAATAATGGATGGTTCCACCGGATCAACGCTTCTACTCCGATAATCTTTGCGGTTCTCAAATGAAATTGAGGCTGATAATATAACTCGAATTCATTGTTTTCCAGGGCTGTCTTTGATTCGTGAACATGCAATTCCTGAATCATTTTTTTGATATGCATCCCATATCCTACCCTCCTTTTTCGAGCCTTTCAGTTTGCATACGTATGCAAAACAGGCTGTTTCATCACGAAACAGCCTATACTGAATATATTTATATTCGGCTACACCGTAATCATAGTTTAGTCCGTTAAAACCTTAGACCCCGTGTTTTGCTCCCCCATCTTTCAATGAGTTTGCCTTTTCGTGATTATTATATTAGACCAAAAGTTATGGTAAAATTGTCCTATTTGTTTGATATTATATGACAATATTTTTAATATTACAAGATAAAATTCAATAAATTGTTAGATTTTTTGTAGTATAATGCAGTTCTATGTCGAATAAATACAAACTGACCTTAAATAGGAGGGTTGACTAATAACAAACGGAGGACTACATGTCCTCCGTTTTCTTCCGGTAACCCAGTCGTTCATCATACAAATCCGTTCGCCTGTCCTTATATAAATCATTAAAATCGGACCAGTGCGTCCTTCTCGCCTCCGCCAGATCGACCTCCGCCACAAGGAGGGTTTCCTCTTCCGTTCCGGCAATCTCAATCGGCCATCCGTTCGGACCGACAATCACACTGTTCCCCAAAAATTTCTCTCCCCGTTCTGTCCCTACCCGGTTGGCTGCCGCGATAAACAACCCGTTTGCCTGTGCCGCAGACATCGTATGATACACCGCCATACAGCGCCCACTCTCATCAAACAGCGGCCCTGGGGTATATACCCAGTTGTTCAGTGTGCAGACTAGGTCCGCCCCCTGAACCCCCATAATACGAAAAGTTTCCGGAAACCAGGTATCCCAGCAGATCAACAAACCGATCCGGCCGAATTCCGTATCAAATACGGGATACCCCAGATCTCCCGGCGAAAAATAAAGATTTTCCCTGTTCCACAAATGCGTCTTCCGGTACTTTCCCACCATTCCTCCGGGTCCGATTAGAACGGCCGTATCATATAACCGCTCGCCCTCTCTTTCTACGAAGGATCCGGCAATATACATGTTATGTTTTCTAGATAATTCTTTCCACAACTCAACTGCCTCCCCACGTTCGGCGGACTGGCTGTGCGCAAAAGCTTCTTTGCGGTTAAGAAAAACATAACCTGTTGCGTTTAATTCCGGAAACACCACAAGATTGGCCCCCGCGGAAGCGGATTTCTCCACCCATTGTTTACTCTCTTCCATATTGACGGCTAACTTCTCAATGCCCACTTGAGGATCCGATTGAACCACCGCAATTTTTAAACCACTGTCCACAGGTGATTCCCTCCCTTCCCTGCTTTATATTACAAGGTTTTCTTTTAAAATCTGATCATTTTCAAGCAATTCCACAGAAGAACCGGTATGAACAATTTTTCCTTTCACCATAATATAGGCCCGTGACGTCATTTTCAAAGCCAGATTTGCATTTTGTTCAACCAGCAAGATGGGGAGTCCTTCCTGTTTATTGGTTTCAAGAAGCACCTTCACGATCTCCTTCGTAATCGAGGGTTGAAGTCCTTCGGAAAATTCATCAACCAGTAGCAGCTTTGGCTTCGCCAGAAGGGCTCGCCCGATCGACAGCATCTGCTGCTCACCGCCGCTCATCAGTCCGGCCTCCAGATTTTTACGTTCCTCCAACCGCGGGAACAACGCAAAAATCTTTTTGATTTCCGATTTATCCACACCCTCAGCGTAAATCCTTGCCACTTCAAGGTTTTCCATCACCGTCAGTTTGGGGAAAATGCCACGATTCTCAGGAACCAGACGGATCCCGGAACGCGCCACTTTATTGATCGACCACGAATTGATTTTTTGCCCGCTGAAAAAAATGTTCCCCTGGACGTCCGGAATCATTCTGGCGACGCTTTTAACAAAAGTGGTCTTACCCACACCATTCCTGCCGATTAAAGCCACCATTTCGCCTTCATTAATTTCAAGATCGACGCCATGCAAAATAGGGGCACCATCATATCCCGCTATCAATGATTCTGTTGA
>JAWLDF010000076.1:0-7520 GCA_041686735.1 Bacilli bacterium
CGTACAACATATCGCTGCATAAAGTTTTTTAAAGATGTTCTTTGAAATTCTGCTCTTGCGAGCATTTTTAAAAAAGGGAATTATGAAATTGATTCATTTCAGAAGGTATTTAAAATTAAATCAGACGTTTCATCTTAGGGATTGGTTCTTACTCATTCCCTAACCAAAAATAGGCGTATTCGAAAAAAAAAAAACGAATACGCCTATTCACTTTCCACAATTAGTGTGACCGGTCCATCGTTGACGAGAGAGACTTCCATCATCTCCCCAAACCTTCCGGTTTCCACCACAATGCCGAGCTCACGCATTTTGTCGTTAAACATTTCATATAATGGGCGGGCGATTTCCGGACGGGCCGCCTGCATAAAATTGGGGCGTCTTCCTTTGCGACAGTCCCCGTACAGCGTAAACTGCGAAACGGAGAGGACCGCACCGCCCACATCGAGGAGGGAAAAATTCATTTTTCCCTGTTCATCTTCAAAAATGCGAAGATGGGCAATTTTGTTGGCGACGAATGCCACATCTTCTTCCCCGTCATCATGGGTGATCCCGACCAGTAACAGGAAGCCCTGCCCGATCGCTCCCGTCACTTCGCCGTTCACGGCTACGGAAGCACGGCTCACCCGCTGTACCACAACTTTCAACCTGAATCCCTCCGTTTATCCCATATCGCTTATGCGTACTACATATTCAACGTACGTCGCACGGAATAGACATCTTTGATCCGTTTGATCCGCTCGACTACACGATGGAGATGGTCGACATTGCGGATCGAAATCGTCATATTGATTTTGGCGATACTGTTTTTATCGGATTTTCCGTTGACGGCAGTGATCGTCGTCTTCGTTTCCGCGACAGCGTTCAAAATTTCATTCAACAGTCCGTCGCGATCATGCCCTCGGATCTCAATATCCACATCAAAGGCCTGTTCCGGTGCTCCATCCCATTCTACCGGAATCAAACGCTCTTTTTCCTGATCGGACTGGATATTGGGACAATTGGCACGATGAATGGAAACCCCGCGGCCTTTGGTGATGTAGCCCACAATTTCATCACCGGGTACCGGATTGCAACACCTTGAAAAACGGGTGAGCAGATTGCTGACGCCACGGACACTGACGCCTCCCTGATCTTTTTTTCGCTGAGCGGAGGACGGATCATGTTGCTTCAGTTCCGACAGCTGAAGTGCCGCTTCTTTTACCTTGCGTTGCTTTTCGGTAAGCCGGTTGGCAATCAGAGCAGCCGTAATACCGCCGTATCCCACGGCAGCAAACATGTCTTCTTCTCCCTGGAAATTAAATTTATTCGCCACTTCCTGAAGCGCTTCAGAAGTCATGATCTCTTTAATGTCGAATCCCTGCTTCTTCAATTCGTTCTCGACCCATTCGCGCCCTTTTTCCACATTTTCTTCGCGGCGCTCTTTTTTAAACCACTGCTTGATTTTGTTACGGGCCTGGGACGATTTGGCGATCTTTAACCAGTCCTGACTGGGACCGTAGCTGTGTTTCGATGTGAGCATTTCCACGATATCGCCCGTTTTAAGCTGGTAATCGAGGGGAACAATTTTCCCGTTCACCTTGGCGCCGATGGTTCGATGACCGACTTCGGTATGGATCCGGTAGGCAAAATCGAGGGGGACGGATCCCTTGGGCAATTCGATGACATCCCCCTTGGGCGTAAATACAAATACGACATCCGAAAAAAGATCCACTTTTAACGATTCCATAAATTCCTGAGCATCGCGGGTTTCCTGCTGCCATTCGAGGATCTGTCTAAACCAGGCCAGTTTATTGTCAGCACCATCTTTGTCGTTGGCGTCGGCAGACTGTTTTCCTTCTTTGTATGCCCAGTGGGCCGCAATCCCGTATTCCGCGGTGCGGTGCATATCCCACGTGCGGATTTGAACTTCGAGGGGTTCGCCGTTGGGTCCGACCACCGTGGTATGCAGAGACTGATACATGTTGGGTTTGGGCATGGCGATATAATCTTTGAACCTGCCGGGCATCGGTTTCCACAGGGTATGGATCAGCCCGAGCACAGCATAACAGTCACGGATATCATCCACAATAATCCGGACTGCCAACAGATCGTATATCTCGTTAAATTCCTTGTTTTGCAGGGTCATTTTACGGTAGGTACTGTAGATGTGCTTGGCACGGCCGGAAACATCCGCTTCGATATTCAACTCTTTCATTTTTTCACGGATTGTTTCGATGACCTGCTCAATATACTTTTCCCGTTCCGCTCGTTTCTTCTTCATCAAATTGACGATGCGATAGTATTGCCCCGGATTGATATAACGGAGGGAGATATCCTCCAGTTCCCATTTGATCGAGGCAATCCCGAGCCGGTGGGCAAGGGGGGCGTAAATTTCCAGCGTTTCGTTGGCGATTCTGCGCTGCTTTTCCGGGGGTAAATGCTGCAGTGTCCGCAGATTATGAAGCCGGTCTGCCAGTTTGATCATGATCACCCGGATGTCTTCCGCCATGGCCACGAACATTTTGCGGTGATTTTCCGCCTGTTGCTCTTCCTTGGATTTATAGCGAATCTTTTTTAACTTGGTCACGCCGTCCACAAGCTGAGCAACTTCCTTGCCGAAATGTTCTTCGATTTCCTCCCGGGAAGCGTCCGTATCCTCTACGACATCATGCAACAGAGCTGCCGCAAGAGTAATGGCATCCATTTGCAGTTCGGCCAAAATCTCGGTCACTGCCACCGGATGCATGATATAGGGCTGCCCGGATTTCCGGAACTGCCCTTCATGTGCTTTTTCAGCGAATTGATATGCTTTTTCAATTAACTTGACATCGTTTTCGGGCAAATAAGCCTTCACTTTGTCAAGTAATGTTTCCTTACTCAAAGAAATCACCTGTCCGTTTTTGTCGATTGGATTACGTACTATTATCGTTAATTTCCCCGGGAATGTAAAGATAAGATGCGAATTTTGCCCTATTTTGAGGTGTTATCGATCACTGTTTCGATCATGACGCGGATCGCATCATAGTCAAACGGATTCTCTACTTGTTCCCCATTGATGACCAGGCTCGGCGTCGAGTGAATTCCGTCCTGCCGTCCTGCCTGCTGGTCCGCGATGACTTCCTCCATCAGGGTGCCCTTCGATAACTCCTGCTTTAACTGCTCGCGGTCAATCTGCGGAAGATGCTCTTCGGCAAAGGAAACGAAAAACTCCGGTGTTGCCCAGCGTTCCCGTTCATCCGGCTGATTGGCAAAAATTTGATCATAAAATTTCCAGAAGGCTTCTTCGTCCTGCTGATAGACGGCCTCTCCGGCCAGAGCCGCCGTATATGAATCTTCACTTACCACCGGAAAATTCACAAAATACAGTTTGGCCTGTCCGCTCTCGATAAAGTCTTCCTTTAAGCGGGGGAGAATTTGTTGATGAAAATTGGCACAGGCCGGGCACTTAAAATCGGCATATTCCACGATGGTGACGGGTGCCTGCTCATCCCCCAGCATCGGCTGGTGCTCAAGTGAGAGGGTCTCCCCTCCCGAATTGTCGGAGACCAGCATGGAAAATAAATTATATAACCCGAATAAGACTAAAATGACGGTCGCTGCCACTCCGATGATCAACGTCACTTTGTTCATCCCGTTGCTTTGTTTCCCGGCGCGGTTTGCTTTTTTGTTTTGAGCCATTTTATGTCACCTTCCCTTTTTTGCTTCCTCGGTTTCTATATAAAAATACGGGAGGATCATGGCGATTTCCTCCCTTATTGATCCTTCCCGGTCATGGTCCGCTTCGTAATGCCGATTCCCGGAACTGGGGATTCCCCTGACGGAATTAATATTGCACCAGGGAAAACACGTCGTAGGAACCGATTTTGTCACGGCCCTGTAGATAGCTTAATTCGATTAAAAAGGCGACACCGGCCACTTCTCCGCCCAGTTTTTCCACCAGTTGAATGGTGGAAGCGATTGTTCCTCCTGTCGCCAGCAAATCATCGGCCACCAGCACACGCTGTCCGGGCTGAATAGCATCCTCGTGAACGGCAAGGGCTTCCTTTCCGTATTCGAGGGAGTAATCAACAGTGATGGTTTCTGCCGGCAGTTTTCCTTTTTTGCGAATCGGCACAAAACCGACGCCCAGTTTATAGGCGAGCGGAGCTCCGATCACAAACCCGCGCGCCTCCGGACCGGCGATCAGATCAATTTTTTTGTCCTCCGCAAATTGTGCCAGTTCATCAATCGCCTTCCGGTAGGCCGGGCCGTTTTTTAACAGCGTCGTAATGTCTTTGAAACGAATCCCTTTCTCCGGAAAATCAGGAATCACACGAATATAATTCTTATAATTCATGGATGGTTTCCTCCTCAACTTGATAATCTGATTGTATCATGTTTATTATCCAGTCAGCTAATGAAGTATGGGATGAGTACAAACATTCCGTTTGAAACCGGATCTGTACCTCTTTTTCCCTATAGAGACGGGATTGAGTCAAATCCCTTTTCTGCGGATTGTCCGCCAGATGATAGCTCTCTTCCTTCCTGTGCACGAAACCGAGTTCTTCAAACACATCGAGGATAAATCGTATCGCTCCCGGGGTATAGCCTTTCGTGTTCGACTTTCCTTTTAGTTCGGACAGGATCTGCGGCAGATAAACCGTTTTTCGCTGATGTAAGAACGAATACACTTTTTTAAAATGTTCCCTGCGCGGAAGGCCGTGCGGCATATCATTGTCGGCGTCCTCTTCTCCAAACAGGCAGTAGATTCGCTCAATCTGTCCCGATACGGCTCTGAGCAGCCTTTCAAGAGTCGAAGGATGTTCGGGCAAATCATACAATATCAGGGTGTGCCAGTTCAATGAGTTCTGTTCCTTTGCCGCCGGTTTCTCCTTTGTGTGGGAAAGGGAATGAAGGATTCCTGTACGGTCCACGTAGCAAAACGAGAAGTGTTCTCGCCCCTTAAAAATTGAAGGCTCCAGCCGGCGGCGTGAGCGTTCATCAAAACAGACCACAGCGCAGGCGCCCATCATTTCCCGGGCAATTTGTTCCAGCTTCTTTTGTTTTTCCTTCGATCCGCGCCAGTCAAACACCTGGATGTGGGAAACTCCCACGTCACGTATGATCAACTGAGGCTTGCGAAAGCCGTTCCATTCGTTTATCGCAGGTTCCCCCACCAGCTCAACCAGTGCATGGGGAGAGATGTGGTCGGCAATATCGGCCATATCGAACCCTACCGCGTCCAGTTTTTGATGATGACGGGTCAGAGTACATTTGATATGATTTTCATCTTTTCCGATTTTACGGAGTCCCGTCATGCGCACTCCGTCCACCAGGACAACAGGTGACGGATTCCCTTCGCCGAACGGGGCAAGCAATTGCATTTCTGCTATGGTTTCGACGGTGAGTTCCTCCAGCCGGCATGTGACATCGACATGCCGGGTCGGAATCATGTCCTCTTTCCGTACATGCTCGCGCGCCCATTGGTTGAGACGTTCTCTCAGTATGACAATATCTTCGGCTTTAATACTCATTCCCGCTGCCATCGGATGTCCGCCGAAATGGGGCAAAAGTTCTTTCATGCCCGATAAAGCCCGGTAGATGTCAAAGCCTTCGATGCTTCGCGCCGATCCTTTGGCCATCCCGCTTTCCCGGTCAATGTGAAAAACGATAGCCGGTGCCCGGTAGGTTTCCACGAGACGGGAAGCAACGATCCCGATGACCCCTTCATGCCATTCTTCGTCGGCCACCACCAGTACGGATCGTTCCGTTTGCGGGTCCAGTTGCTGTTCAACCTGAGCAATCGCCTGTCCGGCAATTTTTTGCACCAAGGTTTGCCGCTCGCGATTGTATTGATCCAGTTGTTGCGCCAGTGCGGCCGCTTCCTCCCGGTCCTCACAGGTTAGAAGTTGCACGGCTTCATCCGCGGTGTAGAGGCGCCCGCTCGCATTGATGCGCGGACCCATCACAAATCCGACGTGATCTGCGGTCAGTTCTTTTCCCTGCAGACCGCATCCGTCAATTAGCGCCCTTAATCCAGGAAAATCGGTGCGGGATAAAGCCTCCAGTCCGAATCGGGCCAGTACCCGGTTTTCATCGATTAAGGGAACGAGGTCGGCGATGGTGCCGACAGCAACCAGCTCCAGCAGATCGACGGGCATATTCCCGAGGAGAGCGTGAGCCAGCTTGAAAGTGACGCCCACACCGGCCAGATATTTGAACGGATAGGAGCAGCCCGGTTTTTTGGGATTGATGACGGCGAAAGCTTCCGGCAGTTGATCCGGAGGTTCATGATGATCGGTAATAATCAGATCGAGATTTAATTGACGGGCAAATGCCGCTTCCTCCACCGCGCTGATCCCGGTATCCACGGTGATTACGAGGGAAAAACCGCGTTCTTTCGCCTCGAGCAAAGCCGGTTTGTTTAGTCCGTATCCTTCGGTAAAGCGGTTGGGAATATAGTAATCAAAAGTGGCTCCCAGCCGTTTTAAGGTATGTATGAGGAGTGAGGTGCTGCTGACACCGTCGGCATCGTAATCCCCGTATATGAGGATGGGTTCACCTTTTTCAACGGCCTCCCGGATTCGCTTCACGCTTTCTTCCATCCCGTCCATTAAAAATGGATCGTGACAGTGGGCGAGGTCCGACTGTAAAAACTTCCGGGCCTGATCCGGTTCATTGATGCCGCGGGTATTGAGCAATCTGGCCAGTAACGGTGAAATATGCAGGGTTCTCTGCAGTTTTTCTGCCGCTGCTTCTTCTACGGCTGCAAGTTCCCATTTTGTTTTAGGTTTTAACATGATGACACCCCTTTTAAATCCCCATCCATTATACTTGAATCAAAGAAGGGGTGACAACAGGCAGGGACGCGGTGTATCGAAAACGTTACGATTTGTCACTATTTTGAGACAGAGAAGATGATGACGGATCCGGTTTTTGCTCCGGGGATTCCGGAGTGGTCTCGGATGGTGACACTTGAGATTCTTCACAGTCACGATCGTCGGATGATTCTTCTGATGATGAGGATGTTGATTGAGTTACGGCAGCTGCCGTGGCTGGACCGTCGGCTTCCTCTGACTGTGATTGTGATTGTGACTGTGACTGTGATTGTTCGGCATCTTCCGCGGGTGTTTCCGTCGTTTGTTGCGGAACAGTATTTTCGACAGAGACAGCTTGTAAAGCCTCATTTGCTTTGTCCAATTCCTGAGTTAATTTTTTGATTTTCCACTGTAAACGATACTGGCGAACGATTCCGAAGGAACCCACCATCAATCCTCCCAGCAGGGCAGATCCGATGATTACCAGAATAAGCGGCATTTGAGCCGTTCCGAACAAGTAGTCCACTTCCACCTGATTTACGTTAAATACGGCAAACAAAGCGACCAGCAAAGCAAAAATCAGTCCAAAAATTACATTCCACTGTAATTTCAAAGTAGCACGCACCTTTCATCGACTGCATCGTCGTCATGTTTTTGTTTTCATTATACCAATTCTTGCGTGGGAATAGATGATTTTTGTGAGGAATGCCCGGATGGGGGAACGAATGTTGGAATGTAATCCGG
>JAWLDF010000077.1:0-7125 GCA_041686735.1 Bacilli bacterium
CCGGGAAACAACAAATGACGGTTCTGAAGGGCCTCCTTTTTTACCCGAAACTGTTTGCGCCCAATCTGTCATTTTTTATCCCTCCCTTATCTCAGATGTCACAAACGCGGCATGCCTGCCAACCGATCATCGATTCAACAGGCTGCCCACATAACGCAACAACTCATTGGCACACACCGAACAATACTGATGCTCATCAATCAAGCGCCGCGTTACCTCATTGATCTTTTTCAACTGATTTTCATCCGGCGTCTTGGTGGAGGTCGTAATCTTCACAATATCCTTCAGATCGGCGAACAACTTTTTCTCGATCGCTTCACGCAGGCGGTCATGACTGTTGTAATCAAAGCGCTTACCTTTGCGTGCGTAAGCGGAAATCCGGATTAAAATCTCCTCGCGAAATGCCTTCTTGGCGTTTTCGGAAATACCGATCTGTTCTTCGATCGAACGCATCAACCGCTCATCGGGATTCATCTCTTCGCCGGTGATGGGGTCGCGCAGTTTATTTCGTTTTTTATGATATATACATATGATTCTAGGGAAAATTATTATATATCTTCTTCGATATATAAAGTTACCATATCTGTTATAATTAAATTATTATGGTAATTATGATAAAATGTAATAGCATCATTTCAATTGTTTAAGGGCGAACGATTTTCACTTCTTATTTCTTTTTGTTAACTGCCTTAATTACTTCATTATAATTCCCCATGGGACCAAAACAAGAATCAAGTTTTATTTCTTTAACTGCTGACACATTTAACATTTACACAAGTGAGTACCGAACCTTCGGAGTCTCATTATGTGTGAAATTAATGTCATCTATACAGACCATCCTTAGAATTTGATAAATTTTTCATGTTACCTATTTTAGAAAGAGAACAATATTTTTAAATTAAGATCGGTACATATTGCATCTATTCTCATTAGTCTACCTTATTCTAAATATTGAACCGAAACTGAAATTAGCGATAGACACCTCTTGTAAAAATAATCATAATGTCTATCATCCTCAATATTTGTTTTTGTTGTTTCATGATGCCGAATTCTAAAATTATTTCCAATTTGTGTAAGTTCGAGAAATTCCTTTTCAAAAAGTTCCTTATAATGGGCTTTTTGACCACTCATATCTCCAATGATCCTACTTACAGATTTTTTCTTATCCAAAGTAGGTGAATAATATGTTTTAAGCCTCTCAAATGCATCCCATAGTTTTTCAACAGCAATTTTAAGATTACCTTTATCATAATAATTTGCTGCTTCTTGGAGCAACTCTTTGAGACCTGCTTCCTGAATTGGCACTAATGTATTATCCTTTATTTGTAGATTAAAGGTACTTTCAACTTTACCATTATTCAGCTTAAAGGGTATTTCATTCAATTTAAAAATTTCATTAACTTCTGTCTCGAAATCAGAATTCTTGTTATGCTTTTCAAAAAACTCTATTGCATCGATTACACAATAGGGGGAACTTGAAAACACAAAATCTTTTAAGTTATCAGTTTCCAGATATTTGCCTTGCTCATTATAACATTTAGGTATGTAAAATTGCCGAATATCACCGATAACCTCTTCATATGTTGTAACAACATAATCCCAACCAGTCTCACCTTTTTTTCGATACATATCATTATATTTCTCAAAAAGTTGAAATAATTGATTTCTAGTGTTCTTTTTAATTGAAAGCGGCATTCTTTTTTCTTTAATTGCCTTTTTATTCCTTAGAGAAAATGGAATAAATAGTTTGTTTTTTGCTGAATCATATATCCTCCAACGATAGACATCTCTATTGGATATTTTTTCTGCTGGGTAAATTTCATAACCATCGTTTCTAAGGAATTTGTTAACTTCGTCCAAAAAAATTTTCCAATATCCATTCTCATTCCTTACTGTCGGATGAAATATTTCGCAAATAAATTTTAAATATATTTCATCACTTCCGTTTTTTAATTGGAAACGTTCGTCCTCAAACACCCAACAAAATGGATAATCATCATTATTTACCGTATGTTGCCAAATATCTTCCTCAGCATTTCTGTATCTTTTATCTAGACTTGGCATTCCCTTTAAATCAAATAGTCTCTTGAGAAACTCGATTTCTTCTAGCCGTCCAAAGTAATTGTACTGTACTCTTCGCATTTCCCATAATTCAGGTATATCCATCCCATATTTAAACAAATCAAAAATATCACGTTTGGTTATCTCACTTATGGAATTCATTTGTTTGAATGCTACTCCTTTCTTACGGTTGTTGACAGAATAATCTAATTACCATCATTTACAACTATTCGAGGGTTATATGAGCGTAATTGCCAATTGTCATTCTCATATACGAAGACCATCCCCGGAATATTTGCTATATTTGAAAAAGGCAAATCATCTGTAGATTCAACTTTTTCATAAAAATAACCGTCACTTGAAGCAAGATAATACTCCCCATTGACCACTCGAAGGTATAATTTATCAGGAAGATTTCCTTTCATCAATGTAAAATTAGGGAAATGAACTTTTTTTCGGGCCTGTGTTCTTAAAGATTCAGTAAACAATTCTATCCATACCCTTGAACTGTCTGAAAGAGCATGATCCGAAAAGTCCATAAGCACTTGCTTGATATCAGAAATACTTTTGTTTTTGAAAGCATCAAAAGCGGACAGCTCTAAAGCAGCGCTTCTCGAACGCACACCTGCCATATATATATTCACAGCTACGTTGTTGGGAAGGCCCAGTTCAACAAACATGGCAAGTGAAGTATATAACTGAACTATATTCTCTTCAGTTTCATGATCAAATAATTGAGAAACAGCGTGTATGATCCATGGCAACGTAAAACCGTAGTATTCTTTTGAGATCTCACCCGCATCTTGTTCAATCGTCATTATTGAAACTAGTGCATCTCCACTTATCCAAGGACGTCGAATATTATCCAGAACCGTTTGCTTCGGTACAAATTTCATCAATTTATGTGCTTTTTGATTACTCCAAATTTCTAGTTCACGAATAATATTATCTATCAAATGAATATCATTATGTTCACCAACAGAAGATTGAATAAATGTCAAAGCGAGATTTCTAAAAAAATCAATATCTTTTAACATCGATTGAGATACTGACAATGGAACGCTCGTTGAAATTAACTTTTTTCTATCCAACCTATTTGGTATTCTCCGCAACAGAGAAGTGGTTCGTGCTTTTAAAAGAGCTAGGTATTTTTCTTCATTCTCTCTCTCTGCCTGAATAAGTGCTAGTGAATTTCTAAAGACATCATCAATCCAGTTTATATCGGTATCATCTTTACCAAAATCTTCATGCATTGCGAGAAGCTCATCATCTATGAAGTCAAATATATATTTTAACCACTCAGAATATTTTTCATGAATATTCCCTTCAATAAAGTCATTAGCTATTGTTTCAACTAGCAACGTGAAATCAGTACCGGTACGTTTTGCATTTCTACATATAGCCTTTAACGCTACGAGTAATCCACTTCGCACTCCCTCCATTTGTCGATTATCAAAATAATTTTGGGCAAGCTTAATATCTTTATTAACTTTCCGCTGTTCTTTTGTTGTATCAATTGTATAGAGTATTTTTCCTTCGACATCGGAAAAAGCACGTCCTGCTCTCCCACAAATATTCCAAAAATCTCTAACACTGATTGTTTTGTCACGATAATATGGTGTTGACACAATCACTGTTGAAATACCAACATTAACTCCTTGCCCAAGTGTTGAAGAAGCAATGATTATTCGTGGAGGTTTAGAACGCATCAGCCTTTCAATAGCAATACGAACAAGCGTAGGTAGTCGATTATTATGACATATGACCCCTTTTCTTGCGGCTTTTAAAACAATATCGTCATCGCCGAGTTCTTCCCTACAGATGCTTTCAAAAACATTCCATAGATAATCATCCCACAGATAGTCTTCTGGGTGCTCTCCTAGTGCTAGAAGTACACTTTCAGCCAACCCATTAATTGAGTTGGCTCTTGCGGAATAAATCATGACTGTTCCGTTTTGCGCTAATCGAACTGCCGTTGCAGCTACCGCTTCGTTTTTATTATTTGGAAAAGGATTCATTCTGCGTCCAAATCCCAAAGGACCTTTTTTGATAAAATTAGGGTTAAATGGATCACCTTCACTTTTCCATTCTAACCTAACTCGATTGCCATCCCAAAGTAATAAGCCCAACCGCTCCAAAGCAGGCTTCCATTCTGATTTTGCTACCAAATCCGAGTCACTTGTGATCCATTGGGCTAAATCGTTTGCATTGGGCAATACAGCAGATAGAAGTAGCACTCGTATTTGATTTCTTGAAGCAAACTCCTTAATATGTGTTAGAAACATTTCATTTTTGATATATCTTTCTTCTGCACCCAACAGGTGTCCTTCATCAACAACAATTAATTTGATTTCTTTTTCAAGTCCTGACCCGCAACGAATAAGTGCTTTTGCCTTTTCAGGTGTTGCAACAACGACTTGTGATTCATTGATGAGTTCAAAGTCTGTAACATTTGCAGTTGAACCACCGTATAGCTGCGAAACATTAATGCCTAGTGGTCCAAATGTTCTATTTAAACTTTGCTCAATTTCAAAAGCTAAAGAGCGGAATGGTGCAAGATACAAAACTTTTGATAATTGATGAGTAGATAAGGTTTTGAGGATCGCTATCTCTGCTATTCTTGTTTTCCCACCGCTTGTGCGTAGGTTAATAACAGCACCACTATTATCACCAATAGCAAGTGGTAATGCCGCTGTCTGAGATGGCCATATTTCTGTAACAGGAGATCTAAACCCGCTTAGTAATCGAATATATTTTTCAGTAATATGTTTCGTTGGAAGAAATGGTGGTAAGATAGACCACAAGGATGATTCTTGAAAAGTAGAAAAAATAATTCTTAATAGTCGAATAATAAGCCAATATAGCGTTAAAACGCTTTCGGAAGAAAGCGCCAATAGTTTTTCTAAAATGTCTTTGATAAGTGTAAAGTTCTCTTGATTGCCTGTGTAAATGAAGTCTGTAACAATTAAAAAACAGCGTGCAATTTCATGTGATATTACCCATTCATCAAAATCACGAAGATTTAATTGTTCTGGCGCTTGCGTGAATAGAACATTACTTGCAATTTGAAGCATAGTTTCAAAGTCTTTTTTTATAAAATTAATGATTATTTGTCCAACTTTAAAATCGACATCAATATCATGGAGGACAATAAATGCACGTGAATATTGCTTAGCTGCATATAACGACATCCCAGCAATCAAAAGGTTGTAGTTTCTCGTTTCAACTTCATCACGATTAAACTTAAATGTATCCGATAATATCTTACCGGCTTTCTCTAGTACTGCTAAACCTTCATTAGTTTCCCCATCGTCATTTTCAACCAATGAGCAACCACAAGTAATCAAAGTGTATGCTATATGTGTTGCTTTTTCAGTAAGTATTGAATCAAAACTAGGATAATTTTCAGGTATTTCTCTAACTTCTTGCAATATTCGTCGAGCATCAGCTTGAGTAACAAGGTTTTCAATTCGACTTTTTGCTAAACTCTGAAGCAAGGATATTGCATATTCTGTAGGCATGCTCATGTAATACCCTCCAATCGTGCAAATGCTTGTTGTACAATCGTTTCTGGTGATTGAAAACCTAAGGATATCATTAATAAATTATGAAGTTCATTTGAAGCGTGCTCATTTATAATTTCTTTCGCCTTGTGAGTGCTCATCAGTAAACCAACGTAATCTATCCGTAACTTATTCGTTGCAAATAATATAGAGCAATTTTGAACCTTTTTTGCTAATTCAGAATTACCAGCTTCAAACAACCTATCTGCAACAAACATTAATGAAATAGGTAAACCTGCTTTGTGTGAACGTACAAGCCCGTCGATTATATCGATTACTGCTTGCTTATTTGGAGTTCCTCTGAACTTTGATTCCCCAACAATAATACGTACAGGATCAGAATCCAAATCAAAAAGCAACACATCGTCGCCTTTCATTGATTGTTCTACATTTGGATTGTATCTTAATCTATATATCGGGAGTTCCGCCTCAGTTGTCATACACAAATACTCTGCCAGAAAAACTTCAGCAAAATTTCCTTTCTGGGTTGTAGGATTTTGTGGATATAGAGACAGAGCCATTGGAGCATCTATTATCCGTAAAGATTCGATTAAATCTTTACGTCGTTCTAAGGCATCAGGACTAATATGATGCTTTTGTAATGCCAGTGTCATATAGTCAAGAAAAGTATCATGATGTCCATTTTCTGTTAAACTTCTATGAGGAACATTGTTTGTAGTACATTCATCAGAACATGAAAGTGATCTACAAAACGGATGATTTTCAGATGAATGCTCATTTAGAATTGACATAACTCCCCCTCAACTCCCTATTAGATAGTGCATCGTGATTAACCATTAGAATTCCATATTGTGTCCCTTCTCACGATAGACCTTCAATATGTGTCCCAATAATTGTGTAATAATATAGAACTTTGAGAAAAACAAACGACCATTTTTAACAACCTCAGTTAGAACTGTGTAGTCGGGCAAGACGCTTAATAAAGAAGCATAGCCCTATGTGACACTCTTGTTAGGTAGTCAGAAACATGTAATTCTGCTTCACAAAGAAGTCCAATAAGTATCCTAATATCTGTATATCATTTAGCGATTTAACATCGTCTTCTGTTATCCAGCACTACCTCTTCAACTTTTTTTGCTGTGAACAGCTTGACAAACTGTCAATAGTGACTCTTTCTTCCTGAATCAACATAATTTAAATTTCGACAACAAATTTGAAATCCCTTCATTATATTATTAGAATGTATGTTCGGTTTAAAAGAAAAAAATTGCATTCTTTTATTTATAGAGTCCGTACTACTGGATCGGAATCACAGGTAAAACAATATCCTGTTTTTTGATCCCACCTGAGTACATATTTCTCGTCTCCCAACTCATCCAAAGACACGATGGATAATTGATATCTGACCTGATCTTCCAGTTTGCTTTACATTACTTTCCTTCGAAACCTTGTCTCCCATTAATAATGATAAATAAAAAGCCTGCCGACGAAAGACTTGTCGACAAGCTGCTGTTTTCCCCTAAGGAAAAACCTTTAATTT
>JAWLDF010000078.1:0-6567 GCA_041686735.1 Bacilli bacterium
TGCAGCGCTTTCTTCAGATATATTAGCCAGACTTTCGATCATAACATCTACTTCTTTCGCATCTTTGTCCAGCGAATCGGTATCATGAGCAACTTTTTGTATCATTTCATTCACCTGTTGAGATAACTTTATGATTTTGTCGAATGATTCAACAGATGCTTCCACAGAAATTTCTTGATCTTGAATGATCGTTTCCGTATGGTTCATCTCTTTTTCTGCCAGTACAATACTATTTTGAATTTCACTAATCAGCATATTTATTTTTTGCGTAGATTTTGACGATTGCTCCGCTAATTTTCTTACCTCATCAGCAACTACTGCAAACCCTTTTCCGTGTTCTCCAGCTCTGGCAGCTTCAATAGCGGCATTTAGCGCCAGAAGGTTTGTCTGTTCGGCAATTTCATCGATCGTGTTTACAATTTCTCCTATTTCTGCAGACTTGCCGGAAAGCAAATTTATGGCATGGGACACATTGATCGTAGCCTGCTTGCTTTCAGCCATCTTTTCTTTTTGACTTTGTATACTTTTTGAGTTGGTTTCCATTTCTTTAGCCGCTTCCGATGTTAGTTCTTCAGAAGATTTTGTATATTGGGATAGTTGGGATATTCTTTCTATCATTTTTCGTATCATTCCATTTCCCTTCTGAATGCTGACGGCCTGTTCACTGATTCCGTCGGCCAGTTCCGAAACGGAGAGTGTAATTTGTTTTGAGGATGCTTCTACGCTGGACGCATTCCCTTCCACTTCCCTGCATGATTCCACGACATTCTCCGTACTCTCTTTGATATCCGAAATAAGTTTTTTCATATTTTCACTCAGATTCAAAAAAGCTGTGGATAACAAGCCTATTTCATGCTTTTTCCTGCTATATGCGGCCAGGTTGTTGTTCGATGTTAAATTCCCCTGTGCTATCTGCTCCGCATCCTTCGTAATAACTTTGATAGGATTGATAATTAATTTGTTGATTAGAATTGTTAATAAGACAATCAACAAAAGAACAGCTACGACAAGAATCGAGATATTTATGATGAATGTCCTGTTGATAACACTGTAAATTTCTGCTCGAGGCATGTTCATAACCAATTTTAATCCAGTATCACCAATAGGGGTCGATACTGTAAAATACTCTGTTCCATTAATTACTGAATTTTGTATTACGGTATCATTTTCCTGCAGGATCACTTTACCTGCATTTCTTAACTGTTCATCCTGCTCGTCAATAATTTTTTCATTCATATTTTTGTCAGTCTCAGGATGCCCCAGATAAACACCCTGCTTAGTTACAATGAAAGCAAACCCTTCTTTGCCGACTTCGATACCGGCTATATGTTGCTGCAATTCTTCCAGCCCGATGTCAAGGGTAATTACACCGACTTTATTTCCATTTTTTTTGATAGCACTAGTAGCTGTAATCATTGGAACTCCAGTTACCGCGTCCGGATACGGCTCACTCCAGACAACGGATTTATCCAGTTTCATACCATCTTGATACCAATCGTACTGATAATAATCTTCCTCTTCATTACTATATTCCCATGTCAGTTTAATCTGGTTTCCGTCCCTGTAGATATATGGACCATAATACTTTTCTTCATTGCTGTACTGATAGGGTTCCAGCCAGAATCCTCCTCCCACGATCAACAGGTCATCTTCCATATATTTTTTAAGAATGTCCAGCAACAGGTCTGTATCATATTCCGGCATTGTCCCTATGGTTGAAGCATAGGATCTGCTTGCTTCACCCCACGCAGAAAACTGAGCATGAACCATCGCCGCTTCTTTTTCCGCTTTGGTCCGTAGATTTGTGTTAACTTCTTCGGTAATCAGACGGTTAAAACCATTAAAACTGAAACCTGTCTGAACAGCAAACACAACTAGAGTAAAAACAACTAATGAGGTAATAACAATACTCTTCACACTTTTCATTTTTGCTTTCCTCCGTCTCTGTTTTTAATGTGGTGTTTATCCATATTTCAGATGTCGATTAGAGCCCCTAATAAAAAAACGCCCGACAAATACGATACTCGTACTTGTTCGGACGCCTTTGTCCTGATGTTTGCTTTTTTTAAATTCTATCAAATTCGTCGAATAATGTCAAAATTTATCTTTTTTAGCGTGTGGCATACCTTATATGTCATTATAATTTAGATACTTTCAGCAACTTGATCAGATTATCTACATATTTGTCCATATGTGGTTATCGCCTGATCAAAAATCCAACTACAATTCTAAACTTTAAATTTATTTACTTCATTCTTTAAACTTTCTGCTATTACTGCAAGATTATCTGAATTCGCTCCTATTTGTTCAACGGTGGTAGTCTGCTCTTCAATGGAAGCCTGCACTTCCTCAACGGAAACAGCTGTTTGTTCAATATGACTTGATATTTGTTGTATTGACTCTAATACTTGATCACTGTTTTCTTTAATTGTTTTAAAAACTTTTTCAATTTCTTTTGCGTTGAATTCAGTTTCCTCAACTTTTTTAACCAGTTGATCTAATGCATTGCCACCAGCTTGGGTTAATTCCGCCTGATAGTGAATATTATTCTGATTTGACTCCATTTTTTGAATCATGTTTTCAATATCGGATAGAATTGTGTGAATGAGATGACTTATCTTTTGCGCAGCCTGATTGGAATCCTCGGCCAGTTTTCGAACCTCGTCTGCAACCACAGAAAATCCTCGACCATTTTCACCTGCACGAGCTGCTTCAATCGCTGCATTCAGAGCCAGCAGATTCGTCTGATTGGAAATCTCAGTGATAGTGGAAATAATCCCTTCAATTTCCTGTGAACGATCTCCCAGGGTTTGTATCGATTCTGTAGATTCAGATATCGAATTTTTTAGCGTTTCAAGATGCCTTATAGCCTTTTCAACAGATTCGCGACCTTCATAAGCAACTTCTGTGGACAATGAAGCATTTGATAAAGTTTGCTCCACTTGTTCATTCCCTGCCGAAATTTTATCTGTAATTTCCTCTATCATTTCTAATATTTCCTTCGTATGATCTGATTGGCTTGTTGCTCGATGGGATACCTCATTCACTACTTCTACAATTTGGTTAGACGAACTTGCCACTTGATTCACACCCAGTGACAATTCCCTAGATGCAGTAGCAGTGCTTTCAGCGCTCTGAAAAACTTTCAAAACGATTTCTCTGATATTTTGAATGAACTGATTTGTTGCATTTGCCAGATCACCGATTTCATCCTTACTCTGAACATGAATTTCTTCGGTGAGATCTCCCCCACCGCTTGCTAACCCCTGTAATTCATTCTTTAATTTGTTTATGGGTTTAATGATGGTGGCTCGGTTGAATAAGAACATGATTATAAAACTAATGAGTGCTACTGCTATAATGAACAATAAAATATTTGTCATTTCCCTGGCTACTGTTTCATCGACGTCATTTACATAGACACCAGTTCCAATAATCCATTGCCACGGTTCAAACTGTGTAACGTAGGAAAGTTTGGGCTCTATTCGATTTGCATCATCGTAATATTGCCATTTATAGGGGACATATCCCGAACCTTCACTTTTGACAACCTCAACCATTTCTACGAACAACTTGACCCCATCCGGGTCCTCAAAGTTTGAGATATCCTGACCATCTAGATCCGGTCTGAACGGATGCATAATCATATTGGGATGGAAATCATTAATCCACATATAGTCTTTGCCATTTTCACCAAATCTCACACTTTTTATAGCCTCCATCGCTGCCTGTTGAGCCTCTGCTCTCGTTAATTGATTCTCAACTTCTAGCTCATAATAATGATTGATAATCGAAAGTCCCACATTTGCCAGTTCTCTGGTTTGTACCTCTTTTTCTTTGTAAATACTCTCTTTTATTGATGGGAATACGTAGAGAAAACTTACCAGTATAAAAAGGACGCTGGGAATAATACCAACCATAATAAGTTTCAAGCTTATTTTTTTATTTAACATATTACATACCTCCATACTCACATTCAATGCATTTTTATATCTTTTCAAGTTGCTTTAACTCATCTTCTTCTAAAACCTTTTTGAGGTTAATAAGAATGATTAAGTGATCTTCTAATATAGCCATTCCCATTACAAACCTTGACATATCTTCGCTCATTGTTTTTGGTGCAGGTCCGATCAAATGTGGCGGGATATTCCTCACTTCATCAATTGAATCTACCAAAAAACCAACCTGCAAATCCCTTATGTCTACTACAATAATTTTAGATTGATATGTAAATTTTGTGTCTCCTAATCCAAATCTATCTGCCAGATCAATGATGGGAATAAGCACGCCATTAACACTAATGATCCCCTTAACAAACTCTATCGTTCCCGGTATTTCGATAACCTCATGGATATCTTCGATAGACTTTACTTGATTAACTTCCGTCCCATATTCTTCATTTTCCACTCGAAACACAATAATTCTTTCACCCGATTGATCTTTGTGTCGTGACATATGAAGCCCCCTCACTCTGATGATTGATAATCACCTTTGTGTTTGCTTCGTTCTCATGCTGGATAACAGAGTTTTGCTACCCCAGTGTCCATTTTTGTGCTTTATGATTTATGTTGAAAAATAGTCTATATAAGTTGGAAGGTCCAAAAAAAGCCCAGTTCTTAACACCGGGCTTGCCTAACGCTAGATTTATTGTATTTCTTTTAATTGCTCGATCTCATTTTCCCCCAGAATCTTATTGAGATTTACAATGACCAACAGACTATTGTCCAGTTTGGCTACTCCATGAACAAACTCTTCATGAACCTCATGCAGTATTTGCGGGGGAGGTTCAATCATATCTGTGGGAATGTCGATTACATCATTGGCGGAGTCTACAATTAATCCTGCCTGCATTTGACCTAGGTTAACGATGATGATGCGGCTGTTTTCGGTTGATTCCGATTCTCCCATACCGAAACGTTCTGCAAGATTGATAACGGGCGTCACTTCCCCTCTTAAATTTATGATTCCTTTTATAAAGTCAACCGTTTTCGGAACCTTCGTCACCCCGTGTAATCGTTCGATTGAGTTTACCTGATTCACATCCACACCATACTCTTGATCCTTTAAGCGAAAAGCAATTACTTTCATACGATCCATTATTTTTTGATTTTCCAACTAACTTCCCCCTATTTGATCAATACATTGCTGTCCAAAATTAATGCGACCTTTCCATCTCCAAGGATTGTGGCTCCCGAGATTGCAAAAACACTTCCCAAATAATTGCCAAGGGGTTTTAAAACCACTTCTTCTTGACCGAGAATTTGATCAACAACGAGACCGGCCATTTTCTCACCTTTTTTTATAACAACAACAGAAATAGAATCTTCCTCTTTTCCGTTGTCTTCAACCTCAAAAATCCGTTTAAGATAGACCAGTGGTACAACCTGACCACGATAATCAATCGCTTTTTGTTTGTGTGTATTAAGTATGCTTTCTTTATCATAAACAGCCGTTTCAATGATGGAATTAAGTGGAATCGCATAGGTTTCTTCTGCTACTTTAATGAGCATCGCTGATAAAATAGAAAGGGTTAACGGTAAATGCAAAAGAAAACGTGTCCCTTCCCCTTTTACAGATTCCACCGTCACAGAACCACCCAGTTCTTCTATTTTATTTTTCACAATATCCAATCCGTATTCCCCTGTTTTTTGCGACGAATTCATGGCAAATAACAGATCTTCGTTTTTGAGTTCTTCTTCATCCAGTGGTGAGATCGAACCATTTTTGATAGCCTTCTCCTTTAATTGATCCCAATCAATTCCCTCGCCGTCATCGATCACTTCCATGTAAACCTCGTTCCCACTGTGATAGGCGTTCAGTTCAATAACTCCCGTCTCAGGTTTTGCAACCTTTTTCCTTTCTTCCGGAGGTTCAATCCCATGTTCAATCGCATTTTGTATTAATTGAATCAGTGGTTGTTCTATTTCATCAATGACGGTCCGATCAATTTCGGTGTCCAGCCCATTCATCTGTAGCTCGACTGATTTGTTAAATTTACTTGAATAGTCTTTCACAAAAGCTGGGAGTCGATGAAACACTTGTTCAATTGAAACCATTTTCATAGATAAAAGAAGGTTCTGCAAATTACTGATAATCCGATTCATCCTTTCGGCTGATTCGGTAAAATCATTTTGTTCATGTTTACGAGCGACCTGTAGCAACTGACCCCGTTCAATTACCAGTTCACTAAACTGATTCATCAGTGTGTCCAATCGATCTACATTCACTTTAATGGTATTGTCGTTCAAAATGGTCACCACCCGGATAATAGGACGGAAGAATCCGCTCTGTAATATTTGTTTATAATTTAAATTTCGCCAACGACTGATTTAACTCTTCTGCCATTTGAGCCAGTTGAGATGCCATACCGAACCGAATACAAAATTCTGTGCTTGTTTCACGTCACCTTTCGCAACAGCTTCCATTGCTTTTTCTTCCAAACTGCATTATAAGCAGTTTCAATAAATCCACCTCTAGTCATAGTAATTATTTTTCTAAGCTATTTAATTCATAAAAGACTTTTGTAATTAATACAGTCGGATTTGATGCTAAACAGATTTCTTCATT
>JAWLDF010000079.1:0-5444 GCA_041686735.1 Bacilli bacterium
CCCGCATTGTTTACAAGTATTTCAATGCTCCCGAATTCCTGTAAAACTCGTTCGACCGCCTGCTCTACACTTTGTTTGTCTGTCACGTCCGTCCGGATAAATAAGGCACGGGATCCCAGGGCTTCGATTTCTTTAACGATCGCTGCTCCGTCCTGTTCCGAACAAATGTCTGCGATGGCCACATTGGCTCCGGCAGCGGCAAGCCCCCTGGCTATGGACGCTCCCAGTCCTCGGTGCCCACCGGTGATGATTGCCGTTTTACCACTCAGTCCGAACATCCGGTCTAAATATGAATGACTCATATCAGGATCCTCCTTTTCTATTCAAAAATCAGGTTGAAGGGAATGAGCGGGACACTTATAGGTCCCGCATCGCTCGCTCGTTACCCTTTTAATTTATCGATGCCGATCAATTTTCTGTACTCAGCAGCCGTGGCTGGTCTGCGTCCCAGCAGTTTGGCCATCTGGATGGTGTCGCGTACCACATCTGCATTGCTCTTAATCAGTTCATCCTTGTGGGGATAGCGGTACATGGTGTCTTCCATTCCCACACGTACATGTAGTCCCATCATCATGGCCAGCGTGGCAAGATATGAACTTGCACGTCCGGATGCATCCACTTTAATAATGGCTTCTTCATCAATTTCACGAATTCTGCGGACGGCGAACATTAAACTGTCCATCATGGCCATCGGGTTGGGCATCGGCGTTCCGCCGGGTAAATTGAATATGATGTCCCAGAAGTACGGCTTTTTGAGTACACCAGTTTTGATGAGATAACGATGCGCTACATCAATGTCTCCCTGGTCGTAAACGGAGATTTGCGGTTTGCATCCGATCTCCTGCATGGCCTGAGCCGTTCCGATGATTGTTTGTGGTTTGGCCGCCAGCAAAATGTCTCCGGAATAGGTGGCGGTGGCATTGACGGGAGAAGTTTCAAACAGCCCGGAAGTTACCGGAGCCAGTGTATCCTCAAAAGTTTCTCCGTACAGGGCACAACCGTCAGTGACCACTTTGTCACCATATTTTTCACGAACCGGGTCGATAACGGTATGGAAATAATCCATATTGCCGGTTGCGAATTGTGTTTCAGGATCGCGCACGTGGATGTGAATACTCGTCGCTCCGGCATCGACACATTCCATCGCTTCTCTGGCAATGTCTTCCGGACGGATCGGCTGGTTCGGATTTTGTCTGGCTGAGAAGTAGGCACCGGTCGGTGCGGCGATAATCACCACTTCTTCGGGAATATTCCATTTTTCCTGATAGCTGATGTCGGCTATTTCATTTCCGTACACTTCAATGATCATTTTGTCGATCTTGTCGAGGTCAACAGTAGTGCTTCCTGCTTCGTACACTCTCTTTTTGCCGCGCGGCGGGAAAAATTGGTTCATTGGAATGTTCCTCCTTTTGATGTTTAGTTAGCCCGTCCTGACGGACGGGCGGATCGTTTATCCGGGTCGAGTCGGCCGGTCAGGCCGGGTTAAGGAAGAAGTTACTGGTAGTTCAACGCATCCTGTTTCACTTTTTCCCGGTCCCAATCATTGAACTCATCGACATAATCGTTGGTGACAATGTCGTCGATATTTACTTTTTTAGCCTGAAGTCCAAGGTCGACCATGACCTGCTGGTAATCTTCCCATCCCTGCTTGTCATGGTATCCCCATCCCTCTTCGGGGGCTTTGGACTGATCGATTCCCTCCTCAACGATTTTGGTTGCATCTTCAACTGAGTATCCGAGACTGGGGAAACGTTCTAAGGAGATCCTGGCAGCAGCTTCGGGATTCACTTCTGCAAAATAAGAACCTTTGGCGATCGCTCTTGCAAATCCGATAAGAGCATCACGTTTTTCCGGATCTTCAAGGGATTTCTTGGCAACTACGAATGTGTTGGACGGCCATGAACTTAATTCTTCATGCAAGTTGAGGCGCTTAATGTCGAGTCCTTTTAACGGCCATTCAGCCACTTCCATCCGCCAGGTGAGGGCAGCGTCTGCCTGTCCCTGTACCACGGATTGGGCTCTCTGGGAAGCACTCACAACGTATTCGACTTTAGAAGGATCGACTCCAAGTCCCACCAGTAACGGATCAGCGATCACCGACCAGCCCCCGTCACCGAGAACGATTTTTTTCCCTTCCAGATCTTTGGCAGTTTCAATCGTGCTGTCGGCCGCTACTGCAAAATCAAAAATATATGTCGGACACTGCGCATAAAAAGATATGATATCACTGATTCCAGTGGATGCTGCGGTATAGAGAACAGAAGGTGACGGGAATGTAATATCCCCATTTCCGGTGGCAAGAAGTTTCACCGGATCGGTCGCACCCATGGCGAATTCAAATTGGGGGTCGACTCCCTCTTCTTCGAAATATCCCATGGCGAGGGCAACAGATGTGGCATAGTCATCAAGACTTTCGATCGGTCGGGAATAGACCATTTTGATTTTTACTTTTTCTTTGACCTGATCGTCGTTGGAGGTGCCTGTGCCGTTGTCACTCTGAGACGGCTCCTGAGTATTATTGGATGCACCATTTGTACTCTGATCATTCGTGGTACCGCAACCCACCAGCGTCGCTGCAACGAGTACCAAAACCAAAAGTAATCTGGACATTTTGAACATGTTTTTTAACCCCTCTCTTCATTCTATTAATTCTGCGGACATAGAACTCCGGTATTCCTTGATTTACCAGCGCTCGCGCGTCACCTCCCATTTTATGAAATCGTATTCATGAATACGATTTCATAAATTATAACACTCTTTTTTTAATGTTGTAAATATTAAAAAAAAATTAATAGCTGAATTTGATTTGCCTTTCCCTCACTTCGTTCGGCCGGTCTGCATCAAATTAGCTATTAATTTTTCTACATCAAAAGAAGGGTGAGATGATGAAGATGGATGGATGTTATGGCTGGCGTTTTACGTTCACCGGTTGAAAAATGCGGAAACAACTAAATTGAAGTTAAAAGAACATGTCGTATGTTGTTTGTATTTAAGGAGCTGCGTTGTGTTGCGGATTAGTCACGTAATCGTCTATGTGTTTCATTTAAACTGGCGGGATCACGTCAAATGTATATCCGAATAATCTGGAAACTAATATTCTGGATTTGATGCAGACCGGCCGAACGAAGTGAGGGAAAGGCAAAATCAAATCCAGAATATTATTTCACATAGAAAACTTGCCGCGTACGCGGCAAGTCTCCTGACACTATCGTATTTCTTCTAATTGTTCAATCTCATTTTCCCCAAAAATCTTTTCGAGATTTACGATGACCAACAGACGATTGTCCAGTTTGGCTACCCCCTGCACAAACTCTTCATCAACCTCATGTAATATTTGTGGGGGAGGTTCAATCATGTCTGTGGGAATGTCGATTACATCGTTGGCGGAATCTACAATTAATCCCGCCTGCACATCACCCAGGTTAACGATGATGATGCGGCTGTTTTCAGTTGTTTCCGATTCTCCCAGACCGAAACGTTCCGCCAGATTGATAACGGGTGTCACTTCCCCTCTCAAATTGATGATTCCTTTTACAAAATCAACCGATTTCGGCATCTTCGTCACTTCGTGTAATCGTTCAATTGACTTTACCTGACTCACATCCACACCATACTCTTGATCCTTTAAACGAAAAGCAATCACTTTAATATTTTTCAATGATTTTTCTTGTATCATCTTACCTCTTCTCCCTATTATTTATATTTTAAATCTGGATAGTGACTGATTGAGTTCTTCTGCCATCTGCGCCAGTTGGGACGCCATGCCGTTAATCTCCTGCATGGATGCATTCTGTTGTTCCATCGATGCAGACAATTGTTCCGTTCCGGCCGAAGATTCCTCTGTGACTGCCGCGATCGTTTCTACAGATGTTACCCCTTCATCCACTTTACTTGTTATCTCTTCCGTTGCTCCGGTTACTTGCTTAATTTTTTCTGCCATTTCCTTGATCACTTCAGCGATTTCATTAAAAGCTCTTCCGTTATCATCAATCACTTCGGAACCGGATTTCACCCCTTCTACCACTTCCGCCATGGCCTGTCCCGCTTCCTGCGCTTCCTGCTGAACGGATTGTACAATTTCAGCGATTTCGCTGGTCGATTTGCCTGCCTGTTCAGCCAGTTTTCTTACCTCGTCCGCGACAACGGCAAATCCTCGTCCCTGTTCACCCGCTCTTGCTGCTTCGATCGCAGCATTTAACGCCAGCAGGTTGGTCTGATTGGCAATATCGGTAATCACGTCAAGAATTTCACTGATTTCTTTCGATTTTTCAGCTAATTGATAAACCACTCTGGAAGAATTATTTACTTGATCCTCCAATGATCTCATCTGATTGACAGACTGTTGTACACTCTCCAGCCCCTGTGCGGATACTTGATTTGCTCTCTGGGAGCTATCATTCATATCTCTGGCATACTCACTAATTTGTTTCACACCGCTGTCGATCTCGCGAATGACCTCCAGCGTATGATTGGCCTGTTCAGCCTGGTTATTGGCGCCTGCAGCCAATTCTTCGGTTGTGGCAGACACTTGCTCAATTCCCTGCGTCATTTCAACAGACGATGCGGTTAACTCTTCACTGGAAGAGGCGACTTTTTCTGAAATTCCACTGGTTTGCCGGATCAAGTCTTTTAAGTTATTTGACATTTTGTTGATGGCAACGGACAATTGTCCGATTTCATCATTTGTTTTCACCTTTAAATCTTTACCTGTCAGATCTCCCGAAGCGATTCTCTCGCTCAATGCCTGAATTTCTTTTATAGGACCGGTAATTTTTCTGCCCATAAAGAGGGATATGGCCAGCCCGACCAGTGTAGAGACGATAATGACAATAATCAGCACAGTAATGGCAGTGAAGATTTTGTTTAACGCAGAATCTGACGCTTCTTTTTGTTCTGTTACAACACTATTGATTAATTCATTTACACTTTTAACAATAATATCTCGTTGTGATCTGATTTCAGAATTGTTGATTCGTGTTGCGCTGTCAAGATCCCCTCTTTTGACTGCCGGTACAATCTTCTCGAGAAAAGCATTGTTCAGTGTGTCATTGGCCTGTACCAGTTCTTTAAAGAGTTGTTTTTGTTGCTCGGTATTCATTTTGGGTTCTATCTTTTCCAATAGTGTTTCCTGATCTGCCATCCTGCTTTTAAACCCTTCGACCAGGTCATTATTATTACTCAACATGAACTCCGTCAGTTGAATAATTTTTCCCCGGTGCAGACTGAAGATTTCTTTCACATCCATTGCCCTTTCAGATCTTCTGTCCATCTCTCCTACGTTTTTGTTTATCCCGTTCAGTTGAACATACATGATGCCAAGTCCTGCCGAAAAAATAAGTATGACTGCCAAATAACTTACAAACAGCTTTACTCCAATTTTTTGAAACATTTGTCTTCATCCCTTCCCATAATTCAAGTTAATTCGTACAATAAATGTTGTACGA
>JAWLDF010000080.1:0-5332 GCA_041686735.1 Bacilli bacterium
CAAATAAGGCCTTTATGGACTTGTTCCCGCGAAGCGAAAAAATCTAATTTTCGCTCAATGGGTTTCGCACCCATATGTTCTAAAAGCCTTGATATATAAGGGTTTTCAGCAAGTTCATTCTTTTGCCCTTGACATCAATACTACCGTCTCAACGTGCCTTGAGTAGACAAAAATGATGTCGTGAAGACGTACTGATTCCTTGGCGGAAGGTTGGTTTTCTCAAAATGTAGTTTAAAAAACTTGTCTCTAAAACATTTATGTTTCAACTCTATTATACTTAGTGGGTTACACAATCATACTCTTTCTCTCGTCTTCCACAAAGCCATTGGATGGTCTTTAATTCGCTCTAGTATCTCTTTATCTTCAAATAACAATTCTGGAATGTATTCACCATTTTGAAACTTATCTAGGAATGCTTTCTCGTCTTTTGTAAGAACCATTAAATCAGCGATATAATCCTTAACGATTTTCTTCGCCGACTCTAATTCAAAATTATCTTTTCTTTTTATCACAGGTAAAAGATCTGTTTTAATTTTTTGCTTTGTAATAGAGTCAATTGCCTTGGTATCAAAGTTCTTGTTAATCTCCTTGGCTGAAATTGCCGCATAAAAGACTACAGCCTTTCTAAGAATCGCTTCTTGTGACTCATCAAAAAGTCCAAAGTAAATCATGTTTCTAGCATCATATAAGTCTCTCGCCGCTACTCTGCTAAGCAATGCATTGATTTTACTTCCGTAAATCTCTATTGGCGCAAGCGTTTTAACCCTGTACTCACTTGAAAAATGTTCGGTGATGATTGGCCTTTCTTCTACCAATAATATGTGAGCGCGCAGAGAATAGTTGACCTCGATCTTGATATTATCTCTATTTCCACTTGCTCCTATATAGTCATACACCCATGAGTCCAAGCTATGAGGATTCTTCGTTTTTACATTTTTAGTATAACCCTGGGACAGCATATAGCGATCAATAGTGCTGTTTATTAACTCGCGATGCTTCAGCATTTCTTCTCTGCTATTATTGATCAAGTAGTCCATATCAATATCTACAGAAAGTCGAGGTAAATTGAAAATCGTAAGATTAATCGCTGTGCCACCTTTTAGAGCAAGGCTTTCTTTAAGAATCGGATTTGTATTCAGATACTCCAGTATATCTGCCAGCCTTGTTACTTTCTCAAGAGTGTCCCGAACAAAACCCAGTTCTTCCGCTTTCTTACCAAGATAAATAATGTCGTAACTAGACAAGTATATCACCACCCTGCTCTGTTACTTTGAAAAGTCCTTCCGGCACCATTAGCTCCCATTGACTGTTATAAGTGCTTCGCTCATTAGAATCATTTAATAAATACCGCCTGCTCTTTCCGATTTTTTCTTTGCAGCTATCGATAAAATCGTTTGATACCTGCATTTCTTTTTGATAATGCTGCAGGAGATATCCTACCCTTTGATAGAGCCCTTGAGTGTTATAAGCCTTTAAATACCGAAGCAGCTTTGCCTCATCTAGATAGTGGATTCCTTCAAGACAATTCAGAAGTTCCTCGAGCCCACCTATTTTATTATAGTCACGGATGCTGTCGATAACGGTTCTTTCCAAGTCTGTAATCTGAACACCTGTTGTATTTTTTGCTTCTACTATCCCATCTTGCATTCTTGATGCAACGTATTTATAAGTCACATGATCATACTCAAAAGGATTAAATTTTGTCTCTGAAGAAACATAAACTTCGTAGAATACTTGATTTGCAAGGCCATAATATTCAAAAGCACTATGGTGAGATATATAGGCAGTGTCCGTTACAGCACAGGCGATTTGATACCGTGTGGCTACGATTTGACCGGTTACCGGATTTACTACAGAGTATATATTCTTCCGAACCTTTTTGATCAAGCCCTTTTTCATCAACCGATTTAGTTGTGAGTATGCAGTTTTGGAATTACTAGTTAACTTCTCCACCTCATCGATTGTAAAAACCGGATATTTTGCCAGTTGATTATAGACATCCACTTTTCTCACCTCTTTTTATATTTGGCATTTTATTCTCTATATTTAAGGAATATCATTCCAATACTAAAATCCATAGCATGTATTATTTTTAATAATAGCATGTTATTCTTCATATGTAAAGAAAATCGTGCAATTCTTAAAACATGCTCATCTCTATAATCTCCAAATTATCAAACTCTTAAACACAAAAGAAAACAGTACAAAAAAGCGGTATCTATTTCTATAACATTTCTTCAACTGTACCTATCAGTTCGTTTGCAATATTGATGCTGTCCAACCTCATTATGCTTTCCTCAGCACTGCCAAAACTCAGAAAATTAATGCTTCCATACCAAACAATCCTCTGATCGATTACCGCAAACTTCTGATGTATATTGGATCTGAAAATTAGGTTTGCTCCTGTTATTCGTATGGAATTAACCATATCTAAAACTGCAGGCCTGTCCTTCTCTTTATAATCCCCCTCAGGCCTTGTGATTATTGTGAGCTTTGCCCCATTATTAATTCCTGAAGACAGGATATTTAGCATATGGGAAAGACGTTTTTTTGTCATATAAGGGCTGACAATAACCATCTCTGATTTTGCTGAAGAAACATCGTTCCTAAATACTGTCATGAAATTATGATTATCAAAAATTGCATTCGTAGCTTCAAACGGCTTACTATCACTTTTGGCCGAATATCCTATTGAAGCATATCCTTTTATTCTCTTATGATACATTCTCTCAAGCACGCCAACATGAACATCCACATAATCGTAAATCTGAACTTCACTTTTGTTTTTATATAATCTGTGAAGCCTCCCGGCATATTGCTGCACTGTTCCTTTCCATGCAACAGGCATTGCCAGAAACAATGTATCCAGCCTTGGCTCGTCAAAGCCTTCTCCAACAAATCGTCCTGTTGCAACAATAACAATATTTTCATCCGGGGAAATATTTGAAAGTGCTAGAAGCTTAGTTTTTCTTTCCTTAGCCGACATTCCTCCTGTTAATTCAATAATATTAGGAATGGTTTTTGATAATTCTCTGGCTATTAACTCAACATGGGCTGTCCGCTCAGTCAGTATAATGGGATTCCGACCTTCGTGTACACACTTAATTACATCGTCAATAATCAGCTGATTGCGCAACTGGCTGGTACTAATTTGAGAATAGATTTCGCCAATAGACCAATCTTTTTCATTTTGACTTACAGGTTTTCTAAATGGTGTAAAACGCGGAATAATATAGTGTTCAAAAGGTCTTTTTTCAGCTTGGTCTTTTGCATCGACCTTATATCGAATCGGACCGCAATGCAAGAATATTATGGGATGATGTCCATCCTGCCTAACCGGAGTTGCGGTCAGACCATATACATATTTTGCCGAAACATTTTTTAGGATTTGCTCAAAACTGAATGCAGGAACATGATGACATTCATCAACAATAACCATGCCATAATCCCGGACAACATCCTTTACTTCGTCGCCTTTTACTAATGACTGCATAACAGCAATATCGATAATCCCGCTCAAATCTTTCTTCCCTCCACCAAGCTGTCCTATAATACTACGAGCCTTTTTCCTCCCTCTTTTTTTCACGGGGTCAGCAGGCAACTCTTCATCTATTGTCAGGAATTGGCTTAACCGCTCTTTCCATTGATCCAATAACTGTTGTGTATGAACAAGCACAAGTGTGTTGGTTTTTCTTTCGGATATAAGTTTCGCTCCTATTACAGTCTTCCCGAAAGCGGTGGTTGCGGACAAGACGCCATTATCATGAGCTAGGATTTGAACTGCCGCATCTGCTTGCTCATCACGTAGCTGACCATTAAATTGAACCTTGATTGATTTACCTGAAAAGGTTTCATCAGCCCACTCTATATTAGCTTTCATTATGTTAGCCAGGTTTATCAAATCAGGTTCACATCCCCTGGGAAGGCATAAGTAATCCGGTGTTTCATCAGATAATGAAATGATTCTGGACTTATCAAACGTTGGCAATCTCATTGCCTGTGCCTTATAAAAATCTGGATTGCGGAAGGCTGCCAAACGTTTTATAATGTTTAAAGCTCTATTTGAGAATCCATCTTTTTCAACATATAGCATGTTAGCTTTTGTTATATGAATGGTGTTAGGAATATCGTTCTTACTTAAGTGATTGTCTACCCTCTGCTTTTCCCATGGCTTTATTTCCTCATTTTCAATTTGTCTTAAATCCCCTAGTTCGTTGTTAATGCCAAGTTGGGAAATATACCTTTCTATATCCTCTTCTTCTAATCTTCTAATAGTGCTTAAAAAGTTCCACTGGTCTTTGTAGGGTTGAAATTTCTCATCAATGAATACGCTATTGCTGTTTTTCCGTGCAGTAGCTTGTAAAGGTAATGCTATCAAATTACCGAATCCGCCCTTGGGAAGTGTGTCCTGATTAGGAAACAGCCTATCATATGAGCTAAATTTGATTTCATGTCTTTTAGACATTGCATGTGTTAAAAGCAATGTACCGAATTTCCTGACTGTTGCTGCACTGATCTGCTCCTTAAAGAAGAACCACACATGTGCCCCATTTCCGGATTGTGACCGTTCTATTGCAAATGGTATATCCATTGTGTTGCAGATATCTCTCAATACACTTACATCCTTCTGCCAGCCTTCGTCATCAAAGTCCATTGCAAGGAAGTAACAGGTCTCATCTAGCAGCATAGGATAAATACCAAGTACTGTCTTCCCCCTCAGATGACTGTCTATCGCAGCAAAATCAAGAACTGCATAATTTCTATTTTCACAGTCAGAACACTTTATTTTTGGCTTGCTGCAGATTCTATTTACCCACTCATTCAAGCAGACTGGCGAGTACCCGGATTTACCAATTTTGTTCTGCCATCTTTTCGCATAAACATCATCTCTACCTCTGAATAAGGACATAAAAAGATTGATTTTATCCTGCGGTGAACTGCTGCTGGTCACTTGTTCATGGCCTTTAAATTGGTCTGATGAGTCTTGCTCTACTTGCACTTCAGGAGTCTGACTAATGAATAAAGGCAAAGTCAATCCAAGCTGGGTTTTGAAATTTATATTTTCAATCTTCAGCTTTTCATTTTCTTCTAGTAGCTTTATGTATTTTTCATAGAGTTCTTCATAATCCATTATTTGCTGCTCCTTGCGTAATGTATCCCTATGCAAATTGGTAAATATGTCACTGAGCTTGTCTCTATTTCATTTGCAGGTTATGTCATCTTTTTTGTCGTTTCAAGGGTCACCTTATTATCAAGCAAGGCTAAAACGCTCAAACGCCTTGCATCACAACGGTTTCAGGCACGTTCGATTTTCACAACGGCCTCACAATGC
>JAWLDF010000081.1:0-4691 GCA_041686735.1 Bacilli bacterium
GAAAATAACGAACTTTCTTTCCCTTAAATTCAAGCCCAATACTCACAAGGCAAGTGGAGAATTCAATTTTCTTCATTTGCCTTTTTATGTATTGATGATCTCTTCTAAAGGAAAAAGGGGAACGATTTAAATTACACCATTCAATTAATCAATTAAATAGTTTATAATCAGAAATAAATGATCGAATCCGGATAGGAGGTTATTCTCTTGAGTCAGGATGCCAGAGAATTTAAAGATGCGATTTACGGGCAGTATGCCCGCATCGGTAAAGCGATTTCCAGCCCGCGCAGAATTGAACTGCTGGAACTGCTCTCACAGGGAGCCAAATCCGTGGAAATGCTGGCGAAGGAAACGGGAATGTCCGTTGCCAATGTTTCGCAACACCTACAGACACTGTTGGAAGCGAGACTCGTTCAGTACAGAAAAAAAGGGAACTTTGTTTATTACCGCTTAAGCAGTAAAACCGTCAGCGATTTTCTTGTAAATATCGAACAGATTGCGGAAGAACGACTCCCGGATGTGAATCAGATCCGGAAAGAATTTTTTGAACAGCGTGATCCTCTTGAGCCGGTGTTGTTGCAGGAACTGCTGCAACAAATGGATACAGGCGATATCGTATTGATCGACGTCCGTCCGAAAGAAGAATATGAGGAGGGACATATTCCCGGAGCGATATCCATTCCCATAGAAGAGTTGGAAAAGGAATTGGAGCAACTTCCGAAAGATAAAGAATTTGTTGCCTATTGCAGGGGAAAACAATGTGTATATGCTGTACACGCAGTTGATGTCCTTCGCTCGAAAGGGTATCAAATCAGGCGGGCAGAGGAAGGGATCCGTGAATGGAGCTATATGGATCAGCCAATAGAAGGAACGGATCGGCTGCATTAGGAGAATTTTTAGTGGAAAGGAATTGGCTTAAGTGAAAGAGGCAACACAGAAACAAGCAAACATCCAGATGGGGTTAAAAGAGAATATCGTTCAATTCATTTTACTACTGGTGATTAACCTGTTCGTGGGATCGATGGTCGGTCTCGAACGGACCGTCCTCCCGCTCATCGGAGAAGAAATTTTTGGACTGGCTTCGACGAGTGCGGCGCTCTCTTTTATCATCAGTTTCGGGTTCACGAAGGCGATTGTGAACTATTTTGCAGGACGTCTCGCCGATCGTTTCGGTCGAAAGCAAATCTTGATCACCGGGTGGGCGATTGGTTTACTGGTGCCGGTCATTGTAATTCTTGCACCCGCGTGGTGGTGGATTGTCTTTGCCAACGTTTTGCTTGGAATCAATCAGGGTCTGACCTGGTCGTTGACGCTCAACATGAAAGTCGATCTGGTTAAGCCGACTCAGCGGGGGTTGGCAATAGGATTTAATGAGTTTGCCGGATATATCGGTGTGGCTGCCGTTGCCATGTTTTCGGGGTATCTCGCTACCATTTATTCTTTGAGACCGGAGCCTTTTTACTTTGGTATTCTTATCGCTGTTATTGGGTTTGTCCTGTCGTTTCTAGTCAAAGACACGCAGGCTCACCTGAGATTAGAAGCACAAAAGAGAGAATCGAGAGACAGCGTGGATCAAATTTCAACAAAAGAAATCTTTAAAAAAACAACCTGGCAGGATAAGACCTTATCCAGTTGCAGTTTTGCCGGCCTTTCCACAAACCTGAAAGATGGGATGGCCTGGGGACTATTTCCGTTATTTTTTATTAGCGCAGGCTTATCGGTAAATCAGATCGGGTTAATCGTTGCTCTTTATCCGGCTGCCTGGGGCTTTTTCCAGCTGTTCACCGGGGTGCTGAGTGACAAAATCGGTCGTAAATGGCTGATTGCAACAGGGATGTGGGTACAGGCATTATCGATCTGGTGGATTTTATTTTCCGGTGAGTACATTAACTGGGTTGTCGGAGCCGTTACGCTAGGGATTGGGACTGCCATGGTCTATCCGACGTTACAGGCAGCGATCAGCGATGTTGCCCACCCGACATGGCGGGCTTCTTCCATGGGAGTTTACCGATTGTGGCGGGACAGTGGTTATGCATTCGGTGCACTGTTCGCAGGTCTGTTGGCGGACATGTTCAATGTCACATGGGCGATGGGACTGGTTGCTTTACTGCCTTTCCTGGCAGGTGTGAATGTAGTCATAAGAATGAAGGAAACGTTAAAAACAGACTGAGGGACGATGAAGCCGTCCCTTCAGATTGAAAGACGTTTCTTTAACTTAACCCGCCATGCTTCCGCCAGCGCATCAACCTCCAGAATTTTTTTGATGCCTTCTTTGTTATCCTGTTGATGAAAGTAGATCCTGTTTGCATCGAGAATGGAGATGCGAGCGGGATCTTTTTTTATCAGTGTAATAGTTGCATCCCGCGTGACAATGCCTTCATTAATTACCCGTGCCAGAAATCCCGTGTAGCCCGTATCAACAATACGCTTAAGAAGCCCGTTGATACCTGTTCTTTTGGTGATGGTATCGCAGGGGATCCGGCCCTGGGTTATCTGGACGGTTGCCTCTCCGATCCGATAGATGTCACCGATGCACACGTCTTTTTCCAGCATATTTGAAACCATTAGATTTTCTCCAAAGGCAGGACGAGGGAGAGTGACGTGAAATTCCTGCTCCCATGTTTCATAGTTTTCAACACAATAAAAACAGACGGCACGGTCCGGTCCGCCGTGAAATGTTGTATTGGCTACATTGTCCCCGCTGAATCCCTCTTTTGATAAATAAGCCTTTTCTACCGGTTCCTTTATAATCGCCGATACAAAATGTTCATGATGGGGTTTAAGCGGTGCGGGGGTACCGATTGATAAAAGGTGTAACTGCGGTGTAGACATTATGATTCTCCTTTATCCTTTTTTTGCTGAAGGTACTGGTCGTATGTTAATCTGGGCATAGAAAAGGTGTGGCTGACTTTCGCATAATCTCTACCGGCCAGGCGTCCGACGGGATCGAGGGCGGCGGTATCAATTTTTCCATCCCGGTAGATTAAAGAAGAAATATGAAATTGCACGATTTCTCCTATGATAAAATCGGATTGGGGTTGATCTCCCGAACGGCCAAGCTCGATGATATTGTGCAATTTACACTCCATTTGAATTTTCGCCTCTTTTAGGCGGAGGACACCGACCTTTGTACTATCCATTACATGAAATCCGAGTTCTTCGACTTCACTGATATCAGGAGGAAAATCGATTCCCGTTTCATTGACCATCGAAACATTGTCGGCGTCCACTACGTGTACGACAAACTCGCCAATTTCCGCAATGTTTCGGGCGGTGTCTTTGCGCTCGCCGTCCGCTTTTCGCCCGCAGCTGATGCCGATCATCGGTGGTTCGACACAAACGACATTATAAAAACTGAAGGGCGCGGCATTGACGACGCCATCTCCACTGATTGAGGTGACAAAGGCGACGGGACGGGGAAGGACACTGCCGATCAACAATTTGTAATTATCTTTTCTTGCCTGTGCGCCGGGGTCGATCGATACATAATCCATGAAAATCACTCCTGTGGGTTGATGGACGTTCGCAATTCATTCGTTATGATCTATGTTAACAAATCGTGTATAAACAGGGAAGGAGATAAGTTGTGAATAGAGACGATTTTTGTTTAAAAGGGGAGAAGGTTAACCTGCGTAGATTGACGATTGAAGAGATTGAAAAAATTTATTTCTGGAATTATGAGGAGGAAAACAGGGAGCATTTGAAGTGGAATGGTCCCTACGCTCCATTAAAGCCGAAAGAAAAAGAAGAGTTTGTGCAGGGCTATATCAAACGTTTGAACGACACGGAGAAATACCCGGTACCTGCCCATTTAGGAATATTTACAGGTGGAAAGTTTGTTGGATCGGTCGGCTGGTACTGGGTGGATGAACGCACGAACTGGCTGGAAAACGGACTGGTGATCTATGATCCGGCATACTGGTCAGGCGGGATCGGAACGGAAGCTTTTTGGCTGTGGACGGATTTCATCTTCAGGAAAATGGATGTGCGCAGGGTGGGGATTTCAACATGGTCGGGAAATATTCGCATGATCAAACTGGCGAAAAAGATCGGAATGATGGAAGAGGGGCGAATCCGCATGGCAAGGATCGTGAACGGACAATATTATGATTCCGTCAAAATGGGTGTGCTGCGGGAAGAGTGGGAAGAATTGCGCAGCAGACCTCCTTTTCGAATTCAATCAAGTATAGGTGGTTGCGATGAATAAACTCCGCCAGGTTTTTCATAATAAAGATGTGGTAAATTTTTTAAATAGCGGAGGAGTGAAGATGGATGCAACCGGTAAATCAAACGAATCAGCCCCCACGTGATCTTGCCATGGTCATGACAAATCTGAGTAATTTTGAAGGGCAATTTAACATGAACAAATCCGGGTTTAATGCGAATATGCCCGGGCATTCCACCAGTCACAATATGATCAATCGACAAGAACCGAGGACCGTAAAAAAAGTGGGAGCGGGGATCAGCCTCCCGTATGAGGTTCGCCTGGAGATGGCTTTGCAACTGGATGACCATCAGTGTTCGCTTAATGTTGCGCTTCATCAATACAACAAGCATCACTGGATGTCCGAAGGAGCGGAAAGCTTCCTTAGTTTACATGAATTATTAAATGAACACCGGGACAAAACTGTGGAACATATTGATATGATCGGAGAACGTGTTGCAAGGCTCGGCGGCGTCCCCACGGCCCA
>JAWLDF010000082.1:0-4453 GCA_041686735.1 Bacilli bacterium
TGGTAGCCTAGAGGACTGGCCTCCCCAGACATATCTCCAGTTATGCTTATCTGGGGAGATCCAACCCGAAAAAATTGCGCTTTAATGAGAATAAGTGAGTTTTAATGTGGTTGGTGTCCAAAATTAGGGGGTCAGGCCGAAAATTCACCTTAATTTTGCGATTTAAGGAAAAGTGGAAAAAATAAGACGATAAATTCTCCTTATATCGACCTTATGATCCCCTGGGAGTATGTTATATGGGAATTAAGACGATTTTTTCACCCTAAATTCCTGGATTTCGAGGATTGTTGGTCTTTAAGACGAAAAAATCGTCTAAGATAACTGGATAACATATCATCATGCTTATTTAAGTCTACAAAAAAATAATCTGGATTTGATGCTGACCGGCCGAACGCAGTGAGGGAAAGGCAAATCAAATCCAGATTATTTTTTTGATTATTGTTCGTCTGTCTTAGCCAGTTCCAGTTGTGAAAAAAGAAACTGTGCTTCCTGCTCGACATCCGAGGTATCTTCAAATTCTGGCGGAGGCGGCAGATCATTAATGCTTTTCAGCCCGAAATATTCTAGAAATTCCCGGGATGTCCCGAACAGGATGGGGCGTCCCGGACCTTCTGCCCTGCCCACTTCCTGGATCAATTGCCTGCTGACGAGATTGTTGATGGCACGATCACTTTTTACGCCGCGGATCTCTTCAATTTCCGCGCGGGTGATCGGCTGGCGGTAGGCAACGATCGCCAGCGTCTCAAGGGCAGCCTGAGACAATGTGGAGTATGTAGGAGAATAGGCCAGTTTTTCAAAATAAGATGAATGCTCGGGAAGTGTGGTCAACTGGAATGCCTGGGCCACTTCGACGATTTGCAATCCCCTTTTTTGCCGTTTATAATCCGCCTGCATATCATGAATCAGATCGATGACCGTGTCTGTATCAATTTCAAGTACATCAGCCAGTTGTTTTGCCTCAATTCCTTCATCACCGGCGACAAAAAGCAATCCTTCTATCACCGATTTAATATGATCGTAGTCCAGAGTCACTCCTCTCCCTCCCGCTCAAAATCTTCCTTCGGACCCGAATCCGATTCATACAAAGAAGATTCGTTCCCCATTTGCGACGTCTGATGGATCATAATATCATCAAACAATCGATTTTGCTCGCAATAAACCCATCTTTTTTTCATCAATTCAAGCAGAGCCAGCAGGGTGGTGACGATTTCCGTCTTTGAGAATGGAGGATCATCAAAAATTTGCGTAAACAGAATACGCCCTCCCCCGACTTGTAAAAGGGTGACAATTTCCTGCATGCGATCCTGCACGGAGATTTCATCGCGCTCGATTCGCGTGACTGTCTCTTTCTCAATGGCTCTGGCAAACAATTTTTGCAGGGCATCGATGAGATCATACAGCGTAACGTCTTTAACCGGATTCTCTTCCTGCTTCATGTAAGGGGATAAATCCTCTGCCGGACGCGTATACACTTTGCTGCGTTCCGCTTCTTTCTCACGCAATTGTTCAGCAACTTCTTTGTACTTCTTGTATTCGAGCAGGCGCTGGACCAGTTCTTCACGCGGGTCGATCTCTTCATATTCGCCGTTTTCCCACTCGTCAAAATCCGGTTCTTCCTGACGGGGCAATAGCATCCGGCTCTTAATATGAAGCAGGGTGGAAGCCATCACCAGAAACTCGCTTGCAACCTCCAGTTGCAACTGTTGCATGTAGTACAGGTAATCCAGATATTGCTCGGTAATTCTGGCTATGGGGATATCATAAATGTCCACTTCGTTCTTATGTATCAAGTGCAAAAGCAAGTCAAGCGGGCCTTCAAAAACCGGCAACTTCACGTCATAGACCACTCAGTACCCCACCCATCGCTACAAACTGCTTCCCATTATACCATAATAAAGAAAGCCAGCCAATTCCATCGTCTGGAGGTGATAGTGGAGATGGTAGAAGTGAGAAAAAGAAGAAATCAGCAAGACCGATTTCAACAAAATCTCACCTCTCCTCTCTTTTACGCTTCCGTCCACTGTTTCGACAAATTGGCCATTTCAATCGCAGATACGGCCGCTTCCCAGCCTTTATTGCCCGCTTTGGTCCCGGCTCTCTCAATCGCCTGTTCGATGGTATCCGTAGTCAACACGCCAAAAATCACCGGTACACCCGATTGTACGGCAGTGGCAGCAACCCCTTTGGCCACTTCACTCGAAACATAATCAAAATGGGGGGTGGAACCGCGGATTACAGCACCGAGCGTGACCACCGCATCATATTTTCCGCTTTCCGCCATTTTTCTGGCAATCAACGGGATTTCGAAAGCTCCCGGAACATAGGCCACTTCCACATTTTCTTCTTCCACACCATGACGTTTAAGGGCATCCTCGGCCCCACTCAACAGTTTATTGGTGATGAATTCATTAAAACGTCCTACAACAATTCCAATTTTTAAACCAGTTCCAACTAGGTGGCCTTCATAAATTTTTTTCATCTTTTTTCTTCCTCCCTGTCAGATATTCAAAAAGTGTCCCAACTTGCTTTTTTTAGTGCGTAAATAAAGATCATTATTTTCGGTCGGGGGAATTTGAATGGGGACCCTTTCCACAATCTCCAGACCATAACCCTCCAGCCCCTTTATTTTACGGGGATTGTTGGTGAGAAGCCGGATTTGTCTTACCCCAAGATCCCGCAAAATCTGAGCACCGAGCCCGTAATCGCGCAGATCCGGCGGAAAACCCAGCTTTTCGTTGGCTTCCACGGTGTCATATCCGTCTTCCTGCAATTTGTAGGCCTTCAGCTTGTTGATTAATCCGATGCCCCGCCCTTCCTGACGCATGTAGAGTAATACACCCGTTCCTTCCTGTTCGATCTGAGCCAGTGCCGCCTCCAGTTGGGGACCGCAGTCACAGCGCTGTGAGTGAAACACATCGCCGGTCAAACATTCGGAATGGACTCTGACCAAAACCGGCTTGTCAGGGTTTATCTCCCCTTTAACCAGGGCAAGGTGCTCCTTTTGATCGATGTCATTGCTGTAAGCAATCGCACGGAATTCACCGTGGTCCGTGGGCAGACGCACTTCCACCTCGCGACGGACCAATTGATCTTTTTCAATACGATAACGAATCAGATCGGCAATGGTGATCATCTTCAGATCATGTTCGCGGGCGATTTCGGCTAGGTCCGGAACCCGTGCCATTGAGCCGTCCTCTTTGATCACTTCACAGATCACTCCCGCGGGATAGGCACCGCACAGGCGGGCAAGGTCAACCGCTGCCTCGGTATGCCCGGCACGACGAAGAACCCCGCCGTCTTTGGCCACCAGCGGAAAAATATGTCCCGGACGTTTAAAATCATGATGAGTCGCCTGAGGGTCAATCAGTGCCTGAATCGTTTGAGAACGCTCATGGGCAGATATCCCGGTGTGAGTCGTTTTTACATCGACAGACACGGTAAATGCGGTCTGGTGCGAATCGGTGTTATGTTCAACCATGGGATCGAGCTGCAATTCTTTCGCCCTCTTCTCCGTGATCGGTACGCACACCAGTCCCCTTCCATGGGTAATCATAAAATTAACAATCTCCGGTGTTGCTTTTTCGGCAAGCACCACAAAATCTCCTTCATTTTCCCGGTCTTCATCATCGACGACGATAATCGGTTTGCCCTGGATCAGTTCATAAATCGCTTCTTCAATCTGATCAAACATTAATCAGTTCACCACCTGTATTTGGAATGATTACATAAATCCATTTTCCCTTAAAAATGCTTCCGTCACGCCTGAGCGCCCGTGGGTCTGTTCCTGCCCCTGAAAACGGGCGGACAGAAAGCGTTCAATATATTTTGCCATCATATCCGCTTCCAAATTAACGGGGTCATTCACCTTTTTATATTGCAAAATCGTTTCCTTGAGGGTATGAGGGATGATGGAAACCGAAAATCCCTTGTCTGACAAGTCGACTACCGTTAGGCTGATTCCGTCGATAGCCACCGACCCCTTGGGAAGGATATATTTTAATACATCCTGCGGAGTCTCCACTTCGAAAACGACGGCATTCCCAAAGGGTTTGCGGGATGTAATGGTTCCCACCCCGTCCACATGTCCGCTGACAAAATGTCCGCCAAACCGATCCCCTGCTGCCATGGCCCGTTCCAGATTGACCGCCGAGCCTGGAGACAACTGCTTGAGGGCGGTTTTTGCCACGGTTTCAGGCATGACATCCACCGCAAATCCATTCTCATCAAAACGGGTAACCGTCAGGCATGTGCCATTCACGGCGATGCTGTCGCCGAGGCGAACACCTTCCATGATCTTTGATGCGGAAATTTCCATTTCGATCCACTCGGGTCCTTTTTTCACACTGCGAATCCTGCCAATCTCTTCGATAATACCGGTAAACATCTGTCAGTAACCTCCTTTGCCACGAGGTGCGGGGTAACCTGTGATGCGAATGTCACGTCCTATTTGATC
>JAWLDF010000083.1:0-4378 GCA_041686735.1 Bacilli bacterium
ATATGGTATGTGGAATATAAATATGAATAGCTTAGAAACATATTAAAAATGAAAGGGAGTGTATATCTTATGACAGGACCAGATAAGAAAAAACTATATCCAAATGAAAACATAAAAACAGTTTGTTATATAAGTAATCTACCAAAACGCTCCAATGTAGAAATTGGAGAATATACTTATTATAGTGATAATAAAAAATCTCCAGAGAAATTTTATGACAATATAGAGCATCATTATGAATTTCTAGGAGATAAGCTCATTATAGGCAAGTTCTGTGCAATTGCAGAGGGTGTTAAGTTTATTATGAATGGTGCAAACCACAGAATGGATGGGATTACAACTTATCCGTTTAATATATTTGGCGGTGGTTGGGAAAAGGTAACTCCAAAAGTAGAGCAGTTACCATTCAAGGGCGATACAGTGATTGGGAATGATGTATGGATAGGGCAAAATGTAACAATCATGCCTGGAATCAAAGTAGGTGATGGGGCGATTATTGCTGCAAACGCAACTGTTGTTAAGAATATTGAGCCTTATACAATATATGGAGGGAATCCAGCTAAATTTATAAAGAAACGTTTTAGTGATGAAGTAATTGAAGCCTTATTAAAGCTTCAATGGTGGAACTGGGAAGAAAAAAAGATATTTAATAACCTTGAAAAATTAACATCAGGCGAAGGGTTGGATTACCTAATATAATATAAATGCTGATTGATATTTAAAAGAATAAAACCTACACAATGGGGCAAGAAATGTCGGATGGATAGTTCCGGTTTCTGCTATTCTATTGATGAGAGGAGTCATAAAAATGGATTCGCTTAAAAGAATGAACGAAGCGCTTAGTTATATTGAAGAAAATCTAACGAATGATATTGATTTGAAAGAAGTCGCAAAGATAGCTTTGTGCTCAGAATATCATTTTCAAAGGATGTTTTCTTTCCTTACTGGTGTTACGCTATCGGAGTATATTCGACGCAGGCGTCTTACTCTTGCAGTATTCGAACTTAATAAGAGTAACATAAGAGTTATTGATACTGCTGTAAAATATGGATACAGTTCAGCAGATTCTTTTACAAGGGCTTTTCAAGGGTTACATGGGATAACTCCTTCTGAAGCCAGAAATAATGGTCAATCTCTAAAGGCGTATCCGAGAATGACCTTCCAATTATCAATAAAAGGAGGAAATGAAATGAACTATCGGATCGAAGAAAAAGAGGCATTTAGCATAGTTGGTATTAAGAAAAGAGTGCCTATTATTTTCAATGGAGTAAATCCAGAGATTTCTGCAATGTGGAAAAGCTTAGATGGTGAAATAATCAATAAACTTAAGGAGTTATCCAATGTAGAGCCTATAGGATTGCTTAGTGCATCTATAAACTTTTCAGAAGGTAGAATGGAAGAAAAAGGAGAACTTGATCATTATATTGGCGTAGCAACAAACAATGAATGCCCATGTGATTTAACGGAACTTAGAGTTGCAGCTTCAACATGGGCTGTATTTGAAGCAGTAGGACCATTTCCAGAGGCACTTCAAAATGTCTGGGGACGCATTTATTCTGAATGGTTTCCATCTTCAAATTATGAAACAGCAGAAGGACCGGAAATTTTGTGGAACGAAAGTAAGAATATTACTTCACCGAATTTCAAAAGTGAAATATGGATACCGGTTATTAAAAAGAGATAGCAGTTTAATGAAACTTACTAACCTCTCTATGAAAGTACCATCCTATATTTCAAGGGGGTATTAGAGGGATCCAGCCCCATTATTTCTACGCATCAGTATCATCATTTTATCAAAATACATGTGGAATATATAGTAGGAATGCAAAGGAAAGATACGTAGGAATTCGGAGTTCTCAGCACTTTGCGCGATATACTACTTTCACAACGGATGGCGATGGTTACAGAAATAAGGTTTTGAAAAATAAAATTTGGATGTTTCAGTTGTATTAGACATGGAGTGTGTAGACATGTTTACTAAGTGCTTTGAATAGAGTGTTCAGACGTGCACTGTAAGGTGATTTTGAGACTGGGCAATTATGGAAAAATGTCAGCTTTTTAGCTGACGTTTTCTTTTTTATGTATTTTAGATTGATAAAAACACGGAATTGTTAGAAAATTGGAAAAACATGTGATATAATGGTGTTGATACTCTGTATAGGCACATAAACAGAAGAAGGCAGGGTAAGCCTTGTGATTTTCTAAAGTTTGAAAGACTAATGACTAAATACCCACTGGTTCAACCACATATCAGAGTAAGTATATATAATACTTAAGATATATCTGTGAATATTGTTATGAAGAGCCGGATGCCTTAATAGGGCACGTCCGGTTCTGTGAGAAGCAGGTGCAGTGATGCACCTAGCTTACTCGACCAATGACATAAAAGAATACGAGGACCCTTTTAAGGGTCGCTAGAGTGATAATTACGGTTGGCGGAACCAAAAAGCACTTTGAGGTGCTGCTGGTATGAAACCCTTATAGGGTTTAAAGAAAAACCACCCGTTTCACGGGTGGTTGATTATTATTTCGATTAAATAAATACAGGAAAGGGATTTATCTGGTATTAAGTCGAATTTTTTAGTTATGAATCATGGAACAATTTCAAAAACAGTACCTTGGTTAAAATCAGTCACATTCATAGAGCCGTAAACCCCTAGATATAGTCTGGTTTGATCCAGATTCGTTCCCAAACTAGCATAAAAAGCAGATTGGGACCCAAAATTATAATTGGTTTCAATAACACTAAAATCATTTAGTTTACAATCTGTTCTTACCCTGGTATAAGCCAAAACCCCTCTAACAGGAGATTGTGAATCATGTTCATGCTCCCGGGCAAAATCGGTAAACACAACGCTTCCCTTTAAATCGGGGATTCCATTCCCCATATATGGCTGAACTCCTGTAAGTGCAGTTCCTCCAAACTTATCGGGTCGGGGATCTTTATGAAAATAACTGGTTAGAGGCTGAAGACGCCGCACTGAAGTTTTTACTGCTTCATTGTAATAAGCAATTGTTTTCTCATCCAAAGTCGGATTTGCAGAGCAGCCCCTTATAATCGAAGCAGGAAAAGTACCTTCCCACCCTCGCCAGCCAAAGTTAATAAATCCTTCTTGGTTAGGTTCAGATTTCATTAAAGAAGCTTGAATAAGTTGAGTAACCGGTATTGGTTTATAATGAACGAATGAAAAAATCGACTCTACCAGATCCTGTCCGACATTTCCCACATATTTGATATACTGATTATGAAACCTTTGAAATGAAATGCCAGGTATATTGCGAACCCCTTTGGCAATTACCGTAAGCGTTTTCTGAATAGGTGCGGGAAGTTCATTAAAACGTGTGACTACGGGTGGATTATTGATGAATGTATTCTTAACTACATCAATTTCAATTATTTTACCGGCGATTTCCATATCATCCTGGCTTAAATTGAATGGGTCATAGCCTGATCCACCATCTCCGGTTGTTAAAACAAGTTTGCCTGTTTCAGGTGAAAAGTTTAAGCTATTGACACCATTATGATTAAAAAATGGTCTTCTTAAATTAAGTAATTTCCGTCGTTTTTGAGGTTGACCATTCGATTGCAAAATCCATTCTTCAACTGTATCAATATGATCATATTGAATTTCTCTATTTATCCACTTTAGGTTTAAGGTTCTGGGGTCACACGGGTTAGGATTAAAAAATTCAGGAAGAGCACCTGAACCTTGTCTTGCAGCTTCTGAATCAGGAAGAGCACTTGGACCTTGTGTTCCAGCTACTGAATAATGAAGATAAAACAGACCGTTATAATTAAATTCGGGATGAAACGCCAACCCCAGCAATCCCCGTTCATCATATCCACCATCAGAAACACCTAGTTTTATGATTCGCGGGCGAATATCTAAAAAAGTTCTTATTACTCCATTTACTATGTAAAAGATTTCCCCAACCTGGGTTGCAATAAATAATCTTTCGATTGAGTCACCCGGAAGTATAGTTGTTTTCAAAACAGTGGGTAAATTTATCTTACTAACAATGGGCCGTAAACTAACTTTGACTTTTTTCAACTAACTTTACACTCCTTCTTATTGTTTTCTTTTTTCAGAATATGATAGAACTGTTCTATTAGTACCAAATTGGGCCGTGAATGACACTGGGGACGGTTCTGATTGACAACATATATGCCATACGAGGAAAAGAAAGGCAAAATATATTTCTGAACCATGAAGAGAGAAAGTGACCTATCAGTGAGGAGTGGTTCAAAAATGACGAGGAGAAATTCAAAAGCTGACAAAAAGAACCGTCCCGTGCGCCACGAAGTGCGAAGATTGAAGTAGATGCGAATACTACACGGTAAGGATTAGCCAACCGCCGTTACCCAGCCTTGGAGCCG
>JAWLDF010000084.1:0-4220 GCA_041686735.1 Bacilli bacterium
GGAAAAAGGTGAAACCAAATTTTGCGGTTTAAGTCGTGTCGTAGATCCGAAGGGACAGGTATTAGCGGAGGCTAAAGAAGAGAATGAAGTGATCGTTGCAGATATTCATCTATCTCAGGTGGTCGCTCAAAGACAGGCGATCCCTTATTTAAGGGATTTGAGTAAGAAATTCTAAAAATAACACCAGGGGGGTTTTTTGAGTGAAACATTTATCCAAGTTGTTGGTACTTTTACTGATTGTTTCGATTTTCGCCGTGGGTTGTGGCAATAATCAATCGTCAAACGGCAATACAAATTCTTCGAGCAATGAGGCGGCGCCTTCCGAAGATGCGATCAAAATCGGTGTACTTGCACCGACCACCGGGTTTATGTCTACCCATGGTGAAGCGATTAAATTGGGAGCTCAGCTTGCTGAAGAAATGATCAATGAGCAGGGTGGAATTAACGGTAAAACGGTGAAAATGATCATCGAAGATGACAAATCCGATCCAGCCGTGGCGGCTGAAAAAGCGAAACAGCTGATTAATAAAGATAAAGTCGATTTTCTGATCGGAACCGGAAGCAGTGCTGAAACGCTGGCCGTCATTCCCGTGGCTGAAAAGAGTCAGGTGCCTTTCATCTATTCACTGGATGGGGAATGTAAGACCTGTGGTTTAGAGGATCCCAATAGCAAAGCGAAGTACATTTTTGCCTCAGGTCCTACTCCGCAAATGTTGCTGGAAAGTTTCCTTCCTTCCATGATGGAAAAATTCGGTAAGCGTGTATATTTTGTCGGATCAGATTATGTATTCCCGCACTTCATGAATGATATCGCCGAGAACATTGTGAAAGAAAACGGCGGTGAAGTGATTGGCAGTGAATATGCACCTTCCGATACAACAGATTATTCGGCAATCATCAACCGAATTAATAAAGAAAAACCGGATGTTCTTTTCCTGACCTTGCCCGGCACCGCGGGAGTTACGTTTGTCAAACAGGCCAGACAGTTTGGCATTTTTGAAAATATGGTCGTTACCGGTTCGGCTACGTTCGATACCGAAGCATACTCGGCAATCGGTCAAATTTCCGAAGGTGTGTATGTGGTTAACCGTTACAGCGATCTTCTTGATAACCCTGAAAATAAAGCATTTGTCGAAGCATACAAGGCAAAATACGATCCTCAGTATCCGATCGGTCCGACGGCTTCATCCGGAACTTACGGGGTTGTACTGGCGATTAAGGCTGCAGTAGAAAAAGCCGGTTCCACCGAAGCCGATCAAGTGGTAGCCGCTCTGGAAGGATTAAAACTGAATCTGCCGCAGGGTGAAGTAGAAATCGATAAAGACAACCATGTGTTTAATCAACACATCTATATGATGCAAATCAAAGATAACGACTATCAAATCGTTGAAGACCTGGGTATGACGAAACACCCTGAATTTGAAGATTGTTCCGTAGGCCAATAAAAATAACTGCAAAAGACCGGGTATCTTTACCCGGTCTAATATGCTAAAAAAGAGTGGTGTAATATGGACGCTATTTGGATAGCCAATTTACTAAACATCTTAACATCGATTGCCGTCCTTGCCGTTGTTGCCGTCGGGTTATATATCATATTCGGACTGATGCAGGTCATTAATATGGCCCATGGAGATATGGTGATGTTGGGTGCCTATTCCACTTTGGTCTTTACACAGGCGGGCTTTAACTTCTGGACGTCTGCCGTCCTTGCCACGCTGATTGTCGGCATCATCGGGGGGCTTTTGGAACGGGGCGTTGTCCAATTTTTATATAAAAGCGGGAACCTCTCGACGATGCTTGCTACCTGGGGTGTGGGCATTGCATTACAACAGACAGTGAAGTTGATCTTTGGTCCGCAGGGTCAATTTGTCGATGCGCCTGTGTTAAAAATGGTCAATATCTTTGGCGTATCCTATCCTTCCTATCGCTTGATTTTGCTTGTTTTATGTGTACTGGTCCTGACAGGTGTGTTTATTATTTTAAAGAAAACCCGGGCAGGACTTCTGGTGCGGGCCACGATGGATAACAGAGTGATGGCGGAAGCGATGGGGATCAACACCAAACAGGTATATTTATACGGGTTTATCGGCGGATCCGCCCTGGCCGGTTTTGCAGGTGCTTTAATCTCACCGATTACCAATATTTCTCCTTTAATGGGATTGGATTATGTGACGAAATCCTTTCTGGTTGTTATTTCCGGAGGGGTAGAATCGATGATGTCCACCGTAGGTGGATCTGTTATCATCGCCGGGCTGCAAAACTTTCTTAACATCTATATAGATTCAACCAATTCATGGATGATCGTTCTGGCAATCGTGATTATTGTGATCTGGATCCGTCCGCAAGGGGTGTTTACAAAAAAATGATGAATCAACGAAATAAAAAATGGTCGGTCCTTGTTGTCCCGGTTTTACTCATCATCCTCAGTTTTTTACTCCCCGATTACCAGCTTGATCTGATCGCAACGGCAATTATTTATGGGCTTTTTGCGGCAAGTGTGGATTTTTCTTATGGTTACGCGGGTATCTTAAATCTGGGTTCTGCCCTGTACTTTGGACTTGGTGCATATGTAATGGCCTTCGGATTGAAATCGGGGGGCGACCCGATTCTGCTTATTTTGATCGGGTTGATCGTTTCCATTGTGATTTCGCTCATCATCGGATATGTCGGATTTCGGGTCAAAGCTTCACAGGTGCATTTCGGTCTGATCGGACTGGCTTTAACGCTGGGATTCGAACAGCTGGCCATCAGTCTGTATGATCTGACGGGAGGATCCAATGGGATCAGTGATGTTCCACGTCCCGTTTTTCATCTGTTCGGGTTTGACCTGGCCCTGAGTTCACCGTTTTCCTATTTTATTTTTGTGATTGTGATTGTGTCGGTTTTACTGTATGTGTTATGGAATATCGCCAGTTCCGGATTCGGAAAGTCTTTACTTGCGATGCGGCATGATGAAACGAAACTGGAAACCCTCGGTTATAATCCGATGACTTTAAAAATGATTGTGACTGCCATCACGGCAGGGGTTTCTGCATTGGCCGGCGCATTATTTGTACCGATATCGGGCATCGCTTATCCGGGATTGTTCGGTGTGGCCCTGAGTATGTCAGTGCTGATCTGGGTTCAACTGGGGGGCACGGGTACACTGGTCGGCCCGTTACTGGTCGCTGTATTGCTAAAGCTCACGGAATCCAGCTTAAGCAGCAGTTTTGAACAGACTTACATGCTCATCATCGGATTAATTTTTGTGGTGATGGTGATCGTGGCACCGTCAGGAGTCTGGGGATTATTGAGACGTTTTATCAGGAAAAGAAAACAGGGGCAATCGCCTGTTCAAGAAGGGGGAGAGAGTGCTTGAGTAACAATGATCGTGTCGTTCTTTCTACTCATGACCTGCGCAAAGCATTTGGCGGTCTGGTTGTGGCCAATGGAATTAATTTTTCGGTTAAACATCATGAAGTACGTTGCATTATCGGCCCCAATGGAGCTGGGAAAACAACTTTCTTTAACATGTTGTCCGGTCTACTTCCTCTTGATTCAGGTGAAGTCAGAATTGAAGATGTCAATGTCACACACATGCCGGCATACAGAAGACAAAAGCTGGGTTTGAATCGAACGTTTCAGGCACCTCATATTTTTCCGGAAATGTCCGTGTTTGAAAACGTTTTGCTTGCCTATCGTTCCAGATTCAGAGAGACATCGTTATTGACAAAGCTGAAAGTGAAATTGGAAGAAAAAGATGCTGTGGAACAGGCGCTGCTGAATACCCATATTCAGCAATACAGCGGTCGTGAAGCAGGATCCCTTTCACATGGGGAAAAGAAGCGTGTCGAGATGGCCATGGGGATTGTTCAGCGTCCCAAAGTGTTGTTGATGGATGAGCCGACAGCGGGGATGACCGTGCGGGAAACGCAGGAAATTGCAGAATTGATCAAGGAGATTCGCAAGGACATGGCGATTGTGATCGTTGAACATGATATGGAGTTTGTCAGGGAGATCGCGGATAAAATTACGGTGCTTTACAGAGGGGATCTTGTTCGAGAGGGCTCACTGGAAGAACTGGAAAATGATTCGTTTATCCAAGAAATTTATCTGGGAAGTGTTGAGATATGAGTGTACTTTCAACAGAATCATTGATAGCGGGATATGATGGTGCCCCTATTTTGCATGGCGTCGATCTTGAAATTAATGAAGGCGAAATGGTGGCTTTAATCGGCAGG
>JAWLDF010000085.1:0-4198 GCA_041686735.1 Bacilli bacterium
TCTCATCAGATCCAATCCGATTCAATTGGTAATAATCTTACTGATTCTGAAGCGCCCTGTCAAGATACATTTCATCCAAATCACGAATTTTTTGTGCGACAAGGTCGCGGAAACGTTCGATATATGCCTTCGGCTCCTTCGGATTGGGCCAACGCTCGATGCGGCCTGTGACGGGGTGGATGTGCTTGCCCACCGCTCCGCATCCCAGTCCGAGGATCGTCTGTTTTTCCTCCATAATGATGATATTATATAAACTTTCCCTGCCGGGAATGGCATATCCCACATTTTCCAGATTTCCGAGAATATTTTTTTGCCGGTACAGATAATAAGGGCGGTAACAATGCACCTTCGTCCAACTTGAAGCCATCTCCATCATCGCTTCCACTTCCTCCGCTCCGGCCACGCGATACCGTTCCTTGTTGCGCGTCATCTGCGAAGCCCTTTTAAATGAAAGGGTGTGAACGGTGAGGGACTCCGGCATTAATGCCCCAACCTGACTCAGCGAATCGGCCAGGTGGTTGCGGGTCTCTCCTGGGAGGCCGATGATCAAGTCCATATTGATGTTGTCCATCCCCATCTCGCGGGCGAGACGGAATTTTTCCACCGTCTCCTCTACAGTATGGTGACGGCCGATGGCCTGCAACGTTTCCTCCGTAAAAGACTGCGGGTTAATGCTGATCCGGTCCACTCGCCATTTTTTCATGACATCGATCTTATCCGGGGTGATCGTGTCCGGCCGCCCCGCCTCCACCGTCAACTCCCTTACCTGATCGAGCGCAATATAGCGGGCTAGGTGCTCATACAGGCGATCCATCTCATCCGCCTCGATGCTGGTCGGCGTTCCGCCTCCGAAATAAATGGTGGTTACGCCGAGTCCGCGCTGCACCAGCCATTGTCCGATCTGGTCGATTTCATAATGCAACCCTTCGAGAAAGCCGGCGACCGATCCGTTTCGGCCGTTGATGGCATAGGCGGGAAAAGTGCAGTAGGCACATTTGGTCGGGCAAAAAGGGATGCCGATGTATAGACTGACTTCTTTTCCCTGCAGTTGGTTGAGATCGGGAATCGCCTCGAACTGGCGCTCTACAATCTCCTCCAACAGTGCGACCCGGTCAGGCTTTACCAGATAATCTTCTCGTAAAATGCGGGCTGCTTCCGCGGGAGAGTGTCCTTTTTCACGAAGGATATGTAATAATTTGGTGGGACGGATTCCGGTGAGAATCCCCCAGGATTGCGGTCTGCCCGTGACCTGTTCCATTACCTGCAACACTGCGTGTTTGAGGGCCTGCTTTTCCTGTTTGCGCGTCTCCGTCTGTTGCGCGGCAGACGTCATGCCGGAATCCGCCTCATGGGGACGCTGATAACGGGCCTCAAAGGTTTCCTGCTCCCGATCCTGCTCCTGATCCTGCCGGGTGAGGGGTACCGTCGCCGTCGCCGTTGCTTCAATCATGCCCGACGCTCGTGTGAGGGAGGTCACGATTTCCATGTCCATCGGAGCTTGCGGAACCGGATCATCTTCACGGGCAAACGTCACCGTCAGCTCATCATAAAAAAGTTGTAAAATGAGTTCGATCTCCTGTTCGTAGCGATGTCCGTTGCATATGACCCCGATCTTCATCATGATCCTCCCCCTTTCTTTTTTCGCTCATGCGCAATTTCTTTCATAGTGTAGCGAAGAATGTGTCTCCGGTCAATCACCCGATAGGCGGGCGCGGTTACGAGCGTTGCATTTTTCTCTTTAAGCGGCGTACTTCACGGATACTCAGCCCCATCTCCTGTGCAATTTCCATATCCGGCTGATGAGCGGAAACGCGCTGGATAAAATCGTGAAAGTCCACGGACATCAGGCTGTTGTTGGTCTGCTTGATCCATTCATCGTTTTTTCCCTGTCGCAAGGGGATCTCCTCCTTTTTTACTCATTTTCTCCAATCTCGTCCCCACATATCCGTTGTTCACAATTGCTATGGTATTTGTCACCGGACCCTGCCCGCGATCTCAGCAAACATTTTCCCCCAGGATTGAGAACCAAATTGGACATTCCTCCGTCAATAAAAAGGGAGCTTCTGGCAGGAAATCCCCTGCTTTTATCGAATACTTTCAGCAATCATCCCAAAACATCCAACATGATTGTCTGACAATAAGGGAAAGGGTTGTTTTCATCATGAAACGTTCATCCTTACTGATCCTCTTTTCGCTGATCACATTGATCATGCAAAGTATTTTTTTTATGCCTGTTAAACAGGGAATTGTCCGGGCTGAAACCGTTTCTGTCGAGGTCAATGTAGATATCCTCAACGTAAGAAGCGGCCCCGGTTTACAATATGACATCGCGGGAAAAGTCAAGCGGGGACAGCGCTTTACAGTCCATCAGCAAAAAGGGGACTGGTATCAAATCGAATTTGATGAAGGGTATTTCGGATGGGTGGCCGGCTGGCTGGTAACTGCGTCGCAGGCCGGGATCCGCGCTGTGGAATCGACAGTGGACATCCTGAACGTACGCTCCGGTCCGAGCCAATCTTTTGCGGTGATCGACCAGATTTCTCCCGGCAAGCTTTATCCGATCGTTTCGGAGGAAGGAAACTGGGTAAAGATCCGCATCAATCAGGACCGGGAAGGCTGGGTGGCCGGCTGGCTGATTAAGAAAAAACAGGCTGATGCCGATGACGTTGATATGTCGTCATCAAACCGGGCTGTGGTCCGGGTCCCCATCCTTAATGTGCGCAGCGGACCGGGAACAAATTTTGCAAAAATCGGCCAGATCAAAAACGGGGAAGAAGTTCAGGTTGAGCAGGTGAAAGACGGCTGGTATCAAATCAAGTTCAGCGGCCGGGAAGGCTGGATTTCCGGTGATTTTGCCACCCTTGGCGGAAACGGGAACGGGGGCAATGGCGCAGGCGGAGGTGTCAACCGGGGGGAACCCCTCGATCAACAACCGAAGGTGCGGATCTTAAATGAAGGCACCAATATTCGTTCCGGACCGGGTACTCATTTTGAAGTGGTTACGCGGGCCGGTCAGGGGGATGAGTTTACCATCATCGATACGGATGGAAAATGGTATAAAATCAAGATCCCCGACGGACGCACCGCATACGTGGCCGGATGGATCGTGGCCACTTCCGGGCTTGCGGGAACAACGGATGAATCATCATTGAACAAGTACCTCAAAGGAAAAACGATTGTGATTGATCCGGGACACGGGGGGATCGATAACGGGGCCACCGGCTCCAACATGAAAACTCTGGAAAAAACGGTGAATTTGCAGGTGTCAAAAATCGTGGTCTCCAAACTGGAGGAAGCGGGGGCGAACGTGGTGATGACACGAACGGATGATCGCCGGGTTTCCCTGCAGGACCGTGTGGATCTCGCCATCCGCCACAAGGCAGATGCGTTCATCAGCATTCATCACAACACCCACCATGATCCGCGTCTGAATGGGACAATTACCTATTTTTACACGGACGGCGACGATCGAACGCTGGCTCAGATCATTCAGCGAGAAGTGGTGAAAAGAAACGGGTTGAGAGATCTGAAAGCACGCAGGGGAAATTATTTCGTGTTGCGGGAAAATCCGCAGCTGGCCGTTTTGGTGGAATTGGGCTACCTCACCAATTACCAGGAAGAACTGGTGATCAACAGCAACAAGTTTCAGGAAAATTCAGCAGAAGGAATTTTTCAGGGAATCCTTCACTACTTTCAACAATAAAGATGCCAACTGGCTTGCGCCCGGTTCACTCTTGTTCAACTAACGAGCAGTATTATAGAACAAACAAAGGAGGATCAATATGCTTTCTAGAATATTGGCAGGAATTTTTTTGGGGGGAATCCTCGGTTTTATAAGTGGTTTGTTTATAGGTAGTGCAGTTGGCGCATCAGATAGTTCATTAGTTTATTCTACTAACTTTGGAGTGGTTTCTGGACTATTGATATGTTTAATTATTGAAGTTAATAAACTGAATAATGAAAAGAGAAGCAATGAATAAATGTTACCTAACGGATGCTATGGAAATTCTTCACTACTTTAAACAATGAAGAGAGCAGAAAGAATTTAAGGAGATATATGTCTCTGCATGTTAGTAAAAGGAAATAAATATTGTTTTTTTATTTGAATCAATTTCATAAATCTAAGCCCAACGGGCACAAGGTTTTGAAGCCATGAAAAAAGGAGTACCTCCCCAAATCTCGAAATAGTTAGGTAGGC
>JAWLDF010000086.1:0-3537 GCA_041686735.1 Bacilli bacterium
TGTATATCTCTGGAAACAAGTATAAATTATGATTATTTAATTGAAAGATTTTTAATGATATAATATTGATTTGTAGTGGCAAGTAAAAAAGACAATAGTTTTTAAGTCGTCAGAAAAAAGAGAATAGATCATACAAAGAGGCTACATTTTAATCTGTTATTAATTTTTTCTATAAATATATAAATATAAGGGCATAAGGATGGATAGGAGAAAAATGAGTAACAGAGAAACGAAAACAGATGTTATCTTAATTGGTGCCGGAATCATGAGCGCGACTTTGGGGTCATTGTTGAAAGAGTTAGTACCGGACTGGGAAATCAAAGTGTTTGAGAAGCTCGCCAGCGCAGGCGAGGAAAGCTCCAACGAATGGAATAATGCGGGTACGGGACATTCTGCACTGTGCGAGCTTAACTACACACCCGAAAGATCTGACGGAACCATTGACATTAGCAAAGCTCTCAAAGTGAACGAACAATTTCAAGCTTCAAGACAGTTCTGGTCTTATCTTGTTAAAAGCAATCTGATTCGCAACCCGCAGGATTTTATCAGGCCGTTGCCCCATCTGAGTTTGGTACAGGGAGAACAAAATGTAGCATTTTTGAAAAAACGTTTTGAATCTCTCTCAAACCATCCCATGTTTCAAGGGATGGAATTTAGTGATGACCCTGAAAAATTGAAGGAATGGATTCCGCTTGTCATGGAAGGCCGTACTTCGAATGAACCGATAGCGGCCACAAAAATCGACTCTGGAACGGATGTCAACTTTGGTGCTTTAACACGCATGTTGTTTGACCACTTAAAAAGTAAAAACGTTGAGATCAACTACAGGCATAGTGTTGAAGATATTAAACGTACCGGCGACGGCTCCTGGGAATTGAAGGTGAAAAATCTCGATAACGGCACCGTCGAACGCCATATCGCAAAATTCGTTTTTATCGGAGCCGGGGGAGGCAGCCTGCATTTGCTGCAAAAATCCGGTATTCCGGAAGGGAAACATATTGGCGGATTCCCGGTAAGCGGGCTATTTATGGTATGTAACAATCCGGAAGTTGTCGCTCAACATCATGCAAAAGTGTACGGTAAAGCTAAAGTCGGTGCTCCGCCAATGTCTGTTCCCCATCTTGACACAAGATTTATTGACAATAAAAAAACGTTACTCTTTGGACCGTTTGCCGGCTTTTCACCTAAGTTCTTGAAATCTGGTTCGAATTTGGATTTGTTAACTTCCGTTAAACCGCATAATCTCATAACCATGTTGGCGTCGGGCGCCAAAAACATTCCACTGACAAAATACCTGATCCAGCAAGTGATGTTATCAAAAGAACAGCGCATGGAAGAGTTACGCGAGTTTATTCCGGACGCCAGGAGCGAGGATTGGGATTTAGTGGTAGCCGGCCAGCGTGTGCAAGTGATCAAAGACACCGTTGAATGCGGCAAAGGAACGCTTCAATTTGGAACGGAAGTGGTCAGTTCTGCCGATGGCTCGATCGCTGCATTGCTCGGCGCTTCACCGGGAGCTTCTACCACTGTTCACGTCATGCTTGAGGTCATAAAAAAATGTTTCCCGCAGCAGTTAAAAGAGTGGGAACCGAAAATAAAAGAAATGATTCCTTCATACGGAGTGTCCCTGGTGAAAAAACCTGAGCTTTACCAGGAAATTCTTACTTCAACAGCACAGGTGCTTGGTTTGAGTGAAAACGTGCAAAACCAGGTTGTGTCTGAGGAGGAAGAAACAAAGGTGTTAGAGACAGTTTCATAGAGTGCCATTTATATTAAATAAGAACCTTTTATCTCTATTAGGATCGAAGGTTCTTTTTATTTCTGAAAAAATTATATTATATTTAGTATTGAACATTGTATAATACTATGTTTTGCAATATAATGAATTTGTCATTTGAAAAAGGAAGGCAGTGACTGTGATTTGAATGTGCAATTTAAAAAAGGGGTATTGGAGTTATGTGTGCTTGCGTTAACTCAGGATAAAGATCGCTATGGGTATGAGCTGGTTCATAATATCTCGGAACAGATTGATATATCAGAGGGGACCGTTTATCCTATCCTTCGCAGGTTAACAAAGGAGGGTTATTTCACAACTTATCTTGCGGAGTCTTCCGAGGGACCTCCTCGAAAATATTACAAGATAACACCACATGGAAAGGAATACTTACAAAAGTTACTGAAGGAATGGGAGCGTTTTACTTATGCTGTCAATCATCTAATCAAGGAGGAAGCTTAGCATGAATAAAACAGAATATTTAAAAGAACTGGCACAACTTTTAAAAAAAATTCCAGAAAACGAACGGAAAGATATCCTTTATGACTATCAAGAGCATTTTGAAGTTGGAACAGACGAAGGAAAAAGTGAAGAAGATATAATTAAGGATTTAGGATCTCCTAAAGTCATTGCCAGAGAATTACTTGCTCATTATCATATCGAGTATGCCAGATCGAACACATCCTTTACCACAGTTCTTCGCGCGATCTTCGCTACAATGGCCATCGGTTTTTTTAATCTTGTCTTTTTACTAGCACCCTTTCTGGCAATAATAGGATTCATGATCGCATTATATATCACCTCGATTGCACTGATTGTTTCTGCCGTAATGATTTTACTGGCTGATCCTTTAAACAGTTTTCTGGGTGCTGAATATATACATCTGGGGTTTGAGGGAGCACAAAAATGGTCAGTTAAAATACTTGGTTCGGTAATTTTAAGTGGTCTGGGAGTGCTATTGGGAATCGGCACTATTTATTTAAGTAAGGGCCTCTACAAAATTACATTAAAGTACCTGCATTTTAATTTAAAAATGATTAAGCCTTCATAGTATGAAATCCTTTAAAACTATACAACAATACAAACAACCCAAATGCCAAAATGGCATCGATAAGGTTTAATGGAATAGCTACTTCGTGATTGATCACTGTTTCAAGTATTTTCGAGCTGGATGAACCACCGTCAGCCCCCAGATAAAACCATGTGAAATTCCAAATCCAGTGTATTCCGGTCACCATCCATAAGGAGCGGGTGGTAAGATAGCAGATCGCCAGTGCCAAACCGACAAAGAACAACTCCAGTATGCGGAACACATCAAAACCTCCGTTTACACTATGCCCCAGAGTGAAAACAATAGCAGAAATAACTGCTGTAACTCGATAGGAATATGAAGGGGACAGAATACGAATAAGGTAACCTCGAAATACAATTTCTTCAGAAAATCCAATATAAGCAGTCGAGATTAATAGAATCACAGTAGAAATCAACAATGAACCCCATCCGATTCCGATAATAATCCCTAATTAAAGAAAATATATCATACTTTTTTAAAATCGAATATCTCATGCGATCTGCCTGTCTCAAGGGAGGGTGAATAAATTTCATCCTCCCTTTATTTGTGATCCACTTCTATAATCCTAACAAGAGTAGTGTGAGTGGAACTAAATCCTCACTCTAAAAAATGGAGGGAAAACAATGAAGGCTGGCATTACAGGGAAAAGAAAATTTTTCAAAGTCATGTCGTCAATATTGATCGTGACGAT
>JAWLDF010000087.1:0-3155 GCA_041686735.1 Bacilli bacterium
CTCTATCCCTCCCGCGTCTTAAATGATCCCGAGTTCCCTTCCGACCGACTCGTATATGCCGAGTGCTGTATCAAGCATTTTCTTGCTGTGCTCAGCTGTGGGCATATTGCGAACGCGTCCTGTTCCTTTCGGAACCGTTGGGAATACAATGGATTTAGCATATACTCCTTCTTCATAAAGCCGCTTGCTGAATTGCTGGGTCAACACTTCATCTCCTATGATGCACGGAGTAATGGGTGTCTCACTATGACCGATGTTAAAACCAAGGTTTTTAAGCCCTTCTTTTAAATAGTTTCCATTTTCCCATAGCTTTTCATTAAGCTCAGTACTCTCGCTTAAGATCTCAATGGCAAGGATGGATGCAGCCACATCGGCCGGTGTTAAGGCGGTAGAGAATAAGAAAGGTCTGCTTCTTGCTTTCAGCCAGTCAATCAACATTTTTTTACCGGCTACATACCCTCCTACAACTCCGATCGCTTTGGACAAGGTACCGATTTGAAAATCAATCTTATCGGAGAGACCAAAATGCTTGACAGTTCCTGCACCACTTCCGAGTACACCTGAACCATGTGCATCATCGACGTAAGTAATCAGGTCGAATTCTTCTGCAATCTCAACAATTCCCGGCAGATTGGCAATTTCTCCATCCATTGAGAAGACCCCATCAGTAATCACCATTATTTTCCTGTACTTTCCGGATTCTCTCGCGTCCATTGCCCTTGCTCGCAAATCCTCCATATCCGAATGGTTAAATCGAATGATATGAGCCTTGGATAAACGACATCCATCAATAATAGAGGCATGATTCAACTCGTCGGAAAGTATGGCATCCTCCTTATCCATCACAGCCGAAATGGCTGCCATATTGCAATTAAAGCCAGATTGATAAGCAATTGCCGCTTCCGTGTGTTTGAATTTTGCGAGTCTTTCCTCTAGTTCAATATGCAGCGCTAACGTTCCGTTAATTGTTCTTACAGCACCCGCTCCTACTCCGTACTTCTCAATGCCCTCCACAGCCGCTTTTTTTAATCTTGCGTCGGTAGCCAGTCCAAGATAGTTATTGGATGATAAATTTATAAGCTCTTTACCCGCAATTTTGATCGTTGGTCCATTCGGACTCTCCAATGGATCAATTTCGTTATATAATCCATTGCTTTTCAACTCGGCTAAATTTTCTTCCAAAAAAGTGTCCAAAGTTTTCTTTGGCATGTTTCATTCCCCCGTTAAACTAACATGATCAAAACGTTATATGTTGTTTTCACAAAACAAATATACACTGTATGAGGATAACGTTTTTCCGCTTACACTCCTGTTAAATCAATATAATTATTTATTTATACAGATCTGTGCTTAGATATTTAAGACCAGAATCATTTATAGTTAATACGATATTTGCTCCTTTTTCTTCCTGTTTCAATAGTTTTAATGCAGCAGCAACATTCGCTCCTGAAGAAAATCCTGCAAATATGCCTTCTTTTTTTGCTAAATCTCTTGCAGCTTGAGTAGCCTCTTCATCTGTAATGTGAATGTAGTTTGTAACTAAATTTTTATCCAAAAGAGGCAAGTCCATTAAATATCCCCCACCTTGAATCTTATGATTAGGATTCGTTACAGGTTTACCAGAGTAAAAGGGAGCAGAATCTGGTTCAACTAAATAGCAACGAATGTTGGGATTATATTTTTTTAAAGTTTTTGCACATCCTGCAAAAGTACCGCCGGAACCCGCAAAATCAAGAAAAACATCTATTTTTCCATTTGATTGTCTCCACATCTCTTCTCCAGTGTGATATTCGTGAGCATGTATGTTTCCAATATTTTTAAACTGGTCTGCACGAAATGCATTTCTTTCTTTTGTTATTTGTTCTGCTACCTCTTCAACTTTTGCGAGATCCTCTCCAGATACTTGCCCTACTGGTGAACCAGGGGCTTGGTCTACTAAAACAACCTCTGCTCCCAGTGCTTCCATCATTCTTGCTCTTTCTAAAGAATTCCCCTTAGACATTACAGCAACAAATTTATAACCTTTCACTCCACATACAATAGCAAGTCCTGTACCAGTGTTGCCGCTTGTCAGTTCCACAACAGTTTGGTTAGGTTTGAGCATTCCAGCCTTTTCAGCTTCTTCGATAATTTGTAAAGCAATTCGATCTTTTTTACTAAAACCTGGATTTAGATATTCAAGTTTAGCAAAAATATTTCCATCAAGACCTTCTGTAATTCTAGATAGGTGAACCATGGGAGTGTTACCAATAACTTCATGAACACCTGAAAATATTGATCGATTTTTCATAGACAAATTCTCCTTTTTCATGTATTTTGGATTATATAGTGTAAATTTAAGCGTTATAACATATAATACATTATAACATACAATTGTGCAATATAACGTAAATGCATTTTATACGGAGGCTAATTATGGATCAAATTAATAAGAATATCAGCAAAAATATAAAACGTATCCGGCAGGAAAGAAATTTGAGTTTAGATAAAACCGCTGAATTAACAGGTGTTAGTAAAGCCATGTTAGGACAAATCGAAAGAGGCGAGTCGAATCCAACTATAACAACTCTTTGGAAAATAGCTAATGGATTGCGATTATCATTCTCTGCACTAATCAATCAAGATAGACCATCTGTTACGTTAATAAAAAAGAATGATGTAGAGCCAGTTATTGAAAATGATGGACAGTACCGTGTGTATCCACTTGTACCATTTAATCCTGAAAAACAGTTTGAAGTCTTTTTAATGATCCTTGAACCAGGATGTGAGCATCAATCAGAACCGCATAATGCAGGAGTTGAAGAATACATTTTTGTAAGTGAGGGGACTTTAGAAGTTGAGGTTAATGAAAAGCTTTATGTAGCCGATTGCGAGGACTTTATTATTTTTGAAGCAGATAGACCTCATATTTATAGGAACAATGGAAATAGGATAGTAAAATGTTCAGTTCTAATTCACTATCCTAATTAATCATTGTTCATGTGGACTGTTCCCGAAATCATCTAAAGCAATACAAAAAAGGGAGCCAGTATTACTAACTGACTCCAAAGATATGATTACTTTAATCGCTATTTTCATAAATTCAAATTCTCCCCCTCACCCCGCCTTCTCCTCCTTCTTCCCAAAAAACGTCCGCAGTGCGTTGTACACTTCCC
>JAWLDF010000088.1:0-3150 GCA_041686735.1 Bacilli bacterium
GTTCAAATCGAGGGAAACACCGAAATGTACGGGTTTTATGAAATAAAAACGAATGAACGGGACGTGCTCAGCCTGACGCAATCAAATTATGCTTATACCCCTCCGATGGCCCATGGAATGACGTTTCTTAAATCATTGACGTTTCATGTGCAGACAGGGAAAACCTACTCACTAAGACAATTGTTTAAACCGAACAGTAACTACGTTCAACGAATTTCCGATCTGGTTCGAGTGCAAATCAAGGAACGGGACATTCCTTTACTTGAAGAGGAATTCAAAAGCATTCGCCCTGATCAGGATTATTATATTGCCGATAAGGCACTGGTCATCTTTTTTCAACTCTATGAAATCTCGCCCTACTACGTGGGATTCCCGATGTTTCCGATATCCGTGTATCAATTGCAGGATATCATCGCTGAAAACAGTCCCCTGGGAAAAATGTTGCCGGATATTTAACTTACCAAAAAGAAAGGAAGGATGAATCATGTGGACAACACAGGTCAATGACAAAAGAACAACCGCCATGCTGTTGCCTCCTGAGCAATTTGCCGCCCCGCCTGAATCTCTCACAGAAAAAATGTTCATTGAGCGCTCACTGACGGAGAATCGGTTTTGGCTTCGCATCATGAAGGAACATGCTCTCTTTCTCGGCGAAGGTATGAATCGGAATGACAGAGACCTCATTCAACAAACGGACCGTTTTTTTCAGTTGTTTGAACGGCTGGAAAAAAGGGCCCATCAAACTCCGAAATCCGTCCATGCAGTCAGAAAATTAAACGAGGACAGCATCCAGCTGGTATACGGTTTTCGGAATTTTAAGCGGAATCTTCTGATCCTCATTATTAATTGCAAAATCAGCGGTTTTAATTTCCCGCTGCTGGTTGACCATATTGCACGTGAAGCGGAATACTTCATAAACACCCTGCAAAAATTTAATCAAGGCATTTTAGAGCCGATCCAGGATGCCATTATTCATGAAAACGTATTCTGGCTTCGCATTATGATGGAGCATTCGCGATTTATTTCGGCACTGCTGGATCAATCGGAACGGAATCTGGTCATCACTGCCCGTCAATTCGGTGATGATTTCGAGACCCTCCTCAATGAGGCTAGAGATGTTGAGTCAATGCTACTCAATAAAAAACCAACCTATCCCATCATCGGAAAAATGAATCGCGACAGTCAGAGCGCAACCGAGGAATTACGAGACTTTAAAAAAGCCGGACTCGAGTTAATCAAAACATGCCAGATCCGCAATGTAATTAATCCGCTACTGGCAGACCACGTCGTTCGTGAGGCAGAACACTTTTTGTTCATGATCCAGATCTTAGAAAACCGCTTAAAAGAAAAACAGGCAGAATCATAATGCACACCTGCTATTGCCAGAGTTTTAACTCATTCATATTCATCCAATTGCTCAATTTGTTCATCAATTGCATTCCCATCAACATAACCACTACAAATATCACCATTCTGACCGCAATCGCTTCATCCACACCGTGATCAGTTTTTATATGTAAAAAGTTCAAGGAAGAATTTGTAATCGTGTGCGAAATCCATGGTACCCACAGACTGTTGGTCTTAATATATAAATATCCCCATACCATTCCCATAAACATTTGCGGTACAAAGTTTGCGACAGTCCCAAAAGCTAATTCCCATACATTTTTGAATTGACCTGCTCCAATCCCTTTTAGAACCCAGGGCAAATGCCATCCGCCAAATAGAAAAGCCTGAAACCAGTTCGCTTTCGCAACGGATAATTGAATTGTAAACAGTCCAAGCAGTACCCCTCGAAACAAACCTTCTTCCATAAATGAATTGATTATGTTTCCAAAAAACAGCCATAACCCGAAGCGAAATCCCCCGGAAGCTCCGGTTTTGGGATCGATTGCATCAAAAAAAATGGTTGGATTCATCCCTTTTAGATACAGAAATATATATTCCGCCAGGTACCCCAGAAACATAGCGAATATCGTAATAACCGCTCCAATGAGTAAACTTTTTAAAAGTGATTCCGCATGAAGTCCGATACTCTTTAAACCGAGACCAGAAATGGTGACGAATAAGATGACCATAACAAAACCCAGAAACTTCGACAGGATAATTTCTCCCAATTTTTCATCCAGTCTCAATACAAAAATATCGATCAGTCTGAAAAACAATGCAATGAGTAGCAATGTAATCCCGGTGGCAATCGGATGATCAAAAATGATTCTATTTAATAACGACATATTGGTTTGCCTTCCTTTCTTTAACAGACTGCGCTAAGTAAAAGCATAATACACAGCCATCAACCCAAAAATAAGTAAAATCAGTCCCGATGACCGGTTGATCCAAATCATAAATCGATCATTAACCTTCTTTTTTATCAAGGTTACTCCCAAACTTAAAAGAACCCACCATAAAACCGATCCTGCAAACACACCCAGCACCAGAAGCACGGAAAAAATCAAGCTTCTGTTTTCCGCCGCGAGCCCAAGCCCGGAGAAAATAGCCATGAAACTGAGAACCGTCATCGGGTTGGTGATTGTCAGAAACATGGTTGATGTGTAGGCCGTAATTAGACTTCCTTTGTTGATCTCGCTCCCATTCTCAGTAGGCCTGGAGAAGAAAGTGCGTATTCCCAGGTAACATAAAAAACATCCGCCGATGATTTGAAACCAGATTTTCTGGCTGATCAAAAAGTTGGAGATGACGGTCAATCCAAAAGCAGCAATAAATCCGTAGACAGCATCCGCCGTTGCCGCTCCAATCCCTGATATGACCCCGTGCATCTTGCCCTGTATCAAAGATCTCTGAATACATAGAATCCCGATCGGTCCCACAGGAGCTGCAATAGCAAAACCGATCACCAGTCCCTTTATAAAATACTCCATTGATTTTGGCTCCCTCTAAATTGCTTAGTAATCTCGAAAATGATGTTTCTACTTGTCCATCTTTAAATGGTCTCTCGGTACCCAGCCGGCTTCTCCGTTACTCTCCTTTTCACACCAGATCCAGCCGTTTAACTTCCTCAAACCAATCACCTTTTCTCCTATGTTCACATTGAGCTCTTTTGCCGTATAATCTTCCAGGATGATCCCTGATTCTCCCTGGACCTGAATAATTTGTTCGGGGACCCATCCTTCCAGAGACCGATCTAATGTG
>JAWLDF010000089.1:0-3018 GCA_041686735.1 Bacilli bacterium
ATCGGACATCGAAACCGTCGTTTCATGAGTTCTTCCTCCCACTATTTTTATTTTATATGAAGTGGTCGGAGTGTCCAAATGGATTAGGGGGCTATATAGTTTTTGTTCGTTAAATAATACGGATTCCAAAATGCAAATGTAAAAAGGGATTGCTCTCTGGGCAATCCCTTAGCTATACCCTTTCCAACCCTTTTTTAACAAACTGAATATAACCAGATCTTCAAAACGATTATTGAGAAATTGTGCCTCTTTTTTTGTTCCTTCAATTTCAAATCCAAGCGTTTCAGGGATACCTTGACTTTTTTTATTTCCCTGAGCACAAATAATTTCTACCCTATTAAAACTGAGTTCTGTAAAAAAATATTCAATCAATTTTTTTATAGAAACGGTTACTATGCCATTACCTTCTGCTTGTTTGGATAAAAAATAACCGAAACTAACAGATTTATTGTTGTTATCTATTTGAGCTCCGATCATGCCAACGATTTTTCCATTGTAGTTTATGGCAACATCAAATCCTTTAAATTTTGCATAGTTGGTGATCCATTCTTCTATGATTGGGTCTAAATCTGCAGGTGATTTCCGTTTGTCGACCCAGGGTAACCATTTTCTCAGATGTTCACGACTATGATCAATCAGTTCATACAATTCTTCTTTTTTATCATGTTGAATCAGTTCTAATTTTATACTGTCATTCACTTTAAAATAAAACATAAAATCATTCCTTTAAATTCGAAAAATAGATATAAATATGAGAATATCCACTTTAGTAGATTAAATAAATCACAAGAGTATAGATTCTATTGCCAAAAAGTAAATTTCATGTTTTTATAATATAACATTTCTTGATTTTTTTTGTATATTAAAACTGAAAAACCCCGCTTTCAAATTGAGAAGGTACAGAAACAAATAATAATGTTTAAATTTTGCGAGTATGATGAAAAACTCTCCTACCAACTGGTGAAAAACGACGAAAAAAATTTATACACAGCGTGGATACATATCTCCGGGCCTGTTCACTAAAATGATATAAGGGGGGATGTGTCGTTATGAAAAAAAGGCCATTGATGTATTTCCATTTTTCTTTTATCATAGAGGTAAGAAAAAAATGAATGAGTATTCATTCAAGAAAGGGAACCCGTTTGATTACCATAAGATGAAAAGGAGGTAATGTCATTGGATCGAAATATTCAGAAAGTTGCGGTGATTGGCTCCGGCGTGATGGGTGCCGGTATCGCAGCACACCTTGCTAACGTGGGAATCCCTGTCTACATGCTGGACATTGTTCCCCGGGAATTAACGGAAGAAGAGAAAAAGAAGGGGTTAACCTTCGATGATCCTCAGGTACGCAATCGCATGGCAGCCCAGGGGAAAGCGCGCCTGTTTAAAGAAAAACCCGCTCCCCTTTTTGAAAAATCGGTTGCCGACCTGATCACCATAGGAAACCTGGAAGATGATCTGGATAAATTAAAGGAAGCCGACTGGATCATCGAAGTCATTATCGAAAATCTGGAGATTAAGAAAAAGCTGTTCGCCACCGTGGATGAACATCGTCGTCCGGGTACCATCGTCAGCTCCAATACATCGGGTGTCTCCATCAACGCCATGGCCGAGGGAAGATCCGAAGATTTTCAAAAGCATTTTCTCGGCACCCATTTTTTCAATCCGCCCCGATACTTGAAATTACTGGAAATTATACCTTCTCAACATACATCTCCTGAAATCGTCGATTTTATGATGCGTTTCGGCGAAAACAAGCTGGGTAAAGGAACGGTACTTTGCAAAGACACACCCAACTTTATTGCCAACCGCATCGGAATTTACGGACTGCAGGTCACCGTGCAGGAAATGATGGAAATGGGCCTGCGCGTCGATGAAGTGGACAGCGTCACCGGTCCGTCGCTGGGACGTCCGAAAAGCGCAACCTTCCGCACCCTTGATGTGGTCGGACTCGATACCTATGTTCACGTGGCCGATAATGTGCGCGAGCAGGTAGAGGATCCCGCGGAGAAAGAAGTGTTCACCATTCCTCCTTTTATCAAAAAAATGGTGGAGAACGGCTGGCTGGGAAGCAAGTCCGGTCAGGGATTTTATAAACAGGAAAAGACGGCGGAAGGAAAACAGATCCTCACGCTGGATTACAACACCCTGGAATATGTGCCGCGCAAAAAAATGAAAGCGGCATCGATTGAGGCAGCAAAAGCGGCCAAAGGATGGGATAAAAAATTACAGACGATGATATATGCAAAGGATGACGCCGGCCGCTTCACCTGGAATGTGCTGAAAAAAGTGTTGCTCTATTCAGCAGCCAAGATTCCGGAAATCGCCGACGATATCGTTTCCGTCGACCGTGCCATGAAATGGGGATTCGGATGGGAACTGGGCCCATTTGAATATTGGGATGCGATCGGAGTGGAACAATCAGTGGCCCGCATGAAAGAAGAAGGGGAGAACATTCCCACGTGGGTCGAACAGATGCTTGCCTCCGGAAAAACCCGTTTCTATCAAAAAGAAGAAGGCAAAACCCGGTTCTACTTTGTGAATGACTATAAAGAAATGGAAGAGAAGCCGGAAGTGATCAATCTGGCTCAATTGAAAGAACAGAATCGAGTCATTAAAAAGAATGCCGGTGCCAGTTTGATCGACCTCGGCGACGGCGTAGTCTGTCTCGAGTTCCATTCGCCCAACAATGCCATCGGTGTCGATATCATGCAATTGCTCGATTGGTCCATAGATGAGGTCGAAAAAAATCATGAAGGCCTGGTCATCGGCAATCAGGGTAAAAACTTTTGTGTCGGTGCCAATATCATGTTGATGTTGATGGAAGCCCAGGATGAGAACTGGTTCGAACTCGACCTGATGGTGAAACAGTTCCAGAGCATTCTCACTAAAGTGAAGTTCAGCAAGAAACCGGTGGTTGCCGCACCTTTTCAAATGACCCTCGGTGGCGGTACGGAAGTATGTTTCCCGGCCGACCGCGTACAGGCTTCAGCTGAAACCTACATGGGGCTGGTTGAA
>JAWLDF010000090.1:0-2814 GCA_041686735.1 Bacilli bacterium
CTTTGACTTTTATATACTATTTATATCATATTGTTATGTTAATTTAAATATTACTATATCGTACATAACTGCTATATTGGCTTATTTTAGCCTAATATTTGTAAATGATAAAATAAAATTGACAGTTTTCGGTCAATAAGATTTTACGGTTTTTACCGGTATTTGTAAATAGGATAATTCAATTGCTGGAAATTAAATTTCATTTCATATTAGCAGCGCAGGTAAAAGACATCTTTTTATCAATTCAGAAAAATCTACTTCAAAATCAAAACTGTCACATGATGAAATTCAATAGCCCTTTCAGTATAATTAGTTTGAAAAATACTGAAAGGAGAATGATCTTTGAAAACAGAAGAAGGATGGCGTATGTATACTGAAATAAATCAACTCATTAAGATGGGACTTAAAAAGTCTCAAATAGCAAGAAAAATGAGAATCAGCCGACCAACTTTGGACAAATATCTTGCTATGTCTCCGGATGAATTTGATGAATATTTATGTGGAATGCAGGAGCGTCGCAAAAAGCCTGAACCATTTGAGGAAGATATACTATGTTGGTTAAAGGAATTTCCTGATATATCGGCATCACAGATATTTGATTGGCTGGAAGAAAGGTTTAAAACACTGCCCTTTTCCGAAGGTACATTGAGACGGTATATCCGTATTCTACGACAGAAATATGACATACCAAAGACAACAAGGGTAAGAGAATATGTAGCAGTTGATGAACTTCCCATGGGTAAACAGATGCAGGTTGATTTTGGCACCATAAAAGTACCGAAAAATATGCAGGGAGAAATTAGGCTTTATGTCATGTGCTTTGTCCTATCTCATTCCAGACATAAGTATTGTGAATGGCAGGATAGACCCTTTAGCACTAATGATATTATCAGGATACATGAAAATGCTTTTGAATTTTATGGGGGTATGCCTGAAGAAATTGTATATGATCAAGATCATCTGATTTTAACAAGTGAAAATCACGGCGATTTAGTATATACTCAAGCGTTTGCCAGGTATCTCCAAAAACGAAAGTTCAGGGTGTACATGTGTAGGAAGGCAGATCCGGAAAGCAAGGGAAAAATTGAAAAAGTAGTAGACTTCGTAAAAAACAATTACGCCCAATATCGTACATTCTACAATATCGACCAGTGGAATGAGGATTGCCTAAGCTGGCTCCAAAGGCGTGGAAACGGGAAAATACATGGAACTACAAGAAAAATACCGGCTGAAGTATTCATTCAAGAGAAAAAATACTTAAGACCGGTACTTGACAAAATTAAATTTAATACACCTACATTAAGTTTAACCTATCAAGTACGAAAAGACAATACAGTTCCCATTAGAGGAAACCGATATACTGTTCCAAAAGGGACATACAAAGGGCCTCATACATATGTAAAGATAAGTTACACAGATAATAATGAACTGGTAATTTTAGAACTTGATACAGATAAAAAGCTTGGCCAGTTCAAAGTACCTGTGGATAAAGGAAATATCGTAAAAAATAATGATCATAAACGGGATAAGAGTGGAAAAATTCCAGCCTTAATTAATCAAACAGCTGACAGGTTTTCCGACCCTAATAAGGCAAGAATTTTCATGGAATTTATTCGTTCTGAAAAGCCCAGGTATATACGAGATCAGGTTCTACTAATTCAGAAAGCTATTAAGGATGCTCCATTGGAAGTCATGGATAAGGCCTTGGATTTTTGCGTAAAAAACAGGCTCTATAGAGCTACAGACTTTCAGGATGCCATAAGTCACTACCAGAAAGACAAGCATGATACAGATAACGCTTTTGATATAAAAATATCGTCGCTGACACAGGAGAATCTTGAAAAAATTAAAGTCACCCCTAAAATACGTGACATGTCGGAATATATTAACGCTTTAGGAGGCAAACGATAATGCAAGCTACAATTGACAGTCTTAAAACAATGCTCAAAACAGTGAATCTTCATAATGCTGCAGGGCAAATTGAAGAGTTATTAAATATACCATTAGACCAATCCATATCCTATGAGAAGTTTTTAGAAGGGCTTTTACAATGTGAGATTAGGGGGCGTGAGGAAAAGCGTTTTGAAAGACGTTTAAAGCATGCTTCGTTCCCGGAATACAAGACACTTGATGAATTTGATTTGAATGAACAGTCTTCACTAAGTAAGCGGCAATTTAATCAACTTAAGGAGCTTAGCTGGATCGAGCAGGGTTACAATCTAATCCTGCTTGGCCCCACCGGAGTTGGCAAAACTATGATTTCAATAGGACTTGGCATTCATGCTATTAATAGTGGTTATAAGGTTCATTTTGTAACAATGAATGACCTAGTATATATTCTTAAGACTCAAGAGGTCTTAAGGACATCTAGGGCGAGATACAAACGGATTGTTGAATCAGATCTGGTTATTATTGATGATCTAATGTTTATGGCAATGGAAAAGCATGAAGCGAATCTGTTTTTTCAACTTATTAATAAACTCTACGGACAAACCTCAATCATTATAACATCGAATAAGGGACCGGAAGATTGGGGCGAGCTTCTTGGAGACCCTGCTATTACAACGGCCATTTTAGACCGTATAGTGCATAAATGTGAAGTCTTAAATCTGGATGGTGACAGTTACAGATTGAAGCATCGCAAAACCATTTTTGTAAAAAATTAGGTGTAAAAAGTTATTGATCGAAAATTGTAAAAAGTTACTTGACGTCTACAATATTACCAAATAGATAAGAATTTCTCTATAATAATACATATTGCTGCTATTTTTGTACTATACAATGAAAAGATTTGATTTGTATGCAAAATATAAC
>JAWLDF010000091.1:0-2564 GCA_041686735.1 Bacilli bacterium
ATTCATTAAATTCATCCTGACCACATACCATTCCCGCAAAAGAAAAATGGCAGACATATTACGGGACCTTGAAAAGTCGGGTAAGAAGGTGATTGCGCTGAAGAGTAAACGGGAAATTAACACATACTTGAATCAATTAAAAGTTTAATGATTCTCTTACCCTTTCAAAACCCTTAGATACGCAACCCACGGCCCGACATCTTCACGGTATCGCTTTGCCATCACCCTTACGATCTGAGCCATATGCGTTAAATCATGCACCACCCAGGTGGAGATCAACTCTCTTAACTTCACTTCACCAAAGGCCGGGTGAATCCCGGTCATTTCCAACTTGGACTCAGCATCTGACCCTAACAGTCCTTTAAGTTTCAACACATTTTCACTGCGAAGATGTTTAAATTCAGCAAGCTTTTCTTCCATTGTCCTCTCGGAACTTCCCTTCAGGTGACTAAAACGGTCGAATTCGGGGAACGTTTTATTTTTATCATCACCCAGAATGATTTGCAGCCGGGGAATCCAATTGGTGATTTCCCCCTCGATCAAGTGATCCACCACTTCGGCGACATTCCAGGTTCCTTCCCCCTCACGACATTGCAACCATCCTTGAGATAAACCGGTTAAAAAATGTTCGATTGTCCCGGGAGTGCGCTCCAACACTTCGATTGCCTCTTTTAAGTTAAAATTCATGATCCTGCTCCTTTCCAGCTTAGTGATTTTTTAAACTTTCCGCCACCGACACCAGTTCTTTCATTCCATCCACCAGTTTCCCTTCACTCACAAACGAATAACTCAGCCGAATCCATGAATCCATGCGGTTAAGGGGATCACAGATGGCGCCGGGCACAAATGAAATCGACCGTTCAATGCATTTCGATAGCAGAAGAGCAACGGAAATTTCGTCGGGAAGTTTGACCCACAAATTTAATCCGCCGGCGGGACTGCTCCAGTGCCAGCCTGTGGGATCAAGCGTTTCCTCCATGATCTCCTTGCGTATGCTCAGGGCAATGCGCAGCTTTTCAAGATGCTGCTGCATTCTTTCTGAAGTAAAGTAGTGCAGGAACATTTTTTGATTCACTAAAGGGGTTCCGTTGTCCGCCAGTGATTTTACTGTTAACAGATCCTTCATTAACGGGCTTCTGCTCGTTAACACCGCAATCCTCAGCCCCGGTGCAATATATTTGCTGTAACTCCGGATATAAAGGACGTATCCCCCCGTATCATAATGAAAAATGGGAGCGGGAGGTTCCTGATCAAAATACATATCATAAAAAGAGTCGTCTTCCACGATCAGGCATTGATAGGTTTCCGCCAGTTCAACGAGGTGTTTTCGCTGTTCAACCGGAAGGGTATAGCCGGTCGGATTATGAAAAGTGGGATTTAGATAAAATAAGCGCGGTTTGTGCTGTTTCATCATTCTTTCTACATATTCCAGATCATATCCTTCCGACGTGATCTCGATCGGGATCACGTTCGCGTTTTGATGTTGAAAAATTTGCATTGCCGGGCTGTACGTGGGACGTTCGATTAATATGGTATCTCTTGGTTTGATAAAAGCCTGGGCGATCAAATAGATGGCCTGTTGTGCACCGGAAGTAATCAGCATTTCATCTGCCCGGACGTATAACCCGTGCCGCTCCGAAAAATATCGGGCAAGGACCTCTCTCAATTCCGCGTCCCCCTGAACGGTGGAATAGGTTCCGAGAACTTTAGGGTAGAGATCCATCACTTTTTTTACATGCTCGGCCAAAAAAGTGTTGGGAAGTAAGCCCGGGTCAATCAGTGCCAGCGAAAACTGATACGTCACCGGGATTTCATGAATTTCCGACATCAGATTCTTTTGCAAATGGGGAGAGAGAATGTGACCGGACTCATGTTCAAAGCCTGCTGTATCCGGGTGAACGAAATATCCGGATTTTTCTTTTACATACACCTTGCCTTCCTGTTTTAATCTTGTGTAGGCTTTAAAAATCGTCAGTCGGTGCACCCTCAATTCCCGGGCAAGGTCCCGGACAGACGGGAGCCTGTCATGGGCCTTCCATTCTCCCCGCTTTATCCTGTTTACAATATAATCATACACCTCTTCATGCAGGTAATGCCTGTTGCTTATCGCCATCTTTCTCACCCCCTTTTCCTATCATACCTGATTTGCGACTTGAAACTGTTCTGTTTTATCCCTTCTGTTCTGTCCTTATCCTTTTATAATAAACGAAAAAGGAGGAAGAGAGATGGTTTTTATCAATTATGTGACAATGTGTCTCATTTTTGGAACAACTTTTTTGGCCATTAAAATCGGTATGGATGCCGGGGCACCGCCATTTATGTCGGCGGGGCTCCGTTTTTTGCTTGGAGGACTGATTCTGTTTGTTTTCATGAAATGGAGAGGAAAAACGGAATGGTCCCTTCTTTTGCGAAAAGAAATGCTGTTCACGGGAATCGCATTAACCTTCGGTATGTTTTCAACTTTGTACTGGGCGGAACAGTTTGTCAGTTCGGGGGTTGCCGCCACCCTGTCGGCAACCGGACCCATGATGATCCTGTTTATCCAGGCTGCTGTCTTACGGATG
>JAWLDF010000092.1:0-2520 GCA_041686735.1 Bacilli bacterium
TCCTTCACTCTTATCTTCATACCGTAAACCGTACTCTTCGTTAATGAAACCACCGAGAAATCGTCCTTCTGAATACATCTTTGTTAAACTGCTCATGATTATTTTTCCTGCTTCCGGTGCGGTAATCAAGTTCGTATCCAGTATATATCCATAATAATTCATCGCCCAGACGGGCCTGGATTTAAAGTAAACGACCTCCTGCCCAATAAAATCACTTTCACCAAAATAGCTATCATGGTATGCCCAGTCATTCTCTTGAGACTTTGGGACCACCGAAATTTGTAACTACAACATCCTTCATTAGTACGCATCTCCTTTTTTCAATTTTATAATCATATTTACACATGAAACTTTTGGGAAGTACGCACTTATTTGTAAGATAGTTTCAATTTGGAAACAGGGAGAGATAAAAATGAGTTTTTGTCCGTTAGAAAAAACAGTGGAAATCATTGATGGGAAATGGACTGTACTAATCCTGTGCTATTTGAGAGACCAACCTTTAAGATTTTCTGAATTGCAAAGAAAAGAAAAATCCCAAAAGTCAAACCTATTCTTTTAAGTTGAATGAATGTCATACTATACACTCCTCTTCGCCAATTTACTCATTAGCTTGCCAATTGCTTTTGGATATCTTCTAGAAAAATACACGAACAGCGATGTTTTAAAATTAGGGGTAATGAATGATTGATTAGATAAAATTTTTTTGGCTATTTTCTTACCAATTATTCTGGGGTCTTCCATAATTTGTTGCGGAACTCCCAGTGGAGATGCAGACCTTGTATTCATTAACGGAGGATGAATCAGATTCACACATATGTTATATGGTTCAAATTCAATAGACAAAGATCTTGTAAGTGCTTCTATCGCTCCTTTTGTTGAAGCATAACCATATAGTCTTTCAAAGCCGGTTATCCCCACACCGGAGCTTACATTATAGATTATTCCTTTGCCCTGCTTTTTCATCTGAGGAAGGACAGCATGAATGGTATATATATCCAAAATAATTAACCTCAAACTCTTTTCTTGTTTCTTCTATATTCTTTTCTTCAAAGAATTTAAAAATGTCGATTGCGGCATTATTGATTAAGACATCAATATATTTCCCTTGACTTCAACTTTTCATAAAGAAAACGAAGATTCTGATAAAAGACAGGCTCTGCATTCCATCCTTGACAATATGCCGGCATTTCAATTTTTTCTAATAAATCAATTGGATTTCCTTGTTTTGTAAATTGTTCCACCCTATGAGAAAGGTCCTGTATATATGTTTTTATATTTTCTATTGAATCTACTTTTCCAACCGGGCCATGTCCGGGTACAATTGTTGAAATGGTAATTTTCTTTAATTGGTCTAATACTTTGACCCAATTATCAGGCTCTCCGTCTATTAATGCCGGATGATTATCTATAGAGAGAATATCTGCTGTGAACGCAATCCGCTCATCCGGTAAATATAATATTGAGTCACATTGAGTATGAGCAGTTCCCATAGATATTACTTGTACCTTTCTGGTAGTTCCATGAATGGTAAGACTGGAATCAAAGGTTAGATTCGGTAGAGTGAGAACAAGATCAGGCAGTGAAAGACCTATTTCCTTTAAAAATGATATTTGTAATAAAAGCTGTTGCTTCATTTTATGATTCTCTTCCCTCCCCATCTTTTCCCTTAAAGAAGCTAAGTCCTCATCTAATTTGGGCAGCATCGCTTTTTGTCGTTGAATACGATCTGGGTGTAAACTGCTCATCAATTCCAATGTTTTAGTCGATGATATGATGATTGAGGAAGCAAATACTTGATTCCCGCGAATATGATCTCCATGCCAGTGACTATTAACTACATATTGAACCTGATGCCCGGTTAGTTCTTCTGCAGCCATCTTCAGATCTTCCGCAGCTTGCTGTGTATTAAAGGTATCAAAAATCAAAACATTTTCTCCTAAATCAATGATACCTGTATTTCCCATTGCGCCCTGGCCTTCAATCGCGATTGCGGCATAGACACCTCGGGTAATTTCCTCTATGTTAAAGTGTTTTGAAAAAACCTGACGATTTCCTGTCATATTTTACACTCCATTTCCGTATATAATTTAGCATGCTAAGTATATACAACATTGAATAATTTATCAATAATGAATTCATATTTCTATTACTGTAACTCAAATTCGATCAGCAAAATAGACGAATAACCATAACCCATTCCTCTGCATATGATGACCATAAAATAGTCTCGAGGGAGTGGGTTCCATGGTGATGGTCCTGACCAGATTTCCTGTAAATATCCAGACCGTTCCTTATATCGTGCCGCCGAACACACAAATTTATTATCCGAGGGTAGTCGGTCTGCCGGACCCTTATGTCCAGGAAAAAATTAATCGTGCCATTGTCACCCAGGTTCGACAGTTAATCAATGAACAGGCAAACGTTCAAATCGAGGGAAACACCGAAATGTACGGGTTTTATGAAATAAAAACGAATGAACGGGACGTGCTCAGCCTGACGCAATCAAATTATGCTTATACC